>NZ_JBFBFF010000001.1:0-873783 GCF_040684035.1 Streptomyces sp. NPDC093018
CCCGCCCACAACCTGACATCAGCAAGGTCCCCACCCATAACCACACCAACGACCAACCTGGCCATCAGTCACGGCAAACACCGTTGCAGTACTAGGGCCTTTCTTTCGGGTCTTGTCGGGGTCGCGGGGTCTGGGACGCACATCTGCGGCGTTGTCGTCCCTCGCCGATGCTCCGCGTCGACTCACTCCTCCGCCTTGCAGCTGCACGCACCAGACCCCGCTCGGGTCAGCCGAGAGGGGCCCTTGGCCGTGGCCGACCTGATCCGAAAGGAAGGCCCTAGCTCAGTACTCGCTCCAGCGTCCCGAGCGCGGAGCGCAGTTCCTCCGGTGTGATCGTCAGCGGCGGTGCCAGGCGGATCGTGGAGCCGTGGGTGTCCTTCGCCAGGATCCCCTCCCGCATCAGGCGCTCACTGATCTCGCGCCCGGTGCCGATCGCGGGGTCGATGTCGACGCCCGCCCACAGACCGCGGGCGCGGAAGCCCAGCACGCCCTTGCCCACCAGCTCGGTCAGGCCGTCCCGCAGGATCACGCCCAGCTCGGCGGCCCGCTGCTGGAACTCACCGGTCTCCAGCAGTTCGAGCACCGCGATGCCGACAGCCGCCGCGAGCGGGTTGCCGCCGAACGTCGAGCCGTGCTCGCCCGGGTGCAGCACGCCCAGCACCTCGCGCCGGGCCACCACCGCCGACACCGGCACGATGCCACCGCCGAGCGCCTTGCCGAGCAGCAGCACGTCCGGCACCACGTCCTCGTGGTCGACGGCGAGCGTGCGGCCCGTACGCCCGAGGCCCGACTGGATCTCGTCCGCGATGAACAGACAGCCCTTGCGCCGGGTCAGCTCGCGCACCCCGGTCAGATAGCCGTCGTCCGGGATGACCACCCCGGCCTCGCCCTGGATGGGCTCGATCAGCACCGCCGCCGTGTTCTCGTCGACGGCCTCCTCCAGCGCGGCCAGATCGTTGTACGGCACGATCGTGAACCCCGGGGTGAACGGGCCGAAGCCCGCCCGTGCCGTCTCGTCGGTGGAGAAGCTCACGATCGTCGTCGTACGGCCGTGGAAGTTGTCCGCCGCGACGACGATCGTGGCCTGACCGGCGGGGACGCCCTTGACGTCGTAGGCCCACTTGCGGGCCACCTTGATGCCGCTCTCCACCGCCTCCGCGCCGGTGTTCATCGGCAGCACCATGTCCAGGCCGGTCAGCGCCGCGAGCCGTTCCGCGAACTCGGCGAGCCGGTCGTTGTGGAACGCCCGGGAGGTGAGCGTGAGCTGGTCCAGCTGGCGGTGGGCGGCCTCGATCAGCGCCGGGTGACGATGGCCGAAATTGAGCGCCGAGTACCCGGAGAGCATGTCCAGGTAGCGGCGGCCCTCGACGTCCTCCACCCAGGTGCCCTCGGCCCGTGCCACGACCACCGGGAGCGGGTGGTAGTTGTGCGCCAGGACCGGCTCCTCCGCACGGATCAGGTCGTCGGACGTACGGGCGCGCGCGGGTGCGGTCATCAGCGGATCTCCTGGGTGCAGCACTTGATGCCACCGCCGGCCTTGTGGAACTCCGACAGGTCGACGGGGACGGGGACGTAACCGTGGTCGGCGAGGCGCTCGGACAGCGCCTCCGCCTGGGGTGCGATGAACACGTGCCGGCCGTCGGACACCGAGTTCAGGCCCCAGGACATCGCGTCCTCGCGGGTGGCCTCCACCGCGTCCGGGAACAGGCGCCGCAGCACCTCGCGGCTGCCCGGCGAGAACGCCTCCGGGTAGTAACAGACATTGGCGTCGTCCAGCACGAACAGCGCCGTGTCCAGATGGTAGAAGTACGGATCCACCAGCGTCAGGCCGATCACCGGGTGCCCCAGGAACTCCTGTGCCTCACGATGCGCCTCCCGGGTGGTGCGGAACCCGGTGCCGGCCAGTACGTACCGGCCCGTCCACACCAGGTCGCCCTCGCCCTCGGACACCGCTTCGGGGCGGTAGACGGTGTAGCCCGCCGTCTTGAACCAGGTGTCGTAGTGCAGCGACTCGGGGCGCCGCTCCGGCGCGTGGAACAGCGAGCCGAAGACCCGGCCGCCGACCACACAGGCCGCGTTGGCCGCGAAGACCATGTCGGGCAGGCCCGGCACCGGCTCGACGGCGTCGACGGTATGGCCGTGGGCGCGGTAGACGCGGATCAGCTCCTGCCACTGCTCGCGCGCCAGGTCCACATCGACCGGCCGGTCGGGGTTCATCCAGGGATTGATCGCGTACTGCACCGCGAAGTGTCTGGGTTCACAGACCAGGAAGCGCCGGGGGCGCGATTCACGGCTTTCGGACACAGAGGGTTCCCTCCGGTTTCCGTCTGTCACTGTTGGGTGACTCCACGGTAGGAAGGAACGAGGACGCGCGACAAGCGCAAAAAGCTGCGTGGACCTGCAACATCGCTGCGTTGTCGGGCTCGATCACGCAGCCCTGGTGCGCATACTCCCGATCACCCTCCGGAGGTCATCTCCGGGTCACTCGGGGGCCGCCTGGGTGGCACCCGCCTCCGGGCTGTCGGGGATGAGATGGGAGAGCACCATCACGCTGATCGTCTTCCGGATGAAGGGCACGGTGCGAATCCGCTCCAGCACCTCCTCGAAGTGGTCCACGTCCCGCGCCCGCACATGCAGCAGCGCGTCCGCGGCGCCGGTCACCGTCATGGCCGCCGTGATCTCCGGATGGTTGCGGACGACCTCCGCGAGCCGCCGGGGCGGGGCCGCGCCCTCGCAGTAGACCTCGACGTACGCCTCCGTGCGCCAGCCGAGCGCGGAGGGCTCGACCGTCGCCGTGAACCCGGTGATCACCCCGGTCTCGCGCAGCCGGTCCACACGCCGTTTGACCGCCGTCGCGGACAGCCCGATCGCCGCGCCGATCTCGGCGAAGCTGGTCCTGGCGTTCGCCATCAGCGCGGTGATGATCTTGCGGTCGAGTTCGTCGAAGGACGCGGTCCTGCTGCTCATGCGGGCAATGTAATCAGCCGGGAGCGTCCGGGACGCCGGGGGCGGCTACGACTGGGTGACGGCCATGGCGAGGGTCAGCAGCCCCAGCACCACCCAGCCGAACCACAGCCAGCCGTCGCCGCCGAGCGCGACGGTGTAGGCGGTCACGGCGACGAGGGTGCCGGCCGTGAGCGCGCCCATCGTCCTGATGGCGCCGCCATGGGGGGAGCCGCGCATCGAGCCGGGCGCGAAGTCGTGTGGGAAGTCGTGCGGGGAGCCATCGGTGGAACCGGTCATCGCGAGACCCTCCTCATGGACCGTCCGGCTCATGGACCGTCCGGCTCATGGACCGTCCGGTCCTGTTCCGTCCGACCATGGTGCCCCGGCGGCCGCCCGTAGGGGATACCCCCGACGCCGCCCCGGGGCGCGGCCGGCTCAGCCCTGGCGTGCGTTCAGGGACGCCAGGTAGGCGTTGTACTCCGCCAGCTCTTTGTCGCCGTCCCGGTCCGCCTGCCGGTCCTTGCGCTTGGCGTGGCGCTGCTCGGAGCCGTACCACTGGAACAGCAGCGCGATCAGCACCAGCACGGACGGGACCTCGCTGAAGGCCCAGGCGATGCCGCCGGCGTTGTTCTGGTCGGACAGCGGGTCGATGCCGAGGGAGGCGGGCGGGTGCAGGAAGGTGTTCACCATCGGGGTGGACGCCATCATCAGCGCGATGCCGAAGAACGCGTGGAACGGCATGCCCGCGAACAGCTCCAGCATCCGCATCAGATGACCCGGCCGGTGCGGGCCCGGGTCCACACCGATGATCGGCCAGAAGAAGACGACACCGACGGCGAGGAAGTGCACCATCATCGCGATGTGCCCGGTCTTCGAGCCCATCAGGAAGTCGAACAGCGGGGTGAAGTAGAGCACGTACAGGCTCGCGATGAACATCGGGATGGTGAACAGCGGGTGGGTGATGACCCGCATGTACCGGCTGTGCAGCAGCATCAGCAGCAGCTCGCGCGGCCCCTTGCGGCCCCGGCCCGCGGTCGGCAGCGCGCGCAGTGCCAGGGTGACCGGGGCGCCGAGCAGGATCAGGATCGGCGACAGCATGCTGATGATCATGTGCTGCACCATGTGCACGCTGAACATGACCATCCCGTAGTCGTTCAGCTTGGTGCACATCACCAGCATGATGGTCAGCACACCGATGGCGTAGGAGAAGGTGCGGGCCACGGGCCAGGTGTCGCCGCGCCGGCGCAGTCGTACGACCCCCCACGCGTACAGGCCGAGCCCGAGCAGGCAGGTGATCAGGAAGAAGGGCTCGGCCGAGAAGGCGAGCCCCCGCCCCAGCGTGAACGGCGGCAGATCCATCACCATGCCGTGCCCGCTGTGATCCATGTGTCCCATGTGATCCATGCGGCGGCTCCTGATTCATGGGGGTTGTACGTTTCTGTCCGCCCATAAGAGTAGGACCGCCCCCGATCATGCCGATGACCGGGGGCGGGTAGTTCAGGGCCGGACTAAAGCACGCACTCCGCCTCGTCGTACCGCTCCACCGGGACCGTCTTCAGGGTCTCCACGGCCTCGGCCAGCGACACCATCACGATGTCGGTGCCGCGCAGCGCCGTCATCATCCCGAACTCGCCCCGGTGCACCGCCTCCACGGCATGCCAGCCGAAGCGGGTGGCCAGCACCCTGTCGTAGGCGGTCGGCGTGCCGCCGCGCTGCACATGCCCGAGGATGACCGGCCGGGCCTCCTTGCCGAGGCGCTGCTCCAGCTCGATGGAGAGCTGGCGGGCGATGCCGGCGAAGCGCTCATGGCCGTAGACGTCCTTGCCGCCCTCGTCGAACTCCATGGAACCGGCCCGGGGCTTGGCGCCCTCGGCGGCGACCACGATGGCGAACCGCTTGCCCGCCGCGAACCGCGCGCCGACCTTGCGGGCCAACTCCTCGATGTCGAAGGGCCGTTCCGGTACGACGACGGCGTGGGCGCCGGCCGCCATGCCGGAGTGCAGGGCGATCCAGCCGGTGTGCCGGCCCATGACCTCCACGATCAGTACCCGCTGGTGGGACTCGGCGGTGGTCTTCAGCCGGTCCAGGGCCTCGGTCGCCACGGTCACGGCGGTGTCGAAACCGAAGGTGACATCGGTGACAGCGATGTCATTGTCGATCGTCTTGGGCACGCCCACGATGGGCAGCCCGTTGTCCGACAGCAGCCGGGCCGCCTTGAGGGTGCCCTCGCCGCCGATCGGGATGATCGCGTCCAGCCCCAGCTCCGCGACGTGCCCCCTGGCCCGCTCGACGCCGTCGCGCAGATGCTCGGGGCGGACCCGGGAGGAGCCGAGGATGGTGCCGCCGCGGGCCAGGATGCCGCCGACGGCGTCGAGGTCGAGCTTCACGGAGTCGCACTCCAGGAGGCCCTTCCAGCCGTCCCGGAAACCGATGACCTCGTCGCCGTGGTCGGCGACCGCACGGTGCACGACGGACCGGATGACGGCGTTCAGACCGGGGCAGTCGCCGCCGGACGTGAGGACACCAATGCGCATAGCCCGTATTACCTTCTCGAACGTGGGCCGGGAGACCGGACCACGTTGTCCGGCGGATTCCCGGTCACCCTACCGGCGTGAGGGGGTGGCTCCGTAGCGGGCGTCCGCCTGCTGGACGCGTCCGCCCAGATGAGCGGACGAGCTGTCAGGCGGGCCCACCACGAGCCTGCCGGAACCCGCTGAGAAGCCCCTGACGCGAGGCTTACGCCGGTGACCGCGACGGCCGAAGCCCGGTGCGCGCGACGGCCGAAGCCCGGTGCCGGTGACGGCCGAAGCCCGGTGCTCGCGCGGCCGTATGCGTGCGGCCGCGCGAGCACCGGGCTCCTGCGTGATCGTGCCTACGCCGGCTGCTGCGCCGCCGCGATGCGCTCCTCGCGCAGGGCGTCGTACCAGCGGTCGTCGATCGGCGGCAGCGCGTTGACGTCGAGCGCCAGCTTCAGCAGCAGGTCGGCGATCAGCGGGTTGCGGGCGAGGACGGGACCATGCATGTACGTGCCGAAGACGGTCCCGTTGTACGCGCCCTCCGTGCCGTCCCCGGTGCCGTTGCCCCGGCCGATCTTGGTCCGCGCGAAGGGGCGGGCGGTCGGGCCGAGGTGGGTGACGCCCTGGTGGTTCTCGAAGCCGGTCAGCGGGGGCAGGCCGAGCTGCGGGTCGATGTCACCGAGCACGTCGCCGACGCAGCGCTCGCCCTCGCCGCGCACCGAGACCACGTCGAGCAGGCCGAGGCCCGGCTCGCGCTGGCCGAGGTCGTTGATGAACTCGTGGCCGAGGATCTGGTAGCCGGCGCACACGGAGAAGACGATGGCGCCGTTCTGCACCGCCCGCTGGAGGTGTCCGTCACGGCGCAGCCGCTCGGCGGCGAGCCGCTGCGGACGGTCCTCGCCGCCGCCGATCAGGTAGATGTCCCCGGAGGTCGGGATCGGCTGGTCGCTGCGCACGTCGAGCCGGGCCACGTCCAGGCCGCGCTGCCGGGCCCGGCGCTCCACGACAAGGGCGTTGCCCTGGTCGCCGTAGGTGCTCAGCAGGTCCGGGTAGATCCACACCAGCCGCAGTTGGTTGTCGCTCATGAGGTGATCCCCTTCGAAGATCAGTTGCCGACGCGGCGGCGCAGGTCCTGGAACGCGGTGTAGTTCGCGATGACCTCGATGCGGCCGGGCGGGCACAGCTGCACGGCCTGGTCGAGGTTCTCGCAGACCTGGAAGTGCTGGCCCGCGACCTCCAGGCGTACCGCGAGGTCCAGCTTGCGGTCGCCGAGCACGAAGATCGGGTGACCGGTGAGCCGGGTGTAGTCGACGTCCCACAGCCAGGAGGTGTCGGTGCCGTCGGCCCCGCGGGCGTTCACGGCCAGGATCACCGGGGCGGGCGGCGGGTCGATCAGCGAGAAGGTCTCCAGCCAGCCGGCCGGGTTCTTGGCCAGCAGCAGGCGCAGATCGCGGTTCTGGAACTGCACGACGTCGTACCGGCCGGCCACCGCCTGCACCTGGTACATCCGCTCAAGGGCGACCTGCGGCGGCACCCCGAAGACGGCGGCGACGGCCGCGGAGCTGGCCGCGTTGGCCTTGTTGGCGCGGCCCGGCAGCTGGAGGTGGATCGGCCAGGCGGAGCCGTGCGGGTCGAGGACGTGGTCCCCGGACAGCGCCCAGCTGGGCGTGGGCCGGCGGAAGCCGCACTCGCCGCAGTACCAGTCGTCGCCGGGGCGCTGCATCACGCCACCGCACGACGGGCAGGACCAGGCGTCGTCCTTCCACATCTGACCGGCCGCGACCCAGACCACGTTCGGGGACGAGGAGGCGGCCCAGACGACCAGCGGGTCGTCGCAGTTGGCGATGACGACCGCCTTGGAGCCGGCCAGGCCCTCGCGCCAGTTCTCGGCGAGCATCCGGGTCTCGGCGGCGCGGTCGAGCTGGTCGCGGGAGAGGTTCAGCAGCGCGATGCACTTCGGGTCGGTGTCCCGGGCCACTCCGGCCAGGTACTTCTCGTCGACCTCTATGACGCCGAACTTGGCGTCCGAGCCGCCCGCCAGCGCGGAGGTGATGCCGGCCGGCATGTTGGCGCCGAGCGCGTTCGACACGACCGGGCCCGCGGCGCGCAGCGCCTCCGCGATGAGCCGGGTGGTGGTGGTCTTGCCGTTGGTGGCGGACACCAGGATGACGTCCAGGTTCTGGGCCAGCCGCGCCAGGAGGTCGGGGTCGAGTCGCAGTGCGACCTTGCCTCCGATCACCGACCCGCTGCCACGTCCGGCGGCCCGCGATGCCGCCGCGACCGCCTTGCCCGCGGTCACGGCCAGCTTGGCCCGCGGCGTGAGCGGGTCCGAGTTGCCTGCCATCAGTTCTCGATCCTCCTTGCGTACGCGCCGCGCCTGGGGCCATCCGGCAACGTGGTGTGAACCCTCAGCCTATCGAGATCCATTCGCACACCCGAATCCCGGTCCGCACCCACTGCGGCGGGCATGAGCTGAACGAACCGTACCCTTGCCGCCATGCGACACGGTTCCATTCCGGGCGTCCACGGGCGCGTCCGGCCTCTCACCCTGCTCGGCGACCCCTGCCTGCGCGAACGCTGCGAGGACGTCACCGACTTCGGCCCCCGCCTCGCGACGCTCGTGGAGGACCTGTTCGCCACGATGTACGCGGCCCAGGGGGTGGGCCTGGCCGCGAATCAGGTCGGGGTGCCGCTGCGGGTGTTCGTCTACGACTGCCCGGACGACGACGATGTCCGGCATCTCGGGCATGTGGTGAATCCCCGTCTGGTCGCGACGGACGGGATCGTGCTGCGGGGGCCCGAGGGCTGCCTGTCCCTGCCGGGCCTGGAGGCGGGCACCGAGCGGTACGACCATGCCGTGGTCGAGGGGTTCACGGTCACCGGCGCGCCCGTCACCGTCCATGGCACGGGCTTCTTCGCGCGCTGCCTCCAGCACGAGTGCGACCACCTGGCGGGCGGGGTGTACGCGGACCGGGTGACCGGGTGGCGCAGGCGGAGGCTGGAGCGGCAGATCGGGCGGGCCGCCTGGAGCCGGTGATCCCCCCGGGGCCCCGAAGTCGTGGCTCAGAACCCCGGGCCGCCCACCCGGTCCCCGGCGGCCGCGAGCCGCCCCCACAGCAGGTCGGCGAGCGAGCGCACCAACTCGGCGCGGGAGCAGGGGCGTTCGCCGAGCCACCAGTCGCCGGCCGCGTGCATCATCCCGACGATCCCGTGCCCCCACACCCGGGCGAGCTGCTGGCTGCCGGGGCCGAGGTCCACCCGCTCCTCGATGACCTGGGCCAGGTCCTCGCCCATCCGCCGCAGCAGCGGGGCGCTGTGCTTGCCGACGTCGAAGCCCTGGTCGGTGCCGGTGCTGCCCTCGGAGGGGTGCATCAGGAACCGGTAGACCTGGGGCCGGGCCTCGATGGCGGCGAGGTAGGTGTCCAGCGTGGACTCGACCCGCTCGCGCCGCTCCGCCGGAGCGTCGAGCGCGGCCCGCAGGGAGGACAGGAGGGCGTCGGTGTGCCGCTTGGCGAGCGCGGCGTAGAGTCCGCCCTTGTCGCCGAAGTGCCGGTAGAGGATGGGCTTGGTGATCCCCGCCTCGGCGGCGATCGCGTTCATCGACGCCTGCGGGCCGTCGCGGAGCACCACCCGGTCGGCGGCCTCCAGCAGCTCGCGCCGTCGGCGGTCGGCGGACCGTTGCTGATCGGTCCGCTGTGTGGTGTCCATGAATGCTCTCCCCACCCGTGTTGATTCGGTGACGCCTGCGCAAACTAACACTGACCGGGCCGCTGACATCGAACGGGATACCGAGAGGTCAGTGCAGGTTGACTTTTCCTACCGGTCAGTAACAGACTCGGGTTACCGCAAGTAACACATCGTACCGCCGCTGGAGGGGACATGGCCGAGTTCACCATGGAGCTGAACGACGAACAGAAGGAAGTCCGGGACTGGCTCCATGGCTTCGCCGCCGATGTGATCCGGCCCGCGGCCGCCGAGTGGGACGAGCGCGAGGAGACCCCCTGGCCGGTCATCCAGGAGGCCGCGAAGGTCGGCATCTACTCCCTCGACTTCTACGCACAGCAGTACTTCGACCCCACCGGCCTCGGCATTCCGATGGCCATGGAGGAGCTGTTCTGGGGCGACGCGGGGATAGCCCTGTCCATCGTGGGCACCGGCCTGGCCGCGGTGGGCGTCCTCGCCAACGGCACCGAGGAACAGATCGGCACCTGGATCCCGCAGATGTACGGCGACGCCACCGATGTGAAGGTCGCCGCGTTCTGCTCCTCCGAGCCCGACGCCGGCTCCGACGTGGCGTCCATGCGCACACGTGCGGTGTACGACGAGGCCACCGACGAGTGGGTGATCAGCGGCACGAAGACCTGGGCGACCAACGGCGGCATCGCCAACGTCCATGTCGTCGTGGCCAGCGTCGACCCGGAGCTGGGCTCCAAGGGCCATGCCTCCTTCATCATCCCGCCGGGCACACGGGGTCTCGCCCAGGGCCAGAAGTTCAAGAAGCACGGCATTCGCGCCTCGCACACCGCCGAGGTCGTCCTCGATGACGTGCGCGTTCCCGGTTCCTGCCTGCTCGGCGGCAAGGAGAAGCTGGACGAGCGCCTGGCGCGCGCCAGGGAGAAGGCGAAGGCGGCCGGTGGCGAACGTGTGAAGAACGCGGCGATGGCCACGTTCGAGGCGTCCCGGCCCGCGGTGGGCGCGATGGCCGTCGGCACCGCCCGCGCCGCTTATGAGGTCGCGCTCGAATACGCCAGGACGCGGGAGCAGTTCGGGCGCCCCATCATCGACAACCAGGGCGTCGCATTCCAGCTCGCCGATATGCGGACGCAGATCGACGCGGCCCGGCTGCTGGTGTGGCGGGCGTCCTGGATGGCCATCAGCGGCAAGCGGTTCACGGCCGCCGAGGGCTCGATGTCGAAGCTGTTCGCCAGCGAGACCGCGAAGAAGGTGACCGCGCAGGCGATCCAGATCCTGGGCGGGAACGGGTACACCCGGGAATATCCGGTGGAGCGGATGCACCGGGACGCGGCCATTTACACGATTTTCGAGGGGACGAGCGAGATTCAGCGGCTCGTCATCGCCCGGACGCTTTCCGGAATGCCGATCCGGTAGCGATCCGCTCGCTTTTCGGTAACGCCGAAAAGGGGAACTGTGCGATTTCGGCCGCCCGTTGGCGGTGACTGATCGCGCAGTTCCCCGCGCCCCTTCGGGGGCGCTCGAATCACCCGTGTTTCAAGGGTGTGAGTTGTTCGATGTCGTACTTCAGCCGCAAGGCCTCTATCGCCTCCTGATCGGGCGGGCCGCCGTCGCGGAGGATTTCGAGGAGTTCCTCGAAATAGCGCTCGTGGTCGGGGGGCGGGCTCGCCTGGAAGAACATCTTGGCGGGGGTGTCCGTGGGGTTCGCGAAGGCGTGCGGACAGCCCGGGGGTACGACGATGACCGTGCCCGGGGTCGCCCGCACCACCCGGTTGCCCGAACTCGACTCCCACCCCTTCCAGCTGTCGGGGGTGCGGATGCGGGGCTCGAAGGCGAGCACGTCCAGCTCGCCCTCCAGGACGTAGAACAACTCCTCGCTGCGGGTGTGCACATGGGCGCCGACGTCGAAGCCCGGCGGGACCTCCACCTCGAAGGTGGAGGCCATCCGCGAGTGCGTGCCGGTGACCTTGAACGTGACCCGCTGTGCGGGCGTCTCCACCACCCGGCCCTGGCCGGGCGGCACGAGCAGCCCGTCGACCGATGCCGATGTCAGCCCTTCGATCGTCGTCATCGCCGGATCACCACATCACGGGCAGGGCCTCGGGACCGCGGATCAGCGCCCCCTTCCTGAAGGGCACCTCCTCGGCCGGTACGGCCAGTTTCAGACCCGGGATCCGGTCCAGCAGCGCGTCGACCAGCAGCTCGGACTCCAGCCGGGCGAGCTGCCCGCCCGGGCAGTAGTGCGGCCCGAAGCCGAACGACACATGCGGGTTGGGACACCGGGAGAAGTCGATCTCCTCCGGGTCGGGGAAGACCTCCGGGTCGCGGTTCGCGGCCAGGTACGACACATAGACCGCGTCGCCCGCGCGGATGCGGACACCCCTGATCTCCACGTCCTGAAGGGCGATCCGGGACAGCCCGACCGCGTTGCGGTGCGGGATGTACCGCAGCAGCTCGTCGATCGCCTTCGGGCGGATCTCCGGTTCGTGGCGCAGCCGTTCGGCCAGGTCGGGGCGGGTCAGCAGCAGATAGAACATCTGCCCGCTGTTGTTGGTGACCGCCTCGCCGCCGATCTGGAGGAGGACGGCGAGTCCGACGGCCTCCTCCAGGGTGACCTCGCCCGCGCTCACGGCGGCGCCCAGCAGCGAGGTGACGTCCTCGGCCGTGCTGCTCCCGCGCGCCCCGATGAGACCGGAGAAGTACGCGCTCATCTCGCGCTTGGCCCGCTCGCTGACCTCCTTGCCGTGCGCGGAGGACAGGATCAGCTGGGTCCACTCGTGCATGTCGTGCCGGTCGGCCGCCGGGACGCCCATCAGCTCGCAGATCACCGCGATGGGGAAGGGGCTGAGGATCGCCGCCGTCAGATCGGCCGGCGGGCCGTCCTTGAGGAGCTGGTCGATCTGCTCGTCCAGCATGCCCCGCGCCTTCTCGCGCACCCGCTCCACACCCCGGGCGGTGAAGGCCGCGGTGACCGAGCGGCGCAGCCGGGTGTGGTCGGGCGGGTCCAGGAAGCCGACCGCGCCGCGGTCCGGTATGAAGTGCGGGGCGAGCCGGGTGACCGGCTTGTCCATGACCGCCTCGCGGCCGAAGCGGGGGTCGTTGGTCACCATGCGCACATCGTCGTGCCGGGTGATCAGCCACGCCCAGCCCTCGCCGTTGGGCAGCTGGATGCGGGTGACCGGGCCCTCGCGCATCAGCTCGGCGAGCACCGGGTCGAAGTCGGTTCCGGTGAGGTCGAGCGCCGGCCAGTGGCGGACCGGTGGCACGGCCTCGGCGAGAGTCGCCTCCTCGGTCTCCGTCATCGCCCGCCCCCGTCGCCGTCGGTCCAGCGGCCGACCGTCATCTCGGCGGTGATGCCGGGGCCGAAGCCGGCGAGCAGTCCGCGCGCCCGCTCCTCGGGGCCGCCCTCGTCGAACAGCCGGCGCAGCGCGTCCAGGACGACGGCGCTCGCGATGTTGCCGTACTCGGTGAGCGTGGACCGGCTGAACCGGAACGCGTTCGGCTCGACCTCCAGGAACTTGCTGAGGTCGTCGAGGATGCGGGGACCGCCGGCGTGGATGATGTAGAAGTCCAGGTCGGTGGCGTCCCAGCCGTGGTTGCCCGCCAGGTCCTTGAGGGCCGGGGCGAGCGGCTCCATGGTGGTCGGCACCCGCTTGTCCAGCAGGAAGTGGAAGCCGGTGGCCCGGACGTCGTAGGCGATCCAGTCCTCGGTCTTCGGGATCAGGTAGGAGCCGTTGCGCTCCAGCTTGACGCCCCGGCCGCCGCGTCCGCGCACCACGGCGGCGGCGATGCCGTCACCGAACAGGCCGTTGGACAGCAGCGAGCCGACGCCGAGGTCGGTGGGCTGGTAGCACAGCGAGCAGAACTCGCAGGCCACGATCAGCGCGTTGGCGTTCGGGTACGCCGTGCAGAAGTCGTGCGCCCGGTTTATCGCCGCGCCGCCGGCCGCGCAGCCCAGCTGGGCGATGGGCAGCTGCCGGGTGGTGCTGTCGAAGTCCATCTCGTTGATCAGCCAGGCCGTGAGCGAGGGCATCATGAAGCCCGTGCACGACACGTAGATGATCACGTCGATGTCGGTGGTGAGGAGCTCGGCGTCGTCCAGCGCCCGTTGGATCACCGCGGGCACCCGGGCCTTGGCCTCGTGCTCGTAGAGCTTGTTGCGGTCCTCGAAGCCGGGGTGCTTGAGGGTCTCCTCGATGGGCTGCACGATGTGCCGGGTCTTCACGCCGGTGTTCTCGATGAGCCTCAGTGCCAGCGCCAGTTGAGGGTGGTCCGCGTGGCGGGAGCGCGCCAGCTCCAGCGTCTCCTCCATCGTGATCACGTGCTCCGGGACCGACACCGAGGGTCTGCACAAAGTCGCCATGAACCGTCCCTGCTTTCCGCGTGTCCGGCGGGCCTTCACCCACCGGTCAGAAGGTGGTTCACCTCAGGAGGTGCTCCACCCACCGTCACCCGTCAGGACCACGATCTCGCGCTGGGTTACTCCGAACCGGGGACGCCGCGTCAGGCTCGAAGGAGGACTTCCGGCGCCGGACGAGGGAAAAATCCATGCCGGCCGTTAACGCGAAAGCCCTGCTGGGGACGGCCGTCGAGGCCCTCGCCCCGGACCCCGCGGCAGACCGGGTCGTGCCGCTCGTCGAACGCGGCGAGGCGCCCGCCGGGATCCTGGCCGTGCCGGCCCCGGAACAGTGGTGGGTGATCTCCGCCGACCGGGCCGCCGGGCACCTCACGGCCTTCGCCGAGGCATGCGGGATCACGGCGGAACGCGCGCGCGATCAGGTCCCCCGGGCCGGCTGCCGGGCCTGTCCCGCGTACGTCGCCTTGCGCGTGCTCAACGCGTCCCCGGCGGACGTGATCGTGGCTTTGACGGCGAACTTCTCGACGTGAGGCGGAACTTGCAGGTGCGCAAAGAGCTACGGCGCTCCGCTGCTGTGCGCGATGCACGCGACGTCGATACGGTCGGCCAGCTTGGCGAGTTCGATCGTCAGCTCGGCCACCGTGTCCTCGTCCAGCCGCTGTTCCCCGGTCTCGACCAGCCGCAGCCAGCGTCCGCCCACGGTCCGCAACAACTTGCTCACATCGGCGGCGGCCACCTGAAGGGTCCCGCGGTCGTCGACGATCAGAGGCAGAGTCACTTCGCGGTTCACAAAAGAAGATGGTAGCCGCGCATACCTCACGCACTCTGCCAAACCGTGGTGATGTTGCAGAACTCCCGCATTCCGTGCCCGGACAGCTCACGCCCGTACCCCGAGCGCTTCACACCGCCGAAGGGGAACGCCGGATGGGAGGCGGTCATCCCGTTGACGTACACCGCCCCGGCCTCCAGGTCCCGTGCGAACCGCTCGACTTCGCTCTCCTCGCGCGTCCAGACGTTCGAACTCAGTCCGAACGGGGAGTCGTTGGCGATGAGCAGCGCCTCGTCCAGGTCGTCGGCCCGGTACAGCGTGGCGACCGGTCCGAACGCCTCCTCGCGGTGGATGCGCATCTCGCGGGTGATCCCGGCGAGCACGGTCGGCGGGTAGTACCAGCCGGGCCCCTCGGGGCGGGCCCCGCCGCACAGCACCTCGGCCCCGCTGCGCCGCGCGTCGTCGACCAGCTCCTCCAGGTCCGCGCGGCCCTGCTCGCTGGCGAGCGGTCCGATCTCGGTGTCCTCCTCCAGCGGGTCCCCGATCCTGAGCGCCTTCATGCCCGCCACGAACCGCTCGGCGAAGGCGTCGTAGACATCGCGGTGCACGATGAACCGCTTGGCGGCGATGCAGGACTGCCCGTTGTTCTGCACGCGCGCGGTCACCGCGACCTCGGCGGCCCGGTCGACATCGGCGGAGGGCATGACCACGAACGGGTCGCTGCCGCCCAGCTCCAGGACCGTCTTCTTGATCATCTCCCCGGACGTGGCGGCGACCGCCCGCCCGGCGGGCTCGCTGCCGGTGAGGGTGGCCGCCTTGACCCGCTCGTCGCGCAGGATGTCGTCCACCGCCGCGGAGCCGACCAGCAGCGTCTGGAAACAGCCCTCGGTGAAGCCCGCCCGGTGGAACAGGTCCTCCAGGTACAGGGCGGTCTGCGGGACGTTGGAGGCGTGCTTGAGCAGCCCCACGTTGCCCGCCATCAGCGCGGGCGCCGCGAACCGGATCACCTGCCAGAGCGGGAAGTTCCAGGGCATCACCGCGAGCACGGGGCCCAGCGGGCGGTAGCGGACCCGGACCCGGGCCGCCCCGGAGTCGCGGACGTCCGCCTCGGCGGGCTCTTCGTCGGCGAGCAGGGCCTCGGCGTGCTCCGCGTACCAGCGCATGGCCTTGGCGCACTTGACGGCCTCCGCGCGGGCCTGCTTGGCCGGCTTGCCCATCTCGGTGGTCATGACCCTGCCGATCTCCTGCTGGTCCCCCTCCAGCAGGTCGGCGGCCCGGTTCAGCAGCCGGGCGCGCTCGGCGAACGGCGTCGTCCGGTACGTGCGGAACGTGGCCTCGGCGAGCTGGAGCCGGCGTTCCAGCTCCTCCTCGCCCATGGCCTCGTACGTCTTGAGCGTCTCGCCGTTCGCCGGGTTGACCGTCGCGATGGGCATAGCTGACCTCCCCTTGAAGCGGGCTGTGCTTCGACCTTCGCGCGCGGCCCGCCGGGACGCAACGCCAGGTCGCCTGTTCAGCCCGAGTGCTCCGCCAGCCGGTCGAGAAACGCGGCCTGCGCGGTGATGATCACCTCACGGGCCTTCGCCAGGCCGAGCCAGGCCACCCGGTCCAGCTCCGGGAACTCCGTCCGCCGTCCCGAGCGCGGCGGCCACTCCATGGTGAAGGTGCCGGGGCTGAAGCCGCTCAGGTCCGGATCCCCGGGCAGCGCCCAGGCCGTGACGACCTTGCCGTTGCGCTGTACGACCTCGCCGAGCGGTACGGCCTCCCCGTCGGGCGGCGCCAGGCCCAGCTCCTCCTGGAACTCCCGCCGGGCCGCGTCCCACGGGGGCTCGCCGGCCTCGTACTCGCCCTTGGGGACGGTCCAGGCGCCGGCCTCCTTCTTCGCCCACAGCGGGCCGCCCATATGGCCGAGCAGCACTTCGAGCCCGTCGCCGGTGTGCCGGTACACCAGCAGTCCCGCGCTGCGTTTCGTCGTACGCACCGTCACGGTGTGACCTCCGGGTGGGCGGCGAGCAGGGCCTCCACGGTATCGGCCTCGGCGGGGCCCTTGTCCTCGCGGTAGCGGAGCACGCGGGCGAAGCGCAGGGTGACGCCGGCCGGGTAGCGGGAGGAGCGCTGGAGGCCGTCGTAGGCGATCTCCACGACGAGTTCGGGGCGCACCCGGACCGTCCAGCCGTCGTCCTCCACCGCCAGCCGCAGCAGCCGCTCGGTCTGCCAGGCGAGCAGCGCGTCCGTCAGGCCCTTGAAGGTCTTGCCGAGCATCGCGAAGCCGCCGTCCGCGGTGCGGGCGCCGAGGTGCAGGTTGGACAGCTTGCCGGTGCGTCTGCCGTGGCCCCATTCGGCGGCCAGCACCACCAGGTCGAGGGTGTGCACCGGCTTGACCTTGAGCCAGGCGGCGCCGCGGCGGCCCGCGCTGTAGGGGGCGGCCAGCGACTTCACCACCACGCCCTCGTGGCCGCGGGCCAGGGTGTCGGCGAGGAAGCGCTGCGCCGCCGGGACGTCCCCGGGGCCCTCGGCGAGCGTGCGCCGCACCCGCATCGGCTCGGGCACCAGCCGGGCCAGATGCGTGTGCCGCTCGGCGAAGGGCAGGTCGAGCAGATCGCGGTCGTCCGCCGCGAGGACGTCGAAGAAGACGGGGGCGACCGGGACCTGTTCGGCCGCCCGCGCCACGTCCGTGCGGGAGCCGACGCGGCCCGCGGTCTCCTGGAAGGACCGGGGCCGTCCGGCCGCGTCGAAGGAGATCACCTCGCCGTCCAGGATGAACCGGTCGCCGCCCAACTCCAGTGCGGCGGCGGTCACTTCGGGCAGCCGGGCGGTGATGTCGTCCAGGGTGCGGGTGTGCACGCGGACCGTGTCGCCGTCCCGGTGCACCTGGACCCGGATGCCGTCCAGCTTCTCCTCCACCGCGCAGGCGCCCAGCTTCTGAACGGCCTCGGCGACGGAGGCCGCGCTGTGCGCCAGCATCGGCAGCACGGGCCGCCCCACGGTGAGCCGGAACCGGTCGAGCGCGTCGGGACCCTCGCCCAGCAGGGCCTCGGCGACGGCCTGGAGCGAACCGGACAGCATCACCGCCCGGCGTACGTCCCCCGCCGCCGCGCCGGTCGCCAGGGCGAGGCCCTCCACCGCGACGGCGTCCAGGGCGCCCTGGCGGACCTCGCCGGTGAGCAGGCCGAGGAGGAAGCGCTGCTCGGCCTCGGTGGCCGCGCCCAGCAGCGCGCCGACGAGCCGGGCGCGCTCGGCCTGGGAACCGGCCCCGGACACCCGGCCCAGCTCGGTGAGGGCCGCGTCGACCTCGCGGACGGTGAGCGTGGCCTCGGCCGCCGCCGGTACGTGCCGTCCCAGCACCTTCCAGCCGACCCCGAGCCGCCCCTGCGGCAGCCGCCCCGCGAGATACGGGATGACGACCGGCACGTCCGCCGCCTCCGCCTCCCGGAACAACTCGGCGAGCAACGCGACCTTCCGCGACCTGGCCGCCGTCGCGGCCACCTCCCCCGAGACCTCGGCGAGCCGACTGAGCAACATGACCTCAGAGTGCCGCAGGGCTCCGCCGGACGCGCGGTGTGGGTGCGCCTCGTTGTCCGGTGCGGGTCCGTTGTGGCTGGTCGCGCGGTTCCCCGCGCCCCTTCGGGGCGCATATGCACGGGTCTTTGGATTTGCGGGATTGACAACTCGGCGTGCCGAATCTGCAATGCCTGTATGAGTACCGAAGACGTCCTGGCCGAGGTGGGCCCCCGGCTGCGCCGGATCCGCAAGGAGCGGGAGGTGACCCTGGCGGCCCTGTCTCAAGCCACCGGCATCTCCGTGAGCACGCTGTCCCGACTGGAGTCCGGGCTGCGCAGACCCAGCCTGGAGCTGCTGCTGCCGATCGCCCAGGCCCACCAGGTCCCGCTGGACGAGCTGGTCGGCGCGCCGCCCGTCGGCGACCCCCGGGTGCGGGCCGAGCCGGTGCGGCGGCACGGCCGTACGTTCTGGCCGCTGACCCGCCAGCCCGGCGGCCTCCAGGCGTACAAGGTCCTCGAACCCAGGCGCACCGAGGAGCCGGAGCCGCGCAGCCATGAGGGGTACGAGTGGCTGTACGTGCTGTCCGGGCGGCTGCGCCTGGTGCTCGGTGAGCATGACGTGGTGCTGGCGGCGGGGGAGGCGGCCGAATTCGACACCCGGGTCCCGCACTGGTTCGGGTCCGCGGGGGAGGGCCCGGTGGAGTTTCTGAGCCTGTTCGGGCCCCAGGGAGAGCGGATGCATGTGCGGGCGCGCCCGGCGGCGCGCACCTGAGCCTTTCGGGGGGTGTTCCCTGATGGGCAAGCGACCGCTTAGTATGCGGGCGGATCCGGTCGGACGATGCGGTCGCGTGGAGGCCCCGTATGCAGGCATGGCAGGTGCACGAGAACGGCGAGCCGAGCGAGGTGATGCGCCTCACCGAGACCGGGCGGCCCGTCCCGGGCGACGGCCAGGTGCTGCTGCGGGTGCGGGCGGCCAATGTCAACTTCCCCGACGCGCTGCTGTGCCGGGGTCAGTACCAGGTGCGGCCGCCGCTGCCCTTCACACCGGGCGTGGAGATCTGCGGCGAGACCGAGGACGGCCGCCGGGTGCTCGCCACCCCCGCACTGCCCTACGGCGGTTTCGCCGAGTACGCCCTCGCGGACGCCGCCGCCCTGCTGCCCGCGCCGAAGGCGCTGGACGACGCGGAGGCCGCCGCGCTGCACATCGGCTACCAGACCGGCTGGTTCGGACTGCACCGCCGGGCCCGGCTCGAAGCGGGCGAGACCCTGCTGGTGCATGCCGCGGCCGGTGGCGTCGGCAGCGCGGCCGTACAGCTCGGCAAGGCGGCCGGAGCCACCGTGATCGGCGTGGTCGGCGGCGCCGAGAAGGCGGCGGTCGCCCGGGAGTTGGGCTGCGACCTGGTCGTGGACCGGCGGGTCGAGGATGTCATCGCCACCGTGAAGGCGGCCACCGGCGGGCGTGGCGCGGATGTGATCTACGACCCCGTCGGCGGCGAGGCCTACGCGCAGTCCGCCAAGCTGGTCGCCTTCGAGGGCCGGATCGTGGTCGTCGGCTTCGCCAGCGGCACCATCCCGACCCCGGCGCTCAACCACGCCCTGGTGAAGAACTACGCCGTCCTGGGCCTCCATTGGGGCCTGTACAACACCAAGAACCCCAAGCTGGTCCAGCACTGCCACGAGCAGCTGACCGAGCTGGCCGCGCGCGGCGCGATCAAGCCGCTGGTGAGCGAGCGGGTGCCGCTGGCGGGGGCCGCGGCGGCCGTGCAGAAGGTGGCGGACGGCCGCAGCACCGGCCGGATCGCCGTGACGACGGAGGTGGCCGCGTGAGCGACGCCGGTGAACTGCGCGACCGCACCCGGGAGTTCCTCGCCGCACACCCGCCCGGACGGACCGAGCGGCTGGACTTCCTGCGCGCCCGCTTCGACGCGGGCCTCGCCTGGGTGCACTACCCCGAGGGGCTGGGCGGCCTCGGCGCGCCGCGCTCCCTCCAGGCCGTCGTGGACGCCGAGTTGGAGGCGGCGGGCGCCCCGGACAACGACCCCCGGCGGATCGGCATCGGCCTCGGCATGGCCGCCCCGACGATCCTCCAGTACGGCACCGAGGAGCAGAAGCGCCGGCTGCTGCGGCCCCTGTGGACGGGCGAGGAGGTCTGGTGCCAGCTGTTCAGCGAGCCCGGCGCCGGATCCGACCTGGCCGCGCTCGGCACCCGGGCCGTCCGGGAGGGCGACGACTGGGTGGTCAACGGGCAGAAGGTGTGGACCTCCAGCGCCCATCTCGCCCGCTGGGCCATCCTGATCGCCCGCACCGACCCGGCCGTGCCCAAGCACCAGGGCATCACCTACTTCGTGTGCGACATGACCGACCCCGGTGTCGAGGTCCGGCCGCTGCGGCAGATCACCGGTGAGGCCGAGTTCAACGAGGTGTTCCTCACCGATGTCCGCATCCCCGACAGCCGTCGCCTCGGCGCGGTCGGCGAGGGCTGGCGGGTCGCGCAGACCACGCTCAACAACGAACGCGTCGCCATCGGCGGCATGCGGCTGCCCCGCGAGGGCGGCATGATCGGCCCGGTCTCGAAGACCTGGCGGGAACGCCCGGAGCTGCGCACCCACGATCTGCACCAGCGGCTGCTGAAGCTCTGGGTGGAGGCCGAGGTCGCCCGGCTCACCGGCGAACGCCTGCGCCAGCAGCTCACCGTCGGCCAGCCCGGACCCGAGGGCGCCGGCATGAAGCTCGCCTTCGCCCGCCTCAACCAGGAGATCAGCGGCCTGGAAGTGGAACTCCGGGGCGAGGAGGGCCTGCTGTACGACGACTGGACCATGCGCCGCCCGGAACTGGTGGACTTCACCGGACGGGACGCCGGATACCGCTATCTGCGGGCCAAGGGCAACAGCATCGAGGGCGGGACCAGCGAGATCCTGCTGAACATCGTCGCCGAACGCGTCCTCGGGCTGCCCGCCGAGCCGCGCACCGACAAGGACGTCGCCTGGAAGGACCTGGCCCGATGACCGACCTGCTGTACTCGGAGGAGGAAGAGGCGCTGCGGGCGGCCGTACGGGACCTGCTCACCGACCACTGCGCCGCGGCCGATGTCGCCGCCCGCGCCGAGTCGGCGGCCCCGCACGACCTCGGCCTGTGGAAGTCCCTCGCGCAGAGCATGGGCCTGGCCGGGCTGCTGATCCCCGAGGCGCTCGGCGGTCAGGGCGCCGGCCACCGTGAAGCCGCCGTCGTCCTGGAGGAGCTGGGCCGGGCGGTCGCCCCGGTGCCGTACCTCACCAGCGCGGTCGTGGCCACCGAGGCCCTGCTCGGCTGCGGCGACGAGGAACTGCTGGGCAGCCTCGCGACCGGGCGCACCATCGGCGTGCTCGCCGTCGGACTGCACCTCGGGCCGGGCGCCGCGGTACCGGTCGTACGGCTCGAAGACGGCACCCTGCACGGCGAGTTGACCGGCATCGCGGACGCGGCCGCCGCGGATGTGCTGCTCGTCCCGGCCGACGACGGCGGACTGTACGCGGTGGCCGCCGACGCCGTCACCCGCACGCCCCAGGTCTCCCTGGACCTCACCCGGCCGCTCGCCACCGTCACCCTCGACGGGGTGTCCGGCCGCCGGGTCGGGGACGCGGAGCCCGCCGTACGACGGGCACTGCGGGCCGCCGCCGGGCTGCTCGCCTCCGAGCAACTGGGGCTCGCGGACTGGGCGTTGACGGAGACGGTGCGGTATCTCAAGGAGCGCAAGCAGTTCAACCGGCCGGTCGGCGGGTTCCAGGCGCTCAAGCACCGGCTCGCCCAGCTGTGGCTGGAGGTGGTGAACCTGCGGGCCGCCGCCCGCGCCGCCGCCGACGCGCTGGCCACCGGCGAGGACACCGACATCACGGTGGCCGTCGCCCAGGCGTACGCCGCCCCCGTCGCCGTCCGCGCCGCCGAGGAGGCGCTTCAGCTGCACGGCGGGATCGGCATGACCTGGGAGCACCCCGTGCACCTGGGCCTGAAGCGGGCCAAGGCCGACTCCCTCGCCTACGGCACGGCGGGCACCCACCGCGAGGCCCTGGCCGAACTGGTCGATCTGCAGGCTCCCTAGAGCAGCGGTAGAGCCGTAACGCCTGAAACACCACACGATCGGAGGACATGTCAGCTGCCCGGCGGAACCCTCCGCTACGCCACACTTGCGGCCGAACGCCGCTCATGGGCGTGGCGGAGGAGGTTCCCGATGGCGATTTCCATCTCTGTGGTGCTGCTGCTCCTGATCCTGGCCGTGATCTTCATGCGCAACGGTTCGCTGAAGGTCTCCCATGCCTTGGTCTGCATGATGCTCGGCTTCTATCTGGCGTGTTCGAGCATGGCGCCGACCATCCACAACGGGCTCGACGCGACGGCCGCCCTGGTGAGCAGCCTGCGGCCCTGAGCCGGGTCAGCCCGTGGCGAAGACGCCGACCCCGTTCGCCACGGGCCGCTCGGCGCCGCCGCTCGGATGGTTGCGGACCGTCACGGCGGCCGCCCCGGCGCCCCGGGTGACCATCTCGGTGGAGCCGCCGCCGTCCAGGTTGAACGCGTCGGTGGCGCCCAACGACCGCATGGCGGTGGCCTCTTCGGCGACCGTCAGACCGGACCGGTAGGCGACGGCGCCGTCCAGGGCCAGGATCAGCAGCCGTCGCCCGCCGTCGTCGAAGCCCACCACGGTGCGCACCGCCGAGGTGGTGTCGTTCAGCCCGGCGAGCGGCGCGCCGTCGCGCAGCACCGGGAAGCCGCCGAGCGCGAAGGCGTAGGCGACCCGGGAGGCCGCCGCGACCAGCCGGTACGTCACCGACACCGCGTCCCCGACGGCGAGTTGACGCAACCGCCGGGCGCCCTCCTCGCGGCCCAGCAGGACCGTGGTGCCCGCCGGGATCGCGCCGCTGCCCGGGGCGCCGGCAACGGAGACCACCCGGCCGCCGCGCACCGTCACCTCGTACGTCCCGGCGCCGCACCCCGCCCCGCGGTTCGTGTCGGTGCCGCAGACCGCGCGCCCGCGCGAGGCGCCGCCCCACTCGGAGGTGTAGGCGCCGATCGAATTCTGCGGCAGCGCGTACTGGTTGAGGCCCTTCAGGGGCAGGCCCCCCGCCGGGGTGCGGACCGAGCCGGTCAGGGTGAGGCGGTCCAGGCGGGCCCGGTGGTCGGTGCCCACGCCGAGGACGTCCTCGGTGTCCGTGCCAGGTGGCAGCGCGGGGCCGAAGCGCTGGCCGTCCGGCACCGCGGCCTTGAGCACCCGGCCGTCCGCCACGGCCGGGCCGACGCTCGCCCCGGTGGGGTCCACGCCCGGGTGCTGGGTCTCGGTGATGTCGAAGAAGTCCCCGTTGACGCCCGCGACCGCTTTGGCCGCGTTCGCCATCGTGGAGACGGTGGCCCGCGCGGCCACCGCCCCCGGGTGCAGCAGACCGACGCGCACCCGCGGATCGCCGAGGTCGACCGTGAGCAGATGGGCGTGTGTTCTGCCCGCGGCCGCGGGGAGGTCGAACTGCCGGTAGGTGATGCCTGGCGCGATGGTGGTGCCCGCCGGAACGGCACCGGCCGGCGCGGCCCCCGCGAGGGCCGCGCCGGCCAGTACGCCGAACGCCGTGACAACCGTGAGAACCGCTCTGCCCGCTGCCGAACGCCTGCGACGTCTGGTCACCGTGCCCCCTGATGTCTCGTCAACTGTCCCTGTGTCCAGGGGCAGTGCAGCAGACCGGGGCGGCCGGCGGGCGGACTAGGCGTCGACTACGCGAGAACGGGTGAGAAAACGCACCCCCTCGGGTGCCTCCAGGGAGAATCCGCTGCCCCGGCCCGGGACGACGTCCACGATGAGGCGGGTGTGGCTCCAGACCTCGTACTGGCTGCGCGACATCCAGAAGGTGACCGGCTCCGCCACACCCGCCACGTCCAGCTCGGCGAGCAGCACGTCCGAGCCGCCGGTGCGGAACTCGCCGTCCGGATAGCACATGGGCGCGCTGCCGTCGCAGCAGCCGCCGGACTGATGGAACATCAGCGGTCCGTGCTGGGCGCGCAGCAGGCGCACCAGTTCCTGGGCGCGCTCGGTGAGTTGCACGCGCGGGACTTCCTCTTCCATGGCACCGTCCTGGAAACCGGGGCGTCCGACCCGGCCAGTCTCATGGATGCGCCGGGTGCCGTCCAGAGCGCGCGCCGGTACGCATCAGCAGCGCGTAGGCGACGGCGGACACCACGAGGCCCGCCGGGAGGGCGAGGTCCACCCCGCCGAGGGCGGTGGCCAGCGGGCCGGTGTAGACCGTGTCGACGCACAGCGCGGAGGCGGCCACGCCCAGGCAAAGGGCCAGCGCGCCACGCCAGTTGACGCCGCCGCAGTACCAGAAGGGGCCCGTCGGGCTCTCGTCGGCGAGCGCGGGACCGTCGTAGCGGTTGCGGCGCAGCACGATGTCGACGGCGTACACGGCCGTGCTGGGCCCGAGCAGTACCACGGTCAGCTGGAGCACATCGCCGACCGTGTCCAGGAAGTTGGAGACCAGCAGCGCGTACAGGGTGAGGGAGACGGACACCGTGCCGTCGATCAGGACGCTGACCTGGCGGCGGATGCGCAGGCCGACGGCCTGGAGGGCGAGACCGGCGCTGTAGGCGGTCAGCGCGTTCAGGGCGATGGTGCCGAGGACCAGGGCGAGCAGGAAGACCGGCCGGAACCAGGCGGGCAGCAGCGGCTGGAGGGAGGATTCCGGGTCGTTCATGTCGACGGCGGTCGCGGCGCACGCGCCGAGCCCGCACACCACCACACCGGGCAGGAAACCGCCGAACGCCGTCCAGCCGGCCACCGCCCGCGCCGGGGTGGCGCGCGGCAGATAGCGGGAGAAGTCGGCGCTGGTGGTGTACGACAGGGGGCCCGAGGCGATCAGGGCGACACCGGCGAGGACGGTCGCCCACAGCGCGTTGCCGGTCAGCGGCCGCTCCGGGACGTACCCGAAGTCCGTGTGCCGCAGCACCACCACCGCGAGCACCGCGAACACGGCCGTCAGGGCGAGGGTGATCGGCAGATAGAGACGGACGATCGCGGCATGGCCGTAGACGCTGATGGCGAGGGTGAGCGCGGCGATGAGCACCACCACGAGCGCCTTCACCGCCGTGTTCACCGGCAGCCCGGTGTCGCCCACCAGGGAGAAGGCGGCGGTGGCCGCGGCGGCCAGGTTGAGCGCGAAGTAGCAGACGGAGATCAGCCAGCCGGTCACCGCGTTGTTGACCCGGTTGCCGCGCACCCCGTACAGCGTCCGGGTGATGACCTCGCTCGGCGCGCCCGCCGCCGGTCCTGGCACCGCGAGCAGCCCGGTGAGCAGCCAGAACAGATTGCCCACGACGATCACCGCGAGCGCCTGCCACAGGCTCAGGCCCATCAGCACCAGCGCCCCGCCGATCACCAGGCTCAGATAGTTGACGTTGGCCGCGGCCCACACCGAGAACAACTCCCGCGGTCTGCCCCGGCGTTCGGAGTCCGGTATGTGGTCGATGCCGTGCGACTCCACGCCGCCGGAGGCCCGGGAGGCGGGGGCGGTCTCCTCGGCGGACATGGTCCGCGCATCGGGACTCGGGTCGGGGAGCGTGGACGCCATGGGGCCCTCCGTAAGCGGCGGTGAGGGAGGCAGGTCGCTTATTGGGCGGGCGACCAGTTGCTTATTGGTCGGTCACTCAATAGCATCGCCGTCATGTCGTCAAGCGTTCAGCGCAAACGAATCCGCAAGGACCCGGCCGCCCGGCGGGCCGAGATCGTGGACACGGCCGCCGCGATCGCCCTGGCCGAGGGCCTGGAATGCATCACCCTGCGCCGGATCGCCGAGGAACTGGCGGTACGCCCCGGGCTGATCAGCCACTACTTCCCCTCCGCCGAGGAACTGGTGGCGGAAGCGTTCGGCAGCGCGGCCACCGGGGAACTGGACCGCCTGCTGCCCGCCGGGCCGCACGCCGGCCGCCCCGTCGAGCGGCTGGCCCGCTTCCTCGACCACACCTCGGGGGAGACGTACGACGCGATCAGCCGGCTCTGGCTCAACGCCCGCCACCTCAGCCGCTACCGGCCCCCGCTGCGCGACCGGGTCGCCCTCCAGGAGGCCGACTGGCGCGGCCGCCTCGAAGGGCTGATCCAGGACGGCGTGGCCGCCGGTGAGTTCCGTACCGAGGACCCGCTCGCGGTGGCGCTCCAGATCCTCGTCGTCCTCGACGGGCTCAGCGTCGACGTCAACACGGTCGACACCGTCGGCCCGGAACTCCCGGCCGCGGTGCGCCGGATGGCGCATCGCACGGCTGAGCGTGAACTCGGCCTGGGGGAGGGCATGTTGGAGCGCGCTACGACCATCGGCTGACCCACCCGGGCTGCCCGGATGCCCGAAGCCCGATGCGGGGTGCGAAGCCCGATGGCCGAAGCCCGAAGCCTGAAGCCCGAAGCCTGAATTTCTGAAGCCCGACGTTTGAAGGAGCCCCCGTGCCCGCCGACCTCGTCCTGCTCTCCGCCCGGCTGCTCGACCCGGCCACCGGCGGCCTCCTGCCGCACACCGCGCTCGCCGCGCGGGACGGGCGCATCGTGCTGCTCGGCGACGACCGGGAGGCCCGCGCGCTCGCCGGACCCCGCAGCACCGTGCTGGACCTGCGCGGCGCGGTGATCGTGCCGGGCCTGACCGACGGGCATCTGCACCCGGTCTCCGGCGCCGAACGCACCATGGGCGTCGACCTCTCCGGCTGCCGCGACCTGGCCGCCGTACGGGACGCGCTCGCCGGGGCCGCACGGGAACTGCCGCCGGGCGCCTGGCTGCGCGGCTGGGGCCTCGACCCCAATGCCTTCGGCACCGCCCCGGTCGGGCACGCGGCCCTCGCCCCCGTCCTCGACGGCGTGCCCGCCCTCCTCGACCTCTTCGACGGCCACTCGCTGCTCGCCAGCGAACGCGCCCTGGAACTGGCGGGCATCGACGGGCCCCGCACCTTCGCCCAGGGCTCGGAGATCGTGTGCGACGCCGAGGGCCGGCCCACCGGACTGCTTCTGGAGGACGCGGCCTGCGAATCGGCCGAGGCCGCCGCGCCCAAGCCGACCGAGGCCCAGGTGCGGGCGCGGACCGCCGAGGTGCTGCGCGCGATGGCCGCGGCCGGCCTCACCGGCGGGCACGCCATGGACGGCACCGGCCTCGATGTCTACGCCGCCCTGGAGGCCGAGGACGCGCTGCCCCTGCGGCTGCGGGTCCACCCCTGGTGCCGCCCGGAGACCGACGACGACGCCCTCGCCGAGCTGATCCGGCTCCAGGGCACCGGCGGCGCGCTGTGGCGGGTGACCGGTGTGAAGCTGTTCATGGACGGCACCATCGACAACGGCACCGCCTGGCTGGAGGACCCCGACCGGCACGGCGAGTCCGCCCGCGCCTTCTGGCCCGATCCGCGGCGCTACACCCAGGTGATCGACGCCCTGCACCGCGCCGGGGTGCCCACCGCCACCCACGCCATCGGCGACGCGGCCGTACGGCATGTGCTGGACTCCGTGGAGAAGGCGCGGGCCGAGCACCCGAGCGGCCCCCGGCACCGCGTCGAGCACATCGAGACCGTGCCGGACGACACCGTACGGCGGTTCGCGCCGCTCGGGGTCGCCGCGTCCATGCAGCCCACGCACTGCTGCGAGTTCACCCGCGCCGACCACACCGACAACTGGTCGCGGCGGCTCGGCGAGGAGCGGGCGGCGCGCGCGTTCCGCTGCCGTGACCTGTGGGCCACCGGGGCCACGGTGGTGCTCGGCTCCGACTGGCCCATCGCGCCGTACCCGCCGCTCCAGGTCATGGCCGGTGCCCGGCACCGCCGCCCCGCCGACCTCTCGCTGCCGCCGCACGGCCCCGAGCAGGCCCTCACCGGGCTCCAGGCGCTGCGGGCGATGACCATGAACGCCGCCTGGGTCGCGGGGGAGGAGGAGCACGCGGGGCGGCTCGCCGTCGGGTACCGCGCCGACCTCACGGTGCTCGCGGAGGACCCTCTCGCCGTGGCCGACACCGAGCTGGCGGGGGTGCCGGTGGTGCTCACGGTGGTGGCGGGGCGGGTGCGGCATCGGGGGGAGGGGGTGTAGGGCATCGGGGGGGGCTACGGGGGCTACGGGGGCTTTGCGGGGCGCCCGCTCAGCGGTCGTGGTGCCCGGACCGGTCGCGCCGCTGGGGCTCCTCCCGGGGGCCGGGCTCGGCGTCCCCCTCCGACCCCTCCGCCCCGGCGGGCCCTTCCGGTTCCGGCTCGGCCCGCCGTTCCCGTCGCCTCCTGCGGGCCTCCACCAGCAGCGGCAGCATGGACAGCACGACGACCGCCGCGACCAGCAGCAACAGATAGTCGTCCACCGCGGGGACCGAGGCGCCGAGGGTGAACCCCGCCAGGACCAGGGCCTGCGACCAGAGCACCCCGCCCACCGTCTGCCAGAGCGTGAACGGCCGGGCGGGCACCCCGAGCGCCCCCGCCACCGGATGCAGCACGGTGCGCAGCAGCGGCACGAACCGGCCGATGACCAGCGCCTTGCCGTAGCCGTAGCGGGCCAGCAGATCCTCCGCGCGGGCCGCCGCGCCCTTCACCCGGCGGCTGGAGGTGCGCGCGAGCAGCGCCCGGCCGCCGTGCCGCCCGATCAGATAGCCGACCTGGCCCCCCGCCACCGCGCCGATCGCCGCGCACAGCAGCACCTGCCACAGCGCGAGCCGCGGCGGCTGCCCGGCGGTGCCCGCGCACAGCACACCGGCCGGGAACAGCAGCGTGTCCCCCGGCAGGAAGAAGCCGAAGACCAGCAGCCCCGACTCCGCGAAGATCACCGCCAGTACCCCGAGCGCGCCGAAGGCGGCCAGCACCGAGGCGCTGTCCAACGGGTTGACGGCGATCACCGGCCGCGCCTCCTGGCCTCCTCGCAGGGCTCCACGCTCACCAGCATCCTGCGCGGAGGAGATATGCGCGCGCGTGAAAGATTTGTGCGAAGGCACAGGCCGGGACGGACCGACATCCCCCGGCCACCCGTCGTACACCCAGCCGTCCACCCCGCCGAGGCAGCGTGTCCCCATGACGCACCGCCCGATCTCCTCCGTCGACGCGCTGATGGGCCTGCTGGCCGGGTGCGCCGGCGTCTGGGACACCCCGGACCGCTCCGGCGACCCGGTGGACATCCTCGACCACGGCCTCCAGGTCGCCGCCCTGCTGGCCGCGAGCCGCCCCGACGACGAGGAGGCGCAGGCGGCCGGGCTGGTCCATGACCTCGGCCACCACCTGGTGCCCGGCGACGAGGCCGGACACGGCACCCACGCCGCCACCGCGGTCGAGGGCCTGCTCGGGCCCCGCGTCGCCCGCCTGGTCGCCCTGCACATTCCGGCCAAGCGCTACCTCGCCGCCACCGACCCGGGGCTCGCGCTGTCCCCGGAGAGCGCCCGCACCCTCGGCTGCCAGGGCGGCCCCATGAGCCCGGCGGAGGCGGCCGCCTTCGAGGCCGGGCCGGACTTCGCGGCCGCGGTCGCGCTGCGCCGCGCCGACGACGCCGGAAAGGTCGTCGGCCTGCGGGTACGGCCCCTGGAGAGCTGGCGGCCGGTCCTGGAGCGCGTCGCCGCGAGCCACGCTCAAGCGGGGTCCGGCGGATGCTGATGTGCTCATGGTGGGACGGTGGGGGCGTCCCCCTTTAAGGTGAGTCCTGTGGTGGATTGGTTTCAGCCGTTTCGCCAGTCGACGGTCGACGCCGTCGAACACGGCCCCGGCACCGGCCCCGGCACCCCCGACCCGGAAGAGGCCCCCGTGCCCGCGGGCCCGGCCGAGCTGCGCGCGGTGGCGGCCACGATCGGCACGACCCTCGACGAGAACACGACCTGCGCGGAGCTGACCCGCGCCGCCGTCGCCCAGATGGGCGGCGCCGCGGCCGTGCTGCGCTGGGGCCGCGCGGCGGGCGTCGGCTACGAGGCGGTCGGCGGGCGCCCGGACCTGTTGCCCGCGGCCCGGCGGGTCGCCGCGGCCGCCCGGGTCGCCGCCGACCCGGACGAGGACCTGACCGTCGCCGCCGAACCCGGCGACGAGCGCACCGCGCTCTGTGTGCCGCTGGCCACCGGCGGCCGCCACTACGGCGTGCTGGTCTGCGCCCGCGACGGCGCGCCCTGCACGGCATCGGAGGCGGAGTTCCTGCGCTTCCTCACCGAACGCGCCGCCTCCCACATCCGGCACGCCCGCGAGCACGACGCGGTCAGCGGCATCATCGGCAAGCTCCAGCGCGCCCTGCTGGCCGAGCCCGGCCGCCCGCACCCGAACCTGGACGTCGCCATCCGCTATCTGCCCGTCGGACACAGCGCGCTGGTCGGCGGGGACTGGTGCGAGACCGTACGACTGCACTTCGGCCGCACCCTGCTGGTCGTCGGCGACGTCATGGGACACGGCCTTGAGGCGGCGGTGGACATGACCGCCTACCGTTCCTCGCTGCGCTACATCGCCTCCGCCGACCTGCCCCCGCACCGGGTGCTGCGCCAGCTGGACGACATGGCCTCCGACGAACCCGAACGCAGGCCCGCCACCTGCCTGCTCGCCCAGATCGACCCCAACCGGGGCCTGGTGACGCTGGCCAGCGCCGGGCATCTGCCGCCGTTCGTGATCGACGCGGACGGCCGGGCCACCCCGCTGCCGGTGCCGGTCGGACCACCGCTCGGCACCGGGCTCGGCGGCTATGAGCCGGCCACCTTCCGGATGACGCCCGGACAGACCCTGATCCTGTTCACCGACGGCCTTGTCGAGCGGCGCGGCGAGGACATCGACCGCTCCCTGGACCGGCTCGGTGCCATCGACTTCGGGACCTCGCCGGGTCTCGACGCCATCCTCGACACCGTTGTCACCCGGCTCGACGCCCGCAACACCGAGGACGACGTGGCCGCCCTGGCCGCCCGGCTGCGGCCGCGGTCGGGACCGCAGCCGGGCTGAGACCCTGAACTCCGCTTCTCTCGCGCGGGGTTCAGCTCCGCTGGAAGAACTCCACCTCCGCGAGGGCGACATGACGGCCCGCCGTCAGTCCCGTGACCGAGTGCAGCACCAGACGCACCCGCACCACGTCGCTGATCCCGGTGGGCACCGTCTGGTGACCCGCCTTGTCGCTCAGCGAGAGGGACTCGCGGTGCACCGTGCCGTCCGAGGACGTGACCTCCATGTCCATCTGGAGCGCACGGGCCTCGGTCGCGTACTGCTGCGGCGCGTCCGAGGCGCCGTTGGTGATGATGAGATCCACCATCCGGAACGGCTTGCCGAAGGTGTACGTCACCGAGGCACCAGGACCCGGCGCGCCCCAATACCGGTTGCTGAGGCCGTCCGTGGTGTTCGACGCCGGATGCCCGGGCACGGACGCGCTCGCCGTGACCTTCGTCGCGGTGATGGCCTTGCTGCCGCCGAGCTTGTCCCGGGTGTCCTCGAACAGGGCGCGCCCGGCGGGCAGCAGCAGGAACCCGCCCACGCACAGCGCGATCACCACCAGCAGGATCACCAGCACCCGCACCCAGCGCCCGGACCCGGCGCGCACCCGGCGCCGGAGCGGCCATATCGTCCGCCACCACGGCAGCGGCGCGGGGGTTGCCTGCGGGTTCAGCGGGGTGGCACAGCGGCGGCAGAACTTGCGCCCCGGCGGATTCGGCGTCCCGCACGCGGGACACGGCGGTCCGACCACCTCCTCCCGCTGCTCCACCGGCCGTACGACGGGCCGCTGCGCGACCGGCTTCCCGGGCAGCACCGGAGCGGGCTGCCGGGCCTCCGCCTCGGCGGGCTCCGGCGCCCGGGGCGCCCTGGGGGCCGGGGACGCGGACGGAGTCCGGGGCGACGGAGAGGCCGGGCGCGGGGGAGTGGGCGGTGGGGTGGGAGAGGCGGACGGGGTGGGGGCGGTGCTTGGTTCCGGGGCGGCCGGGGGTGCCGTGGCGGCGGAGGGCATGGGAGGGGCCGACGGCGCGGGCGGTGTGCGTGGCGGCGTGGTCGCCGCCGGCTCGGGGCGCGTGCGCGCGGACGGGGGCGCCGCCGGTTCCGGGGGCGTGCGGGGTGCCGGAGGCGCGGCGGGTGTGCTGCGCGCTCCGGACGCCCCGGACCCGCCGGACGCGGTGGGTGCCGTACGGGGGACCGGCGGAGCCTGGACGGGCCGGGCGTCGGTGTCGGTACGCGTCGTACGGCGTTCCTCCGTACGCCCGGCCGAACGCGAATCCTCCGCCGGGGGCCGGGTGTCGGCGTCCGTCTGCCCCGAACTCCCCTCAGCCGAGGCGGCGTCCGTCGTCGGGAGAGCCGAACTCGCCTCACCCTCCGGAGGATTGACCTCCTCCGGCGTCCGTGAACTCGCCGCGGCTGGCCTCTCCGAGGACCACCCCAGATACGCACCGCAGTTGCCGCAGAAGTCGTCGTCGGGGCCGTTGGACGCCCCGCACGCGGGACAGGCGCGCATGGCGTCACCTCCCTTCGTCGGTGGGCGGTCCGGACAGGATCTCGACCCGGCAGGGGACATGGACGGGACAGTGGGCGCGGACGATCTCGCGGACGCGGTCCGCGTCCACCACCGGCTCCCGGCCCGGCCACACCCGGACCAGCACCTCACCGGACGGCGCCGGCGGCAGCGGGGTGCCCGGGGTCCGGGACCACACCGCGCCGCCGTCGCCCAGGACATCGGCCTCCACCCCGAGGGTGAGCCGCAGCCGCTCCACGAGACCGCGCCGGGTGCCGCGCCAGCGGTGCAGCTCGACCGCCCGTACCACCGCCTCGCGGCGCAGCCCCTCCGGCCACTGCTCGTCGTCGGCGGCGCCCACCCACGAGGCCAGCCAGGCCACGAAGTCGGCCGGGGCGACCCGCGGGTCGAGATAGGCGGACAGATTGTCCAGGGTGGAGAACACGGGGGCGAGAACGGTGTCCAGGCCCGCGGTGAACCGCTGCGCGAAGTCGTCGTCGGCGTACAGCGCGGGCAGCAGCCCGCCGATCGGATGCCGGCTCGGCAGACCGGGAACGGCGGCACGGCTCATGGACGGGCCTCCGCTTCGATGGGCTGCACGACGACCTGGTGCTGGTAGGAGAAGATCAGCGCGCCAGGACCGACGTCGATACGGTCCACCGGCGCGCCGCGCCGCCCGGTGATCGGGTCGGCGGCGAACAGCCGGATCTCCTCCACCAGCGCGTTGCCGGTGGCCCGTTGGAGCACCCCGAACACCTCGCCGTACTGCACCGGACGACCGAACGGCCACCCGGTGCCGTCCGGGCCGCCGCGCAGCGGGTTGAGATAGCGGAACAGCGCGGCGAGCGCCGCGTCCCGCACCCGGTCGGTGTCGGCGGGCGCGGTCGCGAGCCGGGCGACCACGGTGACGCCCTGGTAGACCGGCGGCTCCACCACCAACCGGGTGCCGATCAGGCGCCGTTCGTCCAGGCTCTCGGTGATCGCGGTCAGCACCTGGTCCGAGGGGATGAGCTGCTCGAAACGGAGCCGGTCGTCGCCCTCGTCGGCGACCGCGTCCGGCACCACGAGCACCCGCACCGCACCCGCGCCGCCGTCCGCGGCGGGCAGACAGCGCACCCGGCGCACCGAGGGCGCCGCCTGCCGGGCGATGATCTCGTGGTCCTCGGCGGTGACCGCCCGCTCCTGCATGCGCAGGGCGTCCGGGGCGCGCAGCTTGGCGTTGGCGACGGTCTCCCCGTCCACGCCCCCGCGCGCCGCCTCCCGGTTGACGACCCGCGCGATGTACGGCACCGAGCTGCGCAGCACCGAGATCGCGCCCCGGGCCACATTGCCGGCCGGGCCGCCGCCGGTGCGGTAGCGGGAGACCCGGATGTGGGCGCCCTTCTCCGGCACCGCGCCGCACAGCCGCAGCGTGCCGTCCGGTTCGCGCAGCGCCGGCGGGAAGCCGAACTCGCCGGTGGTGGCGTCCACCCGGACATGCCGGTCGCCGGGGCCCGAGCGCCCGAAGTGCTCGACCACCTCCCAGCGCTGCCAGCCGTCGGCCGAGGAGACCTCGACCACCGGCGGCCCGCCGTCCAGCAGCACGGGCGGGCGGCCGAGCCGGAACGTCTGTCCCGCGACCCCCTCCGAGGTGCCGAGCGGGACGTCCGTGACGGTCTCGGCGTGCTCGACCGGGGTGGTGCCGCCGACCGTGAACACCGTCGCCTCGCGCACCGTCGGCGACTCCGAGTAGAACGGCTGGCCCGGCTCCGCCTCGGTGACCCGGCAGCGCAGCCAGCCCGCCCGGGTACCGCCGATCACGGACGCGGTGTGCTCGCCGGGCACGTACACGATCACCTCGCCGGGCCGGTTCAGACCGCCGGTGGTGTCCGAGCCGGTCTCGCACAGCCGCCAGCGGCCGCCGTCCCACGCCTCCCAGACCAGCGGCGGCTGACGCGGGTCCACGCCGACGCCCTCCACCCGGCTGTCCAGCCGTACCGCCACGATGCACCGGGGCACCGCCGTGGGCAGCCCGAACAGCAGCGCGTCACCCGGCTGCGGGGCCGCCTGGAAGCAGCGCACATCACGGCCCTCGGCGAGCTCCCGGGTCCTGTCGGTCTGCTCACCGCCCCTGGGCGCGGCCACCAGCCGGGTCAACTCGCTGGGCACGATGCGCAGTTCGTCCTTGGTGGCGAACACCACGGGCTCTTCCGCCTCGCCGTCCGCGGTGGTCACCTCGGTGCCCGCGGGCAGCGTCACCGCGTCCTGCTGCGGCGCCGACAGCCAGAAGTCGACCTCGGCCCCGGCCGCCGCGGGCGGGAACAGCCGGATGCCCAACAGGTCGAGGAACGCCGTGTAGTTCTTGTCCGGCACCCGGTTCAGCCGGTACAGCAGCTGGTCCACGATGTACGCGAACGTCTCGATCAGGGTCACGCCCGGGTCGGAGACGTTGTGATCGGTCCACTCCGGGGCGCGCTGCTGCACATAGCGCTTCGCCTCGTCGACGAGCTGCTGGAAGCGCCGGTCGTCCAGATTGGGGGAGGGCAGGGCCATCAGTCCGCGACCGCTTCCTCGGCCCCCTCCTCGGAGGGGATCGTGTAGAAGGGAAACACCAGGTTGCGCCGGTCGTTGGTGGAACGGATCGTGTAGCGCACATCGATGTAGAGGGTGCCGTCGTCGACGGCGTCGAAGGCGACGACCACCTCGTCCACGCCGATCCGCGGCTCCCAGCGCTCCAGCGCCTCGCGCACCTGCTGGGCGATCCGGCCCGCGGTGGCGCCGTCGCCGGGCGCGAAGACGTAGTCATGGATGCCGCAGCCGAACTCGGGCCGCATCGGCCGCTCACCGGGCGCGGTGCCGAGGACCAGCCGGATGGCCTCCTCGATCTCCCGCTCCCGCTCCACCAGCGCGATACCGCCGGTCGGTCCGACCCGCAGCGGGAACGCCCAGCCCCGGCCGATGAACCGCTCGCTCATCACAGGCCCCCGATCTGCACGTTCAGGGCGCCGAGCAGGATGTTCGCGCCGCACGCGGACTTGTCGCCCGCTCGGGCGGCCGGCAGCCCGCCGATCAGGACCAGGCCGGAGGTCAGCGAGGCCGGGTTGGGCACGATGACATTGCCGGGGCCGAGGGCCGCGTGCGGGGGGATCGGGCAGGTGTGCAGGCTGCCCACCACGGCGGCGGGCTTGCCGCCGATCAGTACCCGGGCCACCGTCGCGGCGGCGCCGGGCGGGGGGGTGGCGACCACCCCGCCGTGGCTGGTGGAATCGCCGGTACGGGCTGCGCCGGGCATGTGGGGCTCCTCCTGGGAAGTGTCTGGGGCTGGCGGTTCAGTTGATGCGGACGAGGTCGGCCTTCAGCACCCCCAGCAGACCGCCGTCGAGCGTGAGATCGGTCTGCCCGGTGACGGTCGCCGAACGTCCGGACATCTTCACCGAGTTGGTGCCGTCGATGTCCACGGAGGCGCCCTTCACACTGACCTTGCCGGTGCCCGCGTCGAGGGTGATGCCGTGCTCGTCAAGACGCACCGAGGTGAGCGCCCGGCGCCCGCCGGCCGCGTACACGGTCAGCGTGATCCGGTCGTTGCGGTCGTCGAGCATCACCTCCATGCGCTCGTCCCCGGTGCGCAGCCGTACCCCGGAGGGGCCCGAGCGCGGGTCCAGCAGCTCCACCCGGTGCCCCGAACGGGACACGATGGAACGGCGGTTGACCTTGCCGCTGGTCCCGTCGATCAACGGCACATCGTGCTTGGACGGGGTGTCCACGCCGTTGTACAGGCCGCCGATGACGTACGGGCTGTCCAGCAGGCCCTGTTCGAAGCCGACCAGCACCTCGTCGTTGACCTCGGGGCTGACCACACCGCCGCCGCCCTTGCCGCCCCACTGCACCGTGCGCACCCAGTCGGACACATAGGTGTCGTCCAGCCAGGGGAACTTGAGCCGCACCGCGCCGTTCTGCGCGCCGCCCGGCTCCCGTACGTCCGTCACCACGCCGATGGCGAGGCCCGGGATGCGCGGGCCCCGGCCGGGCGCGTTGGCGCCGGTGGCCAGGCCCGCGAGGGACCGGTCCGGGCTGGCGCTGACCCATACCGTGGTCCGGTAGCCGCCGTGCGGGTCCAGGCTGTGGTGCACGGCGGTCGCCGTGTACCGGCCGGAGAAGGCGGGCCCGACATTGCCGAGCGCCACCGGCACCCCGGCCCGCAGCCGCGGACTGCCCTCCACCACCACTTCCAACTCACCGAACGCGGAAGCCACTTGCGCGGAGATCGCCGTCGCGGCCGCCGTCGTCTCGGCCTGCGTACGGTACGGGGTGTCGGTCACCGTCAGCTTGGCGCTCGCCCCGAACGTGGACGCCAGTGACGGGGACAGCCCCGGCTGCACCGTCGTGCTGGTCACCGACGGCTGCCGGGCCACCAGCGGCGTCTTGGTGGTGACGTCCCAGCCGCGCACCTCCACCTGCGACGCGCCGTCCGCGCCGGACAGGGCGGCCCGCAGCGCCAGCAGATTGCGCCCGTACTCCAGCACCATCGGGCTCTGCGTCGCCGGGGTGGACGGCGCGGGTGCCCCCGACGCCGGCTCGGGCCGGGTGAACTGGAGCACCCCCTTGTCGTCCACCCGCACCTGAGCGCCGCTCTCGCCCGCCAGATACTGGAGGAAGTCCCAGTCGGAGACGTTGGCCTGCGACAGCTGCTTGTAGGTGACCGGCGCGGCCTCCACCTTCCCCACCGGCAGCCCCGCGCCCGCGGCCACCTTGCGCACGATGGCGGCGGCCGTCATGTTCCGGTACGCCACCACCTTCCGGCCGCGCTGCAGCCGGTGCGCCTTGGAGTAGGCGCGCACCACCGTGAACGAACCGGTGCCGTCCCGGTCGATCTCCACCGCCGTGACCTCGCCGCTGAACAACTGCTCGCGCGCCTGCCCGGCGACCGTCACCACCGACACCTTCAGCGGGGTGCCGAGCGTGATGCCGGTCGACTTCAGGAACTCGTTGTCGGGGTCGCGATAGGTGAGCACCGCCGTGTCCGGCAGCCCCACGTTCTCGTCCACCACACAACTCACCAGCTGCGCCGCCCAGATCTGCGGCAGCTCACCGGGCGCCTCCACGACGGGGTCCGCCGCGAACGACCGGCCGCCCCGCGCCTCGGGTGTCGTCACCGCTCCTCCTCACCGCCCGCGTCCCCGAGCGCCGGCACCACCAGTTCGGTGCCGGGCGGCAGGTCCATCGGGTCGTCGATCCCGTTCGCCTCGGCGATCACCCGCCAGGCCGTCGCATCTCCGTACTCCCGCCAGGCCAGCAGCGCCAGACTGTCCCCGGCCACGATCGTGTGCGTGCTGCGGGCGGTGCGCGCGCCCGAGGTGGGGTTCTGCCCCGCCGGGTCGACGCTCGCCTCCTCCACGGAGAGCGAACAGGTCGCGCGCAGCGGTTTGCCGTCCACGTCGAACAGCGTGTACGTCACGGAGAGCCCGGACATCACCCCGTCGAACGAGGTGGTGCGGGCCGTACCCCACTCGAACCGCACCCAGGGGCTCGCGGGCTTCTTGCGGGCGAGGCTCGCCGGTGTCGGCACACAGGCCTTCATCAGTTTCTCCACCGCCTGCTCGACCGAGTCGTCGTGCGTCGACGTCGCGTCGAGGAAGACATCCAGGCTCAGCTCCCGCGGCCCGCTGCCCACGAACTCCGGCAGCGCCGACTGCCCTGCCATCCGGGAGGGGGTGCGCCGCCAGGTGGTGGACTTGCGCAGTTGCAGGGTGGACGGGTTGAACTGGAGATTGAGCTGCGCGATCGTCCCGCCGGGCTTGGCGCCGACCGCCGAAGGGGGTTCCTTCAGGGTCAGTTGGGCCCGGGCACGGCTGGTGCGGGCGGCGGAGGACATACCGGGAACTCCTTTCGTACGGATCGAGGTGAGCGGGCGGTTGACGGCCGCGGGGTCAGGAGGGGCGCAGGCCCTCGTGGGCGATCTCCAGCGTCTCCAGCGCCGCCTGCGAGTTGGCCGGGTCGAAGGACGGGCCCTCCCAGCGCACTGGCACGATGCCGAGCACCTGCCAGCTGATGATCCGCGACAGATCCGGTTTCAGCGCCACGATCTCCCCGTCCTTGGGCTCCACCCGGCGCAGCGTCTGGTCGAGCCAGCGGCTGATCTTCATCGTGTCGGCGGTGACCGGCCTGGTCAGCGTGATGTTGGACCAGGTGACCCGGCCCGGCAGCTGCCAGGTGAAGCCGTTGTTGCCGCCCTCCGCGTAACTCTCCATCTCCACCTGCGCGCCCATGCCGGAGCACGTGTGGAAGGCACCCAGATCGTTGCCGCCGATCTGGAGCCGGAAGAACACGCTCGTCGCGAAGATGTTGTCCGTCATCCGTGGGCCATCCGTTCCATGTCCGCTAGCGCCGTCCGTCATAGGGGCGTCCGGCGCGTTCCCGTCCCCGCCGCATGTCGGCCCGCAGCAGCCGGGCCAACGGGTCCAGCAGCCGCCGCGCCAGGTCCTCCAGATCGACACCCGGGTCCTGCGGCGCGGCCTCCTTCTTGTCGGCCGTCGTGCCCGATGCCGGAAAGGACGCCGGGGCGGAGGCCGACCGCGGACGGTTGCGCCCGGACGTGCCGCCGGCCGCCTCCTTCGCGTCCCGCTGTACGACATCGACCTGAACGCCGCCCGGAACCACCGGAGTCGGCGCCAGGGGCCGGGCCATCCGCACCACGGGGACGGGGAGCCCGCCGGGCGGGGTGAGCGAGGCCGGGGACGGCGCCGTCTGGAGCGGGGGCGCCTGCGCCTCGGTCAGGGGCAGGGCGGCACCGGCTCCCGCCCGCTGGACGGTGGTGTCCGGGCGTACGACGGGAAGCTTCGGGCGAGTTGGGACGGCCCGCTGGACGGGAGGCGCCCCGGGGGTGGTCGGTCGCACTGCTTCCGGGGCGGGCTCACGGTGCCAGGAGGCCGCCACGACCGGGGGCTTGGCGGGAACGCCGGGGGAGTCGGCGTGCGGTGGGCGCGGCATGCCTTCCGGCGCACGGGTGTTGAGGGTGAGGGGGCGGGCGGAGAGGAGCGAGCGGGCGGTGCCGTGCACGGTCCGCCGGGGCTCGGCGAGGGCACGGGCCACGACGACCGGGCGCGGGGTGTTCGTACGCCGTGCGGGTTGTGCGGGGCCCGGTTGCGTGAGTCCCGGTTTCGCGGGTCCGGTGGACGCCGCGCGCTGTACGACGTCGGGGGCGCCCGTGGCCGAGGGGCCCGGCTGTGCCACGGCCCGGGTCACCAGGGGAGTGGCCGGTGCGGGCACCTCGGAGGGCGCGGAAGTGGGCGTCGGGGCAGGGGAGTCGGACATGGACGCGGGCACGTCGGTGGCCGCCGTCCCCAGGAGGGGCGCCATGGAGGCCCGCAGCGCCTCCTGCCCCGCCGCCACCCGCTGGACGTAGGGCTGGGCCGGACGGCCACCGGCATCGACCGGCCCACGCGGGGCGGCGGTCGGCGGCAGCGCGGGCAGGGGCGCGCCCAGACCGCCACGGGCACGGGCTCCGGACGGGCCGGTCCGCTCGGTACGGCGGGACGGCGCGGGACCTTCGGCGGCGGCCGGTCCGCCACCGGGTCGCGTCGTCGGAGCGGTCGAGGAGCCGGGTCGCGTTGTCGGTGTGGCCGAGGTGCCGGGCAGCGCGGAAGAGTCCGTCTGGCGTTGTACGACGGGCAGCACCGGGCCGGGCGTCGGCTCGGCGGTGGCAGCCGGCCGGGGAGCCGTGGCGGGACGCTGCGTTTCCGTTTCGGCGGAGCCGGAAGCGTCCAGCTGACGCCGCACCGGCGACAGCAGCGGCTTGGCGGGCACCTCGGCGCCGGGAGCCTCCACCTGCCGCTGCACGGCGGGCAGCACCGGCCCGTTCACGGCGGGGAGTTCGCCCCCGGCAGAGGCCGGAGCGTCCAGCCGGTGCTGTGTTCCGGGGAGCAGCGGCTTGGCTGACGGCCGGGCGGCCTCGGGTGCGTGCGCGGTGCGCTGTACGACGGACGGCTCGGGCCCGGAGCCCGGCCGGGTCTCGGCGGGGGTGGTGTCCGCGGTGTCCGTCCGGCGCTGTACGACGGGCAGCGCGGGTCCCGCCGGGGGCTGGGCGTCGCCCGTGCCGGACACCCCGGGAGTACCGGTGGTCGCGGGACCGGACGCGGCCGGACTCGCGTTCCCGGCGGAGCCCGGAGTGTCCACCAGCCGCTGCACCTCGGGGAGCAACGGCCTGGCGGGCGCGGGAGCGACGTCACGGGAAGGCTTCCGCGCCTCGGTGGACGGGAGTTCGCGCCCGGTGGCGGCGGGCGCCTCCGCCTGACGCTGTACGACCGGCAGTACCGGGTCGGCCGACGGCCGGACCTCGGCGGCGCGGGGAGTCTCGGGTGCCTTGTCGGCAGCGGCGTCCACGTGACGCCGCACCTCGGGAAGCAGTGGCCCGGACGCCGCCTGGGTGTCGGCCGGACCAGAGGCGGAGCCGTCCGCCCGGCGCTGTACGGCAGGGGCCTGCGCAGCGGCGTTCGTCCGCCCGTCGGCCGCGACGACACGCGGCGCCGCAACGGCTTCCCCGGCGCCGGTCTCGGAAGCATCCACCCGGCGCTGCACCACCGGCAGCACCGGACCACTCGGCGAGGGCGCGTCAGCCGTGACGGAGCGGGACGGCGGCGGCCCATCGACAGCCAACGGAGCGGCCGTGGAAGGAAGTTCGGTCATCGGAGCACCCAGCGAAGCGCGCCCAGGCGCCCGCCCGGGAGCGGCGGCACGCTGAACAGCAGCGGCACCGGCACCCGCGACCCCGGCACCGGCCTCGACACCGGCGGCCGACGCCGGTCGTACCGCGGTGACCCGCCGTACCGGCCCGGTCGCCACCCGGCGCGCCACGGTCAGCGAGGGGCCCAGCGGCCGCGGTCGTACCGCGTCCGCCCGGCCCGGCTCGACCGACGTACCCCGGGGCGTGTTCCCGGCACCCGGAGCATTCGGCACCACGGCGACCCGCCGTACCACCGGAAGCTCCGGTCCGGTCGTACGCCCCGCACCGTCCGCTGCGCCACGCTCCGCACCCGGCGAAGGCGAAACAGCCTGCGAGCGCGCGGACTTGGCCGTCGGCCGCCGTACCTCTCCGGCGCCCCGCCCGTCCGCCCGCACCACCCGCTGGACCTGTGCCAGAGCGGAATCGGCACCGTCCCCCGCCTCCTCGCCACCGGGCTCCGGCAGCGAACGCAGCAGCAGCGGACCGCCGGAGCCGTACTCGGAGCGCTGGACGGCAGGGCGCGTCACTCCATGCACCAGGCCCATCGGCGCCGAGGGCAGCAGCCCATGGCCGAGGCCCGAGTCGAAGGCGGGGTTCTGCCAGGAGGTGAGGCCGTCGCGGAAGGTGAGACCGTCGCTGACGCCGAGCGGCGCGCGCGCCACGGTCAGCGACGGCGCCGCGACCCGGCGCCAACCGCCGTCCCAGTCCCCGGGCAGGGAGCCCCCGGGCGTCGCCGAAGCGGCCCGCGACGGCTCGGAGCCGGCCGGACCCGAGCCGGACGGACCCGACGGAGCCGCCGACGTGATGTCGGCGGCCCGGTCCCTGCGGCGGCGTACATCCCACCACGCCATGACCTCAACCACCCTCGTTCATACGGGCGTTGATACGAGCGATCTCGCCCACCCACTGACGGCGCTCCGCATGGGTGAGATCGAGGATCTCCTCGCGCGGCCAGTGGAAGTGATAGGCGATGTACGCGACTTCCTCCCGGAGCCGGGGAAGCGCGTACGTCACGATTCCCCCAGGCGCCCACCCGAGAGGTCGACCTCGAAGCCGCCCTCGCAGTGCGGACAGGTCACCGCCGCGCGGGTGTGACCCTCGCTGTTGACCCGGCGGTAGAAGTCCTGGAGGAAGGCGACGTCGGTGGCGTACATCCGCTCCACGACGCCCGCGTGCACATCGGTGATGGTGCCGAGCCGGGTGATCACCTGGCTCAGCAGCACCACACTGAGGTACGCGGGGTTCTCCTTGACCCGCAGATCGATCTGCGGGCGCAGCTCGTCACGGGCCGTGGCGAGCCGCATCGACCCGTTGCGGTGCAGCGTGCCCGCCTCGTCCACGTACCCGCGCGGCAGCTCGAACTCGAACTCGGTGCGCAGCCCGTGGTCACGGGTGGCCGGGGGGCCGGACGGTGGCGCCGGGGCCTGCGACTGCTCGGGGGCCGCGGCGGGCGCCGTCGCGTCGAGGATCTCCTCCAGGCTGCCCGCCGTCACCGTACGGCGCCTCATTCGACGACGATCTCCTCGAACACGATGGTGACCGTCTCGGTCGCCGCCGCGGACTCGCCCGCCTTGAGCGAGGGACCCTCCCAGCGGGAGGCCCAGCCCTGCATCAGCTGGATCCGGCGCACCGTCTCGCCCTTGGAGTCCTTGATCTCGATCGTCAGGTTCTGCCGGGCGGTGTCGACGGCACCGTTGTTCAGGGTTTCCTTGATCCACTTGGTGAACTCGCTGGACTTGTCGAGTCCCCGGGTGATCGTGATCTCACCCGCCTGCCGGGCGCCCGGCTGCTTGCGGATGATCTGCTTGCCCTCCGAGGTGACCTGCCGTACCTCGACGACCTCTTCCTCGACGGTCAGACCGCTGATCTCCTGGATGGACTCCACCATGTAGCCGCCGAGCTGCACGCCGAAGACATGGGTGGAAAGAGCATCGCCCTCTGCCATGACTGTTTGTTCACCTTTCCTTGACCGACCCGCGGGTCACTGGTCTCACTCGTCGATGAGGCTGGTGCTGTCCGAGAACTGCGCCAGCCGGAAGACCACGAACTCGGCGGGCTTGACCGGTGCGACACCGATCTCACACACGACCCGGCCCTGGTCGATGGACTCCTGCGGGTTGTTGCCGCGGTCGCACTTGACGTAGAACGCCTCCTCGGCGGTACGCCCGAACAGCGCGCCCCGCCGCCATTCCTCGGTGAGGAACGCGGTGACATTGCGCCGGATGCTGGACCACAGCCGGTCGTCGTTCGGCTCGAAGACCACCCACTGGGTGCCCAACAGGATGGACTCTTCGAGGTAGTTGAACAGCCGGCGCACGTTCAGGTAGCGCCAGGCCGGGTCGGAGGACAGGGTGCGGGCACCCCAGATCCGGATACCGCGGCCGGGGAAGGCCCGTACGCAGTTCACGCCGATCGGGTTCAGCAGATCCTGCTCGCCCTTGCTCAGCCGCAGTTCCAGGTCGACCGCGCCGCGGATCACCTCGTTGGCGGGCGCCTTGTGCACACCGCGCTCGGCGTCGCTGCGCGCCCACACACCCGCGATGTGACCGCTCGGCGGGACCGTGGTGTTGCGCCCGGCCGCCGGGTCGAAGACCCGCACCCAGGGGTAGTAGAGGGTGGCGTACCGGGAGTCGTACCCGGCCTCGTCGTTGCGCCAGGTGCGCACCTGCTGGGCGTTGAGGCCCGGCGGAGTGTCCAGGACGGCCACCCGGTCGCCCATCTGCTCGCAGTGCGAGATCACCGCGAGCTGGACCGTGCGCACGCCCTCGGCGTCGATGTCACCGCGCTGGTAGGCACCCATCAGGTCCGGGACCGCCACCATGGTGATCTCGTCGATGGCCTCAAGACCGCCGAACCCGGTGCGGGCGGCGGAGTCGCCGACGTACTCGGCGGGGTCGAGCCGGGCCACCTCGCCGGACGCGGGGACCGCGGGGGCGCCCGGGACGTCGGGCAGGGCGACCGTCTGCGCGGCGGGCCGCGCCTGGGCGGCGTCGCGCTGCTCGGTGACCTCGATCAGCTTGGAGGCCCGGACCTGGTTGACCACATAGCCCTTGACGTTCTTGCGGGTGGAGACGTCGTAGTTCTCCACCACCTGCTCGCCGCGGCGCACCAGCAGCCGGAAGCGGTCCTCGGGACCCTCGCCCTCCGGGTCGGCGATCTCCACCGACACCCCGGAGACACCGGGCTTGGCCGCGACGAGGAACCCGCCGACCGCCACCGGCTCGGGCGCCTGGGCCTGCCGGGGCACCGAACCGGCCGCGGGCGCGGCGGAGTCACGGCCGGAGCCGCCGATCCGGACCACATAGGCCGCGCCGCCCCCGTTGGCGAAGTAGCCGTACACGGCGTGCGCGAGATAGGTGCCCTCGGTGAATCCGCCGAAGTGCTGGGTGTACTGGTCCCAGTTGGTCACCAGGGTGGGCTCGTGGAAGGGTCCGGTCTGGGCGAAGCCGACGAACGCGGCGACGGCGGTGCCGACCCCTTCGATCGGTCGCGCACCGGACTGCACCTCCTCCACGTACACGCCCGGGGTGAGGTACGTCGGCATACTCGCTCCTTCGTGTGCCAGTGGTGTCACCTGCGTCGATGTCGAGTCTCCGAGGCCGGTGCGGCATGGCGACAGGGGCGCGCGGACCTGGGCGAGGGCAAGCCCACTGCCTTTCCGGGCGCCCGCATCCGGCCCCGCCTTCCCTTTCGGGCAACGCACCCTGTGGGAATGCCCTAGGAACGGTAAAATCCGCTGGACAGCGGGCGGTTCAGGAGTCCGCCAGCATGTCCCGCGTCCAGGTCCCGAACTCGCTCTCCAGGACCAGCCGGCCGAGCTTGCGGTACTCCTGGGCGATCGCCGTCATCAACTGCCGCATGCTCAGCGGAAGTCCGGCCTCGGCCGCCAGATACGCGGCCGTCACCGCGCACGCCCGGATGGAACCGCCGGCCAGTTCGAAGCGGTCCGCGCAGAAGCCGAGATCGAGATCGGCGGCGCGCGGCAGCCGCCCGCCCAGGCACCGCTCCCACAGCGCGAGCCGCTGACCGGCGTCCGGCACCGGGAAGTCGGCGATCACATCGAGCCGCCGGGTGAACGCCTCGTCCAGGTTGGCCCGCAGATTGGTGGTCAGTACGGCGATGCCGTCGAAGGACTCCATGCGCTGGAGCAGATACGCCGACTCGATGTTGGCGTTGCGGTCGTGCGCGTCCTTGACCTGCGAGCGCTTGCCGAAGATCGCGTCGGCCTCGTCGAACAGCAGCACCGCGTTGACCGCGGACGCCTCGGTGAAGATCCGCTCCAGGTTCTTCTCGGTCTCGCCGATGTACTTGTCGACCACCGTGGACAGGTCCACCACGTACAGATCCATGCCCAGATCGGCCGCGACCACCTCGGCGGACATCGTCTTGCCGGTGCCCGACTCCCCGGCGAACAGCGCGATCACGCCCCGCCCCCGGCCGCCGCCCGGCCGCATCCGCCACTGCCCGAGCACCTGTTCGCGATGCCGGGCGCGCACCGCCAGCTCCCGCAGTCTGCGGTGGGTCGGCGCGGGCAGCACCAGGTCGTCCCAGCCGACGGCCGGTTCCACCCGGCGGGCCAGCCGCGCGAGCCCCGCGCCGTTCTGCGCCCGTACGGCGGCCCGCAGATCGTCGGGCCGCACCGCGCGGTCGGCCAGCGCGGCCGTGCGCACCGCGGCGCCCGCGGCCCGGCGCAGCTGGCCGCCGTCCAGCCGGTGCGCGGCGACCGCCGAGGCGAGCGACTCCGCCTCGGCCGGGGCGATGCCGTCGGAGCCGGCCCGTTCGAGCGCGTGCCGCCAGCGGGTGGCCTGGCGCTCGGGGGAGGGCGGGGCCACCGGGAGGACCACCGGGGTGTCGGCGGCCCAGGCCGGATCCCAGCCGTCCGTGCCGTACAGGAACAGCGGGAGGCCGCGCAGCGCGGCACACAGGTCCCTGATGACGCGGTCGCGCAGGGCGGGTTCCGGGGGCAGTGCCTCCAGCGGTCCGAGGACGACGCCCGCCCCGGACAGCCGGGCCTCCAGGGCCGCCACCCGGGCGAGCGCGGGCACGTCGGCGGAGTGCCGGGCGAGTGCCGCCGCGTCGAGCACCAGCGGTCGCAGTCCGGCCGCGCGCAGGGCCGCCACCGCGAGGCCGGGGGCGTCGCCGCCGCGGTCCAGCAGCTGCACCAGGCCGGGGCCGGAGCCCGCCGCGGCACCGGCCCCGGCCACGTCGGCGGGCTCGGCCGTCGGGTCGGCGTCGGCCTCGCCGAGCAGCCCGGCCAGCCGCGCGTCCGGCTCCGTGCCGCCCAGCAGATGCGCGCTCACCCGGTCCGGGACCGCCAACACGCGTGACAGCGGCGGCCGTTCGGGCTCGGTGACCTCGATCAGCCCGCCCGCGATCAGCGGCGCCCCGGGGGAGAGCCGGAAGCGGGCCGCGGACGCGGCGGGCAGTCCGCACAGCTCCAGTGCCAGGGCGACCGTCGGCCGACGGCGCGTCAGATCGTCGTTGAGATAGCCGTACAGCCGCTCGAACCGGGGGTCCAGGTCCGGGGCCAGGGCGACCAGGAGCAGATCCGTGTCCAGCGGCGAGAGCCCGAACCGCGCGGCCAGCAGCCCGAGTTCGGACGTCGGGGGCACCGGTGGCGGCTCGTGGTCGGGCAGCCCGAGGCCGCCCTGCCCCTCCAGGATCCGCTGCACCGCCTCCGGGGTCAGATACTGGCCCCGGTACGGGTCGTCGGGATCCGGGTCGACGGCGCGCCGCGCGGCCACCGCGTACCGCACCCGCTCCTCGATCAGCCGCAGCCGCGCCCACAGGACGTCCACCTCGGCCTCGGTGGCGTACATCAGGGCTGCCTCCCCCTACGGCGCCGGGCCGGAACCGCGGGCCGCGCGCGAGGTCCTGCGAAGCCCTGCGCACCGGGGTCGCCCACCTCCTCGTACCGCAGCCGCCGTCCCGGCGCGGGCTCCTCGTCGGACCCGAGCCCGCCCGTGCGCACCAGCAGACCCTCGGTCACCGGCGGCGCGGCCGGGCGGGCCACGGCGGCGAGCGGCGCGCGCACCCGGACCCCGAGCGACGGCTTCAGCTCGCCGTCCAGCGCCGACCACACATCGGACGCGGACGGCGCGTCGATGCCGCCCCCCGCGGTGTCCAGGGAGACCGTCAGACCGAGCTCGGCGAGCGAGCCGGTGAGCATCTCCTCCGGCAGCGCGTCCGTGCTCACCAGCGTGCCCAACACCTGGGAGAGCAGCCGGTGTTCGTCCTGCGGACGGCTCGCCCACGCCGTGACCAGATACGTCAGGTCGAACCAGCGGGGCGGGGTGCGCCGCGCCACCACATAGCCCTCGGCGTCGTGCACCTCACCGGCGCCGCTGCCGCGCCGGGTGGCGTCCTCCTGGATGTGGTAGAGGAACACGCACACCGTGGGCGCGTTGCGGCGGGCCGCCCACTCACGGGTCGGGGCGTCGAAGACCACCTCGACCCCGGACGCCTCCAGACCGGACCCGGCGAGCAGCGCGCGCAGCGCCTCGTCGACCTCGTGGATCATCGGCGGGTCACCTCGTCCGGCGGCTGCACACTGCCCAGCACCACCAGGAAGTCCGTCTTCACCGGGGAGAAGCCGGGACCCCGCGCGGTGATGGTGCGCGGTCCGGTCTGGTCCTTGGTGAGGATCAGCAGCTGGCCGATGAAGGTGCCGTCCGGCCCCGGTACGGTCGGCGCGGCGGCCGCCGTGATCCCCGGCTTCCAGGCGAACCGCACCGGCACGCCCGGCGGGAAGTCCTTGCCGCGCACCGAGGTGACGAAGCCGGGCTTGCCGATCGGCGGCACCGCGACGATCTTCGGCTGGAGGATCCGCAGCTTCGTACTGGCCTTGTTGTCCCGGGGATCGGCGTCCGTGCCGGTGGTGGTCAGCACGCCGGTGGCCCGGCCGGTCAGCGCGTGGTCGGGGGCGAGCACCACCCGTACGACGGTGCTGGAACCCGGCGTCAGATCCGGCAGCGCGCACAGCCATGAGCTGTCGCAGCCCGGCGGCGGACCGCCGTTCGGGATTCCGGCGGGCAGCGTGATGCGCAGCCGCAGCCCGGTGGCCAGCGCGTTGCGGCCGTTGCGCACGGTGTACGTCACCACGACCCGGCCGCCGACATAGCCCGGGTTGGGCTGGGCCGTCACGGTGACCCCCGGTCCCGCCTTCGGCGCGGGCGGAGTGGGCGGCGGCGGCTTCGAGGTGGGCGTGTGCGTGGGCGTGGGGGTCGGTGTGGGTGTGGGCGACGGGGGCGGGGTCGGCGGCGCGGGCGGCTGCACCGGCACCACGGTCCGCGCGGAGTTGTCCCCGGGCTGCGGATCGATCACGCTGCCGGTGACCGACCAGTCGATCGGCTGGTCACCGGTCACGTTCCCGGTGACGGTCACGGTGACCGGGACCGTCGTACCGGGCGGCACCACACCGAGGTCGCACTGGAGGGTGGCCGCGTCACAGGTGCCGCCCGGATAGGTGACCTTGGTGACGGTCACCCCGGCCGGCGGGGCCATGGTCAGCCGGGTGCCGGGGGAGGCGGCCGGGCCGTTGTTGACGACGTCCACCGTCAGATCCGTGGACTTGCCGACGGTCACCGGCGGTGTCGTACCCGGGGCGTGCACCGCCAGGTCCACCGACTGCTCGACGCTGGGCTCCTTCTGCCGCCCCGGCAACTCGGTGGTGAGCTGCGAGACATGGCCGGTCGAGACGGTCAGCACATAGAGGTTCTCGGGGCAGTTGACCGGCGCGTCGTCGCGCGCGCTGAACACGATCTGGGAGCCGTCCGCCGTCCAGGCCGCGTCGCGCGGCTGGTGCGGTCCGGTGACCGTGGTGTCGGGCAGCTGCTGACGGCAGGCGTCCGCCGTGCCCCGCGCCGCCTCGGGCAGCAGCACCTGGCAGCTGTCGCCGGACACGGAGGTCAGCACCAGGCCGTTGCGCTCGTCGACGAGGCCGCCGCCGTTCTTGCGGTTGAAGGCGATCGAGCGGCCGTCGGGGGAGAAGGCGGGACTGTCGTCGATGACCGAGCAGTCGCCGGGGCAGTTCGCCGCGCTGAGGTCCTTCTGCTGGTTCAGATCGTTGATCGGCACGGTCCAGATGTGCTTGTTGCCGCCCTTGCCGTCGATCACCGCGTTGCGGGTGAAGGCGAGCAGGGTGCCGTCGGGCGACCAGGTGGGCTGGGCGTCGCTGCCGCTCTGCTGCCCGGCCGGCGGAACCACCTCGTGCATGATCGCGCCCGTCGTGGCGTCGGCGATCAGGATGCGTCCGGGACCGGACGCCGAGCCGACCCCGCCGGGCGAAGTCCGGGTGAAGGCGAGGTACTTGCCGTCCGGTGAGAACGTCGGGTCGGTGTCCCAGTCCTGCGGCCCCCGCCCCGCCAGCGGCATCACCCGCGGGTTCTGCCCGTCGGCGTCCGTCGTCCAGATCCGCTCGATCCGTCCCTGGCCGCCCGGGGCGTCCTCGAACCGGGTCACCACGATCCCCCGGCCGTCCGGCGTGTAGTTCTGCCGCTCGGTCCACGGGTCGTACCCGGCCGCCGGCTGGAACAACGGATCCTTCGTCGGATCGGTGTTGGTACCGGCCGCCGGGTCCTCCTGGAGCACCGGCACCCCGAGATCGCGCGGGTCGGAGCCGTCCATCCGCACGTCCTGCAAGGTGGCCACCCGCTGGTCGGGCGTCGCGTCCACGCCCTTCACCGCCGGTGCGGGCTCCGAGAGCCGGTCCACCACCGGGTAGCCGCCGTCCGCGGGGCCGACCCAGGTCACCGAGGAGACATCGCGGTTCTCGCTGAGCACCAGATCCGGGTCCGGATGCTGGGCGGGGTCCTGCGGAGCCCGCCACACATGGTTCCAGTCGCCCTCGCAGGAGCAGGTGTGGTTGGTGCTGAGGAACAGCACGCCGTTCCCGTCGGGCATCCAGGCCGCGCCATGCGTCTGCCATTGCGCCGCGGTGCCCGCGAGCAGCGGCTGGTCGCCGTCCGGGCGGCCCAGCTCCCGCAGCCGGGGCCCGGTCTTGGAGTCGACGGTGTAGGTGTACGCGAGCAGGTTCTTGTGCGCGTCGTCGTCCACCGGGTTGAACACCGGCTCGGTCGCCTTGCCGCCGAGCGTCCCGGTGAGCGCGGTCGCGGTGCCCCCGGCCAGCGGGCGCACATAGATCTGCGCCCCGGCGGCCGCGTCCGGGTCCGCGCTGTAGGCCAGCCGCTGCCCGTCCGCCGACACCGTCGGGCTCTGCTCGTCGTACGGCGTGTCGGTCAGCCGGGTCAGACCGGTGCCGTCGGTGCGCACCAGCCACAGATCGCGCTGCTTCTTGCCGTCCGGGCCGCCCGGCTCCGCCGAGTCGAACACCACCGATCGGCCGTCCGGGGTCAGCCGGGGGTGCGCCGCGTCCCGGCCGCTGGTCAGCTTGCGCACCGAGCCGTCCGCCGCCCGCAGATAGATCTGCGGACGCTTGTCGTCGCGGCGGCTCGCGAACACCATCGTGTCGCCGAGCGCCGTCGCCTGCACGTCGTAGTGCGCCGGGCCCGCGCCGAACAGCGGATCGCTGCTCTCGGTGCTCGCCACCCGGCCCAGGCTGCGATGGTCGGTGCCCGCGAACGCCACCCGCGCGGGCGCGGTGTCGGCCGTGGGCCGGACGGGGTCCGCGCCGCTCGGTCCCGAGGCCGCGGTCACCGCGAACAACGGGATCAGCAGCACCAACGAGGCGCCGAATCTCCCCAGTCGGCGCTGCCCGCCGGGGCCAGCGGTGCCGTTCACGGTCCACCTCGCAGTCTCGGTACACATGGGTGCGCCCCGCCACTGTGCGCCCTGGGCGCGCCCCGCGGCAGGGCGGCGGGGACCCTCCCGGGGGAAGGCCCCGTTGCGCTTTCGGGCAGCCCCCGGGTGCCCGGACGGCCGTCGGCCCGGTTCACCCGGCCGCCGTCAGATCAGCCCGTTGCGCAGCGCGTACCCCACCGCGTGCGCCCGGTTGCGCAGTTGGAGCCGCGTGGTCACCTCGTGCAGCACGTTCTTGACGGTCCGTTCGGAGTACGACGTCTTCTCCGCGATCTCCGAGGTGTCAAGGCCCTCCGCCACCAGGCGCAGCATGTCCGCCTCGCGCGCGGTCAGCGTGGACAGCGAGAGACCGCGCGGATCGAGTGCCGAGCGCTGGAGGCTGCCGACATGGCTGAGCAGTTTGCCGAGCAGATCGCCGGGCAGCACGCCCTCGCCCTTGGCCAGCGCCAGCACCAGGTGCAGCAGCCGGTCCTGGTCGGCCTCGGAACGCCGCAGCACCGCGCCCACCCCGGACTCGATCACCCGTTGCAGCGCCGCCGATTCAAAGGTGCCCACCACCAGCCCGGTGCGGGTGGCGGTGTTGCGCTGGAGCCGTTGCAGCAGGGCCGTCACCTCGTCGTCCACGGTGTCGACGACCACGAGCGAGATCTGCGCCCCGTCCGCCTCCCCGTCGGGGAGAAGCTCCAACTCCGGTCGCTGGCGCAGCTGTTGGATGATGCCGATGTGCAGGACGAGATCCTGGGCGTAGACGGCCACGGTCACCCGGTCCGGGCGGCCGACGGAGGCGGGCAGGGGCCCGCCGGGCATCTGGACGATCATGAAGGTACTTTCTTCTTTCGCAAGGCCGGACATGGTGGCGTTCTTCAGGACGCGACCCGGGCCACGGCGGTGGCGTCCGGGGCGGTGGGATGGAGCACACGACGCCTACGGCGTGTCAGCTCGCCTCCCGCTCGATGGTGTTGACCTTGGCCGCTGCGGGCACGTCGACTGCCCGGAAGTTGCCCCCGTATCTCTCGTGGTGGTTCGGGTACGGCTCTACCGTCGTGGCGTGACGCCATCTGCAGCCTCTTCCGGACCCGGCGCCCCCGGCCTCGACATCCCGGCCGTGTCGGTGACCCCGGGCGGCACCGCCACCACCAGCCTGACCGTGCGCAACGACAGCGACATCGTCGAGGCGTACACGCTGGAGGTGGTGGGCGACTGCGCGCCCTGGGCGACCGTGGAACCCGCGCGTATCTCGCTCTACCCCGGCACCTCCGAGACGGTGACCATCACCCTGGCCCCGCCCCGCTCGCCCGAGGTCCGGGCCGGCGAGGTGCCGCTGGGCGTACGGGTGTTGCCGGCCGAGCACCCCGAGTCGGTCACCGTGCCCGAGACCACGGTGCACATCGAGGAGTTCCACGAGCTGCGGACCGAGATCCTGCCGCGGCGCCGGCGCGGCTGGCTGCGCGGCCGCTACCGGCTGGCGGTGCGCAACGAGGGCAACACCCCGACGCGGATCTCCTTCCGGCCCGAACAGGCCGGTGAGGAACTGCGGTTCGGCTTCGTCCCGGCGAATCTGGAGCTGGCGCCCGGCGAGTCGGCGGAGACCCGGCTGCGGGTGCGCATCGGCAAGCCGGTGTGGTTCGGCAAGCCCGCCGTATGGCCGTTCACGGTGCACACCACGGACGGCGCGGCCGAGGCGCAGGCGGAGGCGGAGGCGAGCGCCCGCCCCGCGACGTATGTACGGCCCCCGCTGGAGGCCGAGTTCGTCCAGATCCCCATCTTCCCGAAGTGGCTGCTGGCACTCCTCGCGGCCATCCTCGCCCTGCTGCTGGCCTGGTTCGCGCTGGTGCGCCCGGCGGTGCGCAGCGCGGCCCGGCAGGCCGCCGACGAGGTGGTCCAGCCGCGGCCCACCCCCGGTGGCGGCAAGAACGGACAGTCGCCGGGCACCGGCAACGGCACGGGGACGGGCGACGGCACGGGCAAGGAACAGGGCGGCTCCGGTCCGGGCGTGCCCTCGGGCGGCGGCCCCGGCGGCACCGGCACCTCGGGCGGTGGCGAGCAGAGTTCGACCACCATCGATGTGGAGACGGCCGGCGGGCAGGACAAGACCGGCAGCTACACGGTGCCGCAGGGCAAGGTGTTCGGCGTCACGGACATCGTGGTCGCCAACTTCCAGGGCGACGAGGGGGTCATGACCATCACCTTCGGCGACCGGAAGATCACCACGATCGCGCTGGAGACCTTCCGCAACCAGGACTACCACTGGGTCACCCCCATCGAGATCCCCGCGAACGCCACCGTCACCGCGAAAGTCACCTGCGCGAAGCCGGGCACACCGGCCACGGGCCGTCAGGCACAGCAGTGCCATGAGGTCCTGAACGTGAGCGGTGAACTCGCGAACGTCGCACAGTGAGGTGGCTTTTCTGAAAATAGTTCGCCTGGTGTGGCCTGTGTGGGAAGGGGAGACTTTCACTCCGTCCGAAAACCGATACCGGGCCGAACTGTGCAGGAAATGTGCAGGTCAGTGCGGATGGCCAGGGAATTCAGGGCCATGCGGGAACGGGATCGGCGTCCGGGGCGCGACACGGTCCGGCCGGAATGGCCTATTCCCTACCGTTCATGTGGGGGACCGGTGTGAGAGGGGGCGCGCGGACGCGCGCACGCCCCCACGCGCGCCGCGAAAGCATCACTCCGCGCTCCGCGCAAGTACCCCGGATACGCCAGCTGCATGCCCCCGCCTACCTGGTGAAGATGCCCTCCGGTACCGGCCGGGAGTGCCCTTCCATGCGGCGTGAACATGCCCTCCGGTGCACCGCGGGCCTGCCCTCCCGGGCACGCCGAAGGGCGCCTTCCGGGCAACATCCCCGGTCAGGCGCCCTTCCCCGGGCGAGGCGCTACGGGCGGCGCCTGCGCTCCGACGTCCGGGTCGCGGACTCGACCTCCTCCGTCACGGTGTCCATCCCCTCCGCCAGGACGTGATCGCCGTACAGGTCCTGGAGCCAGTTGGTCTGGTAGACGGTGTCGAGGTAGCGCTCGCCCATGTCGGGCGCGATGGCGACCGCGGACAGTCCGCGGGCGTCATTGCGGGCGAGCCAGTCGGTGGCCCCGCTGACGACGGTCCCGGTGGAACCGCCGAACAGGAAGCCGCGGCGGGCCATCCGGTGGCACATGCGGATGGTGTCCGCCTCCTCCACCCGGATCACCTCGTCCACGACGGACTCGTCCAGCAGCGGTGGGCGCATGCTCATGCCCAGGCCCGGGATCATCCGGCGGCCCGGCTCGCCGCCGAAGGCCACCGAGCCCACGCTGTCCACGGCGACGATCCGCACCGGCCGGTGCCACTGCCTGAACCAGCGGGCGCAGCCCATCAGGGTGCCGGTGGTGCCGGCCCCGATGAACACCACGTCCAGGTCCGGGAACTGCTGGGCGATCTCCGGGGCGGTGGTGCGGTAGTGCGCCCGCCAGTTGCCCGCGTTGGTGTACTGGCTGAGCCAGACGTACCGTTCGTCGGACGCGCACAGCTGGCGCACGTACTCGATCCGCGTGCCCAGGAATCCGCCGTTGGAGTCCTGGTCGGCGATGACATGCACCTCGCTGCCGAGCGCCTCCATCAGCAGTCTGGTCGACAGGTTGCAACGGGAATCCGTCACACACAGGAACTGGTAGCCCTTGCTGGCGGCGATCATGCTGAGCGCCACGCCGAGGTTCCCGGAGGAGGACTCGACGAGGATGGACTCCGGCGTCAGGAGTCCGTCCCGCTCGGCACTCTCCACCATCTCGTTCGCGGCCTTCAGCTTGATGGAGCCGGCGAAGTTGAAGCCCTCGCACTTGAGATGGAGGGGTTGTCCGCAGATCGACTTCAGGTCGACGAAGAGATGGCCCTCGTTGAAGGCATAGGGAGCGGTAATGACAGGCACGGCGGACCTCCTGGTGCCGGGCCGAGGACGGGCCTCAGCCGTACCGGCGCAGGTCGTGGAAGAAGTCGTCGATGAGGCGGAGGCTGCCCGCCCGGGAGACCTCGTCGTAGACGTACTTGCCGACGGCGAGATCGAGGACACCGAGTCCGAAGGGCGAGAAGATCACCGGCCGGTCGGTCGGCGGCGCGGCCCGCCCCTGGAGCACGTCGTTGAGCGTGCCGTTGAGGAAGTCGCGGTCGCCGGTGAGCTGTTCGACCAGATGGGGTGAGGTGTCGGCCTTCAGACAGTGCTCGACGTCGTCGACGAAGTTGGCGGCGCCCAGCAGGACTTCGGGGGCCAGATCCCGCAACGACACGTGCAGGACCAGCGGATTGTGGTCGAACCACGCGGGATCGGTCACATGCGGCTTGCCGGCGACCGTGGCGAAGACCACGAGATCGCTGTCCCGGACCAGGTCCTCGGCACGCTCGTGCACGGTGACCTGTCCGCCCGCGCCGCTCTGGCGCAGATACCCGCGGAACCCCTCGGCGCTGTCGGCGGACACATCGTGCACACCGATCGCGTCGAACTCCCAGCCGGTGCCGGCCAGGAAGGTGTGGATGTAGCGGGCGATCAGCCCGGTGCCGAAGAACCCGATCCGCGCGGGCCGGGTGGGCCGGCCGCGGCTGAGCCAGTCGGCCGCGAGCGCCGCGGACGCGGCGGTCCGGGTGGCGCTGATGATGGAGCTCTCCAGGCAGGCGAACGGATAGCCCGTCTCCGGGTCGTTGAGGATCAGCACCGCGGAGGCCCGCGGCAGCCCGGAGCGCACATTGTCCGGGAAGCTGGAGATCCACTTCAGGCCGTCCACGTGCACCGAACCGCCGATCGAGGCCGGCAGCGCGATGATCCGCGAGTTCGGACGGTCCGGGAAGCGCAGGAAGTACGACGGCGGGTTCACCGAGTCCCCGGCGCCGTGCAGCCGGTAGGTGGCCTCCACCAGCGCCACCAGTTCCCGCTCGCGCCCGGTCAGCGCTTGCTGCACCTGGTGCCCGGAGAGCACCGAGAACGTCGGGACCGAGGGCCCGCCCGCCGCCCGCTCGGCGGCTGTCGTCAGCAGATCGGTCATCGCTCGCTCGCCTCCGGGGTCGGGCGGCCGTCGGCGAGCCGGTGCGGCTCCGCCATGCCCACCAGCACCTGCCGCTCGCCGCTGAACGGCTCCCGGCTGTGCGCGGTGGAGATGTTGTCCACGAGCAGCAGATCCCCGGCCTGCCAGGGCTCGCGCCGGGTGTGTGCCTCATAGGTGGAGTTGAGCAGTTCGACCACCTCCTCGCCGATCGGAGTGCCGTCCCCGTAACGGGTGTTGAACGGCAGTCCGTCCTCGCCGTACATGTCCACCAGGTACTCGCGCACCTCCGCGGACAGCGTCCACTCGTTGAGGAACGCGATCTGGTTGAACCAGCAGCGCCGGCCGGTGACCGGATGCCGGACGACCGCGCTGCGCCGCTGCTCCGTGTAGAGCGAGCCGTCCGGCCGCCAGGTGAACTCGATGGCGTGCGCCCGGCAGTAGCGCTCGATCTCCTCGCGGTCCTCGGTGCCGAACGACTCGGCGAGCGAGGCCCCGATCTCGTCGTTGTAGCTGCGGGTCAGCAGCCAGCCCTCGCGCTCGAACCGCTCGGTCAGCGAGGCGGGCAGCGCGTCGAGCACCTCCTCGGCGTCGGCCACCGCCGTCGCCCCGCCCTCGGTCGCCGCGGTCAGGCACGCGAACAGCATCAGGGACGGCACGTCCAGCGTGTAACTCAGCTCATGGTGCATGCACATCGGCTGATTGGCGGGCCAGGGAGTGGCGGAGTACACCCCGGGCGCGAGGACCTCGCGCGGTGCGAACGCCTCACGCTCCGGCATGAGTTCACCGGTGATCCGGGCGAAGACGGCACCGACCTGGTCCGCGTCCCGGAGGCCCAGACCGCGCACCAGCAATGCCCCGTGCTCGGTCACCAGAGCGCGCAGCGCCTCGCGGTGCTCGCCCGCCCAGTTCGGGGCGTCGCCCGGGGAGTCGACGCGCAGCAGCGCCGGTCTGTGCGGCCGCAGCTCCACTTCGAGCGGCGCTGCCAGGGATGAGAACGGCATCTCGGTTTCCTTTCGGTTGCCCGTCTGGAGGGTCCGCGTGGCTCAGGACGTGGCCAGGGGTACGGCGGCCCGCAGCACGGCCCGCGCCGCCTCGGCCGGCCGGGTGCGGGGGAAGTAGTGGCCGCCGTCGGTGAGTTCGTGCAGCTCCACCTGGTCGGCCAGCAGCAGCCAGTCCCGGTGGTGCTCGGTGGCGCCCGCGGTGTGCGGGTCGTCGGCCGCGACGACCACCGTGAGTGGCGCGGCCAGCTTGGGGGGCGGGGACTGGAGGGCCGCGCGGAGGTAGCGGTGCGCGGCCACGCAGTCGTGCCGGTAGGCGGCGCCGATGTGCTCGGCGTGTGCCTCGTTCAGCTCCGCCAGCTCGGTGTAACCGCTGTCCGCGGTGAGCCGCGCCGCGATCTCGGCATCGCCCAGTCCGGTCAACTCGGTGACGGCGGCGCCTCGTTCGTCGGCGGTGCCGAGGAGCTGGGCGCCGATGAACACCCGGGTGACCCGCACCCCCCGCTCGATGAGCCGCCGGGCCGTCTCGATCGCGGGCGCGGCCCCCGAGGAGTGGCCCCACAGCATCACCCGGGTCAGCCCGCGCGCGACGATCTCCGCGGCGACCTGCCCGGCCACCTGCGCGATGGAGACGAACGGCTCCTGGTGCGCGGCCAGATCGTGTCCGGGCAGATCCACCGCGAGGACCGTGAGCCCACTGTCGGCCAGCGCGCTCGCCATCGGCTGGAAGTTGACCGCGTTGCCGCCCGCGTACGGGAAGCAGACCAGCGCGCCCCCGGCCGCGCCGCCCCCCTCCGCGAGCGGCTGGAGCAGCTCCCCGTGCTGCCGGGTCGCGCCGTCCAGCAGCGCGGCCAGATCGGCGAGGACCGGGTGCCGGGTGATGTCCTTGAGGGACACCGCACGCTCCAGCGCGATGCTGAGCTTGACCGCGGTCAGCGAGGTGCCGCCGGAGTCGAAGAACTGGTCGCGGCGGCGCACCTGTTCGACGGACACACCCAGCACCTGCGCCCAGGCCGCGGCGAGCCGCCGTTCGGCCGGACCGAGCGGGACGTCCGCCGTCGCGCTCTCCTCGGCGGCCGGGGCGGCCGCCGACGCCAGCGCGGTCAGCGCCTTGCGGTCGATCTTCCCGTTGGCGGTCAGCGGCAGGGCCTCCTGCCAGTGGAAGGCCGAGGGGACCATATAGGCGGGCAGCACCGCGCCGAGCGCCTCGCGCAGCTCCGCCACCGGCCGGGGCGCGCCCGAGCAGAAGGCGATCAGATGCCTGCTGCCGCCGCCCCGCTCGGTGACCACCACCGCCGCGTCCCGGACCCCGGGCACCCGCAGCAGCGCGTTCTCGATCTCCCCGATCTCGATGCGGAACCCGCGGATCTTCACCTGGTTGTCCCGGCGGCCCAGGAACTCCAGCTTGCCGTCCGGATGCCAGCGACCCCAGTCACCGCCCAGATACAGCCGTTCACCGGGCCGGTAGGGGTCCGTGCGGTACGCCTCCCGGGTGCGCTCCGGATCGTTGACGTACCCCCGGCCCACACAGACACCGGAGAACGCGATCAGGCCGGGCGCGCCCAGTGGCACCAGCGACAGCCGCTCGTCCACCACATAGACGCGTACGTTGTTCACCGCGCGCCCCAGCAGCACCCGCTCCGGCACCCGGTCCAGCACCTCGTGATTGGTGTCGTCCGAAGTCTCGGTCAGGCCGTAGGCGTTGAGCAGCTTGATGTCCGGTTCGATCGCGAACCAGCGCTGTGTCAGCTCCCGCTTGAGGGCCTCGCCGGTCACCGAAACGCAGCGCAGATCCGGGAGTTCGCGCGGGCGCTGCTCCAAGTAGGAGACGACGACCTCCAGATAGGAGGGCACCAGCTGCGCCACCGAGACCCGTCCGTCGGCCAGGGTGCCGACGAAGCGCTCCACGTCCGTGATCTCGTCCTGCCCGATCAGCAGCGTCCGCCCGCCGACCATGAGCGCGGACACCAGCTGCCACAGCGAGATGTCGAAGCACTGCGGGGCCGTCTGCGCCACCACCGAGTCCTCGCCGATGTTCAGGTCGTCGATCTTGGCGAAGAGGTGGTTGAGCAGCCCCGCGTGCTCGCACATCGCCCCCTTCGGCTCCCCGGTGGAGCCGGAGGTGAAGTAGATGTACGCCAACTGGTCGGCGTCCACGCGCACCTGGAGGTCGTCCTCGGCGTGCGGCTCCGCGTACGCCTCCTCGACCAGCAGCCGCTTGGCTCCGGCCACCGAGGTCAGTGCCTCGTCCAGGGTGGCGGTGCTGCCGGACTCGGTCAGCACCAGCCGGCAGCCCGCCCGCGACAGCGTCGCCGCGATCCGCCCGGCCGGGAAGTGCGGCTCGATCGGCAGATAGACGCCGCCCGCCTTGAGCACCGCGAGCGTCGCCGCCGGCCAGTCGAGGCCGCGTTCCATGACGACGGCGACCACGTCCTCCCGCCCGACGCCCCGCTCGACGAGCGCCCGCGCCAGCCGGTTGGCCCGCCGGTTCAACTCGTCGTACGTCCACCGCCGTTCGCCCTGTACGACCGCCACCGCGTCCGGACGCGTCCGCACCCGCTGCTCGAACAGCTCGTGCGCCCGCGCTTCTGGCAGTGGCCGGTGCGGCCCCGCCAGCCCCTCCAGCTGCTCGCGCACCTCGTCGTCCGACAGCAGGCTCCGGGCGCCGTGGCCGGCGTCCGGGTCGGCGGCCAGCAGCCCGAGGGCCGTGAGGTGGTAGCCGCCGATCCGGGCCGCCGCGGCGGCGTCCAGGACGTCCTTGCGGTAGCCGAGGCGCAGCAGCAGCCGGCCGCCCCGCTCCGACCAGCGCACCTGAAGGACACCGTCGTCGGCGTGGTTCTCGTCGGCCCCGATGGGCCCGAACACCACCTCGTACGGCGGCTCGGTCAGGCCGAGTTCGCGGCGCAGCTTCTCCACCGGGAACTCCCGGTGCGCCAGCACCTCCGCCTCCGCGTGCTCGGCCGCCGCCGCCAGCTCCCGCCAGGAGCCGGGCCGTACGGTCAGCCGGCAGGGCAGCGGTTCGCCGCGCACCCCGGTGGTGTAGCCGGTGACCACCTCCGGCTCGCCGGACAGCGTGGCCAGCACCTTGGCGTGCGCCGCGAGCAGCAGCGCGCTCACCGGCACCCCCTGGCGCCCGACCAGCTCGCGCACCGCCCGCGCCACCTCGTCCGGCACCGGCATCTCGTGCTCGGCCGACCCGGGGGCCGGCTCCCGCACCCAGCGCGGCACCGAGGTGACACCGCCGGCGGTCAGCACCCGCTGCCAGAACTCCCGGTCCGCTTCCACGCGCGTTCCCATCGAATGGCCTTCCTCAACTCACGGTCGCCGCAGTGGCGTTTGCTGTAGAAGCGGTCAGGACGGGGGTGCCGGGCGGACCGTCGGCCGCCGGCATCTCCACCGCGGGATTGCCGCCCCAGCGCGCGCCCGGGGGCACTTCCTCGCCCTTCATGAGGAAGGAGTCGGAGACCAGCACCGAGCCCTCGCCCATCGTCACGCCGTAGTGGACATGGGCGGAGACGCCCAGCGTGGTACCGGCGCCGAGCCTGATGAAGTCCGACTTGAAGGTGCCGTCCTCCTGCGAGTGGCACTGGACCTTGCTGCCCGCGTTGAGGGTGCACTCGTCGCCGATGACCGCGAGGGTCCGGTCGGTGATGTAGCAGCCGTCGTCGAACACCATGCGGCCCACGCGTACCCCCATCAGCCGCCAGACCAGGCTCTTGAACGGCGTGCCGTTGAAGATGTTGAGCCACTGCGACGGCACCTTCCACAGCCGCTCGATCCGCCAGAAGTCCCGGTCGTAGATGGAGCACAACTGGGGCCGCAGCCCGCGGAACCTGGTCATGCAGCGCTCCAGCACGATGTAGTACGCGGTGGAGAAGGCCAGGGTGAGCGCCAGATAGGCTCCTATCACCACATGGCCCGCCATGCCGTACAGATCCACCGTGGCCAGCGCGAACAGGGTGAGCACGAAGACGTGCAGCCAGCGGGCGAGCAGCCACCAGGCCATCGAGCGCAGGTTGTAGTGGTTCTTCGCGCGCAGCCGGGTGCCCAGCTCCTCGCCCTCGCGCAGATGGTCGAAGCGTGCGTCGCGGTCGACCGAGCGGGGGATCTCGAAGCACGGCGAGCCGAGCAGTCCCACGCCCTGTCTGACCTCGCCGTCCAGCGGGATCATCACCTTGGTCGCCAGCAGGCAGTTCTCGCCCGTCCTGCCGCCCACCGGGTAGGCGATGTTGTTGCCGAGGAAGTTGCGCGCCCCGATCGACACCTTGGACAGCCGGAACGACGTGCTCGAATAGTCCGCGTTGAGGACGGACAGCCCGTCGGCCACCATGGTGCCGCTGCCCACCGACACCAACAGCGGTGTCTCGTGCTGCACTTCGGTGCCGAAGTTCGAGCCGGTCTGCTCGACGTGCGACAGGTCGTACCCGAGGCCGCGCAGATAGTGCACGACGAACGAGCTGTCACCGAACAGCCAGGCGAAGAACTTGATGTTCGTCAGGCGGGCCGTCGTGCGGTGCAGCGCGTAGTGGAAGCCGTAGAGCGGGTAGACCCGGTCGGGCCGGACGAACAGCCGCAGCAGCCGGGGCAGCGTGTACAGCACGCCGAGGCCCACGACGATGAAGCCCACGAACAGCACCAGGGAGAGCAGGGCCGAGTCGGCGAGCAGCTGGACCGGCGCCAGGTCCTCGGTGTCCGGGTCGAGGCGGTCGCCGATCGCCGGCACCGCGGTGAACAGCATGTACATCCCGCCGACGGCCAACGGAATGTAGAGGAAGACCAGTTGGAGCAGGGTGCCGAGGCCGAACCAGGTCCGGCGCAGGGTGCCGCACCGGGCGGGCGGCACCCGCAGGTAGTCGGTCCCCGCGGGCTCCGCGGGGGAGCCGTGCCAGCGCTCGCCGGCCGGGACCGCCTGGCCGCGGTGCAGCGCCGAGGCGTGCCCGAGCTGCGCTCCGTCGCCCATCGAGGTGTCGATGTCCAGGGTGGTCTTCTCCCCGATGAACACCCCCTCGCCCAGGGTGATCCGGCCGGTCTGGATGCGGCCCCGGTGCGCCCGGTAGCCGAGGATGAAGGAGTCCTTGCGGATCACCGTCCCGGCGCCGATCGTCACCAGGTCGGGGCAGACCGGCAGGGTGTGCGAGAGGATCGTGACCCCCTTGCCGATCCGCGCGCCCAGGGCCCGCAGATACAGCACGTACAGCGGGGTGCCGGCGAGGAGGACCATCGGGTTCGCGTGCAGCAGCACCTTCACCAGCCAGAAGCGCATGTACGCGAGTCCCCAGACGGGGAAGTCGGCCGGTCTGGTGCGGCCGACCAGCAGCCACTTGGCGATGACCGGGAAGACGCACAGGGCGATGAACCCGGTGCCGCCGAAGAGCAGCGACCGTACGTAGATGTCGGCGACCCCGTTGCCGTCGGCGACCCACTCGTAGCCGGTGCCGGTCACCAGACCGGAGATGAACGAGTAGGCGAGGAAGGCGAGCAACTGGAAGGTCCCGCACAGGAAATGGGTCAGCCGACTGGTGTGCGGCAGCGGCGCGGGAGGCGCGGCGGGCACCGGTGCCGCGGGTGCCGCCGTGGTGCCCGCGGCCTCGTCCGGCGGGGGAGCGACCGGGGCGAGGGCCTCGGCGAGCTCCCGGACGGTGGGGTACCGGTAGATGTCCCGCATGGACGGGGACGGCAGGTCGGGGCGCTTGCGCACCCGTGCGCAGAACTGGGCCATGACCAGGGAGTTGGCGCCGAGGTCGGTGAAGAAGTGGCTGTCCACCGGGACCCGCTCACTGCCCACCAGCTCGGCCAGCGCGTCCGCGAGTCCGCTCTCGGTCTCTGTTCTGTCCGGGCCGGCGCCGCTCACGGAGAGGGCGGATGCGTCCGGCCCGCTTATATCGATCTCGGAAGACTGCTCCATCATTCGATCTCCTCGAGAACGTTCTGGATCGTTGATGCTCATTCCTGATCACGAACCGCCAATTCAGTGTGGACAGGGCACCGTAAGCCTGTCACTTCGAACCAATCGCCCGACTCGCCGGAAATGCCCGATGGAGCCGTGATCCTTGGGCGTCCAGGGCTGGCGGCCGTTGCGGATCACCCGTTTGGCGGTTCACTCGTGCGGCAGCGTCGGGGGTTCAGGTGGAGGTTTTGCGGGGGTTCGGCGGGGGCTTCCTGTGGTGCGGCGCGTCCGGGTCAGTACCGAAGGGCCGTGCCGACGTTCGCCCGCACCTCGCCGTGCAGCCGGCGATTGCCGCGCGCGGTGCCGTGGCCCGAGCCGTGCGCGGGCACGTTCTTGACCATCAGCACGACGACGTCGAGCAGATTGCCGCCGCCGTCCGTGAAGTTGACCTGGACGGCGAAGGACTTGGCGGCGGAGGCGGTGTTGCGGGCGGTCACGGTGGTGGTGGCCCGCCCGTCGCCGTCGAGGGTGACGGCGCCGAGGCTCACCTGCTCCTTGGCGTTCAGGCCGCCCTTGGCCTCGTCGAGTCTGCGGCCTGCTTCCGCCGAGGCCGAGGCGAGCGCGTCACCGCCCCGGGAGGCGAGCGAGGCGGCGGCGGACGCGGCCGAGGCGGCCTGTTCGGCGGGGGTGGGGGAGTGCGGGGAGCCGGTGCCGCAGCCGGCGGCGGACACCATGACCAGGGCCAGTACCGCGCCCGCCGCACCCCGTCCGCCGTGCCCTGCCATGTGTGACTCCCGTGCCCTCGCCGCGATTCGTTCCCCTCAGTGAAGGGTGGGCGGCAGCACCCCGCACACCGGGTGCGACACCCGGGCCGCACAGGCACCCGAAAGGCCCTCAGGACGCCGCTGAACAGGCGATGTGACCGGCGTGGGCGCCCTCGCCGGGCGGCTCGGCGCACTCTGGCGGATAGTGGTGGGGGGACCAGCTCCCCCGGCAGCACTCGTTCTGGCGTCTTGGCACAGGAGGCCCGATGCGCGCTTCACGGCCGCTGGCCGCGCTCACCGGTTTCGCGTTGCTCGGCATCGCGCTCACCGCCTGCCAGGACCACGCGTCCGGTCAGATCGTGGCACGCAACGACGGACGGGTCGTACAGACCCTCACCAATCCCTCGGTCAGGGGCTGCCACCGCTTCCCCGGTGGCGTCACCCACGTGACCAACCTGACCCAGAGCAGCCTGCGCCTGTACACGACCCGCGACTGCACCGTGCCCGCGGGTGGCGCGTACGACTTCGTGGACATCGGCGCGACGGACCAGGTGGTGCGGGCGACGGGGCTGTGGAACAGCTTCGACTTCGCACCGGAGTGAGGACCGGCCGCCGCGACCGCCGACTCCCCTCGCGGCACACGTACGCGCGCATCCCCCTTGTCCGTCTGCCCACTCTCCCTACGGGTTTGTCGATACGATGCCCGTTATGGCGAGTTGGGGGAGTGCTGGGTGGAACCGTTGATCGACTTGGTGTTCTCGGCGGTCGGCACGGTCGCCTCCGGTGCGCTGTCCGGGGCGGGCGGCGAGATGGGCAGGCGGATCTCCGAGCGGCTGCACGGACTGCTCGGCCGGGCGGGATCCGAGCCGGGCACCCCCTCGGGTCAGCAGGTGCTCGTCCTGCCCGTCACCGAGCACGAACGCAGGGCCGCCGCCTTACAGCTCGTGGAACTCGCCCACAGCTCACCGGAGTTCGCCCGCGAGGTGCGCGAATGGGTCCGCGAGGCGTCCTGGCTGGCGCCCCGCCCGGTGCCGGCCGTGGCCCCCGGTGCCTCCCGCCCGCAGATGCTGCCGCCCGCCACCGCCGCCTTCACCGACCGCGAGGACGTGCTCGCCTGGATCAAGGGCCTGCTGGACGACGCCGACCGCGCACCCGGCGCACCGGTCGTCGCCGCCCTCACCGGGCCGGGCGGCATCGGCAAGACCGCCACCCTCGTACGGTGCGCGCACGAACTGCGGGAGCGGTTCCCGGACGGAGTCCTGTTCGTCGATCTGGCCGGCGCGTCCGCAGGCACCGCCCTCACGCCCTCCGAGGCGCTCGTCCGTCTCCTGGAGGGCCTCAAGGCCGGCACCGTCCCCGGCGACGAGGCACGGCAGCGGGACCTGTTCCGGGACTGCACGGCCGACCGCCGCATGATCGTCGTACTGGACAACGCACTGGACGACGCGCAGGTGCTCCCCCTGCTGCCCGCCTCGCCCGGCTCCCTCGTCCTGGTGAGCAGCCGGCACCGCCTCGGCCGGCTCGTGGCCGAACACGGCGCGCACCCCTTCACCCTGCGGCCGCTGTCGACCGCGGACTCCGTCCTGCTGCTGCGCCGCGTCGCCGGGCGGGACCGGTCGGCCGCCCCGGAGGAGGTCGTCCGGGCCGTCGCGGAGGGCACCGGCGGCATCCCGCTCGCGGTGTGCACCACCGGCGCCGGACTCGCCGTGCGGGAACACCTCTCCTGGGACCGGGTGGCACGCGGACTCTCCGACCGGATCCACGGCACGCGGCAGACAGGAGCCCCCATGGGTGACACCGACCCGCTCGCCCCCGCCGACCCCGTCCGGCTCGCCCAGGACGTGTCGTACGGCGAACTCACCCCCGAGTGCGCCGCGTTCTACCGTGCGCTGGCGGTCTGGTCCTGGCCGACCGTGAGCGTCCTGTGCGCCGCGCACGCGGCCGGTGTCGAGGAGGACCGGGCGCGGGACATGCTGGAGCGGTTGGCCCGGGTCCATCTGCTGGAGGAGGTCGCGGAGGAGCGCTACCGCTTCCACGACCTGGCCCGCGCGCACGCCCGTGAGCTGGCGGTCGCCGAGGACGGGGACCGCCGGATGCGCGAGGCGGTCCGCCGGGTGGCGGTCGCGTACTTGCGGTTCGCGGCGGCCGCGGACCTGCGGGTGATCCCGCACCGCTGGCACCTCGGCCCCGTCTACGACCGTCTCACCGCGCCGGAGCATCCCGAACCGGGCGACAGCGCACGGGCGTTGCGGGAGCTGCGCGCCGAGCGGGAGAACCTCGCGGCCGTCATCCACGCGGCCGAACACCACGGCTACGACGACCTCGTGTGGCAGCTGTGCGAGGCGATGTGGAGCCTGCATCTGCGGCTCGGCTTCCACGCCCAGTGGATCGAGACGCATCTGCGCGGGGTCGAGGCCGCCCGGCGCGGCGCGGAGGAGTTCGGCGACCGGCGCGCGGTGGGCCGCATGCTGGTCCAACTGGCCTTCGCCTACATGGGAGTCGGTGACGCCGACCGGGCGGAGGAGGCCCTGGAGGCGGCGATCACCGCCGACACGGAATGCGGTCATCTCCGCGGCCGGGCGACCGCCCTGGAAGCCCTCGGGCTGCTCCGCCTCAAGCTGTGGCGCCACGACGAGGCACGCCACGGCTTCGAGGAGGCCCTGCGCGCCCTGGACGGCATCCGCGAGGGCGACGACGGCCGGCGGGACGTCCCCCGCGCCACCGCGCTCCTGGAGCACCACATCGGCCGCGCCCTCGCCCAAGAGGGCGCGTTCCCGGCCGCGTTGGCGAAGCTGAACGACGCGCTCGTGCGCTTTCGCACCCTGCCCGAGGGCGCGGACAGCTACAACGAGGGCCGTGTCTACATGAGCCTGGGCGAGACCCACCTGCGCGCGGGCGACCCCGAACTCGCCCTGGTCTGCCTGGACAGGGCCGTCGAGACCATGACGGCCGAGGGCGCGGACCTCCAGCTCGCCGACGCGCTGGAGCAGCGGGCCGAGGGCCACCGGCTCGCCGGTCATCCCGAGGAGGCCGCCGAGGACCTCCGGGCCGCCGCCGCGCGGTACGAGAAGCAGGAGGACGCGGTCGGCGCCGAGCGGGTACGGGAGCGGCTCGCCGCGCTGGCGGGCTGAGCGGCGCGGACTACGCCGGACGCGTCGGCATTCGCTCGATCGTCACCCGGTGGGTCACCGTGCCGGTGCGGACCGTCAGTTCGGGGATGGCCTCGGAGAGTTTGCGGCCGGTGGTGAGCCAGGTGTGCAGGGCGGAGGCGTAGGCGGCCGGGTCGCACAGATCCGGGCGGCCGTCGGGGGCGGGGGCGGCGGACAGGCGCAGCAGATCGCCCTGGCGGGTGCGGACGACGCAGCGGTCCGGGCCGTCGGCGTAGGCCGCCAGCGCGGCGTAGGGGTACCGGGCCAGCGCCTCCGCGGTCCAGGCGCCGGGCGGGCCGAGGCGCGGGTCGTCGGCGGGGGCGTGGCGCAGGACGACGTCCGCGAGGCGCAGCCGGCCGGCCTCGCGGGTCTCCTCGTCGACCGCCGTGTGCGCGTACGCCTCGGGCGCCGCCGCGAGTCCGTCGGCCGGGTCGGGGGCGTCGCCGGACACCGGATGCCGTACGAGCACCACCTCCGGTGTCCGGCCTTCGGTCACCTCGGCGAAGACCCGAACGGGCGTGGTACGACGGGCCGGTTGGTGGGGCGGCAGTGGCAGCGGATCGAGCAGCGCGGTGTGGCCGGTGGGCTCCGGCAGGTCCATGAGGCGGTAGAAGAGGCGGCGCAGCAGCCCCGCGGACTCGCCCGGTGCGGAGCTTGCCTGCTCGGCGAAGTGCGCGTAGCGGTCCGGCTCGTGGGCGGCGATCGCCGTGTCGATCTGGGCGCGCAGACTGCCGCGCCGGACCAGACGGGGTGCCGTACGGCCGAGCGCGGCCACCGGGGAGTGCGGGTCCAGCGCGTCCTGCGGGAACGCCCCGAGGAGTACGGGCGCGCCGATGGCCGCCGCGTAGTAGGTGACGCTGGAGTGGTCGCCGAGCACACAGTCCGCCGCGATCAGCGCCTGCCGCCACCAGTCGAGCGGCGGTACGGCGTCCAGGCCGGCCCGCCGGGCATGGTCGAGCCAGGCCCTGACCTGGCCGGGACCGTGCCCGTACCAGATGTTCGGGTGCAGCACGGCGAGGGAGCGGTACTCGTCGGCCGGCAGCTCAGTGGACAGCCGGGACAGCAGCCAGGGCAGCAGATCGTCCGCTTCGGCCGCCTCGCGTGAGCTCGCCCGCGCCGCGCCGAACAGGGACCGCGACGACCAGGTCGAGCTGACGACGACCAGCTTCTGCCCGGGGGCCACGCCGAGGGCGCGGCGGAAGAGTTCGCGCTGCGGGAGCGCGCCGATGAGCCGGTCGTAGCAGGGATCGCCCGCCAGTACGGCGGTGGGCGCGGCCTGCGGGCAGGAGGCGCGCAGCCGCTCCAGCTGCTCGGGGTGGGACAGGACGGTGGCCGCGGCGAGCGGACGGCCGCGGTGCAGCAGCCAGTCCGGCGAGAGCCCGAAGACCGGTGCGGCCGACTGCTGTTCGGCGTCCGGTGCGGCGAGCCGCTTGTTGTAGCCCATCCCGTGCGACAGGACGACCAACTCGCCGAGGATCTCGTCCAGTTCGCCGCCGTAGCTCGCCGAGACGGCCAGGTCGAACGTGGTCTCCTTGGCCTGCTCCCACGGCAGGACGGGCAGCCCCATGCCCGTCAGCAGCTCGACCACCCCCGCGAGGAACGGCGAGGACCCGGTGCACGTGGCGAACAACTGGAGCCGTACGTCCCCGCCGAACAGGGGCAGCACATCCAGCAGCCGGGTCGCGGACGTCACGTTGTGCACCACGAGCAGCACCCGGCGGCACCCCGCCCGCGTGACCCAGCGCTCCGCGTCCGCCCCCACCGGCACCCGCAACCGTGCCGCCCCACCCATCACCACTGGCGCGTATCCCCGTCCCGGCCTGATCGATTCGGCGTTCCTCCGGCCGTAGACCCGATGCTATCGAGCCGTAACTCCGGGAACACGCACAGGGATCAGGGACGCGGCGCCCGCGGGGACGGGAGCCGCCCTCGATCCGGCCGCCGCCCCCGCGGGCAGCCGCGGCGCACCCGTCGAAAACCCTTCGACGGGGCGGCGATCGGGCTGATAGCTTTCCGCTGACCGTGCGCCAGGAAAAGGAGGTGAGACCCATGACCGAGGTATCCGTATGGGTGCTCCCCTCTTCGTCACGGTCGAGCGGCTGACGTAGCTGCCGCCGGGAGCGCCGCACCGACAAGGCATTCCCGAAAGGCAGCAACCGATGAGACAACACTCTGCGCACACACTGAAGTTCACCACGCGGACATCGGCCGATGGCGTGATCGAGCGCGACTTCGTCCTGGGCGACATCCCCGGCGTGCTCTGGTCGCCCGCCTCCGGCCCCGAGCGGGCGCCCCTCGTGTTCATGGGCCACGGCGGCGGCACGCACAAGAGGTGGCCTGCGATGACGGGCCGCGCCCGGCTGCTCGTCACCGGCTGCGGCTTCCATGTCGCCGTCGTCGACGCGCCCGGCCACGGCGACCGGCCGCGCACGGCGTACGACGAGCAGGAGATCGCCGCGCTGTACCGGGCCCGGGAGGCGGGCGAGCCGGAAGGTCCGATCGTGGTCCGCTACAACGCCCAACTCGCCGAGCGCGCCGTCCCCGAGTGGCGGGCGGCCCTGGACGCCCTCCAGGAACTGCCGGAGATCGGCACCGGCGGGCCCGTCGGCTTCTTCGGTCTGAACATGGCCACCGCGATCGGCGTGCCGTTCGTGGCGGACGATCCCAGGATCACCGCGGCGGTCTTTGGGCTGCACTGGCCCGACGCCCTGGCCGAGGCGGCAGGGCGGATCACGATCCCCGTCGAGTACGCCATGCAGTGGGACGACGAGCACATTCCGCGCGCCGCCGCGCTGGCCCTCTTCGACGCGTTCGCCTCGAAGGAGAAGACGCTGCACGCCAACTCCGGGCGGCACAAGGAGCTGCCCCGGTTCGAGTCGGACAGCGCGGCCCGCTTCTTCGCCCGGCACCTGGGGCCGACGGCGGTCCGGGGGGCCTGAGCCGAGCGGTGCCGGCGTTCCCGGGCACGGGGACGCCGGCACCCGGGGCGACAGATATTCGGCCACCTCCGATAATGCTTCACCCGGCAGGCGGGCAACGGAGGGAGCACAGGTGACCGAGACGTTCAAGCGTCGCGCCCCGAGCCAGTGGGGCGAGGGCGGCGCCCTGAAGGAGGAGATCCTCGCGGCCGCGGCCCGGCTGCTGGCCGAGTCGGGCCGCGAGGAGGCGCTGTCGCTGCGCGCGGTCGCCCGCGAGGTCGGTATCGCCGCCCCCAGCGTCTATCTGCACTTCAAGGACCGCTCCGACCTGGTCGCGACGGTGACGCGCCGGGCCTACGAGAAACTGGTCGCCGAGCTGCGGGACGCACGGGACGGCAGGACCCCTCACGGCCCTCACACCCCCCACCTTTCCCGCGCCCCCCACACCCCCCGCGCCGCCCTGCGCGCCATGGCCCACCGCTATTGCACCTTTGCGCTGGAGAACCCCCGGCGCTTCCGGCTGATGTTCGGTGTCGAGCGCATCGTCGGCCCCCGCGAGGACTCGCCGCGCCACCCGGTGTGGCTGGTGCTCGGCGCCTGGGAGGAGGCGCTGGCCGCGCTGGACGCGGACCGCTCCGGGCAGGTGGGCACCGGGCAGGACGCGCTGCTGCTGTGGTCGGCGCTGCACGGCATCGTCACCATCGCGATGGCGCTGCCCTACGAGGTCGACCGCCGCGGACTCATCCAGCGCGCGGACGATCTGCTCGATCGCATCGTGGCCGGATAGCGACGGCGAACCCTTGGGCACCGTTGACGTGCCCCCCACGATCCCTAAAGTTGCCCGAAGCACCTAACACCGTTAGGGGTGTTGGGTGCCCCCCTTGCCGAGGAGGCAGCTGTGACCGAGACAGTCGTGGACACGCCGACCGGGCTCCCCGAGCACCCCATGCCCCGCGCCACCGGATGCCCCTTCGATCCGCCCCCCGCCCTGAAGGACCTCCAGAGCGAGCGGCCCGTCTCCCGGGTGCGCATCTGGGACGGCAGCAGCCCCTGGATGATCACCCGCCACGAGGACGTACGGGCCCTGCTCGGCGACCCGCGCATCAGCGCCGACCCCCGGCGCCCCGGCTACCCGCACCGCAGCGCCGCGACCCAGGAGCGCGACCGGACCCGCACCACCTTCCTCACCATGGACGACCCCGAACACGCCCGGCTGCGCCGCATGGTGACGGCCCCCTTCACGATCAGGAAGGTCGAGGCCCTGCGGCCGTCCGTGCAGCGGATCGTGGACGACCTGATCGAGGAGATGCTCGCCGGGCCCAACCCGACCGACCTGGTGGAGGCGTTCGCACTGCCGCTGCCCAGCCTGGTGATCTGCGCGCTGCTCGGAGTGCCGTACGAGCGGCACGACTTCTTCCAGCGCCACAGCCGCGTCCTGGTGCGCAGCACCTCCACCCGCGAGGAGCTGCTGGCCGCGTCCGAGGCGCTCACCGACTACCTGGACGAACTCCTGGCCGCCAAACTCGCGCACCCCGAGGACGACGTGCTCTCCCAGCTCGCCGTCCAGCGCGTCGCCACCGGCGAGCTGACCCGGCGCCAGGCCGCCGAGATGGGCGTCCTGCTGCTCGTGGCCGGCCACGAGACCACCGCCAACATGATCGCGCTCGGCACCGTGGCCCTGCTGCGCAACCCGGACCAACTCGCCCTGCTGCGCGACTGCGAGGACCCCAAGAAGGTCGCCGCCGCCGTCGAGGAGCTGCTGCGCTATCTGAACATCGTCCACTCCGGGCGGCGGCGCGTCGCGCTGGAGGACATCGAGATCGACGGTGAGCTGATCCGCGCGGGTGACGGTGTGATCTTCGCCAACGACATCGCCAACCGGGACCCCGGCGTCTTCCCCGGCCCCGACCGGCTCGACCTCACCCGCGACGCCCGCCGCCATATCGCCTTCGGCTACGGCATTCACCAGTGCCTCGGCCAGCCGCTCGCCCGCGTCGAACTCCAGGTCGCCTACAGCACGCTCTACTCCCGCATCCCCACGCTGGCGTTGGCCACGGACTTCGATCAACTGAAGTTCAAGCACGATGGCTTCGTCTACGGCGTTTATGAACTACCCATCTCCTGGTAGCACTTCACAGCATGCACCACACGGCACACCCGCACCATCACGAACCATGAGACGAGGAACCCATGCGCGTGGAAGTCGACCAGCCCAAATGCGTCGCCTCCGGACAGTGCGTCCTGGTGGCACCCCAGGTCTTCGACCAGGACGACGAGGGCATAGTGCAGCTGCTGGACGCCGACCCCGGCCCTGAACACGACGAGGACGTACGGGAGTCGGCCGCGATCTGCCCCGCCGCCGCGATCCGGCTGGTGGAGGCGTGACGAGCGCCCCGCCACGCCGCATCGTCGTGGTGGGGGCCTCGGCGGCCGGTCTGACGGCCGCCGAGACCCTGCGCCGCGCGGGCTACGACGGCTCGCTCACCCTCGTCGGGGGCGAACCGCATCCGCCCTACGACCGGCCGCCGCTGTCCAAGCAGGTCCTCACCGGCGCCTGGGAGCCCGAGCGGGTGCATCTGCGCCGCCCGGCCGATCTGGACGCCCTCGCCCTGGACCTGCGGCTCGGCGTGCCCGCCGCCGCCCTCGCCCCGGCGACCCGCACCGTGACCCTCGCCGACGGCACGAGCCTGACGTACGACGGTCTGATCATCGCCACCGGGGTCCGGCCGCGCCGGCTGCCCGAGTGCGACACACCCGGCGTCCATGTCCTGCGGGACCTCGGGGACGCCGTCGCCCTGCGCGAGCGGCTGACCGCCGGAGGCCGGCTGGTCGTGGTGGGCGCCGGGTTCCTCGGCGCCGAGGTCGCCGCCGCCGCGCGTACCCTCGGCGCGAGGGTCACCCTGGTGGAACCCGCCCCCGTGCCCCTCGCGCACGCCGTCGGACAGCAGGTCGGCACGCATCTGGCCCAGGTCCACCGCGATCACGGCGTGGATCTGCGGACCGGGACCAAGGTCGCCGGGATCACCACCGGGGCGGGCCGGGCCACCGGCGTGCTGCTCAGCGACGGCAGCACGATCCCGGCCGACGACGTCCTGATCGCCATCGGCTCCGAGCCCAACACCGACTGGCTGGAGGACAGCGGGCTGCGACTGGCCGACGGCGTGGCCTGCGACCGGTACAGCGCCGCCGCGCCCGGCATCTACGCCGCGGGCGACGTGGCCCGCTGGCACAACCCGCTCTTCGGCACCGACATGCGCGTGGAGCACCGTACGAACGCGGCCGAACAGGGCATGGCCGCCGCCCGCAACCTTCTCGCCCCCGAGCAGGCCAAACCGTTCGCGCCGGTGCCGTCCTTCTGGTCCGACCAGTACGACCTCAGGATCCAGGCGTTCGGACACCTGCGCGATCACGACGAGGCCCGGGTGGTCGACGGCGACCCGGCGGACGGCGGCTTCCTCGTCGCCTACCGCAGGGGTACGGCACTCACCGGAGCGCTCGCCGTGGGCATGCCGCCCCGCGTGCTGCGCCCCTGGCGTGCGGCGCTCGCGGCCGGAACCGAGTGGACCCGTGCCCTGGACGGCCCGCCGGAAGCGGACCAGACTTGACATGAGGTAGCTCACGTTTCATGCAGGACCTATAGGCGAGGAGGACCGGGGAACACGGGTGGGGGAGCAGCCGGCAAGGGAGGATTCACCATGGCGCGTTCGGTCGGAATCGACCTCGGGACGACGAACTCGGTGGTCTCGGTCCTGGAGGGCGGCGAACCCACCGTCATCACCAACACGGAGGGCGCGCGGACCACTCCCTCGGTCGTGGCGTTCGCCAAGAACGGCGAGGTGCTGGTCGGCGAGGTCGCCAAACGGCAGGCCGTGACCAACGTGGAGCGCACCGCGCGCTCGGTCAAGCGGTACATGGGCGATCATTCCTGGCGCTTCCCCGACCAGGGCGACATCGACGGCAAGCACTACACCGCCCAGGAGATCTCCGCGCGGGTGCTCCAGAAGCTGAAGCGGGACGCCGAGTCGTACCTCGGCGAGGACGTCACGGACGCGGTGATCACCCTCCCGGCCTACTTCGACGACGCCCAGCGGCAGGCGACGAAGGAGGCCGGGGAGATCGCCGGCCTGAACGTCATGCGGATCATCAACGAGCCGACCGCCGCCGCCCTCGCGTACGGCCTGGACAAGGGGGACGAGCAGACGGTCCTCGTCTTCGACCTCGGCGGCGGCACCTTCGACGTGTCCCTGCTGGAGATGGGCGACGGCGTCATCGAGGTCAAGGCCACCAACGGCGACACCCACCTGGGCGGCGACGACTGGGACCAGCGCGTGGTGGACCACCTGGTGCAGCAGTTCAAGAACCACTACGGCATCGACCTGGGCAAGGACAAGATGGCCGTGCAGCGGCTGCGGGAGGCGTCCGAGAAGGCGAAGATCGAGCTGTCCAGCTCCTCGGAGACCACGATCAACCTGCCCTACATCACCGCCTCCGCCGAGGGCCCGCTGCACCTGGACGAGAAGCTGACCCGCGCCCAGTTCGAACAGCTGACGGCCGACCTGCTGGACCGCTGCAAGGCGCCGTTCCACAACGCGATCAAGGACGCCGGGATCAAGGTGTCCGACATCGACCATGTGGTGATGGTGGGCGGCTCGACCCGGATGCCCGCCGTCACCGGCCTGGTGAAGGAGCTGACCGGCAAGGAGCCGCACAAGGGCGTCAACCCGGACGAGGTCGTCGCGATCGGCGCCTCGCTCCAGGCCGGTGTCCTCAAGGGCGAGGTCAAGGACGTCCTGCTGCTCGACGTCACCCCGCTGTCCCTCGGCATCGAGACCAAGGGCGGCATCATGACCAAGCTGATCGAGCGCAACACCACGATCCCCACCCGCCGTTCGGAGATCTTCACCACCGCCGAGGACAACCAGCCCTCGGTGTCCGTCCAGGTCTTCCAGGGCGAGCGCGAGATCGCCGCCTACAACAAGAAGCTCGGCATGTTCGAGCTGACCGGTCTGCCGCCCGCACCGCGCGGAGTCCCGCAGATCGAGGTCGCCTTCGACATCGACGCCAACGGGATCATGCATGTGTCCGCGAAGGACCTCGGCACCGGCAGGGAGCAGAAGATGACCGTCACCGGCGGCTCCGCGCTGCCGAAGAACGACATCGACCGCATGGTCCGCGAGGCCGAGCAGCACGCCGAGGACGACCGGCAGCGCCGCGAGGCCGCCGAGACCCGCAACCAGGCCGAACAGCTCGTCTACCAGACCGAGAAGCTCATCAGCGACAACCCCGAACGGATCTCCGCCGAGGCGCGGCACGAGACCGAGGCGGCGCTCGCCGAACTGAAGGCGAAGCTCAAGGACGAGAACACGGACACCGCCACCCTCCGCCGGGCCACCGACCAAGTGGCCCAGTCCGCCCAGAAGATCGGCACGGCGCTGTACGAGCAGTCCCGCGCCCAGGGCGAGCAGGGCACGGGCGGGGCGGCGGGCGCGGGCGCCTCCGGCGGGTCGGCGTCCGGTGACTCGGCGCCCGGTGGGTCCGCCGCGGAGGACGACGAGGTGGTGGACGCCGAGATCGTCGACGACGACCGGCCCGAGGCGGGCTGACGACGGACGAGGACCTGCCCCCGGCCGCGGCCCCCGCGCGCGGGGGCGGTGCCGGGTCCGGTGGCCGTGCGGCGGCGGACGACCCGGCACGGGCGCCGGAGGACGGCGCGCCGGACTGTGCCCTGGCGGCCGGGCCCCCGATCCCCGGCTGCACCGTCGAGCGCACCGGCGCCCACGAGCCCCTGGCATCCGGCCTCGCGGACATCGCCGAGACCCTGGGCCCCAGCTCGGCGCCCTGGGCCTGGAGCCCCTCGGACACGAAGCCCCCGTCCGTCATGTCACCCCGGACGCACGCCCGTTGACCTGCGCCGGGATCCTGCGCACCGGCCGCCGCACCGATCAGGGCTTCTCCACCACGAAGCCCTCGATGTAGAGACGGTCCAGGGAGGTGCGCAGGAACGTGTCGATCGCCGTCCCCGGATCCATGATCAGGGGCTGCCCCTTCACATTGAACGAGGTGTTCACGACACACCCCGTGCCGGTCCGCTCCTTGACGGCCCGCAGCAGGGTCCAGAAGACGCTGTTTTACTCCTCGCGCACGTCCTGGATGCGGGCCGTGCCGTCCGCGTGCACGATGCCGGACACCGCGGCGCGCTGCTCGTCCCGTACCCCGGCGGTGCAGAGCATGTAGCGGGTCGGCGCGAGGGCCCGGGTCGTGAAGATCCGGTCCCGGTCCTCGGCGAGCACCGCGGGGGCGAAGGGCCGGAACGGCTCCCGGAACTTCACGAGGCTGTTGATGCGCTCCTTGATCCGCTCCCCCCTGGGCAGCCCGAGGATGGACCGGTTGCCGAGGGCGCGGGGCCCGAACTCCATCCGCCCGTGGAACCAGGCGATGATCCGGTCCTCCGCGAGATCCCGGGCGGCCGCCGCGTAGTACTCGGGAGTGAGCCCGGCGTACCTCCAGGTGACGCCGTCCGCCCGCTCGTCCAGGGCACCGCGCACCTCGTCGGCGGTGTACGACGGCCCGGTGTACGGCTGGAATCCCGCCGCGTCCCCGACGTACCGGCCGCCCAGCCGGTGGCTGATGTGCAGGGCCGCCCCGAGCGCCGTCCCGTCGTCCCCGGACGCCGGCTGGGTGAAGGCCCGCTCGACCGCAGGCAGATCGCAGATCGACTGGTTCGCCCGGCAGTTGAGGAAGGTGCCGCCCGCCAGGCAGAGCGAGGTCTCGCCGGTGCGCTCCAGCCAGTGCGAGACCAGGGCGACCAGTACCTGGGTGAGACGGGCCTGGAGGGCGGCCGCGAAATCGGCGTGCGCGGGTACGACCTCACCGCTCTGCGTGGGCGGCGGGAAGGCGGCCTCGGCCAGGTACCGCATGGCCCTCGGATAGCCCGACTCGGGTTGCCGCAAGGCCCCGTTGGGCCAGTCGACCGCGAGGGAGCCGGTGGCGGCGTCGAAGGTGACCAGCCGCTCGAAGAACGCACGGTAGGGCTCCGGATCGCCGTAGGCGGCGAGCCCCATCACCTTGTACTCGTCCGAGTTGGAGGCGAAGCCGAGGAACCGGGTGCAGATGGAGTACAGAAAGCCCAGGGACTGCGAGATCGGCTGACTGTGCAGCTTCTTCAACTCCCCTGCACGGGCCTGGTAGACGGAGAGCGACTCCGTCTCGCCCATGCCGTCCGACACCACGCACAGGGCGGAGTCGAAGCCGCTCGGGTAGTAGGCGGAGGCCGCGTGCGCGAGATGGTGGTCGACCGGGCGGAAGCGGTCCGCCACGTCCGTCCAACCCGCCTTGCCAGACCCTCCACCTCGCCGCGCCGCTGCGGGCCACCGCCCTGCGCGTCGTGGGGGCCGGCTCGGGCGGCACGGTCAGCGAGATCCTGACCCTGGAGCACGAGGACGCCACGACCCCCGTCCGCGTCCGCCTCAGCGACTTCCTCTCCCGGGAGCCCGCCTTCGAGGACACCTGCTTCGCCCACAGCTCCTTCCTCTACGACGTCGGCGGCCGCCCCGAGCCCGGCGCCGAACCCCGCCTGTGGCAGGCCGAGTCGGTGCTGAGCCCCCCGGCGCGCTGCGCCCGCATCACCCTCCCGGTCAACCCCGACATGCACATCATGGGCCTGTGGCTGCTGCCGGCCCGCCCCGAGCGGACGGAACAGCCATGAGATGCCTCTACCTCACCCAGGAGCTCGCCCCCTACTTCGTGGAGGGCGGCCTCGGCCAGACCGCCATGGCCCTCCCACGCGCCCTGGAACAGGACCTGGGCATCGTCCATGACCTGGTCGTCCCGTACTACCCCTGGCTCGTCGAGCGGCACGGCCTGGGACCGAGACCGTGTGGCGGTGCCCGTCGCTGCCGGTCGCCGGGGTGGACTCACCCGCCCGCGTCGAACGGCTCCTCGGCCGCGACGGCCAGGGCGAGGTGTTCCTGCTGCGCGCCGACCACTGGTACGACCGCCCCGGCCTCTACCGCGACGCGCACTACGTGGAGTTCACGGACGCCACCGCACGGGCCGCCTTCTACGGCGCCTGCGTCGCCCGCTGGCTCGCCGACTCGGGCCGCCGCTACGACGTCGTCCACGGCAACGACTGGCAGTCCGGCCCCGCCCTGGCCCAGCTGCGCACCCTGCGTGGTACGGCCCCGGCGCCCGTGCTCCTCGCCAATGTGCACAGCGCGTGGTACACCGGCCGCGTCGAGCCCGCCGACATCGGCGAGTTGGCCCTTCCCGCCGCCTGGCAGAGCGCGCTGGCGGACCACGGCGAGGAGGCGAGCCTGCTGCTGCTCGGACTGCTCGCCGCCGACACCGCGACGACGGGCAGCCCCACCTACGCCACGGAACTCCTCGCCCAGCTGGCGGGCACGGCCATCGGCGCCGCGCTGGAGCGGCTCCCGCTGACCGGGATCGTCGCCGGCATCGACACCCGGCTGTGGCAGCCCGCCGCGACCGGCCGCGTGACCAGCCCCTACACACCGGACACGGTCGATGAGGGCAAACGCGCCAACAAGCTTCTGCTGCAACGGCGCCTCGGCCTCAAGGAGGACCCGGACGCCGCGCTGTTCGGCGTGTGCACCCGTATCGTCCCCGAAAAGGGCGTCGACCTCCTCATCGAGGCCGCCACCGAGCTGACCCGCGACCATTCCGCGCAACTGGTCGTCGTCGGCCAGGGCGACGCCGCCCTCGTCACCGGGCTGGGAGCACTCGCCCGGACCCGGCCCGCCGCCGTCGCCCACGTCCCGCGCTTCGACCAGGACTCCGCCTGGCTCACCTACGCGGGCTCCGACTTCACCGTGATGCCCTCCCGCGTCGAGCCCTGCGGCCTCAACCAGCTCATCGCCATGACCTACGGCTGCCTGCCCGTGGCCAGTGCGGTCGGCGGACTGTGCGACACGGTCACGGACCTCGCCGCGGACCCGGCCCACGGCACCGGATTCACCCTGGCAGAGCTGACCGCCGACGGGCTCCGCGACACCATGCTCCGGGCCATGGACTGGCTCGCCGGGCCGCGCGCCGAGGTGACCGCGGGGCGCCGCCGGGCCATGGCCCGCGACTGGTCCTGGTCACGGGCCGCCCGGGACACGGCCGCGCTCTACACCCGCCGACCGTGACCCATCGCGCCCGCCCTCCACCTCTTCCACCGCCGCCTCCTCCCTCTCACCACCGCCACCAGACATGCGAACGGGGTTCCCCACTCATGGCCGAAGCCTTCGACCGGCAGACCGAGATCACGTCCTATCTCTCCCGGATGCAAGAGGCCCTCGCCAGGGTGTCCACCACCGATCTGACCTGGCTCGCGGAGACCTTCGAGCAGGCATACCTGGCCGGACGCACCCTGTTCGTCTGCGGCAACGGCGGCAGCGCCGCCACCGCCTCGCATCTCGCCGTCGACCTCTCCAAGAACACCAGGACCACCGGCCGGCCCCCGGTGCGCACGGTCTCCCTCGTCGACCACGTCCCCGCGCTGACCGCGTGGGCCAACGACTTCGGCTACGACCAGGTCTTCGCGGGCCAGCTCGCGGGCCTCGCCCGGCCCGGCGACCTGGTCGTCGGCATCAGCACCAGCGGCAACTCGCCCAATGTGCTGGAGGCGCTGCGCTACGGCCGGGCCAACGGCCTGATCACCGTGGGCCTGCTCGGACCCGACGGGGGCCTCGCACGCGAACTGTGCGACGCCTACGTCCTCGCGCCCGCCGACTCGATCGAGGAACAGGAGGACATCCATATGTCCCTCGCCCATATCCTCACCCGCCACATGCGGGCGTTCGTGGGCGCCTCCACCGCCGAGCTGACCGGCGCGACAACAGCCCGGGTTCGGTAAGGCACTATCCTCAACTCCAGCCTTTGTGCGGGGCGTTGAGGACCACGACGCCGCACTCCCGAGCCCCTTCGCGCACCCGGTGACCGCGGCCCGCCCCCTTTTGTCCGTCCAGTCCTCCCCCCACGGCCCCGCAATGGAGAGACCACACATGTTCGCCCCGTACCGCAGACTGTTCTCCGCCAAGGGGAGCGTCGGCTTCACCACCACCGGCTTCCTGGCCCGGCTCGCCCTGTCCATGTCCGGCGTCGGCACCGTGGTGATGGTCGCCGCCATGCGCCACTCCTATGCGCTGGCCGGCGCCGTGGGCGGCTCGTCCCTCGCCGCCACCCTGATCACCATCCCGCTCCTCGGCCGCCTCGTCGACCGCTACGGCCAGTCCCGTACGGCCATCCCCGCGGCCATCTGGTCGGCCGCCATGTCGGCCGCCCTGGTCATCTGCCTCGCCACCGACGCACCGACCTGGACCCTGTTCGTCACCAACGTGCTGTCCGCCACCGCGCCGAACGTCGGCGGCATGGCCCGCGCCCGCTGGGCCGAGCTCTACGGCAATGACGACGAACGCATGCATGTGGCCAACTCGTTCGAGCAGGTCCTGGACGAGATGTGCTTCGTCCTCGGCCCCATCATCGTGGTCGGCCTGGCCACCGGCATCGCCCCCGAGGCGGGCCGGATCGCACCGCTGATCCTGACCCTGGGCGGCACCGTCCTCTTCTCCCTCCAGCGCGGCACCGAACCGCCGGTCCAGCCCGCCGACCCCTCGGCCTCCCGCTCCCCGCTCACCAACCGGGGCCTGCAGGTGATGATGCTCGTCTTCCTCTTCACCGGCTCCCTGTTCGGCTCCCTCGAAGTCGTCACGATCGCGTTCACCGACTCCCTGCACCACAAGTCCTCGGCCGGTCTGGTCCTGGCCCTCCAGGCGGTCGGCTCCGCGCTCGCGGGCCTGCTGTTCGGCATGCTCACCCTGCGCGGCTCCAGCACCACCCGCTTCCTGATGGGCGTCGGCGGCATGGCCGTACTGATGCTCCCGCTGACCCTCGCCAGTGGCCTGTGGTCCCTTGTGCCGCTGATGTTCATCGCGGGCATGGCCACCTCGCCGACCATGATCACCGGCATGGGCCTGGTCCAGGAACTGATCCCGCGCTCCCAGATCAACGAGGGCATGACCCTGGCCGTGACCAGCCTCCTCGGCGGCTCCTCCCTCGGCAGCATGCTCGCGGGCTGGTCCGTGGAGCGCTTCGACGCCGGGAACAGCTACCTGCTCCCGGTCAGTGCCGCCACCCTGGCCCTGCTGACCGCGGCCGCCGGCCTCGGCCGCCTCCGCAAAAGCGTCACCGCCACCCAGACCCCGGCCCTCACCAAGGACACGGCGGAACTCGGGCAGCAGGTGTGAGACGGGGGCGCGGGCCCGGCCGTGATCGGTGGACCCGCGCCCGTCCCGTGATCGGCTCCCCGAGGGACGTCAGGACGCCCCGCGGATCTCCAGCAGGATGTGCTCCAGCGTCTCCGTACCCTCCAGGAAGCTGTGCCGGCGCAGGACTTTCAGCCGGCGGTCGTGCGCCGTGGCCAGGGCGGTCAGGCGGGGGAGGTCGCCGCGGTCGCTGAACTGGAGGAGGGCCTTGCCGCCGGGGGCGAGCCGCAGGGGGGCCTCCACCAGGTAGCGCTCATGGGCGCGGTAGCCGGTGTCGATGTAGGCGCGCTCGTGGTCGCTGCGATAGCGGTAGTCGTCCGGGGCCAGCACGAAGTTGGAGTGCCAGTACACGCAGTCGAAACGCTCGCCGTCGTCGAGCGCGGCGAACAGGTCGCTGTGTACGGCCCGCAGCCGGTCGCCGACACCGTGGCGCCCGGCGTTGCGGCGGGTGTTCTCCACGGCGCGCGCGTTGATGTCCGTGGCCACCACCCGTGCGGCGCCCCGGAGCGTGGCCATGACCGCGATGATCCCGGTGCCTGAGCCGACCTCCAGGAACGAACCGCCGGCCCGCAGCAGGGGCGCCTCGGTGCCGGTCAGGCCGAGGATGTCCATCGCCGTCTCGGTTGTCCTGGAGAAGGGCGGCGCGAAGACATCGTCGAGCAGGTCCCATTCGAGGCCCGCCATGGTGAAGGTGTCCGGACGGTCCGGTCGGCTCGAAGCCGCGCGGCTTCGTTCGAGGGATCGCTCGTAGCTGGTGCGCTCCGTCATCTGGGTTCCTTCCCCCGGCAGTTCGTCCCGGGTCATGACAGCACGGACGGGGGAGACACGGACGAGGTGCTCGCCCACACCGAATGATTTCGGCCGCACGGGCGGGTGTTCGAAGGCTGGAGAACGGTGGTACGGGCGTCGGCGCGGCTAGGCCGTAACGCTCTCGGTACGGGTGTAGGTGCGCACCAGCGCCAGGGACGCGAGCACCGCGAGGCACAGTAACGGCAGGCTGTACGCGTACACCGTGCCCGCGAGCCGTCCGGCCGGGAAGAAGACCAGGCCCGCGCAGCTCAGGCCCAGGGACCCGGACAGCTGCTGGATCGCGGGCAGGGCACCGGAGGCCGCGCCCCGCAGGTCCGGCCGGATTCCGTCGAGCGTGTCCGCGAACACCCGGGCCACGAAGGCGCCGTAGCCGATCCCGGCCGTAAGGAGCGCGGGGCTCAGCGCGACCGGCGGGACCCGGGGGAGCAGTACGGCGACCACGAGCAGGCTCGCCGCGACCAGGGCGGCGGCGTACACACTGTGCCGGGGGGAGCGGGCCCGGCGCCCCGCGAGGGTGGAGCCGGCGATCGCGCCCACCGCCCAGGGGATCTGGAGCAGCCCGGCGCGCAGCGGGCTGAGCTCCCGGACCGTCTGCAGCCACTGGCTGAACAGGAAGAAGAACGGGGTGACCGCGAGGAAGAACGCCGCCGCGGTCGTGCTCCCCGCACGGAACCTCGGCCCGCGCCACAGCTCCAGGGGCAGGGTGACGGGACGTCCGTGCCGCTCCTGGAACACGAGGGCGCACACCACCACCGCGGCGCCGACCGCCCCGCACAGCCAGGGCAGGACGCCCCCGACGGTGCGGGCCAGCGAGATCGCCAGGACGAGGCCCAGCACCCCGGCGGCCAGCCCGGCCGCGGTCGACCAGCCCACCCGCTGCTCCGGGTCGCGTGCGAGCACCGGCACACAGCGGGGGAGGGCCCCCAGCACCGCGGCCCCGACCGGGACGTTGACCGCGAAGATCGCCCGCCAGCCGAGGCCGGCCACGTCCGACTCGCTGAGCAGCGCGCCCAGCACCGGACCCAGGACCGAGGCGAGGCCCATCGTGGCGCCGTACCAGCCGAGGGCGCGGCGATGGGCCGGGCCCTGCCACAGGGCGGAGATCGCGAACAGGGCCTGCGGGACCATCACCCCGGCGCCGACGCCCTGGATCAGCCGCATGCCGATGAGCACGTCGACCGTCGGCGCAAGGCCGCAGCCCGCCGAGGCCAGCGTGAACAGCGCGACACCGAGGGCGAACACCCGCCGGGGACCGTGCCGGTGGCCCAGCCGCCCGGCCGGCAGCAGCGTCGCGGCGAGCGCGGCGGTGTAGACGGCCGAGACGAGGACCAGCCGGCCGCTGCCCGCGTCCAGGTCGGCTCCGATGGCGGGCGCGGCGACATTGACGATCGTCGTGTCCAGCAGCTGAATGAACGTGGAGGCGAGCAGGACCGTAAGAGCCAGGGGGCGGGAGGTGGTGGGCACGTTCCTACCTGATCATCCGGGCGGCGGTGACGTCCCGTGAATCGGCGCGGGGCCTCAGAAAGTGACCGGAAGCCCCTCGGTGCGCAGCGTGATGTGGCCACCGATCCACTTGACCTCCTCCGGGTCCACCGCGAGCCGCAGACCGGGCAGCCTGCGCGCCAACGTGCCGAAGGCGACCTGGAGTTCCATCCGGGCCACACCCGCGCCGGGGCAGTGATGAGGGCCGTAGCCGAACACCAGATGGCGGTTGTCCGCGCGGGTGATGTCGAACCGCTCCGGCTCCGCGAACTGCCGCTCGTCCCGCGAGGAGGCGTGCATCAGCGGGATGACCCCCTCGCCCCTGCCGATCGAGGTGCCCGCCAGCTCCACGTCCTCCAACGCCACGCGCAGCAGGCCCACATCGGACGGCGGGGCGTACCGGAAGACCTCCTCCACGGCGGGCTCGGTCAGCTCGTCCGGGCGGGCGGTGAGCAGCTCCCACTGGTCCCGGTGCCGCAGCAGCTGGAAGACGCCCCGGCCGATCGTGTTCACCGTGGTGTCATGACCGGCCAGCAGCAACTCGGCGCCCAGCCAGGACAGTTCGGCCTCGGACAGCCGGTCGTCGGCGTCCCGGGCCTGGACCAGGGCGCTGAGCAGATCGTGCCGGGGCTCGGCCCGGCGCGCGGCCACCAGCTCCCGGACGTACGCGGTCATCGCCTCCCGCGTGGCCAGCCGCCGCTCATTGGGCCCGACGCTCATCAGCGTCTCGGTCCAGGTCTTGATCCGGTCCCGGTCCGCCAGCGGCGCCCCGACGATCTCGCAGACCACCCAGATCGGCAGCACCGTGCAGAACTCGTGGTAGATGTCGACCGGTTGGGGCAGCGCCGCCACCCGGTCGATCAGCTCGTCGGTGATCTCCTGCACCCGGGCCCGCAGTTCCTCGGCCCGGCGCGGTGCGAACGCGCCCGCGATCAGCCGGCGCAGCCGGGCGTGGTCGGCGCCGTCGAGGTTGAAGATGCTGTACGGGTTGTCGCCGAAGTCCGGGCCCTTCACCATCCGGGGCGCGCCCGGTGTGCGCAGCGCGGCCCGGGACAGCCGGCGGTCCGTGAGCGCCGTGACCACCTCGTCGTAGCCGCTCACCACCCACGCCTCGTCGCCGCTGGGCAGCGTCACCCGGCTGACCGGGCACGCGGACCGCAGCCCGGACAGCTCGGTGGGCGGCTCGCCCAGCGGGCCGGGCGGGAACGGGAAGGCGGTCGGGTCCTGCGCACTGCTGCTCATGGAGACTCCCCCTCAGCCGGGCGTCCCTGCGGGCACCCCGTCGGTTGCCCCCAGTCTGCGGGCGCCCGGCCGGGCCGGTCTTCGGGTCTGGGACGGGGATGGCCCGCCGCCGGGCCGTACCGGCGGACGGGCCGCTTCCCCGCCCCGCGGCCAGGTCACCGGGTGGGGCGCGCTCACTAGGCTCACCGTGACCATCCGTCCCCGGCGATCCAGAGGCCCGTCATCGTGCGTTACGGGGTCAACCTTCCGCTGCCCGGCGTCCCCCTGTCCGACCACGCGCCCGTGCTGCGCGAACTGCCCGGCCTGGGCTACACCGATCTGTGGACGGGCGAGGCGGCGGGACACGACGGGTTCACCCCGCTGGCCCTCGCCGCCGCCTGGGTGCCCGGAATGCGCCTGGGCACGGCGGTGGTGCCCGCGTTCACCCGAGGCCCGGCGCTGCTCGCGATGACCGCGGCCACCCTGGCGGAGGCCGCGCGCGGGGACGTGGTCGTCGGCATCGGCTCCTCGGGGCCGCCGTTCGTCGACCGGATCAACGGCATCTCCTCCGCCGAGCCGTACCGGCGGGTGCGGGACACGGCACGCTTTCTGCGCGAGGCCTTCGACGGGCGTACGGTACGGGGCCGCTTCGACAGCTTCACCATCGACGGGTTCCGGCTGCCGCGGCCGCCCGCACCCCGGCCCAAGGTGATGATCGGCGCCCTGCGGCCCGGCATGCTGCGGCTCGCGGCCCAGGAGTCCGACGGGGCGATCACCAACTTCCTCGCGGTCGAGGACGTACCCGTGGTGGCGGACGCGCTGGGGCCCGAACGGCCGGACCGGGAACTCGTCGCCCGCCTGTACGTGTGCCCGACCCGCGACCGGACGTACGCGCGCAGGATCGGCCGCCGGATGCTGGTGGGCATCCTCAACGCGCGGACGTACGCCGCCTTCCACGCCTGGCTCGGCCGGGCGGACGTCCTCGACGCCAGTTGGCGGGCCTGGGCCGAGGGCGACCCGGAGCGCGCGGCGGCCGCCGTACCGGACGAGCTGGTGGACGACCTGCTGATCCACGGGGACCCGGAGGAGTGCCGTGCGCACATCGCCCGCTTCGTCGCGGCCGGCATCGACACACCGTTCCTCCATCTGCTGCCCGCGCCCGAGACGGGCACCGGACCGCAGGGGGCGCTGACCGCGCTGCGCGCCCTCGCGCCCGCCCGGTGACGGGGCAAGAGCCCGATACGCCGCGTCACAAGCCCGCTGTACGCAGAATTCGACCGAGAACGACACGGAGAGGGGGAGGGGCGTCGGGCTCGGCCCGGCGGCCCCGACAGCCATGAAGGCGATCGCATACACCCGCAGGGGCGGACCGGACGTACTGGAACTGGTCGAACGGCCGATACCCGGACCGGGGCCCGGCGAGGTGCGGGTACGGGTCCGCGTCTCGGGCGTCAACCCGACCGACTGGAAGGCCCGCGGCGGCGGCCCGACCGACTGGAAGGGCGCGGCCCCCGGCCAGGCCCTGCCCGCCCCGCAGGTCCCCCACCAGGACGGCGCCGGTCTGGTCGACGCCGTCGGCGAGGGCGTCGACGCGGGGCTGCTGGGCCGCCGGGTCTGGATCTGGGAGGCCGCCTGGATGCGCCCCGACGGCACCGCGCAGGAATACGTCGTGCTGCCCGCGGCCCAGGCCGTGCCGCTGCCCGATCACGCCTCCTACGACCTCGGCGCCTGCCTGGGCATCCCCGGCTTCACCGCCCACCGCGCCCTCACCCTGCCCGGCAGCGGACCCGAGCGGCTGGGCCCCGGCACCTGGGACGGCCGTACGGTCCTGGTGGCGGGCGGCGCCGGCGCGGTGGGCAACGCGGCGATCCAGCTGGCCCGTTGGTCCGGTGCCACGGTGATCACCACCGTCAGCAGCCCGGAGAAGGCCCGGCTGGCCCGCGCCGCCGGGGCCGAGCACGTGGTCGACTACCGCGCCGAGGACGCCGCCTCCGCCATTCGGGCCGTCGCGCCCCGGGGGGTGGACCTGGTCGTCGAGGTCGCGCCCGCGGTGAACGCGGAGCTGGACCAGGCGGTGCTCGCCTTCGGCGGCACGGTCGTCTACTACTCCAACGACGGCGGCAACACCCTCACCCTGCCGGTCTTCGACCAGTTCATCGCGGGCACCCGCTGGCAGGGCCTGCTGGTGTACGCCGTTCCGCCGAAGGCCAAGGCCCAGGCGGTGGCCGACCTCACCGCGGCCGTCGGGGCCGGTGCCCTGCGGGTGGGGGAGGCGGCCGGGCTGCCGCTGCACCGCTACCCGCTGGAGAAGACGGCCGAGGCCCAACGGGCCGTGCAGGACGGCACGATCGGGCGGGTCCTGGTGGACATCGGGGAGTTCTGAGCGCACATGCGAAGAAGCGGGGCGCCGGAATCCCGGCGCCCCGCTCCCGTTTTCGTCTCCGCTCTCGCGTCAGGCGATCAGAGCCACTCCTCCAGCACCGCCCAGAAGCCGGTGAAGTCCTCGTTGTGCACGACGTGCCCGGTGTCCGGCACAGCCCGCACGGTGAAGCCCCGCTCGCCCAACTTCCGGGCCCACGGCGGCGGGACGTTGTGGCTCGGGTCGGCGAGGACGATCAGGGAGGGCACCTCGGGCGCCGGCGGATCGTAGCCGCCGAAGCCGTCGAACGCGTCGAGGGTCGCCGGGTCCCAGCGGCGCAGCGCGGCCGACTTGTGCTCCCGCGCCCGCGGCTCCCAGCGTGCCAGCGAGGACTGGATCCGCTCCTCGCTCCAGTCCTTCTGGACGCGCAGCGCGTCCGTCATCACCTTGGCCGTCGCCTCGTCGGGCGGCGCCGCCCACGCCGGATCCACATGGACCACGCGCCGTGGCCGCAGCCGGTCCAGCGCACCGGCCAGCAGCAGGGCGCCCAGCGAGTGGCCGAGAGCCAGATCGGGCCGCTCGGGCAGGGCCTCGGCGATCGCGTCCGTCATCGCGTCGAGGCCGTACGCGTCCCAGCGCGGGCTGCGGCCGTGGCCCGGCAGGTCGACCGCGACGACGCGATAGCCCTGCCGGACGAGTTCCGGTGCCGTACGCCACCAGCTGTTCGTGTCGGCGGTGATGCCGTGCACCAGGACGGCGGTGCGGTCACCGTCGCCCCACTGTTCGATGTGCAGCTGTGCCATCGAGGGTTCGTTCCTTCCGCTCACGGGTTTCACAGCACGACCCGGACGCCGTACTCCCTTAGCCACTGGTCGAGTTGGATGAGCCGGGGCAGCCAGGGCGGCGGGGTGAAGTCACCGCTGAACCAGGCGTCGCTGTCCACCATGGCCCGCACGGCGGGCACATCGACCAGGTCGAGGACCGGCGCGGCGGGGTCGGCGACGATGGTCCGCACGGTACGGCGGATCGCGTCGAGGTAGGCGGGGCTGTGCCCGAACGGGAAGCCGCTCTTGGGCCGCCGCACCACCTCGTCCGGCAGTAGATCCGCGACCGCCTGGCGCAGCAGGCCCTTCTCCTGGCCGCCGGTCCGCTTGAACTCCCAGGGCACGTTCCACAGGTACTCGACCAGCCGGTGGTCGCAGAACGGCACCCGTACCTCAAGGCCGTTGGCCATGCTCATCCGGTCCTTGCGGTCCAGCAGGAAGGGCAGGAAGCGGGTGATCTGGAGGTGGAACACCTCGCGCATCCGCCGGTCCGCGCCGCTCTCGCCGTCGAGCCGGGGCACCTCGGCGAGCGCCGTGCGGTAGGCGTCGGCGACATAGGCGTCCAGGTCCAGCGCCTCGCGCAGCTGCGGCGAGAGCTGGGCGTTGCGGTCCTTGACCCCGGCCGACCAGGGGAAGTTGTCCGTGGGGCGCTCCGCCTCGGCGCGGAACCAGGGGTAGCCGCCGAAGAAGTCGTCGGCGCCCTCCCCGGACAGGGCCACGGCGGCGTGCCGGCGCACCTCGCGGAAGAGCAGCAGCAGGGACACATCGAGGTCGCCGACCCCGGGCATGTCCCGGGCGCGCAGTGCCGGGCCCAACTCGCCCACCAGGGACGTCGTTTCGACCGAGACATCGGTGTGGTCCGTGCCCACATGGCCCGCGACCGCCCGGACGAACGGTGCGTCCCTGCTGACATGCAGGGCGTCCGGCTTGAAGTCGGTCTCGCTGCCGGTGAAGTCCAGCGCGTAGGTGGCGAGCCGGCCGCCGCCGTCCTCGGCGAGGCGCCGCGCGGCGAGGGCCACGATGGCGCTGGAGTCGATGCCGCCGGACAGCAGCGCGATCAGCGGCACATCGGACTCCAGCTGGGAGCCGACCGCGTCCCCCAGCAGCCGCCGCACCTCGGCGACGGTGGTGGGCAGGTCGTCGGTGTGCGGGGCGGTGGTCAGCTCCCAATAGCGCCGGTGACGCACGCCGTCGCGGTCCACCCGTACGACATGGCCGGGGCGTACCTCGTCCAGGCCCCGGTAGACGCCCTGGCCCGGGGGCTTGATCGCCACCGTGAACAGGGCGGCCAGGCCCTCGGCATCGACCTCCGCGGGCACCTCCGGATGGGCCAGGACCGCCTTGGGCTCGGAGCCGAAGATCACTCCGCTGCCACGCCGGGTCCAGTACAGGGGCTTGATGCCGAGCCGGTCGCGCACCAGCAGCAGGGTCTCGGTGCGGGTGTCCCACAGCGCGAAGGCGTACATGCCGACGAGCCGGTCGAAGGCCCCCTCGCCCCATTCGAGATAGGCCCGCAGCACCACCTCGGTGTCGGACCTGCCGCGGAACGCGTGCCCGCGCCGGGCGAGTTCGGCGCGCAGCTCGCCGTGGTTGTACACCTCGCCGCTGAAGACGAGGACGGCCGGCGGCGCCGGGTCGGCCGGGCCCGCGGGGGTCATCGGCTGGCCCCCGGTCGCCAGGTCGATCAGGGCGAGCCGCCGGTGTCCCAGCGCGGCGTGCGGGGAGAGCCAGACGCCCGCGCCGTCCGGGCCGCGCGGGGCCATCGTGGCGGCCATCGCGGTCAGCAGCGGGCCCTGGCCCGACAGATCGCGGGTGTGGTCGACCCATCCGGTGATGCCGCACATCAGCGAGTTCCTTCCGGCGCGTCGGAGTCCGTCTCCAGCTGGCGCAGGGACTCGGCGACCACGGCGTTGATCGGCTCCGGCAGGCGCGCCCAGTTGCGCTCGTCGTTGAGGTCCAGGACCCGGGACAGCTTCCAGCCGAGGTACTGGCCGAGGGAGGCGAGCGGGGGCAGGGTCTCCACGGGGCGCACGGACACCGCGAGACCGGGGAACAGCGGCGCGAGTCGCCGCGCCACCACCGCGTTCCAGGCCTCGTCCGGAGTGCCGTCCGTGGTCACCAGCAGGACCACACCGCGGTCGCGCACCACCAGCATGTAGTTGAAGACGGTGTGTCCGGGCAGCTCCGTGGACCACAGGGCCGCCTCCAGGTCGTTCTGGCGCACCCCGTTGCCGGAGAGCGCCACGACGTCCTGCTCCCGGCCGAGCGTGCGCAGCACCGGGGTGCGCACCCCGCAGGCGCACTCCTCGCCGGTGATCTCCACACGGTCGCCGGTGCGGTAGCGCAGCAGCGGCCGGGCCGGCAGGTCCAGGGTGGTCACCACGAGTTCACCGCGGTCGGCGGACCCGTCGACCGGCCGGATGCCGGTGTCGTCGCGCAGCTCCAGCAGATAACTCTGGGTCTGGAGATGCAGATTGCGCTCCCGGCAGGTGACCGCCGTCGTGCCGGTCTCCGAGGAGCCGTACGAGCAGACGTAGGCGGTGCCGCCGGTCAGCCGTTCCAGGTGGCGTACGAAACTCGGTCCGGTCTGTTCGGCCATGAGCAGCAGCCGGTCGAAGCGCGGGGCCGAAAGGCCGCTCCGGTGGGCGAACTGGATCATCTCCAGCAGCCGGGAGGGCGGGCCCACGAACACATTGGCGTTCAGGGACTCGATCAGGCGCAGCACCCTGCCGTAGTCGCCGGTGATGTTGTCCACCCAGGGGCGGAACGACATCACTCCCACGTACTCCAGCACCTTCTCGAACTGGTAGGCGGCGGGCGCGAACGGGGCGTTGATCAGGATCAGGGCGACATCGCGCGGCTGGAGGAACTGGGCCCACAGTTCACCGATGTTGATGGTGTTGATCACGAGGTCGTCGACGGCCTTGGGCGCGGCGACCGGGTTGCCGGTGGTGCCGGAGGACTCGTAGTAGTGCAGGAATTCGGCGAGTGGCCGGGTGAAGGCCTCCTCGCCGTGCGCGGACAGCTCGGCCTTGCCGAGCAGCGGGAGCCGTGGGAAGAGCTCCCCCAACACCGCGCGCGGATCGCGGAGTTCGGCCGTCGGCCAGTCGGCTCGCACCGAGGCGTCGGCGGTGTGCCGGTACAGGGCGCTGCCCGCGGCGTGGCCGAGGGCCCGTGCGAGCTTGGCCGCGTGCACCGCCGTGAGGTCTCCGGTGCCCGCGTGGGTCTCCCGGACGAGGCGGGTGTGCTCCTCGACCAGCTTTCCGACCGCCGTGTTCTGCTCGCGGTCACGCAGCAACAACATCTGCCAGCCCCCTGCCTGTGACGAAGTCGGAGTCGGCGAGGCCGGCGGCGCGCCGCACGGCCCCGCTCTCGATCAGCCCGATCACCGCCGCGATGTCGCCGTCGAGACGGCGGTCGCGGCTGACGAACGCGGAGTGCTCGCGCAGCAGCGCGTGCACGGCGCGGGTCGCGGGCGCGCAGTACTCGATCCCGCGCAGCTCCACCGCCTGCGCGAGCGCCAGCAGATGGATCGCCGCCACCTCGCGCACCAGGACGTTCACGGTGCGCGCGTCCCGGGCCGCGATGGTGCCCATGCTGACCTTGTCCTGGTTGTGCGCCTCCGTGGAGCGGGAGAAGACGGAGGCGGGCCCGGTCTGCTTGAGGGCCTCCGCGGTGACCGCGGACGCCGCGATCTGCATCCCCTTGAACCCGTGGTGCAGTCCGGCCTGCGGATCGTCGGCCGAGCGCGGCACGATCAGGTTCGGCGGCAGCCCGCCGTTGAACTTCTCGTCCACGACCAGCGCGAGTTGCCGGTCCATCAGATCGGCGAGCCCGGCCACGGAGACCTTCAGGCTGTCCATGGCGTGCCCGACGTGCCCCGCGTAGAAGTTCCCGCCCAGGTGCAGCCGGGACTCCTCGGTGTCGAAGAGCGGATTGTCGCTGGAGGAGTTGATCTCGGTCTCCAGCCAGCGGTCCACCCAGTCGAGCATGTCCCGCACGATGCCGGCGATCTGCGGGGCGCAGCGCACCGAGTACTTGTCCTGGATCCGGTCGTCGAGTTGCAGATAGCCGCGCCCGGCCAGCGGTTCCCGGCGCGTCAGGATGTCCTCGAAGGAGGTCGCGAGGCCGGATCCGGAAAGGAGCGCGCGGATCGTACGGGCGCTTTCGATCTGTCCCGGATGTGGTTTGTTCGCGTGCACGAACGGGTGCATCGCCGAGATGTTGCCGCGCAGCGATTCCAGGGTCATCGCGGTGGCCACATCGGCGACGAAGGCCAGTTCGCGGGCGTCCCAGGCGGCCAGTACGCCGAACGCGGCGGTGAACGACGTGCCGTTGATGAGGGCGATGCCCTCCTTCGGTTCGAGCGACAGTGGCCGGATCCCGGCGTCGAGCAGCGCGTCCAGGGCCGGGCGCACCTCGCCCCGGTGCCTGACGTCGCCCTCGCCGATCAGCGCGGCGGCCAGATAGCACAGCGGGACCAGATCGCCGCTGGCGCCGAGCGAGCCCCGCTCGGGGATCATCGGCAGGATGTCCGCGGCCAGGCAGTCCAGCAGCGTCCGCACCACCTCGGGGCGCACCGCCGAGGGCCCGCGGGACAGGGCGTTCGCCCGGATCAGCATGGTGGCCCGTGCCACCTCGTCCGGCGCGGCGGGACCCACCCCGTTCAGGTGGTACAGCACCAGGTGCCGTTGCAGATCATGGGCCTTGTCCCCGGAGATCTGCCGGATGCAGCTGTCCCCGAACCCGGTGGTCACGCCGTAGATGGGGATGTCCTGCGCGAGCAGCGAGTCCTTCAGGGCGACCGACGCCCGCATCCGCTCGACGGCCCCCGCGGCGGGTTCCGCCCGTGCTGTGCCGGCGGCGCCGCGCGCGAGCGCCGCCACCTGGGTGGGGGTGAGCGAACCACCGTCCAGTGTGAGCGTCGTACTGCTGGCCTTGCCCGGTGTACCCGACACGTGCGACCCCCGTGTGATGACGACAGGCCCTCACCCTCGGCCACCGGACGTTCCCCCGCCTTCCGCCCGACGACGGGTTTTCCACCCTGTCCGCAGGGACGGTTTCCTTATTTGCGCACATCGGCTTCGGCTCTCAATGTCAAGATATGCGACGCGTATTTAGCTGTTTCTTTGTCAGTAACGTTCTGGACAGTCGTCCACGTGTTCGCGTAGGCTCGATGCCGGTCAGAGGACTGCTGTTTGACGTTCAATTGACTGCCGGGGTGTTTACCGAAACAGCGTGATTCATCACACATGCTGCGGCGTGCACACGGAGACGGGGGGCTTGTTGACATGGAGTGTCGTAGTGGTCCGGTGAGTGCGGTCCGGGGGGCCGGAAGAGCCGCAAGAGCACCTTTCCTTTAGGGGTAAGGGATTTACGGATGCATACCGCTTCCCACGAAGAAGCGCGCGTGCCAAGGAATCTTTAACTCAATTCTCGCGCCCGTGGACACGATTCATGACGGGACAAGGACAGGACTCCATGCTCTTGCACAAAGCACTGCCCGAAACCGAACGAACCGATGACGAGAACACTTCCGCGCGCAAAGAAGTCAAGGTGGCGGTCCTGGCCAGCCGGGCACTGACGCGCATCGCGCTTCGCACCGTCATGGCGCAGTCCCCCGGAGTGGAGATAGTCGCCGAGGCGACCACTCCCTTTCAGCTGAACCACGCCGTCGCCGTCAAACGCCCGCAGGCCCTGCTGCTCGACGACGCCGATCCCGCCTGGGACACCGCGGAGGTGCTGCGCGGACTGCGGGAGAACGCCGGCCGCCGGGTGGGCGTGGTGATCCTCGCCGACGCCGGCGCGCTGGACGACGCGCTGGCCTATCTGTGCGACGGCGCCGACGGAGTGGTGCTGAACGACGACGCGCCGGCCGAGGTGGCCACCGCGATCCGGGCGGTCGCGGCGGGACACGCCGTGGTGCCCCCGCCGCTCGCGCGCCGGCTCGTCGACCTCGTCGGGGTGCGCAGGCCGGCGATGCCCGCCCAGGACCAGATGGCCGCGCTGACCGCGCGCGAGCAGGAGATCTTCGAGCTGGTCATCAAGGGCATGTCGAACCAGGAGGTCGCGGAGACCCTCGTGCTCAGCGAGCGGACCATCAAGTTCCATGTCTCCAACCTGCTGCGCAAACTCGGGGTGCGGAACCGCACGCAGGCCATCGTCTACGCGCGGGACCGCCGTCTGCTGCCGGGCCCCGCTCCGTGCGTCAATCCGTGAGGATGCGCAGCTCGGCCAGGGACCGCCGGCAGCGCTCGATGGCATCCGTGGTGTCGTCGCCCCTGCTCGCCACATGACCGAGCCCGTCCCACTGCCCGTCGAAGGACCGGACCACATCGCCCGGACCCACCCACAGGTCGACGCCCACCGTGTCCGGCTTGGCCAGTATCTCGTCCAGACCCCGGACCTCCCGCACCTTCCCGGGCTCCGTCACGATGAGCCAACTCGCCGCGCCGCCACGGGGCTTCGGCCGCTCCGCCACCGCCTGCGCCACGCCCAGCGGCCAGCTGAAGGCCAGCTCCTGGAGGTCGAGGCCGTAGACCGTGCCGATCAGCTGGTTGAGCAGCGCCCCGCCGACCCGGGCCTGGGTCTCGATGAGCACGGGGCCCTCGGGGGTCAGCTTGAACTCGGTGTGCGTGGCGCCGTCGCGGTAGCCCAGCGCGTCCAGGACGGCCGCCGTCACCCGCACCACGTCGGCCTCCACGGCCGGGCTCACGCGCGCCGGAATGGCATGGCCGACATGGACGTGGTTGCTCTCCTCCGTGATGGCCTCGGTGACGGTCGCGACCACATGGTGCCCGTCGAAGCTGAACGCCTCGGCGCTGCACAGCGGCCCGTCGATGTACTCCTCCATGATGAACTCGCCCAGGTCGTAGGCGTGGACGAGCGGATGGTCGGAGGCGCGCAGCCGGCCGATCTCCGCCCAGGCCGCCGCCGTCAGCTCGGGAGCGTCCACCTTCAGCACCCCGAAACTCGCCGTGCCGCAGGTCGGCTTCACGATGAACGGGTAGCCGTGCGCGGCACCGAAGTCCCGCAGGCTCCGCTCGTCCTCGACCAGCGCGCAGGCGACCAGCCGGATCCCGGGCGCCGCCGCCTCCGCCAGCCGCCGCCGCATCAGGTACTTGTCGGTGAACCGGTGCGCGACCTCGAATCCGGTACCGGCCAGGCCCAGTTGGTCGTTGACCCGGGCGGCGGGGTCGAGGCCGGGCTCGGTCAGGGACACCACGGCGTCGAACGGCCTTACCGCGTGCGCCTCCTGGGCCAGTCGGCGCAGCGTCTCCACGTCCGCGTAGTCGGCGTGGACGACCTCGACGCCGTCCCCGGTGTCGACCGGTCCGGTCTCGTCCGGCAGCCGGACCCAGAGGATGTCGGCACCGCTGGCCCGTGCCTTGGACAGATGGGTGGCGGAACCGCCCACGAGAAGCAGGCGCTTGGCTGGCGTCATGGGATGTGTCGCTTTCTCACTGCGGATCCTGGCTGATCCGTGATCGGGTGGATGCCGTGGTCAAGTCGATTCAGGGAAAGGCGAGTTGCCGGGGGAGGGCGGGTTGTCAGGGGAGGGCGGTTCAGGAGCGCGGCTCCCCGAACAGATCGGGGAAGTAGTAGATGTCCGCGGTGACGGCGTCGAGCATCTCCCCGATGCGTCCCTCGCCGCGGCGGTCCAGCAGCTCGTCGTTGTGCCGCAGGGTGCGCCGGGAGAACGGCAGCGAGCCGGCGGACAGATAGCGGATCGCGCCCTCCCGGTCCCGGCCCGGGATGAGTTCCGAGCGGGCGTGGCGGCTCGCGCTGAACGGGATGTCCAGCGTGCCCTCGGCGAACGCGTCCACGATCGCCGCCTTCAGATCGCCGCCCCGGCCCAGCACCGGCGCCACCAGCTCGTCCACCTCCACCAGGATGCGTTCCCGCTCGGCCGCCACCCGCTGCTCGTCCACCGTCACGAAGTCGAGCAGCGGGGAGTTGGCGCGGTCGGCCAGCCGGATGCCCTCGGCGTTGGCCTCGGTGTCCGGGATGCCCGCGGCCTCCTGACGGGTCTTGGAGATCACCTTCCACGCCCCGCCGAGACGGGCCACGAGGGCGCCGTAGAGGATGAGGTCCTCCGCGTGGCCGCGCTGCCGCGGGAAGACCCCCATGAACTCGTGCAGCACCGGGGGCACCAGGACGTCCGGGCCGAGGTACCGGGCCGCCAGCTCGGGGATCGCGCGCAGCGCGGCGACGTCCTGGATCACCTGCCCGCCCTGCGGATAGGCGATCGACACGCAGCGGACGCCCGCCCGGACCGCGAGGACGGCCTCCAGGACGCTGACGGCCAGGCTGATGGACGGCGGCACCAGTACGGCGGTCAGCGTCCCGAACAGCTCCCGGTCGACCACCACCCCCAGCTCCGCCAGCTCACCGCACCGGCGGTCGACCTCCTCCCACGCCGCCAGCGAATCGGCCAGCGGAACCGCCTTGGAATAGGGCAGGTTGTAGGAGATGCCGCCGCCCTCGAACGAGGTGATGCCGGACGCCACGGCCGTCTCGAACAGCAGCCGGGCATCGGGCGAGCCGTGCCGCACCTCCAGGGGCGCGGCCACCGCCTCGTTGAGCTCCCGGCCGCGCCGCCAGCCATGGGTCACCAGCGGATATCCGTTGAGGTCCGCGGGGTCGTCCAGCAGCGCGCGCCGGGCCTGCCCGAACCGCAGCAGCCGGGTGTGCGAGTCGATGGTGAGGGTGAGGACATCGGGCGCCGCCCGCTCCTCCAGCGTCGTCAGCAGCCGCTTCATCTCCTCGTGCCCGCCCACCCCGCAGCGCGGCTGGACGGCGACCCGCCCCGACTCGTGCGCCCGCCGCAGCACCTGCGCCACGGTGGGCTTGCCCAGCCCCTCGATGTACGCCGCCGACTCCCGCAGCGGCGGCGGCACGGGTGCTCCGCCCGGCGGCAGGGTCCGCTTCACGCGGCACCCAGACCGTCGCCCCGGACCCGGCCGGCCGTGCGGGCGCGCTCGGCGCGCAGTTCGTCCAGGACGGCCGGCAGCAGCGCGGGATCGGTGACGATACGGTCCACGCCGAGCGCCAGCAGCCGCTCGGTCGCGGCCGCGTCCTTCGTGCTGCCGACCGACAGATTGCCGCCGAGGACCACCGGGCAGTGCACGGCCCCCGAGGCCCGCGCGGCGGGCAGCTCCCTGAGGTCCTCGTAGGCGTGCCCGTTCATGCTGCCGATGAGCACCGCCTCCGCCTCGGGATGCTCCCGGCACGCGGCGGCGAACTCCGCGACCGGGGTGCATGTCCCGAGGTTGACCACGTCGAAGCCCTGGGCCCGCAGGCCATGGGCGATCAAATGGTTGGCCACGGCATGGCTGTCACTCGCGGCCACGCCGAGGACGACCAGCCTGCGTCCGGATCCCGCGTCGGCGCGGTGCCCCCGGTGGGCGGGACCTGTCACGACTGCTCCTTCCATGGAGACGGTTCAGGGGGTACGACGTGTCACTTCGGCGGTACGACGACGGGGGCCGGACCCCTCAGATGAGCTGGCCCGTGCAGGCGTCGTCCAGGTAGGCCTGCTTGGCCGCGTCGTCGCGGGCGGACTGCAGGAAGCGCGACCAGCCGCGGCGCTCGTGCGAGGTGGCGTCCAGCTCCACGACCTCCTGGGTGGCGCGCAGGGTGCCCGGCGCGGCCTGGTAGGGGCCGTACCCCGACGCGTCGCGGGCGAAGATCGCCTGGCACATCTCGTTCTTGTTGCGCCACACGCACACGATCATGAAGTACTTGTCGTCGCACCGGTGGTTGAGGACGAAGCCCATCTCGCCCCGGAACTCCAGCCGCCCCGCGGCCGCCTCGGCCCGCAGGAAGGCGCGGGCCTCCTCGGTGACCTCGGGCGTGGCCTCCTGCTCCGGGGTGCGGATGTCGTACCACTTCAGCAGGGCGCCCGGCAGGCTCAGATGCTCGCCGGGGTGGATGCGCTTCTCGGCGTGCTGCCAGCCGGCGGGGTAGGCGGCCACCTCGGCCAGGTTCAGCACGGACGTCGTCTCAACGGACATCGTTTCAACTCCTCGACAAGGGACGGTCGTTGTTCGTATGAAGGGGGAAGAGTCAGTGGCCGCCGGTGGGCACCGGTGCCGCGTAGAGCCCGGTGCGCTCCAGCTCGCGCAGCCGCCGGTAGTCGGCCTCGACCTGCGCGGGGTCCGGCGCGCTGAGGTAGACGTAGCCGGGGGAGCTGTTCAGGTCCACGGTGGGGCGGACCGGCGAGCCCTCCGGCGCGGTCAGCACCAGCTCCACGAAGGACGGCAGCGCGCGCACCGGGGCCAGCCGCGCGGCGTCCGGCGCGACACCGTCGACCTGGCTGATCAGCGACACATAGCGCAGCGGGGTGCCGATCCGGTACCGCGGCAGGGTGCCGTCGGCCAGCTCGCCGGGCCGGGCGATCACCCGGGCGAGCAGGTCGATCTGATTGGTGCCCAGGCAGCGGGAGACCACCTCCGGGGTGTGCGCGCCGCCGGGCCGCGCCCCGCACTCCACGAGCACCGGCCCCTCGGCGGTCAGCATGACCTCGGTGTGCGCCGACCCGTTGCGGATCTCCAGCGCGTCCAGGACGGCCAGCGCGTAGGCGGCGACCCGGCGCACCCCCGGGTCGTCGGCCGGTACGGGCTCCTCGTAGTCGTACATCGGCACGGTCCCGGCGATCAGCGCCTTGTGATAGCGCCAGACCTCGACGACATGGTGCGCGCCGTCGCGGCTGACGGTGTTCACGAAGTACTCCTCGCCGTGCAGATACCGCTGGGCGAGCACCGTCGTATTGCGGGTGCCGTAGTGGTCGGTGGCCGCGATGACGGCCGCGAACGCCGTGTCCACCTGCTGCTCGTCGTGGCAGAAGTGGACCTGGTCGGTACCGGCGCTGGCCCGCGGCTTGAGCACCACGGGCCACTCGCCCCGCCGTCGTACCCACTCCCGCAGTTCGGGCAGCGAGCCGGTGACGAGCGAGTCCGCCGTGGCCAGGCCCGCCGCCGCCACGGCCCGGACCATCGCGTACTTGTCGCGGCGGGCGGTGGGCACGGACATGCCGTTGCCCGGGGTCCCGAGCGCGGCCGACAGCGCGTCGGCCAGCAGCACCCCGGACTCGGTGCCCGCGACGACGAAGTCCACGCCGAGCCCGCGCAGCGCCGCGGCGGTGGCCGACAGGTCGCCCGTGTGCACGACGTCCGCGCCGCTCTCGCTCCGGTCGTGGGCGAAGCTGGCGGACGGGGTGTCGGAGCGTACGACGACGCAGCCCAGGCCCTCGCGGCGCAGCGCGCCCGGGAGATGGGCGCCGATGCCGTCGGCGTCGACCACGGCGACCGTGCGGGGCCCGGTCATCCCCGGCCCACCTGCGGAATGCCGTCGGCCGCGTCGGCCAGCAGCGCCTCGTCGGGGCGGTCGTCGGCCAGCGTGCCCGCGAAGTACCGGTCGTAGGCGGCGAGATCGAAGTGGCCGTGGCCGGACAGGCCGAACAGGATGGTCCTGGCCGTGCCCTCCTCGCGGCAGCGCAGGGCCTCGTCCACGGCGACCCGGATGGCGTGCGTGGACTCCGGGGCGGGCACGATGCCCTCGGTGCGGGCGAACCGCACACCCGCCTCGAAGCACTCGGTCTGGGGCACCGCCCGCGCCTCCATCAGCCCGTCCTCCACACAGCGGCTGACCAGCGGGCCGATGCCATGGGCGCGCAGCCCGCCCGCGTGCACGGCCGGGGGCACGAAGCCATGGCCCAGGGTGTGCATCCGGAACAGCGGGCCGAGCCTGCCGGTGTCCGCGTAGTCGTAGGCGATGGTGCCCTGGGTGAGGGTCGGGCAGGCGGCCGGCTCCACGGCGATGACATGCACGTCCCGGCCGCCGCGCAGCCGCTCGCCGAGGAACGGGAAGGAGAGGCCGGCCAGATTGCTGCCGCCGCCGGAGCAGCCCACGACGATGTCGGGGTAGTCGCCGGCCAGCTCCATCTGCCGGATCGCCTCCTGGCCGATCACGGTCTGGTGCAGCAGCACATGGTTGGCCGCGCTGCCGAGCACATAGCCCAGGTCCGGGTCCTGGGCGAACGCCTCCAGCGCCTCCGAGGTGGCGATGCCGAGGCTGCCGGGGCAGTCCGGGTCGTCGGCCAGGATCTTGCGCCCGACCTCGGTCTCCGTGCTCGGGCTCGGTGTGCACCGGGCGCCGTAGGTCTCCATCAGGGCCCGGCGGTACGGCTTCTGCTCGAAGCTCACCTTGACCATGTAGACCTTGGCCGTCATCCCGAAGAAGGACGCGGCCAGCGCGGTGGCGCTGCCCCACTGCCCGGCACCGGTCTCGGTGACCAGTCCGGTCTTCCCGGCCAGCTTGTTGTAATACGCCTGCGGGATCGCGGTGTTGGGCTTGTGGCTGCCGGTCGGCGCGCCGCCCTCGTACTTGTAGTAGATACGCGCCGGAGTGCCCAGCGCGCGCTCCAGGCGGCGGGCGCGGAAGAGCGGGGAGGGCCGCCACAGCGCGTACAACTCCCTTACCGCGTCCGGGATCTCGATCTCCCGCTCGGTGCTCAGCTCCTGCTCGATGAGCGGCTCCGGCATCGTGTGCGCCATCTCCGCGCGGGTCAGCGGCTGATGGGTCTTCGGGTTGAGCGCGGGCGCCAGCGGGGCCCCGGGCAGATCCGCGGCCAGGTTGTACCAGGTCGTCGGAGCATCGTTCTCGCCGAGCGAGAAGCGCGTCCTGTCCATGCTGAAGGTCCTTTTCAGAGCGCCGCACCGGCCGCCTCGGCGGCCAGCGATCCGGGAGTGGTGGTGTGCGAGCCGGCGAACAGCCTGGGGTGCGCCGTCCTGATCCCCTCGTAGACGAGGTCGTAGGGAACGTCGTCGAACTCGCCGTGGACGTGCAGGAATTCCATGTGCCGGCGGTTCTGCTCGTCGTAGGGGTGGTACATGCTGTCGGCGCGCCCGTCGAACTCCAGCGGCTTGATGCCGTACAGCTTGCACAGCATCTTGTTGAACACCGGGGTGGCCTTGGTCCAGCGGCCGTCCAGCCGCACCACGGCCAGGCTGTGGAAGCGGAAGACGTCACCGCCGACCAGTTCGCGCAGCCGCGGGGAGGCGAGGTGGTTGCGGACATCGCCGTAGTAGACCCGGCTGGGCACGCCCACCGCGCGCACGGCCGCCGCGTACAGCGCGGACTTGTGCACACAGAAGCCGAAGCCATGGGCGAGGACGCCGCTCGCGCTGAGCCCGGTGCGGGTCAGGTCGGCGCCGTAGACCTCGTACGGGATCGCGTCGCGGACCGCGTAGTACAGCGCGACCGCGTTGCGCCGGGCCCGCTCGGCGTCGGGGTCGGCGCCTCCGCCGGTGAAGACGTCCGCGGCGGGCAGCACCTCGGCGACGAACGCCCGGACCGCCGCGGAGGTGTGGTCGAGGAACTCGGTCGGTGCCAGCGTCGGTTCCTGGCTCGCTGTCATGTCCGCCCCTTCTTCCTGGTCGTGGTGAGGGGACGGTCGAGCCCCATGAGTACGGCGAGACGCTCGCGCTGGATCTCCGAGGTGCCGGAGTAGATCGTGCCGCCCACGGCGTCCCGCAGCTCCTTCTCCAGGCCGTACTCGGTCGTGTAGCCGTAGCCGCCGAAGATCTGCACCGCGGCCAGCGCCGAACGGACGTTGGCCTCGCTGACGATCAGCTTGGTGGTGGCGATGTCGGCGGCCACGTCCTCGCGGTTCTGGGCCCGGCGCGCGGTGTCGTGGAGCCACTTGCGGGCGGTCTCCACATCGATGCGCAGATCCACGAGCTTGTGCGAGACGGCCTGGTGGGAGCCGATGTGGACGCCGAACTGCGTTCTGCTGCGGGCGTGTTCGACGCAGCGCTCCAGCCGTCTGCGCAGCTCGCCGGTGGTGACGGCGAAACCGCACAGGATCTCCCACTGCATGACGTGGTCGAAGACGAGGAATCCCGCGCCGACCCCGCCGAGCACATGGTCGCGGGGCACCCGGACGTCCTCCAGGAACACCTCCGCGAGCGGTGACGTCCGCAGTCCGAGCTTGCCCACCGGCTGCCCGACGCTCACGCCCGGGGTGTCCCGGCGCACCAGGAAGGCCGTCAGGCCCCCGATGTCACCGCTCTCGCCGGTGCGGGCGTACACCACGATCAGGTCGGCGAGCGGCCCGTTGCTGACGAACGCCTTGTTGCCGTTGAGCACGAAGGCGTCGCCGTCCCGGGCGGCGCTCGTCCGCATGGCGGTCATGTCGGAGCCGCCGCCGGGCTCCGTGACGGCATGCGCGCCGATCGTGGTTCCGGCGCAAATGCCGGGGAGGTAGCGGGACTTGAGTGCCGCCGAGCCGAACCGGTGCAGTGGGACGCCGGTGCTCACCAGATGGGTGGTGGCGGAGAAGGTCAGCCCGGTGTCGTGGCAGCCGTAGCCGAGTTCCTCCAGGACGGCGACCGTGGTCACCAGGTCCTGGCCCAGGCCGCCCCACTCGGTGCCGAACGGCAGCCCGAACAGGCCGACGTCGCACAGCCGTTTCCAGCCCTCGGTGTCGAACTCGCCGGCCGGGTCCCGCTCGATGTGGCCCTGCCCGGCGGACCGGGCCACCTCGCGGATGGCGCGCAGCAGTTCGCGCTGCTCGTCGCTGTCGGGCATCTCAGTAGTGGGAGAAGCCGTCGGCGCCGAGGTCATGCCGTTCGTCGCCGCGCAGCGGCGGGTTGAAGACGCTGATCAGCACCATGTCGCCGGCCGGGTCGGCGATCAGGAAGTGGGCGTCGTGCCGGTCGAGCGCGTAGAGCATGCCGGGCCTGATGTCCTCGCCCACGCTGCCGTCGGCGGTCTCCACCCGGCCGGAGCCCGAGATGCAGTAGCAGGCCTCCAGATGGCGGCTGTACTCCAGCTTCGACTTGGTGCCCGCCCGTACGACGGTGTGGCAGACGGTGAACCCCATCCGGTCGTTCTCCACGACCATGCGGTAGCTGAGGCCGTTGCCCCACTCGACCGGCTCGATGGCTCTCTTGTCACGAATGAACATGTCGCGAACCCCCGTTCGTCTCGGATCAGTTGGCTGGGATGGATGACGTGCCGAGGGCCCGGCGGTGCCGGTCGATCAGCTCCACGATCGCCGCCACCGAACGGAAGTCGTCGGGGGTGACGTCGAGTTCGTCGAAGGGAACGTCGTAGTGGTTGCCGAGCCAGGCGATGAGCCGCAGCAACTGAAGGCTGGACACCACCCCGTTGCGCAGCAGGTCGTAGGAGTCCTCCAGCTCCTCGGGGGGAGTACCGGGCAGGTACTCGTCCACGATGTGCCGGGTGATCTCTTGGTTCAGACTCATGTCAGGTGCTCCTGGAGACGGCGACGGTCCACCTTTCCGGTCGGCCCCACGGGCAGCGGACCGGCCATGAGATGGAAGCGGCTGGGAATCGCCACCCGGTTCAGGCGGGCGGCGCAGAGGGTGCGCAGCTGGAGTCCGGTCACCTCGGCGCCGCTGGTGCGCACGAAGGCGTGCAGGGCGACCCCGGCGTCCGGATCGGGGAGGGCGACGACCGCCGCCTCGGCGACCTCGGGCCGGTCGGTGAGGACCCGCTCGACCTCCTCCACATTGACGCGGACACCGCGCACCTTGACCTGGAAGTCGGTCCGGCCGACCAGCCGGATCCGGCCGTCCGCGCCGCGCTCGACGAGGTCGCCGGTGCGGTACCAGGTACGGCCGTCGCGTTCCCGGAACCGGTCCGGGGCCGCGGGTTCGGCCAGATACCCGGGTGTCTGGAACGGTGTGGAGACGAGGAGTTCGCCGCTGCCGGGCCCGGTGACCTCGCGCTCCCCGTCGAGTACGGCGATCAGGGTGCCCCGCACCGGCTCGCCCAGCGGCAGCATCTCGCCGTCCGCCGCCTCGGCGGCCCCGAAGCCGTGGACCATGCTGTCGTTGGTCTCGGTGCAGCCGTAGACGTTGTGCAGCCGGGCGTGCGGAAACAGCTCGGGCAGCTGCCTTCGGATCTGCCGGGGCACATGGTCGCCGGTCAGCAGCACATGCCGGACGGCGTCCCCGCGCAGCCGCGCACCCGACTCGGCGAGCAGCCGGAACAGCAGCGGCACACCCTGCACGACATGGGGCCGGCCGAGGCGCACCCAGCGGGCCAGATACGCGGGTTCGGCGGCCCGCGCCGGGTCCACCAGGAGCACCCGGCCGCCATGGCGCAGGGTGGCCCAGATGTCCAGCAGACACAGGTCGAAGTTGAGCGGCGCGTAGTTGAGGACCCGGCTGTCCGCGTCCAGACCGAGGAACTCGCCCGCCCACGCGGTGAAGGCGTCGAGCGCCCCGGCGGTCAGCGGGACGAGCTTGGGCACCCCGGTGGAGCCGGAGGTGGTCAGCACCAGCCGGGTCCCCTCGGGCACCGCCGGGCCGCTCTCCGCCCCGTCCGGCAGGGCCGTCCAGGCGAGCCGGTCCCCGTCCACGGTGGCCAGTGCCTGTGCTCCGGCGCGCCGGACCAGCGTGGCGGTGGTGTCCTCGCCGAGGTCGGGGGAGAGCAGCAGCAGCGGGCGGCCGGCCGACAGACAGGCCAGGATCAGGGCGATCGAGGCGGGCGTCTTGGCGGCGACCAGCGCGAGCGGACGGTGACCGCACGACCCGCGACCCCCGGCGAACATCGCGTCGAGCGTCCGCCCGGTGCGTTCGGCCAGCGCGGCCAGTTCCCCGTAGCTGACGTCCGCGTCCTCCCCGGGCATTTCGGCCAGCGCCACCGCGGCCGGGCGCAGCCGTGCGGCGGCGAGGATATCGCTCGCGAGTGTTCCCGACACAGGTCCCCCGGTCCGTTGGATGGCGATGCGGTGACGGTCGGTTTCGGCCATCGGTCACCGTCGCCGAGGAGTCTGCGTCCCCGTCCTGCGCCCCGTCTTCGGTCCGGCGGCGGGGCCGCACCTGTACTCCGGGCCGGGGCGCCGCGGCCATGAGCTGGACCTGGATCCGAAGACGCCGCACCGGTGGGCGCGCAGACTCGGTCGGGTGCGTCGAGGTGGGAAAGATATTGCCGAGTGACCGCCCTCACGGCCGGAGAATCTTCCGCCAAAGGCCCTTCGGATGCGTAACCTTGCTGCGCCGAACCGCTTTTGAAGGACGGAGAAGTCTCATGCCCCCTATGGCCCCCGGTGCGTCCTCGACGGCGGGCGACCGCCGTGGACCGCTGCTCGTCGGCATCGTCAACATCACCGAGGACTCGTTCTCCGACGGCGGCCGCTACCTGGACGCCGAGGCCGCACTGCGGCAGGCGCTGCGGCTGCGGGCGGAGGGGGCGGACATCGTCGAACTCGGGCCCGCCGCGAGCAATCCGGACTCCGCGCGGGTACCGGCCGAGCAGGAGTGCGCGCGCCTCGCGCCGGTCCTGGACCGGCTGGCCGCCGAGGACATCCCGTGCTCGGTCGACTCGTTCCTGCCCGAGACCCAGAGCTTCGCGCTCGCCCGCCAGGTCGCCTACCTGAACGACATCCAGGGCTTCCCGCACCCGGAGACCTACGGGGAGCTGGCGGCGGCGCGCTGCGGGCTCGTGGTCATGCACTCGGTGCAGCGCCTCGGGCCCGCCACCCGGGTACCGACCGACCCGGCCGAAGTCTGGGACGGGATCCTGGAGTTCTTCGCCGAGCGGCTGACCGCCCTGCGGGACGCGGGGATCGACCGGGACCGGCTCGTCGTGGATCCCGGGCTCGGCTACTTCCTCGGCAGCAACCCCGAGACGTCCTTCGCCGTGCTCGGCGCAGTCCGGTCGCTGAAGGAGGAGTTCGGGCTGCCGGTCATGATCTCGGCCTCGCGCAAGTCGTTCCTGCGCTCCGTGACCGGCCGCGCGATCACCGAGAGCGGACCCGCGACACTGGCCGCCGAGATCCACGCGGCCCTCGACGGCGCCGACTACATCCGCACCCATGACGTCGGCGCCCTGCACGACGCCCTGACCGTCCTGCGGGCGGTCACCGAACAGGCCACGGTGCTGTCCGGGCGATGAGCATCCAGGGACAGGTCCAGGTGACGCGCACACTCCTCATCGACAACTACGACTCCTTCACCTACAACCTCCATCAGCTGCTGACGGAGGTGAACGGCCGGGAGCCGCTGGTCGTCCGCAACGACGCCGACTGGTCCGCGCTCGACGCACGGGACTTCGACAACGTCGTGATCTCCCCGGGCCCCGGCCGGCCCGAACGGCACGAGGACTTCGGCATCGGCTCCCGGGCGATCCTGGAGTGGGACCTGCCGGTCCTCGGGGTCTGCCTGGGCCACCAGGGCATCTGCCAACTGCTGGGTGCCGAGGTGCGGCACGCGCCCGAGCCCCGGCACGGCCGCCTCTCCCTGGTCACCCACACCGGCCGCGACCTCTTCGCCGGACTGCCCTCGCCGTTCGGTGTGGTGCGCTACCACTCGCTCGCCGTCACCGCGCTGCCCGAGGAACTGGAGGCGCTGGCCTGGTCGGAGGACGGCGTCCTGATGGGGGTCCGCCATCGCAGCAGGCCGCTGTGGGGGGTCCAGTTCCATCCGGAGTCCGTCAGCACGCAGTACGGCCATGAGCTGCTCGCCAACTTCCGCGACCTCACGCACGCATGGCACCGCCGCGCGCTCGGCCCGGCTCCGGACGATGCCCCGGCGCCGGACGACGCCCCGCCGTACCGGCTGCATGTCCGCCGCCTGCCCTGGGCGCCGGACCCGGAGGCCGCCTACGAGGAGGTCTTCGCCGCCGCCCGGCACAGCTTCTGGCTGGACAGCGGCAGCGCACCGCGGCAGGGGCGCTTCTCCGTCATGGGCGACGGCGCCGGTCCGCTCGGCGAGTACGTCACCTACCGGGCCGCGGAACAGGTCGTCCGGGTGGAGCCGGGCGGGCGGCGGATCCGGAGCACCTTCCTGGAGTACCTCGACACGGAACTGGGCGCCCGCCGCGTCGACGGCGGCACCGACCTGCCCTTCGGATTCCGGCTCGGGTACGTCGGCTATCTCGGCTACGAACTCAAGGCGGACTCGGGCGCGTTGACCACCCACCGCGCCGAAACCCCAGACGCGGCCCTGGTCTTCGCCGACCGGGCGCTGGTGATCGACCACGCCGAGCGCACCTGCTTTCTGCTGCGGCTCAGCCGGCACCAGGACGATCCGGAGGTCACCGCCTGGCTGGAGACGGTGGGCGAGCGGCTGCGCGCACTGCCACGAACGCCCGCGCCCTCCGCAGGCGTTGAGGTGGCGGACACGGCCCCCGTACCGGTCGAACTGCGCCACAGCAGGGACGCCTACCTCCGCATGGTCGGGGAGTGCCTGGAGGAACTGCGCCAGGGGGAGTCGTACGAGATCTGCCTGTCCAACACGGCGGTCGCCGAGATGGGCATCGACCCGCTGACCACCTACTCCGCCCTCAGGCGCGTCAGCCCGGTCCCCTACGGGGCGCTGCTCGACTTCCCGGGCGTGGCCGTGCTCAGCGCCTCACCGGAGCAGTTCCTGGCCGTCGCCCCGGGCGGAGCCGTCACCTCGAAGCCGATCAAGGGCACCAGGGCGCGCGGTGCCACCGAGACGGAGGACAGGCGGCTGCGGGACTCCCTGAGCGGCAGTGAGAAGGACCGTGCCGAGAACCTGATGATCGTGGACCTCGTCCGCAACGACCTCGGCATCGTCTGCCGCCCCGGCTCGGTCCACGTACCGGTGCTGTGCGGGGTGGAGACCTTCCCGCAGGTCCACCATCTCGTCTCCACCGTCCGCGGCACCCTGCGCGAGGGACGCTCGACGGTCGACTGCGTACGGGCGGCCTTTCCGCCCGGCTCCATGACCGGCGCGCCCAAACTGCGCACCATGGAGATCATCGACCGCCTCGAACAGGGCCCGCGCGGCGTGTACGCGGGGGCGATCGGCTGGTTCTCCCTGGGCGGCGGCTGCGAACTCAGCGTCGTCAACCGCACCATCGTGGCCACACCCGGCTCCGTCCGCTACGGCGTCGGCGGTGCCGTCGTCGCCCTGTCCGACCCGGTGGAGGAGTTCGCCGAGACCATGGTGAAGGCCCGTGCGATGGCGACGGCGCTCACCCTGAGCCGCCCGGAACCGCGCCGCGCCCTCACCCCGATGTGCCGGAAGTAGGCGGCGAGCGGAACCACGCGGTGCCGGCCCGCGCCGGAAGCGGGCGGCGCGGCGGGCGGTGGCGGTGTCCCCGTACGGCGAGCAGTGAAGGAGCTTCTCGGATGAAGAGCCCAGCGGCCGACCGGGACACCGGTCTGCTCTCCCCGGTACGGGCCGGAACACCCGTCGAGCGCGCGGTCAGCGACCAGGCCTGGCTCCAGGCCATGCTGGACACCGAGGCCGCGCTGGCCCGCGCGCAGGCCCGGCTCGGGGCGGTGCCCGAGCAGGCCGCGGCGGCCATCACCGCCGCGGCCAGGGCGGAGAGCGTCAACCCCCGGGACATCGCGGTCCGCGCCCGGGGAAGCGCCGACACCGTCGCCGAGCTGATCGGGGCGTTCACCCGGGTCGTCGCCAAACTGGACCCGGACGCGGCGCCGTACGTGCATCGCGGGGCGACGAGCCAGGACATCCTCGCCACCGCGGCGATGCTGGTGTGCGGGCGCGCCCTGCCGCTGGTACGGCGGGACCTGCAACGGGTGCGGACCGCCCTGCCCGGCCGCCGGGGCTGGGCGCTCGACGGACAGCGGGCGGTGGCGGAGGCGGACGGACGGCTCGCCCTGCTGGCCGGGGACGCGCTGACCGTCGTACTGCACGGCGCGGACGGCGCCCTGAGCGCGGCCTTCGCCGCGGAGACCGGACTGACGGCCGCGGCCGCCGGAGCGCACACCGAACCCGCGGGCTCGCTCCCCGAGGTCGGGCGGGCCCTGACCCGCACGGTCCGCGCCCTGGCCGAACTGGCCACCGCCGTCGACGCGTTCGCGGCAGCGGGGACCGGCTCCGCCCTGGCCGGCTTCCGCGCGCGGACGAGCGGACCCGCGGAGCTGATCCATGGCGCCGCGCTCCAAGTCCCCGCGCTCTGCACCATCCTGGAGCCACCGCCTTCCACGTCGGGTGCCCGGTACGCCGTATGGCAGCCGCTCCGGGAGGCGATCCGGCTGACCGGCGGCGCGGCCCACACGGCGGCCCGGCTCACCGAGGACCTGGCCGCGACGCCCCCGACCACCACCCCGGCGCGGGCCTCCACCCGGTGATCAGCCCCGCTCCCGCAGCAGGTCGCCGATCGCGGAGATCCCGGCGGTGACGGCGCGTTCCCCGACATTGCCGAACCCGAGCACGAGCCGGGGCGGCGCGGTCGCCTGCGAGGTACGGCAGGTACTCATCCCGTACAGGCCGACCGAGCGGGCGCGGGCGGCGGCCACGAGATCCCGTTCGTCCGCCGTCTCCCGCAGCTGGGCGACCGCGTGGAAGCCGGCGGCGAGACCGCTCACGGCGATGCCCGGGGCGTGCTCCGCGAGCGCGGCCAGCAGGGCGGTGCGCCGGGCCGCGTAGGTGCCGCGCATCCGGCGCAGATGCCGGTCGAAGCGGCCCGACTCGATCAGCCTGGCGAGGGCGAGCTGATCGAGGACGGGCGAGCCGCGGTCGCTGATGTGCTTGACCGACACCAGGGCGTCCGCGAGCGCCGGCGGGCACAGCAGCCAGCCGATGCGCAGCGCCGGTGCCAGGGACTTGCTGACGGTGCTTATCGAGACGACCCGGTCCGCGGCGAGCCCCTGGAGGGCGCCGACCGGCTCCCGGTCGTAGCGGAACTCGGCGTCGTAGTCGTCCTCGATGACCACCGCGTCGTGTGCGGCCGCCCACGCGATCAGCGCCAGCCGCCGCTCGGGTCCGAGCACCACCCCGGTCGGCCACTGGTGCGCCGGGGTGACGACGACCGCCCGCGCCCCGCTCGCCGTCAACTCGCCCACGTCGATGCCCTGTTCGTCCACCGGCACGGGCACCGCCGCGAGGCCCGCCGCGGCCGCCGCCGCCCGGACCGAGGCGGGCGAACCGGGATCCTCGTACGCGACGCGACGCACCCCGCTGCGGGCGAGCGCGGCCAGGGTCAGGGACAGGCCCTGGGCGTACCCCGAGCAGATGACGATGTGCTCGGGGTCGGCCGCCGCCGCGCGTACCCGGCGCGCGTACCCGGCGACCACCTCGCGCAGCACCGCGCTGCCCCGGGGATCGCCGTAGTCCAGCTCGGCCACCGGCATCCGGCGCGCCGCCTCCCGCACCGCCCACAGCCAGTCCGGCATCGGAAACGCGCCCAAGTCGGGTACGCCCCACCGGAAATCGGCCAGCAGCGGCGGCCGTCCGGCGGGCCGTCGCGGCACCGGCGGCGCGGCCGGCGGGCACGCACCGGCGGCCACCCGGGTGCCCGAACCCACCCGCGCCACCAGATACCCCTCGGCGAGCAGTTGCGCATACGCGTCCTGGACCAGGCCCCTGGACAGGCCGAGCGCGCCCGCGAGTTCGCGCGAGGGCGGCAGCCGCTCGCCCACCCGCAGCCGGCCGGTGCGGATCGCCTCGCGGACCTGCCGTTCCAGCTGGGACCGCAGGGGCTCGTCGCGGTCGCGGTCGATCGCGAAGAGCAGGTCCGACGACGCATTGGACCACTGGGAAGACATGGAATTGGAGCTTACCGGTGAGCTGATCGCTCCCTAGGGTGCGACCATGACCACCACTGATCCGCGGAATTCCCCGCCGCCCACGACCGGGCCCAAGGACCGGCCCCCGCTGGTGTCGCGTCCGCTGCTGCTGCGCTTCGTCAGCGTGTTCGGCGCCTCGGCGAGCTTCTACCTGCTGCTGTCGGTCGTCCCGCTCTACGCCAAGCACTCCGGGGCCGGCGGCAACGGCGCCGGAGCGACCACGGGCGCCCTGATGCTGGCCACGGTCGCCGGCGAGATCGTGGCACCCCGCTTCATCGAACGCTTCGGCCACCGGGTCACCCTGGGCGCGGGCCTGCTGCTGATGGGCGTGCCGTCGCTGGCGCTGACGATGTTCTCCGGCGTCGCCTGGATCACGGTGGTCTGCCTGCTGCGCGGCGCGGGCTTCGCCCTGACCGTCGTCGCGGGCGGGGCGCTCACCGCCTCCTTCATACCCTCCGAACGCCGGGGCGAGGGGCTGGCGTTGGTCGGCATCGTCTCGGGCGTGCCCTCGCTGCTGGGGCTGCCGCTCGGCGTCTGGCTGGTCTCCGAGGTGGGGTACGCGCCGGTCGGCGTGGCCGCCGGGGTGTGCGCGCTGGCCCCGATCCTGTCCATACCCGGGCTGCCGGAGAAGGAGTACATCGCCGGACGGCGGATCGGCATCCTGGACGGCATCCGCGACCGCGCGATAGCCCGGCCCGCGGTCCTCTTCGCGGTCACGGCGCTGGCCGCCGGGATCGTGGTGACCTTCCTGCCGCTCGCCGTGCCCTCGGCGTCCACGGGCCTGGTGGCCGTGGCCCTGTTCGTACAGCCCGCCGGAGCGGCCGTGGCCCGCCTGGTGGCCGGCCGTCTGGGCGACCGCAAGGGCTCCTCCCGGCTGGTCTTCCCGGGACTCCTGGTGTCCGCCGCCGGCATGTTCATCACCGCGTACACCAGCAGTGCCGTCGCGGTCGTCGTCGGCGTCGCCGTCTTCGGCATCGGCTTCGGCATCGCCCAGAACTCCACGATCACCCTGATGTACTCCCGCGTCCCCGCCTCCGGCTACGGCACCGTGAGCGCCCTGTGGAACATCGCCTACGACGCCGGAATGGGCATCGGCGCCGTCTGCTTCGGCGTCCTCGCCCAACAGGTCGGCTACCCCTGGGGCTTCGTCTGCACCGCCGCCCTCATCGTCGTCGCCCTCCCGTCGGCATGGCGGGACCGGCCGGGGGCGCGGGGACGGGAGGCCGAGGAGGCGGCGGTTTGAGGCCGGCGGGCGCTTTCTCCTGATGGACGGGTAGAGGCCGAGACCCGGCCGCGGGGTCGGGGCCGGCGTTGGTGCCGGGTCGGACGCGGCGTCGCGGGCCGGTCGGTCGTCCGGCGCCCGCATGAACTCTCGTCCCCGGCGGGGCGGTGCCGGGACGAGGTCCCGCCGGACCGGAAGCTCGCCGCACGGGCGATACGGCACGGGCGATACGGCGCGCGGGACCGACGCGCGGGGGCCGGTGCGGCGCGGAGCCGTCGCGGACGGCCTCGCGGGCGATGCCGCCGAGGCCGTACAGACCGCGGTTGCCCCGGTCCGGCGCCCTTCGCCGCCGCGATCCGGCCGAAGCCGCGGGATGCTCGCCGTAGCGGCGGCCGAGAGCGCGGCGGTCAGCCGCCGCCCGGGGACGGACGGTCCGGGGACGGACGCTCCCCGCCTCCTTGCCCCGGCCCCGCGGAGAGCCGTTCGTGCTCGTCCTCCCAGACCCTCAGCAGGACTTGGGGGTCGGCGCCGCAGGTGCGCGCGTACAGGAGGATGAAGCGGCGGGGCGGGAAGCGGGTGCCGCCGAGGACTCTGGCGAGGTAGTCGACGCCGACTCCGGTCCGGTGCGCCAGGATCTCGTGCTGGATGCCCGCTTGCCGGCGCACTCGTTCGAGAACGACACCGATGTGCGTGGGACCCGTCAGCGGGCGGTTGCGTGTATCGGACATTGCTGGGCTCCGCTGGGCTCTGGGGACGTGCTGGTTCATGCCTGGAGCTCGGTCAGGGGAGGTGTTCGGACTGGTGCGGGAATGACGCTAGGCGCGGAAAGGCGTCACATCTTCCTTTTTCTCCACCCGGATCCGGCGCAGTGCCTCGGCAACGCCTGTTCAGCGGCCTTCAGTTGCACTCGACCGCTTGCCCGCCGTTCGATTCACCTGACGGGTCCATGGACCGGCGGACTTTATCGATCATCCCTGCTGAAAGGCTTACTTGGGCCGCCACGCGGTAAACGCGCCGCAGCCCGCGTGCGAATGGACGGCGCCGACGCGCCACCCCGGCCGCGCCGCGATCCGGCGGTGCGATGAACCGGTGGTCCGACGGCTGCACTTGCATGCGCGGGCAAGGGTTGAATCGAGACATTGTTGCCTTAAGCACGCATACATCACCGGCTCCGGGGCGATCCTGACCTGGCCGGGTGAGATGCAATTGCATCTCGACGACGGGGTGTTCGTTCACCGCGGGAGGAAGTTCGGTGCGGAAGTCGATGTATGTGTCACGGCAGGACGCGGACGACGCCGGAGTGATGTGGCGCAAGAGTTCGCACAGTTATCCGGAAGGGGAGTGCGTCGAAGTCGCACAGCCGTCGGGTGCGCAGGTGCTCTTCGACGACTCGAAGGTCCGTAAGGGCCGAGTGGTGGAGGTCTCCACGGCCGCCGCGGTCGCCTTCGTGACCGCCGTGCGCCGCGGTGACATCTGAGGCGACGACCACCGCCGGGCGTGCCGTCCGCGACAGCGGACGACGCGCCCGGCCGTGAAAGAGACTTGATGCTCCGTCAAAGAAATCGAGCAGCTCTGGACAGCGCCGGTGACCGGCCAGTATGCATAGGGACAATGCAAGTGCATTCCGTCTCCGGCGGGGACGGATGATCAGCGGATACCTGGGGGTGTGCCGTGGCGGAACAGCCTGTGCCTGCACAAGGACAGGGCGGTACGAACACGGACTTGGGGCAGGACAGGGCCCACAGTGCACGCATGTACGACTACTACCTCGGCGGGAAGACGAATTACGTCGTGGACCGGGAGGCCGCCGAGGAAGTGATCCGGGTCTTCCCGGCGATCGAGACCGTCGCGAAGGTCAACCGGGCCTATATGCACCGGGCCGTCCGCTATCTCGCCGAGCAGGGGATCCGGCAGTTCATCGACGTGGGGACCGGCATTCCCACCTCGCCCAACCTCCACGACGTGGCACAGGAGGTCGCCCCGGACTGCCGGGTCGTCTACGTCGACAACGACCCGATCGTCCTCGTCTACGCCGACGAACTCCTCGACGGAACCCCGCAGGGGCGGACGGCCTATGTCCAGGCCAACGCGACCGAGCCGGACGAAGTCTGGGCCGCCGTACGGGAACGGAACATCCTCGACCCCGAACTCCCGGTCGCCCTCAGCCTGCACGCCCTGATGCACTTCGTCACGGACTCCCAGGAGCCGTACGAGATCGTCAGGAGGCTTCTGGAACCGCTGCCGCCCGGCTCGTACTTGAGCCTGAGCCACTGCACCGGGGAGTTCGACCCCGAAGCCTGGCAGGCCATCATCGACACCTACGCGGAGGCCGGCACCTCCGTCCAGGTGCGCGGCCGGACGGAGGTGCGGCGCTTCTTCGACGGGCTCGAACTGGTCGACCCGGGCGTGGTCCTCGCCCATCAGTGGCATCCGCGGCTCGGCAGCGGACCCGGTGTCCTCAGTGAGCGACAGGTGTCCCTCTACACCGGAGTCGCCCGCAAACCGTGACCGACGCGGCGCGAGCGCACATCAAGGGGCCTGGAACTTCCGGTACATGCGCGCCAGATCATTGAGCTTGCGCCGCGCCGCGTCCGGACCCAGCCCCTTGAAGCGCAGTTCGTCGAAGACGACCTCACGGTGGTCCACCAGATCCTCGTCCTGGATGAACAGAACGCCGTCCAGGTTCTCCGCGTAGGCGACCTTGGGCACCCGGCCCTCGAAGTCGAAGATCGTCGTGGTGCCCAGCTCGACCGGCAGATCGTAGTGATGCGCCGGATCGACCAGCCGCAGCTGGTAGTTGCGCCGCTCGGACAGACCGGCCAGATGCTCCATCTGGTCGGCCATGATCTCCGGGGAGCCCACCCGATTGAGCAGCGCGGCGGTGTGGACCACGATGATCAGCTTCTTGCCCGGCGCGGCCTCGAACCGCGCCCGGCGCTCCTTGCGCAGCCCCAGCAGCGCGTCATGGGTGCCGCGCTCACCGCGGCCACGTCTGATCAGGGCCTCGGCGTACGCCGGCGTCTGCGCCAGTCCGTGCAGCAGATCGCTGCTGTACGCCTTGATGCGCGTCGCCATGTCCTCGAAGCTGATCACGGCCTGGAGGTACGGCTGCGCCACGGCCGACCATTCCTGCCACCATGTCGGCTGGTTGGCGATCTCGGCGAGTTCGAGGAGGACGGCCTGTTCTTTCTCGCTGCTGATCTCGTACACCACGAAGAGCCGCAGCAGGTCCTTCTCCTTGAAGTGGTGCATGCCGCTCTCGATCCGGCTGAGCTTCGAGGAGGAGCAGCCCATCCGGCGTGCCACCTCCTCCTGCTTCAGCCCGAGACGGTGACGGCGGCTCCGCAGCGCGTGCCCGAGCAGCATCCGGGGCGCGGACGGAACGGCCTCGTCCCTGAGGTAGCGCACGGTGCCCCGGCGCCCCGACCCGTCCCTGCCGCTCCCGCTCCCGACCGGCTCCGGGAGCCCTGCTATGCGCCTGATCAACGTGCCCTCCTCGCCTCTGCCCCTGGGACTGCCCGCGCCCCCGCCCCGCGGAGCCCCATAGTGTGCACAGCCTCGCGCCGCACGGCGTCCGAATCACCGGAAAACCCGTATCGGCACGGATGTCCACCGGCGTACGGCCCCTCGCGGACACCTCACCAGGAGAAGACGAGGACGCCTCAGGGGTCAACGTAGCGACCCCTGGCGGGAGTTGGCGCACGGGATGGGGAGGCGGCCGATATTCGCGGGAGACCGGTGGGGATCCGGCTTCACCGGCCGCTCCCGGAAACCGACAGGACGGTGTACGTGAAGCCGCTGCGGCGCTCGAAGTCCTCGGCGTGCCGGCGCAGGTCTTCGAGGCCGGCCGCCAAGGACATGCCCCCCGCGAGCCGCACGAATACCGTGTGCCGCGCGGTGGGTTCCGTCAGGCCGCGGACCGGGCGCGCGCCCCGTCCGCCCGGAGGCGGCGGTTCCGGGCCCGCCGGAAGAGCACCGTGCCCGCCGCGGCGGCGAGGAAGACACCGCCCGCGGTCCAGGCGACCACGGCGGTGCGGGACGTCCCGGCGGAGCGGCCCGCCGCCTGGTCCGTGGAGCAGGACTTTCCGGATGCGGCGGGGGCGACGCGCAGGCGGGCCCATCGCCTGTCCGGACCGCTCTGACCGGCATCGTGCCGGTAGACGACGTAAAGGCCGGGCGCGGCACCGCACTTGAGGGTGGCGGTGGCGGTCAGAACGGCTCGGGCACCCCGCAGGACGGGGTGGTCGGCGAACGCGCGGGAGGTGAGGCTGATGTCCCCGTCCGCGCCTTCGTCGTCGTTGTCGGTGACGGTGATACGGCTGCCGGCCCGGAAGGTCCGCACATCCCATTCCGACTGGGGCCACGTGGAATCCGGAGCCCAGCGCTCCGCCAGCTTCGGCGCGGGCAGCCGCTTCACCTTGTCCCGGCAGGCACGGCGCGCGTCCTCGTCGACCGGCTGGACGCGTACCCGCGCCCAGCGGAAGGGGTGTTCGTCCGGGCCCACGTCCCCGGCGCCGCGCCGTATGACCGGCCGAGTGCCGGGCCGGGCGTCGCAGGCGATGGTGACGGTGGTGGTCAGCAGCGGATCCATCATGCGCAGCCTGCCCGTCGCCAGGAACACGGACGCGTGCATGGTGTCGCCGTACGAGGCCTCGCCGGAGCGGGCGTCGACCGTCAGCGTGTCGCCGGGCCGCACCGATGCGAGGCCGCCGTACGTGAGCGACGGCGTCGACGGCGCGGCCGACGCCGGCCCGGCCGCGAGCAGGGGCAGCAGGAGGGGGAGGGCCGCCCACGCGGCCCCGCGGAATCTGTCCATCGCCTGTGCCCTGCCTGTCTTTCGACGTCTGTCTTTCAACGCCGTGTCAGGCGGCGCCGCCGGTCGGTATGCTGATCCTCTTCATGGCGAACGCATGTGCGATATATGCGATTTCAACGGTCCGGTATCGCGCACCGTTCGGCTTCCTCCAAGACGGAAAGACACCTTGGTGCGTTCCAGCTACAGATGGGTTCCGGTCCTCGCGCTCGGACTGGGCGCGGGCATGTTCGGTGCCGCCCCGGCCTCCTCGACGGAGGCCGCCAGGGCCACGGCCCCCGCGGCCGTCCCGAACGGGCCCGGTCTCGTCGGCGAGGAGCAGTACTGGACGGCGGACCGCATGAAGAACGCGGTCCCCGCCGACGGGCCCTCGGCCCCGGCCGCCCCGCGGCACGGCCTCGGCGCACAGCGGGTCGCGGGCCACGGCTCACCGCCGTCCGGCACGCCCGCGCCCCAGCACTTCCCGGGCCACCCGATGGTCGGCACCTTCTTCTTCGACGGCAAGCCGCTCGGCGGCGACACCTACTGCACGGGCAGCGTCGTGCACACGGCCGCCAAGGACATCGTGCTGACCGCCGGACACTGCGGCATCGGGCTGAGCAAGGCCACGCACCGGGTCTTCGTGCCGCAGTACCGCAGCGGCAAGAGCGCCGCGCAGCAGCCGTTCGGCGTGTTCCCGGTCCTCCAGGTCTACACGGACCCCCGCTACACGTCGAACACCAAGTCGGCGGCCTCCGACCTCGATCTGTCCTTCGCCCAGGTCGACGCCAATGGCCGCGGGAAGGTCGAGGACGTCACGGGCGCCCTCACCTTCACCCCCACGAGCGGCTACAACCACAAGGTCACCGTCATCGGCTATCCCGGCTCCGGGAGCGTCAACCCCGGCCATCTGCCGGTCCGTTGCCCCGTCACCACCTCCCAGCTGCCCGGGTTCCGGCAGATGCGCATGACCTGCAAGGGCTTCTACGGCGGTGTCTCCGGCGGCCCCTGGATCGAGGGCTACGACAGCGCCACGGGCAAGGGCAGGGTCATCGGCAACACCGGCGGATACAACGGCGGCGGCAACGACGCCGACGACGACTGGGTGACGTACGCGCCGGTCTACGGCAAGGACGCCCAGAACCTCTTCCAACACGCCGCCGCACACCAGCAGTTGGGCAAGAACCCGCCCTACGCGGGGACGACGGACCCCTGGCTGCCCGGATCGGCGAGCACCTGGAAGAACGCCGCGCTGATGGCCTCCGGTGACTTCCGGGGGACCGGCCACAGCGACCTGATCGTGGTCTGGACCGACGGCGAGGTCACGCTGTACCCCGGCGACGGACACGGCGGCTACGGCACCGAGCGGCGGCTGATGGCGCCCAACAGCACCTGGAAGAACGCCAGGACCATCACGGCGGGCGACTTCACCGGGTCCGATCAGTTCGACCTGCTGGTCCGCTGGGCGGACGGCGAGGTCACCCTGTACGGCGACGTCGGCTCCAAGGGGCTGAACCGGGCCGGCACCCGGATGATCAAACCCAACGCCACCTGGAAGAACGCCACCCAGATCAGCGCCGGCCGCTTCGGCACCACGCGATACGTCACCGACCTGATCGTGCGCTGGGCCGACGGCGGGCTCACCCTGTACACCAACGTCGGCGCCGGCACCTTCGGGCAGCAGCACCGGCTCAAGGCGCCCAACGGCACCTGGAAGAAGGCCACCCTCCTCACCAGCGGGGAGTTCTCCGGCGGCCAGAAGTGGGACCTCATGGTCCGCTGGACCGACGGCGAACTCGACGGCTACCCCGGCACCGGCACATCCGGCCTCGGCCCCGAGCGGCGCGTCCAGAACCCCAGCGGGCGGTGGACCCAGGTCGCCACCATGACGACCGGCGACTTCACCGAGAACGGCCGCACCGACGACCTCCTGGTCCGGCGCTCCGACGGCGAGACCACGATGTACACCGACACATCGGGCAGCAGTCTGGGCAAGGAGCACATGCTCGTCGCCCCGACCTCCTGACGGTCCGCAAGGGCGGCCTGTGCGGCCGCTGTCGGGCTCGCTCACCCGGGCCCGGCCCGGTCGGCGCACGCCTACGCGGCGGTGCGCTGTGACGCGGACAGCCAGGCGCGATAGCGGCGCAGTGCCCGCCGCTGCCTGCGCTGTTCGGAGACGAGGGCGAACGCCGGATGGGTGCGGGGCGTGGGGCGGCCGCCGCGGGCGAGGCGGCGCAGCTGGTGGCGGACCTGTGCCATGCCCGCGGCCGCGGCGAGCGCCTTGTCGGACCAGGTCACCGGCCGCAGTCGCGCGTCGGCCTCACGGCCCCGGCGCCAGCGCTCGGGAAGGTCCGGCGTGACGGCGAGGGCCGTGCCCATCCCGACGAGCGCCACCCCGCTGTCGAGGACCCGCTCCGCGGTGTCGCGCCGGGTGATGCCGCCGGTGAGCATCAGCGGCAGCGGGCTGCTCGTGACCAGGTCCTTCGCCAGGTCGAGGAAGTACGCCTCGCGGGCCTGGGTGCGCGCGTCCGCGGGGCGGCCCGACATCGCCGGGCTCTCGTAGCTGCCGCCGGACAGCTCCACCAGGTCGACGCCGAGCGGTGCGAGCATCTCGATCACCCGGCGCGCGTCGTCGGCGTCGAACCCGCCGCGCTGGAAGTCGGCCGAGTTGAGCTTCACCGCGACCGCGAAGGACGGGGAGACGGCGGCACGGACCGCGCGGACGACGTCCAGCAGCATCCGGGCCCGGTTCTCCAGCGATCCGCCCCACTGGTCGGTGCGCCTGTTGACCAGCGGGGACAGGAACTGCGACAGCAGATAGCCGTGCGCGGCGTGCACCTCCACACCGTCGAAGCCCGCCTGCTCGGCACGCCGGGCGGTGAGCGCGTACCGGTTCACGGTGGCCCGGATCTGCTCGGGCGTCATGGCGACGGGCCGCCCGAACCGGCCGCTGTGCCTGCCCAGGTCGACGCCGACCGCGGAGGGGCCCCAGACGACTCCGGGCATGTCGGATCCGATCTGGCGGCCGGGGTGATTGATCTGCATCCAGATCGCTCCGCCGCCGGACCGGCCCGCCTCGGCCCATTCGGCGAACGGCTCCAGCGGCGCGGCGTCGTCGAGCACCACTCCGGCCGGACCGGTCAGCGCCTCGGCATGGACCATGACGTTGCCGGTGATCAGCAGCCCGGCGCCGCCGGCGGCCCAGCGCCGGTAGAGCGCGAACAGCTCCTTGCCGGGGAGCTGGCCGTCGTCGGCCATGTTCTCCTCCATGGCCGCCTTGGCGATCCGGTTGTCCAGTACGTTCCCGGAGCGCAGGGACAAGGGCGAGAACAGCTCGCTGGTCATCCGGGTTCTCCTCTCGATCTCGGTCGCTTACGATGTATGCAGCGTTCACATTAGGTCGACGATGTAAGCGCTGTAAACATGAGGGAGTGTGACCCATGTCGCAAGCGAGCGGCACGTACCACCACGGCGATCTGCGCGCCGCCTGTCTGCGGGCCGCGCGGGAACTGCTGGAGGAGGACGGCACCGCCGGGCTCTCCCTGCGGGCGGTGGCGCGGCGAGCCGGCGTCTCGGCGGCGGCTCCCTACCGTCACTTCGCGGACCGCGACGCGCTGGTGTCCGCGGTCGCCGCGCAGGGCTACCGCGAACTCGCCGGGCATCTGGCCGCGGCGCACCCCTCGCCCACGACCCCTGATGAACTCGCGGCGGTCGCCGTCGCCTACGTCCGCTTCGCGCTGGACCGCCCGGCGCTGTTCCGGGTGATGTTCGCGGAGCCCTGCGATCCCGGCAACGAGGAACGGGTCGGCGCGACCACCGCCATCTCGGAATACGTCCACGGCATCGTCCGCGGCGCCTTCCCCGGCGCCGATCCGGACGTGCTGTCCACCACGGTGTGGGCCCTGGTCCACGGCCTGGCGTTCCTGCACCTCGACGGCAAGCTCGACGCGTCCACTCCCGAGGCGGTCGCCGACCGGGTGAGCGCCGCGGTGCGCGCGCTGTTCACCGCGGCGGCGGGGGTGGCGGCCACGTAAGGGGGTAGCGGCGGGTCGCGTGGCAGTGGCGAGGTCGGGGTCGGGGTCGGGGCCGGTCGGGGGCGGGGTCGTACAACCGTCCGTTCCGCTGGGCGACTTCGCGGCGCGGTGCTGGAACTCGGACGGGCGCGCGGGCGCGTGGCGGGAGCGCGCGTCGGCGGTCCGGCCGGTGAGCGCACGCAGCGCACGCAGCGCACGGAAGCGGGCGTGCGGGCGGCGCCGGGCTTCGGGGCTGCGGCCACCTCCCCCGGCGCGGAGCCGACGCAGCCTCGGGCGGGGACCGGAAACGGCGCCTCAGCGGCACCGCGCCGGTCCCCGCCCCTACGTGGGCCTCGTCCGGGCCCCGGCCCTACGTGGATCTCGGCCGGGGCCTTCGGTGTCCGGTCACACCGTGACGCGGCGCGAGCGCCGGGTGCGGCGGAGGCGGAGGCAGACCGCGAGCACGGCCGCGGCGGCTGTGGCGGCGGCCGCGGTGAAGGCCGTCGACGTGGTTGACGATTCGGCCGTCGCGGTGGCCGCGTGCGCGGAGGACGCGGGCGGGGACGCGTGGGCGGAGGACATGGGCGCGGGCGCCGGGGCGCCGTCGTAGCCGCCGCCCTTGCCCGCCCGGTCGTACGCGGAGCCGGGGAGCTTGTCGCCGTACTTCTTGTGGACCAGGCGCTGATAGGCGGCGAGGGAGACACCGGACTTGCCCACGGCGCGGCGCGCGTCGGGGTCGAGCGGGAGCACCCGGCCGTCGCGCACCACGTACCAGGCGTCGATCTGCGGCTCCTGGAAGACGGTTCCGCGGCCGTGCGCCCTGCCGACGTAGTCGGTCTCGTCGCCGCCGGTCGCGATGTTGACGACCTTCCACCCCTGCGCCGTCCGTACGGTCCACAGCGAGGCGACCTGGCCGTCGGCGGAGACCGCCTTGCTCGCGACGAACTGCGGCGCGGCGACGGGAGCGCCCGGGCGCCCGGCGACGAACCCGGGGGCGAGGGAGTAGACGGTCACCGAGGGCCCGACCAGATGCGGGCGGGCCGCGCTCGCCTTGAGGGCGCCGCCGCGGGCGAAGAAGCGCGACAGGGTGTCGAGGGTGGCGGGACTGGACGCCGCCTCGCGCGCCTGGGCGGTGGCCGAGGTGGTGAAGGGCGCGGGGAAACCGGCGGGCGCGGAGGCCGCGTGCGCGGCGGCGGGGGTGAGGACGCCGAGAGCCGTGGCGGCGAGCAGGGCGACGGCAGCCGTACGCGGGTGGGTCGAGGTCATGGGGGTCACGCTCCGATCCCGTAGAGCGAGTGCGTCCACGTGAACGAGTTGTTGTCCACGTAGTAGTCGTAATCCGCCCAGTTGTAACGGGAGTTGGAGGGCCAGGGATCGCCCCAGTAGACCTGGCCGGCGGAGGCGTCGTAGCCGTAGAGCACATGCATGTGCCCGCCCCCCGAGCTCCACTCAATGCGTGTCTCGACGGGGCGGCCGGCGTCGATCTCCTTCTGCACGGTGGCGTAGCGCAAGTAACCCCGCACGTACGTACCGGGGTTGATGCCCATCCAGTAGAGGGCGTCCTGCACATTGTCCAGCGCCGCCTGCCAGTTGCCGCAGGGGCTGCCCTGGGGACGGCCGAACGCGGCGTCGCAGAACTGGTTCTGGTTGTAGTCGCGCCCGAACCACGAGGCGATGGTGTTGCCGCTCGCCGCCCAGCACCAATTGCTGTTCTGCTGCGCCTGCATGGTGATGTTCAGACGCTTGGCGGTGGCGGTGGCGGCCGCGGGGCGAGCGGCGGCCCGCGGCGCCGCCGGTCGCAGGGAGTCGGGTGCGGCGTGCGCGGTGGCCGCCGGGAGGAACGCGGGGGTCAGGACGGCGAGGGCCGTGAGGGCCAGCGACGCCAGCCGTATACGGCCCCGGTTGGAGGTGGACATGGCAGTGCTCCCAGTCAGGGTGGGGGGTGGCGGTGCGCGTCCGGACGCTGCCACAGCAGCTTTGATCACCCACCGGGCCCCGGTCAACGCCCTCCGCGGCGGGATGGTGCTGAAGTAAACTGCGCGCGTACGGTTGTGAACGCCCCCGTGGTGCCGGCAGGTGGCGGCCCCTAGGCAACACCCCGTGCCCGTACGGGAAGTGAACGTTCACGGGAAGCGAGCACGGGGGCCGGGAGAGGGAAGAGCCCCGATGGCAGCACGTGCTACCGATCGCCATGCCACCCCGCGCCCCGGTGATCCGGCCCTCGGCCCCTCCCGCCGCCCCGCCCCCCGGTCCACCCCCGAGGCCGAACTCGCCGAAGCCCTGCGCACCGGCCCGTTCGCCGTCGCGCTCCGGGCCGCGCTCGCCGCGCGCGGCCTTGCCCTGCACCGGGTGCAGCACCGGCTCGCCCAGCGAGGCATCCAGGTCGGGGTGACCAGCCTCAGCTACTGGCAGCGCGGTTTACGGCGGCCCGACCGGCCCGAGTCGCTGCGCGCCGTCGCCGTGCTCGAAGAGGTCCTGGAGCTGCCCCCGCACGCGCTCACCCGGCTGATAGGGCCGCGTGCCAACGGCGATCGTCCCCCGGCCCGTCCGTACCGCGCCATCCTCGAACCGGCCGCCGCGCTCGAATCGCTGCTGGCGAGCCTCGCCGCACCGGAGGACGGCGGGCTGCACACCGTGATCCACTACGAGCACGTGCACATCGGCGCCCGCCGGGAACTGCTCGCACGGGACTCGCACCATGTCGTACGGGCCCACCGCGACGGCGTCGACCGCTATCTCGCCATCCACCTCGGCGACCCGGGCTGCGACCCGGAGCGGGTCCGGGTGCACGGCCTCGGCAACTGCCGGGTCGGGCGGACCCGGCGCGACGCCGCCGCGGGGATCGTCGTCGTGGAGCTGCTCTTCGACGCACGGCTGAGAGCCGGCGACACCGCCGTCCTGGGTTACCGCTTCGAGGACGGAACCGGCGCGCCCAGCGAGGAGTACGTGCGCGGCTTCACCTACGGCGGCGGCCAGTACGCCCTGCAGATCGGCTTCGACCGCGCCGCCCTGCCCGTCCACTGCCGCCGCTTCACCCGCCCCTCGGCCACCGCCCCCCGCAAAGCGGTCACCGACCTGACCCTCAACGCCCATGGCTCGGTCCACCTCGTGGAACAGCAGATCCGCCCGGGCGTCCTCGGCATCACCTGGGAGTGGGACTAGGGTCCGGTCCCGAAAGCGGGGCCCGACGCGAACGTCCCTCTGTTAGGCCGGATGCCGTCTGCGGATGCACGCCGCGGTCGACCGCCGCAGCATCCTGATCATGCGGATATCAACTGCGGTACGGACCAGTCCAGTGTCGGCGCGGCGCCGTGGGGCGCGTCATGTCATACCCGTGGCCCTCGTCTGCGGTGTGCTGCTGGCCGGCACCGCAGCGTGCGGCTCGGACGGCGGTCGCAGGAACCACGTCGGCGCACCGGGTCTCAACGTCCCGGTGGCGTCCGGGTCTCCCAACCCGGGCGCGGTGCCCCGCCTTCCGGGCATCGGAAGCCGTATGTCGAAGCGTGTACCGGCCGACACCCGCCAGGCGGTGGTCGTCTACGGCGACGACCGGGACTCGGACGAGAGCACCGTCGTGCTCTACGAGCGCAAGGGCACCGCCTGGAAACTCTCGGGTACCTGGCCCGCGCACAACGGCAGGCAGGGCTGGACGACGGACCATCACCTGGACGACGAGCGCAGCCCCGTCGGCGCGTTCTCCCTGACGGACGCGGGAGGGTCGCTCGAAGACCCCGGCAGCCGGCTGCCCTACTGGTACGACGACAACGCCTATGCGGCCATGACGGAGGACGGCGACGAGCACGTCCATGACTTCGACTACGTCATCGCCATCGACTACAACCGGCTCAAGGGCGTCGCGCCGTTCGACTGGAACCGCCCCGAGGGAGTGGAGAAGGGCGGCGGCATATGGCTGCACCTGGACCACGGTGACGGTACGTCCGCCTGTGTCACCGTTCCCGAGTCCGGGATGAAGACGCTGCTGAGCACCCTGAACCCCCGCCTCCACCCTGTCGTGGTGATGGGGGACCGGGACCACCTGAGCGCCTGACGGCGGGCCACCGGAGCTGTTCACGAGGCCGCGCCCACTGGCGGCCACCGCGCTGTGTCGGCGCGGTGGTCAGCCGGGCGGCCTGCGCCGGGCGCGCAGTGCCAGTACCAGGCAGAGCGCGGTCGCGGCGATGGCGAGTGAGGCGAGCAGCCGTGCCCAGGAGGTGCCCACGACCGGTGCCTGGGCGGCGAGCAGCACCACCGCGGTCGCGGCGGCGGCGGCCGACGCGGGCGCCGCCTGCGGTCGGCCGGGCGGGGCGGTGACACCGACGGTCCACGCGTCGGTGACGAGCAGATAGGCGAGCAGCAGCGCGGCGACGCAGACGACCAGCCAGAGCGGGGGACCGGCGGCCGCCGCGACCGCGATCGCCGCGGCCGGCAGCACGGTCGTCCTGCGGCGGGCCGCGACGGCGCGCCAGCGCATGGACGTCAGGACGGGGCGCGCGTCGACCATCGGAGCGGCCCACCACGCGGCCCCCGCCGCCCCCAGGACCAGCACCTTGACCGGCCACGACGCGTGCAGGGCGGCCGGCGGATCGCAGGCCGCGACGGCAAGTGCCGTGCCGAGCAGGCGATCGGTGAGCCGGGAGGTGAGACGCGCGCGGAACAGCGCGGCTCGGCTGTCGGCCGGGCGCGGACCCGGCCGGGCGGCGGCGGTCGTCATCGGGTCCCCCCGTGGATGCGGGTGCGCAGCAGCGGCGCGAGCGCGAGGTCCAGGCTCTCACCGGGCCGGTGGGCGACGACCGCGATGCCGCGTTCCACCAACGCGAAGCGCATGGCGGCGCGGTCGGCCCGCCACAGCCGCAGCGCGAGTTCGCCCTCGGTGTCGCCGGCTTCCAGGGCCGGCTCGCCGCTCGGGATCTCGACCACGACCATCGGATTGGCCCGGCCGCGCACCTGGTGCAGGATGTCGAAGATCCGCTGGTCGGTCAGCGGTGTGATGACGTACACCAGCGCTCCTTGTGGCAACGCGGGCGGCGGGAGCAGGCCGATCCCCTCCGTGCGGTACGCGGCGTCCTTGCGGACGTCCAGCACACTCTCGACGATGCGGTAGAAGTACCCCTGTCCGCCGCCCGGTTGCAGCCAGCGGGTCGCGCCGCCGACCGACACGACGCCGACCCGGTCATGGGCGCGCAGGTAGGCGCGGACCAGCCCCGCGGCGGCCCGGAAGGTCTCGTCGAGCGAGGACGCGCCGGTGACCGGGTCGACCACATCGGCGAGCACGTCCAGCAGCACCACGGTGTCGGCGGTGCGCTCCGCGGCGAACTGATGGACCTGGAGGGTGCCGCGCCGGGTGGTGGCCGGCCAGTGGATCCGCCGCTGCCGTTCGCCGCGCACATACGGGTGTACGCCGGTGACCTCGATGCCCTCGCCGCGCTGCGCGGCGGTGTGCTCGCCGAGCCGCTGCGGCAGCCGGACCGGGATGGGCGTGAGACCGGCGTGCCCGGGCAGCGGAAAGACGGCGATCTCACCGAGTTCGACCCGCACGGTGCGCCGGGCCAGCCCACCGCGGTCGTAGACGTCGACGTCGACCGTGCCGAGCGTCCAGCGGCCCCAGCGCCGCACGGTCAGGACGAGATCGATATGGCGCGGGCCGACCGCCAGCCGGTCCAGCCGGACCCCGTGGCCGAGGGTGATGCCGGGGTCCAGACGGCCGGTCTCACCGTCGCAGGCCACCGCGATCCGCACCGTCACCCGCTCGCCCTCGAAGCACCGCCGCGGCTCCACCTCGGCCTCGGCCGTCACCGTGTCCGGGCGCGGCCCGCCCGGCAGCGCGAGGGCGAGCAGCACCAGGGGCGCGGCGGCGAGGGCGAGCACCCAGGGGCGCCCGGTGACCAGCGCGGCGACCAGCGCGACGACCGCCGACGTGCCCAGCCGCAGCGCGCGTTCGCCGGCACGCCAGCCGGGCGGTGGCGGCGGCGGAGGCTCGGCGGTCAGCTCCGGGCGGCCGTCCAGGGCCCGTCGGACGGCGGCGGCCGCTCGGCCGGTCGGCACCGGCTCCGTCATGACACGGCCGACGTGCGCGGCAGGGTCGCCGGGGCGGGTACGGACTGCACGATCTCCCGGATCACGTCGTCGCCGTCGATCTGCCTCACCCACAGCTCCGGCTTGAGGGTGACACGGTGTGCGAGGGCCGGCACCGCCACGGACTTGACGTCCTCCGGGGTCGCGTAGTCCCGCAGGTCCAGGACGGCACGGGCGCGGGCCAGCTGCACCAGGGCGAGGCCGCCGCGCGGTGAGGCGCCGACCTGGATGTGCGGGTGGGCCCGGGTGGCGCCGACCAGTGCGACGGCGTACTCCAGCAGGTCGTCGTCCACCTCGACGCGTTCGACAGCGGCCCGCATCGCCAGTACCTCGCCCGGTCCGCTGAGCGTGCGCACCACTGCCTCGGGCGCCGCCCGGTCGATACGCGCGCGCAGCATCCCGGTCTCCTGGGCCGCCGTCAGATAGCCCATCCGGACGCGCAGCAGAAACCGGTCGAGCTGCGCCTCGGGCAGGGTGTACGTGCCCTCGTACTCGATGGGGTTGGCTGTTGCGACGACCACGAAGGGATCCGGCAGCGGCCGGGTGCTCCCGTCGATGGACACCTGGGACTCGGCCATCGCCTCCAGCAGCGCGGCCTGGGTCTTGGGCGGGGTGCGGTTGATCTCGTCGGCGAGCAGCAGATGGGTGAAGACCGGGCCGGGCCGGAAGACCATGTCGGCGCTTCGCTGGTCGTAGAACGGGGCGCCGGTGACATCGGAGGGCAGCAGATCGGGGGTGAACTGGATCCGGCGGAAGTCCAGGCCGAGCGCGGTGGCGAAGGAGCGGGCCAGCAGCGTCTTCCCGAGCCCGGGCAGGTCCTCGATGAGGACGTGACCGCCGGCGAGGATACCGAGCATCACCAGCGCCAGGGACTCCGACTTGCCGACCACGGCGGTGCCGATCTCGTCGAGCACGGCCGCGGCCGCTTCACCCGCCTGCCGCGGTGTCAGGGTGTCGTGGTCCGGGATGGGCTGCGTGCTGGTCACGGTCGGATCCTCACGGGACTGGGACTGGGACTGGGAGGGAGAGGGGGAGAAGGAGGGGGACTGGAGGGGGAGAGGGGACGGAGACGGAGGCGGGGCTTGTGCGAGGGCGAGGGCGGGGGCGGAGACGGGTGCGCGGGCCGCGGGGTCGGCCGCGGCGCCACCGGTCACAGGGCTTCCAGCCGGTCGAGCAGGGCACGCAGGACGGGCTCGGGGAGAGCGGGCCCCGGAGCGGACGCCCCGGGGTCGATCCACGGCCACAGCTCGGCGCCGACCAGCGCCCGGGCCCGCCCCGGGTCCCGGTGCATCACGACGCCGTGCCCCTCGGCCAGCCGGGCGGCGAACAGCCGCTGCAACTGCGGCCTCATGACGGTTCGCAGATGCACCTCGCTGTCGTCCGCGAGGGTCTTGGCCACGATGCGCAGCCACCCGCCGAGCGCCGGGGCGTGGCTGCCGAGCAGGCGCACCCGCTTGCGGTGGTCGCTGTCCTGGGCGCCGCCGCCCGCGGCATAGCGCACCAGGACCAGCGCGACCGCGGTGAGGAGGGCGAAGCCGGTGGCGGCCGCTGCGGCACCGTCGGCCAGGGCGAGCAGCACCTCGGCCGCGACCGCGACGGTGCCCAGGACGACGACCGAGTGCCGTATCGATCCGGGCGTCCGTACCACGGAGTTGACGAAGTTCTGTGTCCGCGCGGGCACCTTCATGAGGCACCCGCCACGGCTTCGGCCCCGGGCGCCCGCGAGCGCAGACCGTCTGCGATCTCGGTCAGCGCCGCCGCGGCCCGCTCGCGGTGGCCGTCGTCCATCGGATGCGTGGAGTAACGGGCCTCGCGGAACAGGGCGGTGAGCTCGACGACGGCCGCCCGCGCGGGCAGCCCGCCCGCGGCAGCCCGCTCCAGCAGGTCCTGCGGGCTGTCCGAGGCGCGCCGGGCCACCCCGGAGGCGGCGAGCGACTCCTCCATGGTGGCGTAGCAGGCGATGACGGCCGCGCGGGCATCGGTTCCGTCCAGCAGGGCACGGCGCCCGGAGTCCACGGCCCGGGTCAGCCGTTCCCGCTCGTCCCCGGCCGTCCCGTGGGTCGCCGGTGCTTCGAGCACCGGGGACCGCGTCAGATACCGCCGCAGGTACAGCCCCGCGATCACGACGACCACCACGAACAGGGCGATGCCGAGACCGAGCAGGATGGGCGTCGGCCCGAGGCGCAGGCCGTGGTCGGCGTGCTCGGCGGCCGGCAGATCGGGCACCGGATCCTGCTTCGGACTGGGGAACGCGGTCGGCCCGTCGCCGCCTTTGTGCTCGGCCTCATGGCCGCCGCCGAACGAACCGAACCGGTGCAGGGCCAGGACGAGCAGCGGTACGACCAGCGACGCGGCCGGCAGCACGCGGCTCACGACGTCGACCACCCGCTGTTCCACCGGGTCGAGCCCCCGCACGGCGCGGACCCGCTCCTGGTACTTCTCGCGCAACGCCAAGCCGCCGAGGAGTGCCAGCAGGACGAGACCGATCACCAGCACAGGATTGCCACCGAGCGGCCCGCGCCCCTTGGCCGACAGTCCCGTGCCGGGGCGCAACAGCAGCGCTCCCAGCGCCACTCCGCTCACCACCAGCACCGCCGACGCGACCTGCGCGGCACCGATCGTCCCGTGCCGCCGTCGCTGTCGCCCCGTATGCTCCCGCCCCACCGCCCACACCCCTCCCGTGTGATCGGCAGCTTTGCATACTGGTTGACGGCGTGTCAGCAGGGGGTACCGGCAGGACGGCCTCTCCGGAACCCCCGGTGCGCCACAGATCTCCTCCCCCTTTCGGCCCCCCTTTCTCCTCTCTTACTGCTTCCTCCCCTTCCTGGCGACGAACCCGGCGTGGGCGAGGGCGAGCAGGGTGACGGCCGTCAGCAGTGCGGGCGTCGTCGTGATGTGGCCGAGGAGCGCGAGGACGTACGGGGTGAACATGCCGAGGTACGCCACCGTCCAGAAGCAGGCCGTCCAGCGGGCGAGCCGGTGGGGCGGGGCGAGCGCCGCGGTCCGGGTGAGGCCCTGCGTGAGGGCCAGTCCGTAGCCCGCGCCGAGGACGACCGCGGCGAGGAGGGCGAGGGGCTCGTTCTCCGCCGCGGCGGCGACGGCGGCGATCGCCGTGCCGACCGCCACGGTCAGCAGGCCCGCGGCGGGCGTGGACGGGGCTCGCCGCGCGGTGAGCAGACCGGCGCCGGGGACGAGGGCCGTCGCGACGCCGGTGAGGATCAGACCGCTGTGGAGCGTGCTCGGCAGCGTGACGAAGCCGATGGTGGGGGCCGCGAAGACCCAGGGCGCCAGGGGCAGGACCGTGCGCCGGAAGCGGTGGCCGGTGTCTTCGCGGACGGTTTCGGAGCCGTGGACCGCGGCCGATCCGCCCGTCTCCGGCGCGGCCAGTGCGAGCCACCCCGCCACCGCGCCGAGGACGACGTGCGGGACGTACGCCGTCACCATCGGCCAGGGCGCCCACTGCGCTATGCACGCCGCCGCGAGGCCGCCCGTCGCGAAGCCCGCGGAGACGAACAGGCCGGGGCGGCGCGGCGAGCCGGAGAGTTCCTTGATCCAGGCGCTGCCCGCCGCCAGCAGCGCGCCCGCGCCGACCCCGGTCAGAAAACGGCCGGGCAGCAGCAGCCAGGTCCCGCCCCACGCGCCGCCCGTCATGAGGAGCACGGTGGACAGGACGTTGAGCGCGAGGGCCATGAGCGCCACCGGGCGCCGTCCCCTGCGGTCCGCGAGCGGGCCCGCGACCAGCAGCGCGGGTATCAGACCGACGACGTACACCGCGAACAGGCCGGTCACCGTGGACTCGGTGAGACCGAGGTGGCTCTGGTAGGCGCCGAGCAGGGCCGAGAACTGGTTGGCGCTCCAGCCGGAGGCCAGCATGATCCATGCGGCGCGGGCGTTCCGGGCGCCGGTGGCGGGGGGACGGGCGGTGACGGGCGCGGTGGTCGGGGCCGTGACAGGAGGTGCGGTCATGCCCCCTTCGTACCGGCCCGACCGTTCGGCCCGCGCCGTGCCTTCACGATTCGTGAACGCCCCGCGCCGGACACCCGGAGCCCCGTCTACCCTGGACGTATGGCGCTTGACCTGCGGCTGCTGTCGTCGTTCCTGGCGGTCGTCGAGGAGGGACACTTCGGACGGGCCGCGGCGCGGCTCTTCCTGTCGCCGCCCGCCGTCACCCAGCACATCCGCCGCCTGGAGAGCCAGGTCGGCGCACGGCTCCTGGACCGCTCCGGTTCCCCCGTCATGCCGACGGCGGCCGGAGTGCGGTTCGCCGGACACGCGCGCACCCTCCTCGACGCCGCGAACGCCGCGCTCGACGACCTGGCGGATGTCGCACAGGAGACCGACATCGGGCGGCCGCTGCGGGTGGGGATCATGGGCCACGGCTCGGCGGAGCTGACGCCCGCGGCCATCAACGCCTATCGGCGGGCCCGGCCCGAAGTACGGGTGGAGATCCGGCAGCTGGACTTCACGGAACATGTCACCGCGCTGGTGGAGGACCGGGTGGACGTGGCCTTCGTACGGCCGTCCCCGGAGGACGAGCGGCTCGTCGCGGATGTCCTCACCACCGAGCAGCGGATCATCGTCGTGCACGAAAGGTCGCCACTGGCCGACGCCCGGACGTCCGGGATCGGCGTCGCGGACCTCGCCGAACTGCCGCTGTTCCGGGTCCCGGGACACACCCCGCACTCCTTCACCGACTATCTGTACTTCGGCGACCGTGCCCAGCGCCGCAGCTCCGAGTACGCCGTCACCCCGCAGGAGGTCCTGACCGGCGTCGTCACCGGCCGGTCCGCGGGCTCCGGCCTGCGCTCCTTCGCGCGGTACTACGCATGGCCGGGCGCCGTGTTCATACCCGTCCTCGACGCACCGTGGGAGAGCAGCTATCTCGCGGTGCGGGCGGGTGACGACAACCCGGAGGTACGTATCTTCCGGGCGCTCGCGGTGGCCCTCGCGAAGGACCTGGGCCCCGGGATCAACGCTCTGTAGCGCGCGCCCCGCGCCACCACGCAGGCCCGAGGAGACGGGTTCAGCCTGCCGGATCGACGAGCCCGGTCATCTGCTGCCCCGCCGCACATCTCGGCTCGTGGACGGCTCCGAGCCGATGCGTCGGCCCGCCCCCGTGCTACGGCGCGGTGGCCGGATGCGGGGAGCGGAGCACGAGAAGGGTGATCTCGCTGGGGGCGAAGACACGGAAGGGCGGGCCCCAGAAGCCGGTGCCGCGGCTGGTGTAGAGGAGCGTGCGGGCGCCGTGGCGGCTGAGGCCGGCGAGGGCGGGCTGGTCGATGCCGACCAGGTGGTGGAAGGGCCAGATCTGGCCGCCGTGCGTATGGCCGGAGAGCTGGAGGTCGATGCCGGCGGCTGCCGCCCGGTCGACGAACTTGGGCTGGTGCGCCAGGAGCAGGACGGGGAGATCGGGGTCGGCGCCGTCCAGGGCTCCGGCGAGGTGGGCGCGATGGCCCGCAAGGCCGGACGACTCGGCGGTGACGTCGTCCACACCGGCGACCACAAGGGTGTCGCCGCCGCGTTCGAGCAGCAGATGGCGGTTGCGCAGCGGCTCCCAGCCCAGCTCGCCCATGAGGTCGACCCAGCCCTGGGCCTCGCTGTAGTACTCGTGGTTGCCGGTGACGTACACCCGGGCCCGGGTGGCCCGCACGGTACCGAGCGGGACAGCCTGCGCACGGCGGCGTTCGGCCGTGCCGTCCGCGATGTCCCCGGTGTGGCAGACCAGGTCGGCCTCAAGGGTGTTGACGGTTTCGCACACCCGCGCCGACCAGCGGGCGCGATCGAGCGGACCGTAGTGGGTGTCGGTGATGAGGGCGACGCGAAGGCCGTCCAACCCGGGTCCCAGCCGCGGGAGTTGCACGTCGAGTCGGCGCACGCGCGGCACCCGGCGGGCCTCGGCGTACCCCCAGGCGAGCAGGGCGGCGGTCACGCCGAGGACGGCCCACGTGACGATGCGGGCCCTGTCCTGACTCCCGCCGACACCGGCCACGGTCAGGGCGAGCCGCAACAGCACGCCGAGCAGAACGGACCAGGTGAACAGCACCCAGCCGGCGCCCAGCAGGGCGTCACCGATGATCGCCGCCCGGTCCTGCTGACGCCGGCCGTGGCCGCGCATCATCGCGAGCGGCATACCGATGAGGCCGAGGACGAACAGGACGGTGCCGACCAGCGCGACGGGCAACGGCCAGTGCTGCCCGGCGTGCAGAAGCACCCAACAGGGCACGGCCCACAACAGGACGGGGGCGACCAGAGGTATGAAACGCATCAGGCGGCGCAGCCGGCTCCGCTCCGGCGCCCGCGCCTCGCTGTCGGCGGGTCGAGTGCTGCTGGTCTCGGTCACGCTTCCCCTCTCTGACCGGGCTGCCGTCTCGCGCACTGTATCCGGTCACCCCCGGGGGCCGACCCGGCCCTCATGAGTACGGCCGTGCTCGGTGCTGCCGCCGGTGGAGAGCGCGCCAGGCGGCCGACGAGGGACTTGCCAGGCATGCGGGACCGACTGGAAGTGGTCCGAATCTTGCTGTATCTGGGGCGGCTGTCGCGCGGCAGTCGGCTGCCGGGCCCTGCTGCAACCGCTCGTAGGTCCTACCTGGCACAGGTCGTAACCCGTGTCCGGGGCGTCCAGCCGAAGCCGGGAGCGCCGTCGCCGGATCCTGGCCCCATCGACGGCATGTACGAGATGAACCGGGTCTGGGCGGCCAACTCATGCAGCTGCAGCCGGTGGGAGCGGGCCCAAGGCGACCGAGGCCAGCGCCGCGCCATCTGCGTGCCATCGATATGCCAGAGCCGCTCGGCATGATGGCCGAAAGCGATTCGGGGGCGCTGTCCGCTGGGCAGCGGAAACGAGGGGGCAGGGTCATGCGGCCGAGGCCATCCACCAGGCGCCGCTCAGGAACCCGGCCACACGCCCGAGTCGATCTGCTCGGAGTCGTAGTGATGACACCTCTCGTCGGGAATGGGTGCTGCTCATGACGCGGCAATATTGGCTTCGCTGGTTTTCCCTGCATGGTGTCCCGCGGGTGGTGCTGCGCGTGCAGTCCCGGAAAGGCGACACCTTCGCCCGGATGATGGGTCCTGAAGGGATCGCCGATCCGCACCCGTACATCGAGACGATACGCAGCCAGGGCAGGCTGGTGAAGACGCCGCTGCCGTGGGTGACCTGTGACCACGCGTTGGTGCGGTCGGTCCTGCGGGACAACAGGTTCGGCGTGCGCAGCTCGGCCAGGATACAGATTCCCAAGGTATTGCAGAGATTTGCGAACCGGGTGCCACCGCCGGCCAATCCGGCCGATCCGCCCGCGATGCTGCGCATGAATCCCCCGGACCACACCGCAATGCGCAAGCCGGTCGTATCCGCGTTCACGCCGCGCGCGGTCAACAAGCTGCGCGATACGGTCGAGACCGTCACCGAGGAACTGCTCGACGCCATGCCCTCCGGCGGTTCGATCGAGCTGGTCGAATCCTTCGCCTCGCGCGTGCCCATCGCGATCATCTTCGACATACTCGGCATGCCCTGGGAAGACCAGGAGAAGTTTCTGGTCTGGGGCAAAGACATGACGCCCATGCTCGACGTGGGCATCTCCCGGCGGACGTACGGCCGCGCGATGCAAGCGGCGCAGAGCCTGAACGACTATCTCGACCGGCATATCGAGAAGCTGCGCAGGGAACCGGGCGACGACATCCTCAGCAATTTGGTGCGGAGCGGCGATCTGGACCATTACGCCCTCAAAGCCAACGCCAGTATCGTGATCGGCGCCGGATTCGAGACCACCGCCAATCTGATAGGTCACTGCGTATCCCTCCTGCTCCGCTTCCCGGAGCAGCTGGACCGGCTGCGCGCGGAACCGCAGCTGTGGCCCAACGCCGTCGAAGAGGCGCTGCGGTACGAGCCACCGGTGTTCATCACGGCCCGTCAGGCGCTGACCGATCTGGAGCTGGAGGGCGTCCAGCTGCCGCAGGGCTCCATGGTCATGCTGTCGCTGGCGGGCGCCAACCGGGACCCCGCGGTGTTCACCGACCCGCAGCGGTTCGACGTGGCCCGGCCGAACGCCAACGAACACCTGAGTTTCAGCTATGGCGTCCACGCCTGTTTCGGGGCCAGTCTGGCCCGGATGGAAGCCACGCACGCGGTGCGCGCTCTGTTCGAGCGCTTCCCCGACATGCGCGCCGCGGCACCGCCCCGGCTCCGCCGGCAGCTCACGTTCCGTGGCTATGCGCAGGTGCCCGTCCACTTGGGACGCAAGGTGCAGGTCACACCGTCCACGGTGGCCTGAACACAGGAACAGCGCGGTTTACCCAGTCGACCGAAGCATCGCTCAGAACGAGGTTGAATGATGAATGCTGCCCACGGCTCCCCGACCGAGAGCGGGTCACCGGCACATGAGGGCGTCGCCGTCGTAGGAATTGGTTGCCGGTTCCCGGGTCAGGTCGGCAACGTGGAGGAGTTCTGGCGATTGCTGGTCGAGGAGCGGGACGCGGTACGGGAGGTGCCGGAGGACCGGTGGACCGCCGATGCCTTCTACGACCGCGACGCGGGCCGGCCCGGGCACATGCGTACCCGCACCGGCGGTTACCTGGACGACGTGTCCTCCTTTGACGCCCACTTCTTCGGCATCACGCCGACCGAGGCCGCGCGGATCGACCCGCAGCAGCGACTGTTCCTGGAGACCACCTGGGAGGCGCTGCAGGACGCGGGAATCCCGCCCGAGCACATCGCCGGCCAGAAGGTGGCCGTATACGCCGGTGTGTCAGGACACGACTACGGCATCATCCAGCTCAATCCGGAGAACCGGCATCTGATCGGCGGTCACACGATGACCGGCGTGACGAACTGCATCGTGGCCAACCGGGTCTCCTATCTGCTCGACCTCCGCGGTCCGAGCATGACGGTCGACACGGCGTGTTCCTCGTCGCTCGTCGCCATCCACCTCGCGCTCCGCAGCATCCGCTCGGGCGAGGCGACGATGGCCATCGTCGGCGGCGTCAGCACACTGCTGCTCCCGGAGGCAACGATCGGCTTCAGCCAGGGGACATTTCTTTCCCCCAGCGGCCGGTGCCAGTCGTTCAGCCGGACGGGCGACGGTTACATCCGCAGCGAGGGTTCGGGCACGGTGGTGCTCAAGCCGCTGTCCGCGGCCGTGGCCGACGGCGACCGCATCTACGCGGTGCTGCGCGGCAGTGCGACGAACCAGGACGGACGCACCAACGGCATCTCCGTGCCGAGTGAGGACGCCCAGGCGCAGATGATCGCGGACGCCTGCCGCGACGCGGGGGTCGCTCCGGCCGACATCTCCTACCTCGAAGCCCACGGCACGGGCACCCCGGTCGGCGACCCCATCGAGGCGCGCGCCCTGGGCCGCGTACTGGGAACCGGGCGCATCGGACGGGGCCCCTGCGTCGTCGGCTCCGTGAAGTCGAACGTCGGCCACCTTGAGTCGGCCGCCGGAATGGTCGGCCTCATCAAGGCGTGCCTCGTCGTCCAGAAGGGTGAGATCCCCGCGAACCTGCACGCGGAGGAGCCCAATCCGGCCATCCCGTTCGACGAGCTGGGGTTGCGGCTCGCGCAGACCCGCCAGTCCTGGCCCGGAACCGGACCGCGACTGGCAGGCGTGAACTCGTTCGGCTTCGGTGGCTCCAACGCGCATGTGATCGTGGCAGCTCCGCCGGCGGGGGAGCCGACGGAGACCCTGGCGGCGGGCAGCGCGGCGGACGAGCCGGTCTTGTTCACCCTCAGCGCGAAAACGGACGCCGCGCTACGTGCCTATGCCGGGGCGTACGCCGACTTCCTGGCGGCTCCGAAGACGGCCGCCCTGCCCGAGATCGCCTCCGCGCAGGCCCGGACGCGTTCGCACTACGACTACCGGCTGGCCGTGGCCTGCTCGTCTGCGGAGGAACTGCGCGACGCGCTGCGTGATGTGGCCAGGGGAGCCGATCCCGAGGGGCTGCACCGCGGTGTGAAGGCATCCGGCGCGAGCAATGTCGCCTTCGTCTTCTCCGGCCAGGGCCCGCAGTGGTGGGGCATGGGGCGCGAACTGCTCGCCCAGAACAAGGTCTTCCGCCAGACCGTCGAGCGCGTCGACGCCGAGCTTCGCCGGCACGCCGACTGGAGCGTGCTCGAGGAACTCAACCGGGACGAGGGCGAAAGCCGCATCGGCGAGACCTTCGTCGCGCAGCCCGCGGTGTTCGCCATCCAGCTCGGACTGGCCGCCCTGTGGCAGAGCTGGGGCATCACCCCGGCGGCCGTCGTCGGTCACAGCATCGGCGAGGTGGCCGCCGCGTGCGTCTCGGGCGCGCTGTCCTTCGAGGACGCGGTACGCGTCATCCACCATCGCAGCCGGGTGCAGCAGCAGGCGTCGGGCAAGGGCACGATGCTGGCCGTCGGCCTGCCCCAGCACGCCGCGGAGCAGCTCGTCAGGGGCTATCGCGGACGCGTCTCGGTGGCGGCGCTCAACGGCCCGGAATCGACCGCGCTGGCAGGTGACCCCGACGCGCTGGAGGAGATCCGCAGCCAGCTGGAGCGGGACCGGATCTTCTGCCGCATGCTCCAGGTGAAGGTCGCGTTCCACAGCCACCACATGGACCCGCTGCGCGACGACGTGTTCGAGTCGCTGTCCGGCATCACCTCGGGCCCGGCCGACGTACCGATGTACTCCACGGTCACCGGCGCCCCGGTCTCGGCCGGTGAACTCGATGCCGGGTACTGGTGGCGCAATATCCGCGAGCCCGTCCGGTTCGCCCCCACCATCGACCGGCTCATCAAGGACGGGCACCCGACCTTCATCGAACTGGGCCCGCACCCCATCCACTCCACCGCCATCGGCGAGCTGCTGTCCATGCGGCAGACCACGGGGACCGCCGTGCCGTCGCTGCACCGCAAGCAGCCCGACGGCTTCACCCTGCGGTCCTCGCTGGGATCGCTGTACGCGGCCGGTCTCGACCTCGCCTGGCAGCGCGTGTTCGACGGCAGCACCCAGCGCGTGCCGCTGCCCTTCTACCCGTGGCAGCGCGAAGAGCACTGGCTGGAAACGCCGTTCTCGCGCAGCCGGCGCTTCCCGTCGCAGGGGCATCCGCTCGTCGGGACCCGTTCCCCTGTCGCCGACGAGCCGGACAAGTACGTGTGGGAACTGACGATGGACACCGATACGTTCCCGTGGCTAGAGGACCACCGCGTGCAGGGGCCGATCGTGTTCCCCGGCGCGGGCCACCTCGATCTCGTCGTCGGTTGCGCGACCGAGGTGTTCGGCGCGGGCCGGTACTCGGTCGAGAACGTCGAGTTCCGCCGCCCGCTGTTCGTCTTCGACGACCGGCCGGCGCCGCTCGTCCAGGTGGTGCTGTCCGCGTCGATGCACTTCGGGGTCTACAGCCTGCAGGACGGCGACAAGGAATGGGTCCTGCACTCCGAGGGCACGGTCCGCTCCGGCGCCCCCGACGCGGAGCCGCCCGTTCCGTTCGCCGAGCTGGAAGCCCACTGCCCGCTCGAATTCGACCCGGCGAAGGTCTTCGCGAAGTTCCGCAACAACGGCCTGATGCTGGGTCCGACGTTCCGGGTGATCTCGCAGCTGAAGTACGGCGAACTCCGCTCGCTCGGACGGATCGACACCCCGGACACCATCGCGGACGAAGCGCCGCGGCACATGATCCACCCGGCGCTGCTCGACGCGTGCTTCCAGTCGCTGTCCATCGCGATGGGCAACGACCCGAACACCGAGGACAAGACGCTCTACATACCGTTCGACGTCAAGCGGTTCAGCTTCCACGCCAAGGCAGGCAAGCGGCTGTACTGCTACGGGCAGGCACACGTCCTCGACGACATCGCCTACTGCGAAGGCGATCTGTGGCTGTTCAACGAGGACGGCGAGCTGGTGGCCGAGTTCGAGGGGTTCAAGGGCAAGTCCATCACTCAGCCCACCGAAGACCGTGACGCGCTGCTCCAGTGGCTCTACGAGTACCAGTGGAGTCCAGCGCCGGTACGCGAGCGGACGCTGCTGCCCGCCGATTTCGTGCCGGACGCGTCCGCGCTGTGGGCCGCCATCACCCCGATCGCCGACGAGATCCGTGACTGGCCGCTCAACCGCGAATACCACGCGGAGACGGAAGCCGAGATGAACCGGCTCTGCATCGCCTACGTCACCGAGGCGTTCCACCAGCTCGGCATGGACTTCACGCCGGGACGTCGCTTCACCCTCGATGACCTCGCGCGCGAGCTGGGCGTTCACCGCAAGCACCACGACTACCTGGCCCGCCTGCTGGAACTGCTCTCCCAGCACGGCATCACCGGCGAGGACGGCGACGCCTGGCAACTGCTGCTCACGCCCGCCCGCATCGACACCGCAGCGGCGCTCGCGCGACTGCGCGAGCAGCATCCCGGATGCGAGTCCGAGTACGCCGTGCTGGAACGCTGCGGCACCGAGCAGGCGGCCGTGCTGCGTGACGAGGTCAACCCCGTCGAGCTCATCTTCCCGGAGAGCGAATTCCAGTCGGTCGTCGACCTCTACGAGACCTCGTTCTCGTTCGAGCGGTGCAATCGCATGGTCGCCGAAGCCGTCGCCGAATGTGTGCGGAGGCTGCCGGAGGACCGGCCCATTCGCGTGCTGGAGATCGGGGCCGGCACCGCCGGCACGACCGGCTGGGTCCTGAACCAGCTGCCCTCGGACCGCGCGGAATACGTGTTCACCGACATCGGCCAGCTCTTCCTGAACAAGGCACAGCAGCGGTTCGCCGGCCACGACATCGTGGACTACCGGATTCTCGACATCGAACAGGACATCGCCGAGCAGGGCTTCGATCCGCACCACTTCGACATCGTCGTGGCGGCCAACGTCCTGCACGCCACCCGGGAGCTGCGTACCACCCTCGGCAACGTCGAGCAGCTGCTCACCTCGCGCGGGCTGATGATCGTCGTCGAGGAGACCAACCCGCCGCACTGGGTCGACCTGACCTTCGGCATGACCGACGGGTGGTGGCGGTTCGCCGACCGCGAACTGCGGCCGCACTACCCGCTGATGTCCGAGGCACAGTGGCAGGAGTTCCTGCCCACGGCGGGCTTCGAGAGCGTCCAGATCTTCTCCGACATGACCGACCCGCGGCAGACCGGCTGCTCGGTCATCACCGCGCGGGCGAAGGAGCTGGACCTCGCACCCCACCAGCCGCGTGTCGAACCGGGCTCCTGGGTCGTGCTGGCCGACGCCGACGGCGTCGGCGAACACTTCCTCGACCGGCTCGGGGAGGCCGCCGGCGGCAGCGTCCTCGTCACCCGCGGCGAAGCCTTCGAGTCGCTCGGCGACAGCCGCTACCGGGCGAACCCGGCCAGCGCCGACGACCTCCGGCGCGTGCTTGAGCAGGTACGCGAAGAGGCCGGCGCCGTGCCCGGGGTCCTGCACCTGTGGAACCTGGACTACGCCGCGACCGAGCTGACCGGCGCGCTGCTGCCGCAGGTGGAACGCGACGGCGCCTACAGCGTGATCGCTCTGGCGCAGGCCGTCGAGCAACTGGACTGGACCGAGGCTCCGCGGTTCTGGGTCGCCACGGCCGGCGGCCCGGTGGTGGACCGGGCCGATCGGACCGTGCCGTCACAGTTGCCGAGCTGGGGCATTCTGCGGGTGCTGCTCAGTGAGCACAGCAGCCTGCGAGCGAAGATCATCGACTTCGATCCGGCGTCCGGCGCCGACGTGCGGGCCACGCAGCTGTTCGACGAGCTGCGGCACGTGCGGACGCCGGAGGAGGAGGTCGCCTACCGCGGCGGGAACCGCTTCACCGACCGCTTCGAGCACCTCTCGCCCGCCGAGTTCGAGGCTTCCGTCGCGGCCCCCGTGCGGGTGTCGGACGGGACCACGTTCGCGCTGGGCGTGCCCGCCGAACCCGGAATCGACGAGCTGCGGTACGAGGAGGTGACGCTGCCCGATCTCGGCCCGCACGACGTCGCCATCCAGCCGACGGCGACCGGCTTGAACTTCCGCGACATCATGCTGACCCTCGGCGTACTGTCGGAGGGCGCGGCCTCAGGCGGTTTCTACGAGAAGAACCTCGGTGTGGAATGCGCCGGTGTCGTCGTGGGGACCGGGGCCGAGGTCGAGGGGTGCGCACCGGGTGACCGCGTGGTCGCCTTCGCCCGCGGTTGCTTCGGCTCCCGTGTGGTCACCGGCGAGCAGCATGTGTATCCCGCCCCCCGCGGGCTGTCCGACGCTGACGCCGCGACGCTGCCGATGGCGTATCTGACCGCGTGGTACGCGCTGGTTGACGTCGGCCGGCTGCGCGCGGGCGAGCGGGTGCTGGTGCATGCCGCCGCCGGCGGTGTGGGCCTGGCCGCGGTCCACATAGCGCACATGCTGGGTGCGACGGTCGTCGCGACCGCCGGCGGCCAGGAGAAGCGGGAGTACCTGCGGTCCCTGGGTGTGGAAGACGTCTTCGACTCCCGCTCGCTGAGGTTCGCCGACGAGATCCGCCGGCGCTACGACGGCGTCGATGTCGTGCTCAATTCCCTCCAGGGCGAGACCATCGCGAAGAGCCTCCAGCTGCTCCGCCCGCACGGCCGCTTCGTCGAGATCGGGAAGAAGGACATCTACGACAACTACCAGCTGGGGCTGAGGCCGTTCGGCAACAACCTGAGCTACTCGGCTGTCGACATCGACCGCATGCTGCGCGAGGTCCCGGACCGCTGCCGGGAGGCCATGACCACGGTCCTGCGGCATGTGGAAGCGGGGGCGCTGCCGCCGCTGCCGCACACCGAATTCGGCGCCGCGGAGGTGGCCTCGGCGTTCCGGTTCATGGCGGGCGCCAAACAGATCGGCAAGGTCGTCGTCGGATTCGATGCGGAGGACGAGGTCCTGGTGTACCCGGGCGCGACCGGTGACGTGGCGATCGATCCCGAGGGCACCTACCTGATCACCGGCGGTTACACCGGGTTCGGTCTGCGGACCGCCGGGTGGCTCGCCGCCAAGGGGGCCCGGACCGTCGTGCTGGTCGGACGCCGGGCACAGATCGATGCCGAGAACGAGCAGCCGATCGCGGCGCTGCGCGCGAAGGGCGTCGACGTCGTCCTGGAGCGTGCCGACGTCTCGGTCGAGGCGGAAGTCCGGAGGCTGATCGAGCGCATCTCGGCGCTGCCCCCGCTGCGCGGCGTCTACCACGCCGCCATGGTCATCGCGGATGGCCCACTCGCCGCGATGACCGAGGAGCAATTCCTGCGAGCGGTGCGGCCGAAGGTGGACGGCGCCTGGCACCTGCACCACCACACTCGCGGACTCGACCTGGACGCGTTCGTCATGTTCTCGTCGATGAGCTGGAATGTCGGCACTCCCGGCCAGTCCAACTATGCGGCGGCGAACGGATTCCTGGAGGCGCTGGCCCTGCATCGCCGGCAGACCGGCCTGCCCGCGCTGACGGTCAACTGGGGTGCCATCGCCGAAGTCGGTTTCGTCGCGCGCAACAAGCTCGACACCCTGTCCTGGCTCGGCTGGACGCCGATCTCGCCCGATCACGCACTCGACTTCATAGGCCGCTGCCTGGTCCAGGGCGTCAGCAGCGCCAGCGTCTTCGGCGTGAACTGGCCGAAGATGAATCAGGTCATGCCGATCATCCGGAGCTCGCCGCGGCTCGCCCACCTCGCGGCGCAGGACGCGGCTCACCCCGCGGCCGGGTTCGGCCCCGAGGGCCTGCGGGCAGAACTCCTCGAACTGCCGGATGACGAGCGGATGCCGCGGCTGGCGAGCGCGCTGTCACAGCAGATATCACGGATCTTCGACATGCCGGTCGATCGGCTCCCCCAGGACGTCGGCCTGACCGACCTCGGAATGGATTCGCTGATGGCGGGCCAGATCCGGAACATCCTGGCGAAGCATCTGGAGATCGACTTCCCGACCATGGGCCTGATGCGCGGCCCGTCGATCACCGAACTCGCCGGCGAGGTGCTCGCTCAGGTCGTCGGTGAGTCCACCGGCGCGGCGCCGGTGCTGCCCGTCACCGGTCCGGAGCGCTGGATTCGCACGGTGATCGGCCGCTCCAACACCGCCTCGATGCGGTTGTTCGCGCTGCCGTTCGTCGGCGGCGGCGCCTCGGTCTTCACGCCGTGGGCCGATCACCTGCCTGACTCCATCGAGGTGGTGGGCATCCAGTTCCCGGGCCGCGAGGAGCGACTCGACGATATTCCGGTGGACAAGATGCCGGAGATGGTGGCGGAGCTGGCCGAGGCGATGCTGCCGCATCTCGACCGGACCTTCGTGGTCTACGGGCACAGTATGGGCGGGCTCCTGGCCTACGAGCTCACCAAGCACCTCGAACAGCACTACAACGAGGTGCCGATGAAACTCATCATCGGCGGCTGGCCCGCGCCGACGCTGGTCGAGGACTACGTGCGCAACCTCACGCACATCCGCGACGGCTTCGACCTGGACCGGGAACCCGACAGCAGGGTGTTCGCCGTGCTGCGGGACAACCACCTGCTCGACATCCCCGTCGAGGAGGAAGCCTCGATCCTGCACTGGATGCCGGCGATCCGGGCGGACCTGAAGATGCTCGGCGACTACCGCTTCGAGAGCGGCACCCCGCTGCGGGCTCCGATCTCCGTACTGCGCGGCGCCGCCGACCCGGTGTTCACGCCGGACCAGATGCGCGGGTGGGAAGCGCTGACCAGCGGCGCCTTCTCCCTGACGACCGTGCCCGGCGGTCATCTGTTCATCCAGGGCGCGGACCCGGCAGTCATGCGGACGATCGCCCAGGAACTGTCCGCCGAGGACGCCTTCCCGAGTTTCACGAGCCTTGTGGACGGCCACTGAACCGGCCGCCGCGCACGGGCGATCCGAAGGAGAAGACTGATGAAACCGGCACACCGGTACGACGTCGTGATCTGCGGTGGCGGCCTCGCGGGGCTGACGCTGTCCAGGCAGCTCAAGCGGGCGATGCCCGATCTCACGGTGCTCGTGCTGGAACGCAGCGGGCGAGAGTTCCCCGACGGCGCCTACAAGGTGGGTGAGGCGACGGTCGAGGGTGGCGCGCACTACTTCAGTGAACAGCTGGGCCTCACCGGGTACATGAACCGACGGCACCTGCACAAACTCGGCCTGCGGATGTTCTTCGGCGACTCGCACGGGCCGCTCGAAGCACGGCCCGAGCTGGGCGCGCGACGGTTCCCACGGGTGACGTCGTATCAGATCGACCGCGGCAGGTTCGAGCGGGACCTGCGCGAGGGGGTGAGCGAGCTCGGGGTCGATCTCGTCGAGCAGGCACAGGTGGTGGACATCGACCTGTCGACGGACGATGACGACCACGTGGTGCACTTCGAGACCCCTGAGGGCGGTGCGCAGAGGGCACTGGCGCGTTTCGTCGTCGACGCCTCCGGGCGCCGCCGGCTGCTGCAGCGCAAGCTGCGCCTCGGGGCCCCGAGTCCGCACAAGATCAACGCCGCGTGGTGGCGGTTCCGCGGCGAGTACGACGTCGAGAGGATGACGGATACCGCGGGCCCGACGTGGCGGCCGAAAACCCAGGAGCGTCGCTGGTTCTCGACCAACCACCTCATGGGCACCGGGTACTGGGTGTGGATGATCCCGCTGTCCTCGGGGAACACCAGCGTCGGCATCGTCACCGACGACGCCATCCATCCGTTCCAGTCGTACTCCACGCAGGAGAAGGCGCGGGAGTGGATCAGCGAGCACGAGCCGACGCTGGCGTCGTTCATCGAGCGCGCGGAGCCGATCGACTTCCTGCGGGTGCGGAACGCCAGTTATGCTTCCGAGCAGATCTTCTCCCACCATCGGTGGGCCTGCGTCGGTGAGGCCGGCATTTTCCTGGACGCTTTCTACAGCCCGGGGTCGGACTACATCGCCTACACGAACACCATCGCCACGCGCCTGGTCGAACTGGACCGCAAGGGCAGCCTCACGGCGGAGGTCGCGCAGACCTACAACCGGCTGATGCTGGAGGACATGTGGCCGAACTATCTGGAGATGTACCACCAGAACTACGCGATCTTCGGAAGCGCGCCGGCCATGTTCACCAAGGTGATGTGGGACACGTCCTTCTACTGGGCGCTTCCCTCCCAACTGCTCTTCCGGGGCCTGATCGCGAACGAGGAAGCGGCCGCCGAGTTCCATCCGATCGCGACGAGGTTCAAGAGCATCCAGTCACGGATGCAGGCGAATCTGCGTGCTTTCGGCGCCCAAGCGACGCAACCGGACAAATACCTGTTCGTGGAGTACAGCAAGGTGCCGATCTGCGCACAGCTGCACCTGGATCTGCTCACCGAGAAGACGCCGGACCGGACATTCCGCGAGATGCGGCACAACGTCGACCGGCTGGAGGCGTGGGCGGATTCGTTCGAGCAGGAAGTCGCCAAGAGGTACGACCTCCCCGACCGGGAGGCGGTCGGCGCATGACGCCGGCCGGAGAGCGAGAGGAGCGCGTATGACAGGGTTCGAAGGGCGCGTAGCGATCATCACTGGCGGCAGTCGGGGCATCGGCAAGGCACTCGCCCTCGCCTTGGCCGGGCAGGGGGCCAGTATCGCCATCGGTGCCAAGACGATGGAATCCGGCGGGCGGCTCCCGGGCAGCGTCCCGGATACGGTCCGGGAGATCGAGGCGCTGGGCGCAGAGGCCCTGGGGCTGCGCTGTGATGTGCGCGACGAAGCGGATCTGAAGAATCTTGTCGACCGGACGGTGCAACGCTTCGGCCGCGTGGACATCCTGGTCAACAACGCCGGAGCGATGTGGTTGCAGTCGGTCGAAGGCACCACGCGCAAACGCTACGACCTGGTGATGGCCATCAACGCCCGAGCGCCCTTCCTGCTCGCCCACCACTGCATTCCGCACATGCGCCGCGGCGGATGGGGCCATATCGTCAACCTGAGTCCGCCGCTGGACCTGGAGGGGATTCAGCACATGGGCGGCAAGGTGGCGTACATGTCCTCGAAGCTCAACGCGACGTTGCTGACCCTTGGCCTGGGCAAGGAGGTCGCGGCAGACGGCATCGCGTGCAACACGGTATGGACGCGCACGCTGATCGGGACGCTGGCGACGCAGAACCTCGGCATCGGTAACCCGCGGGACTGGCGGACGGAGGACATCGTCGTCGATGCCGTCATGGCCGTGCTGGAGCAGAATCCGGCGAAGTTCACAGGGAACGCCCTGATCGACGACGAGGTCCTCGCGAGCCTCAAGGGAATCGAGGACCTGACCCGGTACCGCTTCGTGCCGGACCACGAACCGACCCCGATGACATGGGAGTTGTGGGACGCTGTCGCCGAAGTCGCACAGCAGATGTACTTCGCGGCCATGACGGCGGCCGACGGCGCACAACCGGCTTCGCCGCCGGCCGGCAGCTAGAGAGGACCCTCCATGGACACAGAAAGCGACAACGTGATCAAAGGCCACGAACAGATCGTGGCGCACGTGATCGCGGCGTTCGACGACCTTCCCGTCCCGCCCGGCATCCGCCTGCAGCTGCCTCCGCCGTCGACCACGACACTGGCCCTGCAATACGAGAAGTTCGTACCGGGCCGGTCGATCTCGGCGACGGTGGAGATACCCCCGCAGTACGGCAATGTCATGGGCATACTCCAAGGCGGCTTCATCGCGGCGATGTTCGACGACCTCATGGCGCCGCTCAGCTATCTGACGGCGAAGAACCCCACGACCAGCATGGACCTGACGACGCATTTCTTGCGTCCGGTGTTCGTCGGCGAACGCGTGACCCTGACCGCCACGGTCCAGAAGGCCGGCCGGACAGCCATCTACCTGGCCGCGGAGGCACACAACGAGAAGAACAAGCTGGTGGCGACGGCGGTCTCCACGCTTCAGGTAGTGGGGCTGCCGCAAACCTGAGCCGCGTATCCATCCCTGATAGTGCGGGGTGTCCCCGGTTTCGGCCGGGGAGGCAATGCATCCTTGGCCCGGAGCCGCGAAGCCGCGGAGTTCTCTGCCCCCGCGTTCACGCGGGGGCAGGAGTCACGGCCACACGGACTTGATGATCACGGGGGAATCCGTGCACCACGCTGCTCATCTGGCATCCGCCACCACCGACAAGAACCTGCAACTCGCCCTCAAGGTCCTGCCCGCGATCGTGGTCATCCTGGCTGGTTCGGCACTGTGCGGGCGGCTGGCCATCTGGCTCAGACAGCCGCGCGTCCTGGGTGAGATGGTCGCCGGCGTCCTGCTCGGCCCCACCCTGTTCGGGGCGCTCTTCCCGGATGCCCAAAGAGCCGTCTTCGCGCCCGAGGTCAAGCCGATCCTGTACGTGCTGAGCACCATCGGCCTGACGCTGTTCATGTTCCTGGTCGGTGCCGGCCTCGACCATGGCTCGGGCAAGGGCACCAAGGACATGAGGAACGCGGGCGTGCTGGCCCTCTCCGGCATCCTGCCGTCCCTGCTGCTCGGCGCCGCAGCCGCCTTCGTCCTGTACGGCAAGCTCTCCCGCCCCGGCGTCAGCACCTTCGAGTTCGCGCTGTTCCTCGGCGGCGCGCTGTCCATCACCGCGTTCCCGATGCTGGCCCGCATCCTGTACGAACGGAATCTGCAGAACACCCCGATCGGCCGAATGACCCTGCTCGGTGCCTCCGTCGACGACGCCGCGGCCTGGTGCTTCCTTGCCGTGCTCTCTGCCATGCACACCGGCTCCGGCGCCCCGCAGGCCCTGCGCACCATCGGCCTGACCGCTGTGTTCGCCGCTGTCATGCTCCTGGTTGTCAAGCCGTTGCTGCGCCCGCTGGGCGATCGGGTGGAGCGCACCGGCAAGTTCGGCTTCGACCACATGTACCTCGTCGTCGGCATCGTGCTGCTGTCCGGCCTGTTCACCGATTACATCGGCATCTACTCCGTGTTCGGTGGCTTCATCGCGGGCCTGGCCATGCCCCGCAACCCGGCGTTCCGCGAGGCCCTGCACGGCCGCATGATGGACATCGTCTGTGTGCTGCTCCTGCCGATTTTCTTCGCCTTCTCCGGACTCAACACCGAACTGGGCGGCATCACCAACTGGACCGCGTTCGCGATCATCCTGGCCGCCGGCTTCATCGGCAAGTACGCCGGCTGCGCCGCCGCCATGCGTACCGTCGGATTCACCTGGCGCGAGTCCTGGGCCGTCGGCGGCCTCATGAACGCCCGCGGCCTGATGATCCTCATCTTCATCAACATCGGCCTCGCCCAGGGCATGATCACACCCCAGGTGTTCGCCATGCTGGTCCTGGTCGCAGTGATCACCACCGCCGGCGCCATACCTTTGTACCGCTTGGCCCTGCCCGAACGGCTGGAAGCGCGGATGCTGCCCACCCCGGGGGAATCCGGCCCCGCTGGGGCCGCGGTGCCGCAGGGCGAGCGCGCACCCGCGTAAGCCCTCCGTGCCGACCGGACCGCGATATCGTGCCTCCGGCCGGCGTCGGTGAGGGGTTCCTGCTCTACCGTGCCGCCTCACAGGGCAGTTGACGTCTGTCCGCCCGCGCGGCCCTACGTCGAACAGCTCATGGTCGTACGCAACACCTGAATCCACCAGTCGATCAGCCGATCGGCCGCGGTCCCGTCGAGGCCAACGCTGCGGCGGAACTCGTCTCCGAACAGTGGCTCCATCACCATGGCCTGGTGCATCGCGGCCACGGTCACTTGGATGTCTTCGCGTGACGGCGCCCTGCGCCCGCTGGTCGTGGACTGCCGCCGGGCCTCGGTGTACAGCCGGTCGACGACCTCGTTGAGCATTCCGCTGCCCGTATCGCGCCAACCGGACCGGTGCAGGGCGAGCGCGAGTTGTGCGTAGCCTTCGGCGTACATCCGGTGGAGCGCACGGACCAGGCCGGCCGGGTCCGCCGGGCCGTGGTTCCACGTCTCCAGGACGGCGCGCAGTTCGGCCCTCAGCTTGGCTCCGCCGAATCGCAGCAGCGCTTCCAGTAGTTGGTCACGGGTGCCGAAGTGGTGGTTGATCGCGGCGTCCGACACGCCGATCGCGGCGCCCACGGCCCGCACCTGCACGGCGGACGGGCCGCCGGCGGCGAGCAGCTCGCTCGCCGCTTCCAGGATCAAACGCTTGGCGACATCCGGGTCGCGCCGTACTCGCGTGGTCACCCGCCCAGATTACCTTGACGGGCCAAGGCGCCCCTCCTTACATTGGGCACTCAAGGTACAGAGGCGTGTACAGATCAACTCTGACCGGAGGAGCCCCCCGTGGCCGAAGCCGACCCGACAGTTCACCCCGATCGACGCCGGTGGGCTGTGCTGGCGGTGATGTCGTTCTGCATGTTCATCGTGGTGATGGACAACACCATTCTCGTGGTGGCGTTGAAGTCGATTCAGCAGTCCCTCTCCGCGACCAATGCGCAGTTGCAGTGGACGATGGACGCGTACACCCTGACGTACGCGGCGCTGATGTTCACCACCGGCGTGCTCGGCGACCGTCTCGGCCACCGCAATGTACTGGTCTTCGGGATGCTCTTCTTCACCGTCGTGTCCACGTTCGGCGCGTGGTCCGGCGACACCGCACAGCTGACGCTGTGGCGCGCGCTGATGGGTGTAGGGGCGGCCGTGGTCCCCGGCTGCACCATGGCGGTGATCACCAATGCCTTCCCTCCGGCCGAGCGGGCCAAGGCCATCGGGCTGTGGTCCGTGTCGAACGGGCTCGGTATCGCCTGCGGCCCGGTGATCGGCGGGGCGCTGGTCAGCGAGTTCTGGTGGGGGTCGGCCCTGCTGGTGAACGTGCCGCTGGCAGGACTGGCCATGCTGGCCATCGTGCTCCTGGTACCCAACACCAAGGCCCCGCAGCCCGGGCGCCTGGACATCGCAGGGGTGGCTCTGTCGGCCTCCGGGGTCGGGCTGATCGTTTACGGCGTCATCGCGGGCGGCGAACCCGCGGGGTGGTTGCGCGCTCCGGTGTTCGGGCCGATCGCTGCCGGCGGCGTTCTGCTGGGGACGTTGGTATGGCATTCCCGACGCGCGGCGAATCCGGCGCTGGACCTGCCGTTGCTGCGCACCAGGGAGTTCGCGGCCGGGGCCGCCACCATGTCGCTGACCTTCCTCTTGGTCAATGGCGCCAGTTTCGTCCTGGTGTTTTATGTGCAGATCCTGCGCGGTTTCTCGCCGTTGCAGTCAGGTCTGCTGATGCTGCCGGTGGCGGTGGGGGCAGTCCTCACGGGACAACGCAGCGATGCGCTGATGGACCGGTTCGGCTCCGCGGCGGTGGTCGCGGCGGGCGCCATCACGTTGTGCGCCGGGTGCACCGGCTTCGCGCTGCTCGATCTCCACACCGGCATCTGGGTCTTCATTGTGCTGCAGTTCGTCTCCGGCCTGGGGTTCGGTGCGACTCTGGCGCCCTCGATGACGGCAGCGCTGTCGGTGGTGCCGAAGGCGCGGTCCGGCGCCGGATCGGCCCTCGCCAACACGTTCCGGCAGTTGGGAACGGCGCTCGGCGTGGCCGTGCTCGGGTCGTTGCTGGGGACGATATACCGGAACCAGTTGGGCGACCGTATCGAAATCCTGCCCCAGCAGGCGCGCGGCGAGGCGGGCAACTCCATCGGATCGACCCTGCTCGCGGTCGAGCGGGCACGCGCCGGAGGCGACGGGTCCGGTCCCGCTGAACTATCCCGGTTCGCGCGCCGGGCCGCGGAACTGGTCACCGCGGCACAGGACTCCTTCCTCGTCGCGATGCGGGTGACGATGGTGGTCAGCGCCGGTGTGGCGTTGCTGGCGGCGGCGGCCGCGATGCTGTGGCTGCCGAAGCGGGAACCGCGGGAACCGTCATCGGCCCGGAAGGCCGATGTGTCCGTGGGGTCGAGGTAGCACCGCCCGTGGCCACCGGACAGTCGACCGAGTCCGCCGTCTCGCGGTCCCACGCGCCTTTGTTCGTCCGGAAGGCGGGGGCGGGTCCGCCCGTCGTGCTCGTGCACGGCGGACTTCCCGCTCGCCACGCCTGGGCCCGCCAGCAGGAACTCGCAGCCCGGTGGTCGCTGATGATCCCGAGCCGCCGGGGGTTTTCACCAAGTCCCCCTGCGCCGCGACAGGATTTCCTCGTGGACGCCGAAGACATGGCGGCGCTCGTCGCCGGCATTCCTGGTGGCGCGCATTTCGTCGGGTTCTCTTACGGCGGATTGGGGATGTGTGTGGCAGCCGGTCTGCAGCCGTCCCGGGTCCGGTCCCTGACGTTGATCGAGGTGCCGTTGTGGAGTGCCGCCGGCGCGGACGAATCGGTGCGGAGGCTGGCGGAGGTCGCCGATCGATTTGCCGAGGGGCATCGTGACGCGCCGACCGAACGCGAGTTCCTGGCCGTGGCCGGCCTCGATCGTCAGTGTCTCGACACCCGGGACGACGACATGCGTCAGGCGATCGAGCTCGCGCGCAATTTTCGCTCCCCGGGCGAGGCGAGCCCGCGGTTCGGAAGGATCGTCGAGGCCGGCATACCTGTGCTCGTCGTCTCGGGCGGCCACGCACCGGCGATCGAGGTCGTGTGCGATGCCGTCGCCGCCCGGACCGGCGCGCAGCGGATCTGCGTCACCGGAGCCGGCCACGCGGTCCAGCGCGCGCCCGGCTTCAATCCGATGCTGGAGGCATTTCTGACTGCGGCGGAACACCGCGCGTCCCACCGGTGAGGCCGGGGGCCGGGCCGTCCGGCGGACCCGCCATCCGCAGCGCTCCTCAGCTCACGCGGGCCTCGCCGCCGGGGACGTGGTCGCGCTGCGGCTGCCCGAACGGGAGGTGCTGCACGTCGAGGTAGCCGAGCGTGAGCGACTCGCCCGCCTGATGATCCAGACCCTGGAAGAACTCCATGGCTTAAAGGGCCTCTCGTTTGGATCATGCCGGGCTCCCGAGGTGATCCAAACGAAAGATCCTGGACGAGGCGCTGCACCGCCCGCTGGTGACGTCTCCGCCCCGTGGACTTGGCCGAGCAGGCTCAGCGCCTTCGCCTTGCTGCCCTTGTCGCCCAGGCGGCGGGCGAGATACACGTGAACGGGTCGCATGCCTGCGCGCCGCACGGTGCTCGCCACGACGCAAGAAGACCTGCCCAGAGCGCGGTCCCCAGTGATTCGGCCGCTTGGGCGCCTCGCGGTACGGCGAATTCGATCAGCGATTCCCCGCGGACTGGAGATGTTCCCAGTGATCCGTCAGCGCGAGGAGACGCTGGAGAAGCTCGCAGAAAGTCGTCAGGTCGAGGCCGTCTGCGTCTTCGGCGCCGATGCCGTGGTGGGGCATGTTCATCAGCAGCTGGAGTTGGTCACCGGACCACTGCTGGGCGGTTTCTCCGCAGGAGAACGGATGAGGGCGAGCCAGGATACCGGTGGCGTCCTCGGGCAGCAGGACATCGCTCACGAGCTGGAGCTGGCTGATCTCGTGCCGGAAGAGACGGTGCAGTGCCCTGCTCAAGAGCGCCATGTCGGCTGTATTGCGAGACAACCCTTGGGCGTACTCGCGCAGTAGGGTGTGGAAGGCGTAGCGGCCCGGGGCAGGTGAGCTCAGCATATTGATGTCCACCAACGTCTCCAGGTCCTGGCTGACCCTCCACGCCGAGTCGCCGAGAAGGATTCCCGCGGTGGTCAGCGTGAAGTCGTCGACGTCCAGGTTGGACAGTAGCTTGAAGAGGGTTTGCTGGCTCTCGGAGAGCATTGCGTAGCGTACGTCGAAGCTGCTCCGGACTTCGAGGCCGCTCAGGTGCCACTGGTCGACATCGGCCCGGTCCCGCTGAAGGCTGCTGATGAGATCCACCAGGCGCCAATGAGGACGGGCGGCCAGCTTCGCAGCGACCGATTGCAGGGCCAGGGGCAGCCCACCGCAGAAATCGATCAGTGCCGCAGCGGCCTCCGGTTCGGCCAGGAGGCGATCACGCCCGATGCTCTTGGCCACCAGAGCCAGACTCTCATCGGGGGGCAGCATGGCGAGTTCGACGTTGTACGCGCCGGGGAGGGCGGTGAGCCGGCCCCAGCTGGCGATGAGCACGGCGTTTCCCGGTTCCGCGGGGATCAGGTCCCGGACATCCATCGTGTCGGCCGGGTTGTCGAGCACCACCAGGCAATGCCGGCCCGCGAACAGCGATCGGCAAAGACGTTTTTGCGATACAGGGTGCACCGGTAATTCGAGTCCCGCGGGCGCCAATGCCTGAAGGAAGGATTTCAGAGCCGCGTGTGTCCTGGACGCAGCGCCGCCCAGGTCGGCGTACAGAACGCCGTCCTTGAACTCCTGGCTCAGCCGGTGCGTCACATGGGCCACAAGAGTACTCGCGCCGGCCCCGGGCGGGCCGGACACCGTGACCAGGGGAACGTCATGGCGATTGTCGGTCAACCTGCCGACGATGTCCTCGATCTGTGACGCCTGGCCTGTGAAGTGGGGAGGAGCTGGCGGCAACGGGTTCGGCGTGAATTCCCCGGCCGACTGCGTGTCGCCGCTCATGGCGGTGACCTGAGGCGAGCCCGGTATCTGTGGTTCGTCGTCGGTGGGCGGCGAGCTTCCCGGTGTCAGAATCTGATGGTAGAGACGCTGCAGGGGCGGGCTGGGATCGGATCCCAACTCGTCGGCCAGTGTCTCCCTGAGTCGCTGGTAGGCGTGGAGCGCCTCTGCCGAGCGTCCCGTCTCTGCCAGCGCGTTTATCAGGTGTTTCCAGGACTGTTCCCGCAGCGGGTGTTCCTCCGTCAGCCTTTGCAGCTCGGTGACGGCAACCGCACCATTGCCGATCCGGATGCAGGATTCCGCCCACAGTTCGATCGTCTGCAGCCGGGTCTCCTGGAGGCGATGGCACTCGCTGTGCCGCAAGGATTCCGACGGCACATCGGCCAGGGTTTCACCTCGCCACAAGCGCAAGGCATTCGTGAGGGTGTCGGATGCGAGCTCCCAGTTCTCGTGAGCCGCTGCCTGACGGCCTGCGGCGCTGAGCATGAGGAACCTTCGGAGGTCGATTTCGTCGTCGGCCACCGAAATCAGGTAGCCGGTGGGCAGCGTCCGGATTCTCTTGGCCGAGTCCGGGCCGAGTTTCTTTCGCAGCCGCATGACGTAGCTCGACAGCGTGGCGCGAGCCTTGGCCGCGGGCCGGCCGTCCCACACGGTCTCCAAGAGGTCGGTCGCGGGCACCAAAGTGTTGTGCTTGAGGAGTAGGCTCGCGAGCAGTATGCGAAGTCGCGTGCTCGAAATGACCAGTTCCTCTCCCCGGTCGTCGCGAACGAGTAAGGGGCCGAGAATTCCGAACTCCATGATGGACTTCCCCCGTATTGATATGTGCTTGTGACTCCGATGGGATCAGCTTGCGTTGCGTTGACGAGGTTGCCTGACGTCGGCCGTGACGCGCCGGATCTGCGCCGGAATCTCGCCGGCGGTCGCGGTTCGAGGGGGAGGGGCGGTGTCGGCGTTCCACGAGTCGGTGCGGTCGCGCGGGGCGCGGCACCACATCGACTGCGTGATCTGGATGCCGAAGCGGCCCTCAGTCGGGTTGGAAGCCTGGCCGGTACGCGGCTTCATCATCTTCTTCGGGAACGCCAAGAAGTTCGCTCAATTCCGGTTTGGCTTACGTTGCCCGATCGCTTCGCCGTTGTCGACGTTGACAGGGGCGCACAGGTTCGCGGTCCGAAGGGTGGTGCCGGGCCATACCTCTCGGCTTTCGCGCCACCTTGATGATTCAGCCATCTTTTTTCGATCTCCAGACCGGCGATCCACGCCGCAAAAGCTGACGTCAATGGGTCAGGACGTGCTAGAGCCTCGGTACGGCCAACGGCACGTCATGACATCGAATCTTCGACAAAGTAGCACGCGTGATCCGGGGCTTTCAACGGCGATGCGGACGGGCACATGACGGGCCGGAGGCTCTCGCCGGATGGGATCTCAAGAACAAGATACCCTGGAGACAAGAGTTTTTTTGGCCGTTCATGCGGCGCGGTGAGGTCGGATACCGAGCGGTGAGCCAACGATCAATTGCCGCGGTCTTGCCGATCATCTATGCGTGTATCGAAATTGGATCTCGGCCGTGAGACGATCTTGATTCGTGGCGGGTGGAGACCTGACGAACGAGCAATGGACGGTGCTGGAGCCGTTGTTGCCGAAGGGTAAGAAGTCCGGTCGGCCGCCGACATGGAGTCGGCGGCAACTGATCGACGGCATACACTTCCGGGTCCGTACTGGCATCCCGTGGCGAGACTTGCCTGCCGAATACGGGCCGTGGAGCCGGGCGTATTACCTGTTGCCCAGGCGGACGCCAAGGACCTGATCACTGGGGACATCAACGTCGACTCCACCGTCGTCCGTGCCCACCAGCACGCTGCATGGGTATGGCTGTGGAGCAACGGCAGAAGCCCATGTCGATCGTCATCACGGCGGGGCAGCGGGGCGACTCCTCGCAGTTCGAGGCCGTCCTGGGCCGTGTCCGGGTTCCCCGGCTGGGGCCGGGCAGGCCACGCACCCGGCCCAGGCGGGTGCGCGCGGACAAGGCGCACGCTTCTCGCAAGAACCGCGCCTACCTGCGACGACGCGGCATCCGCTGCACCGAACCCGACAAGGGCGAGTGGCTCTGACCAGCACATTGCTGCGTGCCCATGTGAGCGGATTTCTCGTCCGGCCAAGCGGCCTTACGATCTTCGGCACGCCGGGATCTCGTTCTGGCTCTACTCCGGAGTGGACCCGGCCGAGTGCGGCCGCCGCGCCGGCCAGAGCATCGAGGTTCCCTTTCGCCACTACGCCAAGTTCCTTGACGACCTTCGAGAGCAGGCGAACCGTCTCATCGAGCAGTCCATGAACGAGTAACAGCGCGTCAGTCAAGGTGACGTACCCGAGGGCTGAACCGGGTGTTTGGTCCGTGACTGGTCCGGAAGCACTGGTCAGTAGGGGTGCAGTCGTGAGAGGAATTGGGAGTCAGCGCGCAGGCCGGGCTCGGTCGAGAGTGGGTTGAACGAAAGGCGCCTGACGGGTGAAAACCCAGTTCAGGCGCCCTTTCGCATATGTCTAGAAGAATCCCAGCCGCTTCGGCGAGTACGACACCAGGAGGTTCTTGGTCTGCTGGTAATGCTCCAGCATCATCTTGTGCGTCTCGCGCCCGATGCCGGACTGCTTGTAGCCGCCGAACGCCGCGTGCGCCGGGTAGGCGTGGTAGCAGTTGGTCCAGACACGGCCCGCCTGGATCGCGCGGCCCGCGCGGTAGGCGGTGTTGGCGTCCCGGGTCCACACGCCCGCGCCGAGCCCGTACAGCGTGTCGTTGGCGATCTTGATGGCGTCGTCGAAGTCGTCGAAAGAGGCCACCGAGACGACCGGGCCGAAGATCTCCTCCTGGAAGACCCGCATCCGGTTGTCGCCCTCGAAGATGGTCGGCTGCACGTAGTAGCCGCCCTTCAACTCGCCGTCGTACTCGATGCGTTCACCACCCGTGAGGACCTTCGCGCCCTCCTGCCGGCCGATGTCCAGGTAGGAGAGGATCTTCTCCAGCTGGTCGTTGGACGCCTGGGCGCCGATCATCGTGTCGGTGTCGAGCGGGTGCCCCGGCTTGATCTGCCGGGTGCGCTCGACCGCGGCCGCCAGGAACTCCGCGTAGTGGCCGCGCTGGACGAGCGCCCGCGACGGGCAGGTGCACACCTCGCCCTGGTTGAGCGCGAACATCGTGAAGCCTTCCAGCGCCTTGTCGCGGAAGTCGTCGTCGTGCGCCCACACGTCGTCGAAGAAGATGTTCGGCGACTTGCCGCCCAGTTCGAGGGTGACCGGCTTGATGTTCTCCGAGGCGTACTGCATGATCAGCCGCCCCGTCGTGGTCTCCCCGGTGAACGCCACCTTCGCCACCCGCGGGCTCGATGCCAGCGGCTTGCCCGCCTCGACACCGAAGCCGTTGACGATGTTCAGCACGCCCGGCGGCAGCAGGTCCGCGATCAGGCTCACCCAGTAATGGATGGACGCAGGGGTCTGCTCGGCCGGCTTGAGCACCACCGCGTTGCCCGCGGCGAGCGCCGGCGCGAGCTTCCATGTGGCCATCAGGATCGGGAAGTTCCAGGGGATGATCTGCGCGACGACCCCGAGCGGCTCATGGAAGTGGTACGCCACCGTGTCGTCGTCGATCTCGCCCAGCGACCCCTCCTGCGCGCGGATCGCACCGGCGAAGTACCGGAAGTGGTCGATCGCCAGCGGGATGTCCGCCGCCAGCGTCTCCCGCACCGGCTTGCCGTTCTCCCAGCTCTCCGCCACCGCGAGGGCTTCGAGGTTGGCCTCCATGCGGTCGGCGATCTTCCGCAGGACGTCCGAGCGCTCCGTCACCGACGTACGGCCCCACCCGGGGGCGGCCGCGTGCGCCGCGTCCAGTGCCCGCTCCACGTCCTCCGCGGTGCCGCGCGCGATCTCGGTGAACGGCAGTCCGTTGACCGGCGACGGGTTCTCGAAGTACTGCCCGCGCGCCGGCGGCACGTACTCGCCGCCGATGAAGTGGTCGTAGCGCGACTGGTAGGAGACGATCGCGCCCTCGGTGCCCGGCGCCGCGTAACGAGTCATCCTGGTGTGCCTCCCGGTGCAGCGCTGCCCGCCCTTGGGCAGCTCTCGGCGCGAGGCTAGGCGCGCCGACGTTGCAAGTACGTTGCACCCCCGGCCCACCCTCCTGCCCGCGCGGCGGGCACCGCCAACTCCATCTCCAGGGACGCCAGTCGGGACCGCACCGACGCCGTCGGGCGCACCGTCGCGAGCGCCCGCCACACCTCGATGTCGTCCTCGCCCCACGGCGCGTGCGCCCAGTCGGCCAGCAGATCGGGATCGCGCTGCGCGACCAGCGCCGTCCGCAGCCCCCGCGCGAGCCGCTCCCGCAGCCGTACGATCGCCGGGGCCTGCGAACCGGGCAGCAGCGGACCGGCGTACGCCTGCGCCGCCGCGGTGAGCGCCCCCGACGCCAGCCGCCGCTCCACCACGGTCGCGTCCGCGTCGACCGGGGCCGTCAGCCGGTACGGCCGCGAGGCCAGCAGCCCCGGCCCCAACGACCGCCGCAACCGCGCCAGTTCCGCCCGCAACGTCACCGGGGTCACGGACTCGTCCGCGTACAGCGCGCACAGCAACGCGTCACCCGTCAGCCCCTCGGGATGCCGTGACAGCAGCAGCACGATCTCGCTGTGCCGACGGCTCAGCCTCATCCGCCGCCCCTGGGCGATGAGTTCGGCCTCGTCCCGGCCCAGCGCGCGCAGCATCGGCGGGTCCGCGGCACACCACGCCGGAGCGAGCAGCGCCAACTGGGCCTCCGCCGCCCGCGCCACGGCCTGCACGAACCCCAGACTGTGCGGATGCGCCAGCCCGTCCCCACCGGTGACGTCCACGGCGCCCAGCACCCGCCCGGTGCGCGGATCGTGCACCGGAGCGGCCACGCACGTCCAGGGCTGCACCCGCCGGGTGAAGTGCTCCGCCGCGAACACCTGCACCGGCCGGTCCAGCGCCACGGCGGTCCCCGGCGCGTTGGTGCCCACCGCCGCCTCCGACCAGCGCGCACCCGGTACGAAGTTCATCGCGTCCGCCCGCCGCCGCGCCCCCGGGTGCCCCTCGACCCACAGCAGCCTGCCCTGCGCGTCGCACACCGCGAGCAACTGCTCGTCCTCGGCGGCGAACGTGCCCAGCAACTCCCGGAACAACGGCATCACCCGGGCCAGCGGATGCTCCGCCCGATAGGCGCCGAGATCACCGTCGGACAACTCCACGCACGCCGTGCCATCCGGTACGACACCGGCCCGCACGCTGCGCCGCCACGACTCCGCCACCACCGACCGCACCGGGCGCGGCACCGCGCCCACCGTGGTGAACGTCTCGTGCGCGCGGCGCAGCACCCGGACCCGCTCGGCGGGATCGGCCCCCGGTTCCAGGGCCACCCACGGATCGGTCAACTCGGCCTCCCCGGACGGTGTGACGGCGATGATCCGGCCGGGACCATCGTCACGTGCCGTGTCCGCGCAGACAACCGGTGTGACGCCGGTTCGGGATCTGTGCTAGGCGAAGTTGACGAGTCTGATGTAGCGGACCCAGTCCCAGTTGGGGCCGGGATCGGTGTGGTCGGTGCCGGGCACCTGGTAGTGGCCGATGATGTGCTCCCTGTCCTTGGGGATGCCGTATCTGTCGCAGACGGACGCCGTGAGCTTCGCCGACTGCTCGTAGAGGGCGTTGGTGAAGTAGGAGGGCTGGTCCACCCAGCCCTCGTGCTCGATGCCGACGCTGCGGGTGTTGTAGCTCCAGTTGCCCGCGTGCCAGGCGATGTCGCTCTCGCGCACGCACTGGGCGACGTGTCCGTCCGCCGACCGCACCACGTAGTGCGCGGTCACCTGCTTCTCCGGGTCCTGGAAGATGGCCAGGGTGTTGGCGTAGGTCTCCTGGGTCACATGGATGATGACCCGGTCGATCGCGTAGCTGCCGGGCCGGCTGGAGTCCGTGTAGTTGGAGGTGCTGGCGGGCGTCCACTCGGCGGGCGGATAGTCGACGGAACCGCTCGCCCCGGCCTGCGGTTCGGGAAGCAGCGCGTACGGAACGGCGGCGAGCGCCGCGCCTTTCAGAATCCAACGTCTGCTCAGACGCGGCCTTTCCCGGTCCATGTCCATCGTGGGGAGCCTTTCTGGAGTGGGGGAGTCGGGGAGTGATGGGACTACGGGTGGTGGTGCGCTTGCATGTGGGGGGGCGGGTGTCGGGCGTCGTGGTGTGCGCGGTCTCCCGTGACCGGTCGTCAGCCGCGCAGCGTCCGTGCGGTCTCCCGGAGCCGCGCGTGCACACCGCGGTAGGTCTCCCGCGCGGGCAGCCACTCCTTGCGGAGCTTGGCCACGCAGGTGTAGTTCGTGTCGCACACGTTCGCCAGCGGTGACTCGACGGTCTGGGTGGCGAACTGGTACGCGTCCAGTTCGCTGAACCCGTAGTCGCTCACCAGCCAACGCACCAGGTCCGCCTGCGATATCCGGAACGCGTCCTCCAACGGGCGCGCCGAGCCGGTCGAGACGATGTGCGTGTCCGATTCCAGCCGGGGCCACGGGGTCGCGACGCCCTTGAGGAGGTCCACGATCACCACGGTGTTCATCGCGCACTCCACCGCCACCCCGCAGGTCTCGCCCTCGCCCTGGCGGGCATGTCCGTCGCCGAGGCTGAGCAGGGCGCCCGCCACATTGACCCCGAGGTAGCAGGTGACGCCGGCGCGCATCTCGGGCGTGTCCATGTTTCCGCCGTGCGCGTCCGGGACCAGCGCCGAGCGGACCTCCAGGTTGGCCGGCGCCACGCCCACCGTGCCGTGCATCGGCTCCAGGGGCAGCTCCCTCTCGAAGTCGCTGTCCCGCGCCCGGAAGAGGGCGGTGCGCCGGGCACGGTCCAGCTCCCAGATCCAGACCCGCTCCGGCAGCGGCGGCTGGAGCGAGGCGGTGGCGTGGGTGGAGGTGAGCGCCCCGAAGAGGGGGACCGTGGTGGACGCCGCCCAGTCGCGGGCCGGTTCGATCGACACGAAGTGCACGGCCACCGTGTCGCCCGGCTCCGCGCCCTCGATGTGGAAGGGACCGGTCTGGGGATTGAGGAACGGGAACTCGCAGACCTCGGACACAAGGTCCTTCTCGGAGCGGACCCGCCCGGCGAAGCAGTCCTCCGTGAACAGGTCGAGCACCGTGCCGGGCGCGATGCGGGCCACGGGTGCCGCGCCGCCGAACGTCCAGGCGTACTCGTCCGGCTCCGGTCGCACGGTGAGGATCCGGGGGTCGGTCATCGTGTCGTGGGTCCCTTCTGATGGGGCGGGTCGTAGGGGAGGGCGGGGGAGAGTGCGGGCCGGCGGAGGAGAGTGCGGTCCGCCGGGCAGCAGCCGCAACGTGGAGTGGTCGGAGTGGTCGTCGTGGTCGGCGTGGCGTGGGGCGGCGTGGTGTTCGGTGTGTTCGGTGGGCGGGGCCTGTGACCACCAGGCATCGGGCGGTCGTACGGCACGCGGCGCCGGTGAGGGGACCGGTCAGCCGACCACGCTGCCGTCCTGCCGTGGGTCGGCCGGGGCGTCCTCCTCGATGTGCACCCGCGCGGTCTCGGCTATGCGCTCGGGGTGACGCCGGGCCAGGACCAGCAGCACCACCACGCCCGCCGCCATCCAGACGCCGACGATCGGACCCGCGTAGGACACCGGAGCCGTCAGCTCGGTCACGAAGTCGAACACCGGCAGACCGGCCGCCGTCAGCAGCGCCGGGACGAAGGCGACGATGCCCAGCACCGGGAACAGCAGATGCCGTATCGGCTTGAGGGCACTGCCGCCGACCCGTGTGAAGTGGCCGGCGCACGCGAGGTTCACCACGATGTACACGCCGATGACGACCGTGACGATCACCGTGGCCAGGAGCAGGAACGCGGTCTCGGGGCCGTAGCCGAGGCCGAGGCCCAGCACGGCGCCGACGGCCACGACGGTCTGCACCGTGATGCCCGCCACGGGGGAGCGGCGCCGAGGATGGAGCGTGGCGAGCACCCCGGGCAGGACCCGGATGCGGGCCAGGGCGAAGGCCGTACGGGTCGACACGTTCGCGCACGCGTTGGCGTTGGCGATCGTGGAGTTGACCACCGCGAGGAACAGCAGCACCCAGAAGAAGCCGAAGGAGGCCCGCGCGACCCCCTCCCAGGAGGCGTTGCCCGACGCGCCGAACCCGGCGAACCGGTCCGGTCCGAAGTAGACGGTCATCGCATAGGTGGTGACGACGTAGAACAGGCCGATTCCGAGGGCCGCGCCCAGCACCGCGCGATGCATCGTCCGCCGGGGCTCGCGGGTCTCCTCCGCGAGCGGTGCCGCCGCCTCGAATCCGGCGAAGGCCAGCACGGTGTACACAGATCCCGCGAACACCCCGCCGATCCCGGAATGGCCTGCCACGGTATGCGAAGTGCCGAAGACAGAAAGGGTGTTGGCGCCGCCCGCTCTACCGATCAGCAGCGCGGCGAACACCAGGAGGACAAGGACCTCGAAGGCTCCGAGGACGGTGCCGAAGCGGGCCGAGGCGCGCACGCCCAGGTAACCGGCGACGGCGATCACGACCGCTCCCGCGAGGGAGTACGGCCACCACAGATCCGCCGGGTACGAGGGCCACTCGTCGTGCAGTGTTCCCGCCACCGTGAAGCCCAGTTGCAGGAGCAGCAGCGGGGGGACCAGCATCTCCACGAAGACATAGCCCCAGCCGACGAGGAAGCCGACGGCCGGATGCAGTCCCCGCGCCGCGTAGGTGGCGACCGAGCCGGCCGCGGGCAGCTCGCGGGCCAGCTCGGCGACGCAGGAGGCGGTGAACAGACAGGCCACCAGGGCGACCAGCAAGGCCAGCGGCAGGCTGCCGCCCGCGAAGGCCGCACCGGCCGGGATGGAAGCGGCCACCGCGGCGGCCGGCGCCATCGCCGTGATGCTCTGGAACAGGACCTCGCGTAACCCGATGGCGTCACGCCGCAAAGCCCCGGTGCTCTCCCCGTGCATGTGTCCCCCGATGTCTGTCCGTCCGTTGCCGCCCGATCTGGGTGAATGCCGCTCAAGTCACGAGGTCCGCGCAGGTTCTGACGCTCCGGCAGCGCGTGCCTCGTGCGATTCACGGTACGGCGCGGGCGGGCCCGGCAGAAGGGTGCGCCACGGTTCCGTGGACAAGCGGAAGCCTGTGGATAACTTCGCCACTCATTCGGGCGAGGACAGTGCGCCGGGGACCGCACGACCACGCCGGAGCCTCCGGCGGACACCTGGGCATCGTGGCCTGCCACCACCGTCCGCAGGCGTGTGGCGAAGCGTCAGGACCGTTTGGCGACCGAAGCCGGATCGTCCAGCACGGCGCGGACGACAGAGTGCGCCGCGCCCAGCAGTGGACCCTCGGGGCCGAGCGGTGACACCGCCACCGGGCAGGCCGGGCCCGCCGTACGGCCCGTCAGCTCCGCCTCCAGCGAGGGCAGCAGCCAGGGCGACAGGCCCGCCAGGGCACCGCCCAGGACCACCGTCTCGGGGTCGAGCAGGTTCACCGCCCCGGTCAGCGCGATGCCGAGGGCCGTGCCCGCGTCCCGCAGCGCCGCCCGCACCCCCTCCTCGCCCTTCCCGGCGCGCTCCGCGAGCAGACCGACCAGATCCTCGCGCGGCTGGAGCCCCGCCGCGCGCAGCACCGCTTCCTGGCCCGCGTACTGCTCCAGACAGCCGCGTCCGCCGCAGGCGCAGGCCGGGCCGTCCGGTCGTACCGGCACATGGCCCAGCTCGCCCGCGAACCCCCGCGTCCCGCGCAGCAGTCGCCCGTCCACGACGATCGCCGCGCCGATGCCGATCTCGGCCGACACATGCAGGAACTCGCGCGGTGTACCGGCGCCGAGCCACAGCTCGGCCAGCGCGCCGAAGTTGGCCTCGTTGTCCACCGTGAGCGGCCAGTCGCCGGGCAGCAGGGCGCCGAGGTCCGTGTCGCGCCACTCGAGGTTGGGGGCGCGTACGACGGTGCGGCCGTCCCGCGCCACCAGTCCGGGCACGGCGACCGCGAGCCCGGCGGGCCACAGCTCCTCCTGCTCGGCCTCGGCGACCACCTGGCCGACCAGCGCCGTCAGTTCCGCGATCACCTGCTCGGGGGCCCGGCCGCGGTTGGCACCTCGGCGCACGGCCCGCGCGCGGACCGCGCCGCGCAGGTCGACCGCGCACACCGCGAGATGATCGACGCCGATCTCGGCCCCGATGCCGGCCGGGCCGCGGCCGCTCACTGCCAGCGCCGATCCGGGCCGGCCCACGCGGCCCGGTCGTTCGGGGCCCAGTTCCTCCAGCAGTCCCCAGCGGATCAACTCGTCCACCAGGGTCGACACCGCGGCCCGGGTCAGACCGATGCGGGAGGCCACCGCGGCCCGGGAGAGTGAACCCTCGGCGCTGACCGCGTGCAACACCCGCGCGAGATTGCGCCGGCGCATGCCCTGCTGGGTGTCCGGCAGAGCCCGGCCGACCCCCGTGGGTCGGGCCTCGTGCAGCGGTGCGGTCATGCCTGCGTCAATCCTCGTTCCAGGGCCGGGTGGCGCGGCTCAGCGGTCTTCCGTACCCCGCTCCAGCAGCGGGGCCGCGTCGGAGAGTACCCCGCCGATCCGGGCCAGCGTCTCCTCGTCCCGGGACACGGGCTCCAGCACCGGTCCCGCCGCGGTGTTCCAACGCCGGGCGACCGCGGCCGGATCCTCGCCGGTCAGCAGCCCGGCCGCCTGGGCCGCCGCACCCAGGGCGACCAGTTCCTTGGCCACGGGGAGCTGGACCGGCCGCCCGGACAGCCGTCGTACGGTCTGCTGCCAGGCATGGCCCCGCGCGCCGCCGCCGATCAGCAGCAGCGGGCCCTCGCGGTCCGCGTCCTCGTCGAGGACCAGGTCGAGCGCGCCGAGCAGCGAATGCACCGCACCGTCGTACGCCGCCTGGAGCAGCTGGCCCGGGGTCGTGTCGTGGCGCAGCCCGAGCAGCAGCCCGGAGGCGTTCGGCAGATCGGGGGTGCGTTCACCGTCCAGGTACGGCAGGAGCGTCACGGAGCCGCCGGGTGCGACGGCCTCGCGGTCCAGGCCCAGCAGGGTCGCGACGCGGTCGACGGCGAGCGTGCAGTTCAGGGTGCAGGCCAGCGGCAGCCAGTCGCCGCGTGCGTCGGCGAAGCCCGCCACCGTGCCGGTGGGATCGGCCGGGCGGTGCCGGGACACGGCGTACACCGTGCCGGAGGTCCCGAGGCTCAGTACCGGGGTGCCGGGCAGCAGCCCGAGGCCCAGCGCGGCCGCCGCGTTGTCACCCGTGCCGGAGGCCACCAGTGTGCCCTTGGAGAAAGGCAGTCCGTGTCCGTCGCGTACGGTCCCGGCCACCTCGCCGGGACGCACCACCCGGGGCAGCAGCGCCGGGTCGAGCCCGAGGTGCGCCAGGGTGTTCTCGTCGTAGTGCTCCGTGGCGGACGCCCACCAGCCGGTGCCGGAGGCGTCCCCGCGATCGGTGACGGCCTGCCCGGTCAGGCGCTCGGTGAGGTAGTCGTGAGGGAGTCGTACGGCCCTGGTCGCGCGGGCCGCCTCCGGTTCGTGCTCGGCGAGCCAAGCCCACTTGCTCGCCGTGAACGATGCCCCGGGCACGCTGCCGGTGCGCTCGGCCCATGCCTTCGGGCCGCCCAACTCCTCCACCAGCCGACGGGCCTGCGGCGCGGAGCGGACATCGTTCCAGAGCAGCGCCGGCCGCACCGGTTCACCGCGCTCGTCCAGGGTGACCAGGCCGTGCTGCTGGCCGCCGACCGAGATCGCGGCCGCCTCGTGCGCCGCGTCACCGCACTGGCGCAGCGCCTCGCACAGGGCGTCCCACCACTGGCGCGGATCGCTCTCCCGGCCCCCGCCGGTGGTGACGGTGTGCGGCGCCTGGCCGCTCGCCACCACCTGCCCGGTGGCCGTGTCCACGACCAGCGCCTTCGTGGACTGGGTGGACGTGTCCACGCCGACGACGAGCGGACCCTCCGCTGCTGACATGGGGCTCTCCCTCTTCCGCGGCTCAGCGGGATGTGCTGTGGGGCGCTCCCGAGGACACCCGAGGGCGCCCGTGGAAGACATCTGTCGAAGACACCTTGTGGTCGAAGACACCTTGTCTCTTCCCAGAGGCGTGGTCGCATACTAATTTGTAAACGGCCATGACGAAATAGTCGTACGGAACAGTCGTACGGAACAAGGAGCCGCACCATGAGCTTCCAGCCCACCCCCGAGGACAGGTTCACCTTCGGTCTGTGGACCGTCGGCTGGCAGGGAAGGGATCCGTTCGGCGACGCCACCCGCCCTGCCCTCGACCCGGTCGAGACGGTGCAGCGCCTGGCCGAGCTGGGCGCCCACGGAGTGACCTTCCACGACGACGACCTGATCCCCTTCGGGTCCTCCGAAACCGAGCGCGAGTCGCACATCAAGCGCTTCCGCCAGGCCCTGGACGCCACCGGCATGACGGTGCCCATGGCCACCACGAACCTCTTCACCCACCCCGTCTTCAAGGACGGCGGCTTCACCGCCAATGACCGCGACGTACGCCGGTACGCGCTGCGCAAGACGATCCGCAACATCGACCTGGCGGCCGAACTGGGCGCCAAGACGTATGTCGCCTGGGGCGGCCGTGAGGGCGCCGAGTCCGGTGGTGCCAAGGATGTGCGCGACGCCCTCGACCGCATGAAGGAGGCGTTCGACCTCCTCGGCGAGTACGTCACCGCCCAGGGCTACGACCTCCGCTTCGCCATCGAGCCCAAGCCCAATGAGCCCCGCGGCGACATCCTGCTGCCCACCGTCGGCCACGCCCTGGCCTTCATCGAGCGCCTGGAGCGCCCGGAGCTGTTCGGCGTCAACCCGGAGGTCGGCCACGAGCAGATGGCCGGCCTGAACTTCCCGCACGGCATCGCGCAGGCCCTGTGGGCGGGCAAGCTCTTCCACATCGACCTCAACGGGCAGTCCGGCATCAAGTACGACCAGGACCTGCGGTTCGGCGCCGGCGATCTGCGGGCGGCGTTCTGGCTGGTCGACCTCCTGGAGAGCGCCGGTTACGAAGGCCCGCGGCACTTCGACTTCAAGCCGCCGCGGACCGAGGACTTCGATGGTGTGTGGGCCTCGGCCGCGGGCTGCATGCGCAACTATCTGATCCTCAAGGACCGCGCGGCCGCCTTCCGCGCCGACCCGGAGGTGCAGGCGGCGCTGCGTGCCGCGCGCCTGGACCAGCTGGCCCAGCCGACCGCGGCCGACGGCCTGGACGCCCTGCTCGCCGATCGCACCGCGTTCGAGGACTTCGACGTCGAAGCCGCCGCCGCGCGCGGTATGGCGTTCGAGCACCTCGACCAGCTGGCGATGGACCACCTGCTGGGCGCGCGCGGCTGACGGCCATGAGCGCGAGGCGCTGACGAAAGAAGGCCGGGGGCACGGCACACGGACGCGTGCCGTGCCCCCGGCCGTTCCGTTGCGCATGACAGTCGCGCACGGCATGGGCGTCTCGCGGCGACCCCCTATGCTGACGTCGTGACCCGGGTCACCTCGCCACGCTCCGTGGCCGCCGCCCGATCCGGGGAAAGCGGCCCACTAGGGGCACACATCAGGGATGTCTCAGGGGCGAGGCCCGGAACCGCGGGGAGCCGGAGGCCGTTCTCACAGCAGAGAACGGCAGTGGCCGTTGAAGGAGGCGACGTTCATGTCGAGAAACGCGAAGATCGCCGTCGGGGGTGTGGCGGTCGGCCTGGTGCTGCTGCTCCTGGGGCTGCCCCTGTGGGTGGTGCTCCTGGTCGTGGTCGGAATCCCGGTCGCCGGCTACCTGGCGCTGGATCCGTCCCAGCGGCGCAGGCTCCGCAGGCTCAGCCGCAAGGAGATCGGCCGCTGAGACGGACACCGCGCCACCGCTGATCACAGGGGCCGTACGGCCATCCTGTCGAGGGCGTCCAGCAGTCCGGGCAGTTCCGGGCCGCGGCCGACCGGCAGGACCTCGCCGGGCTCTTCGTCGAGCAGGACGAAGGCGATGTCGTCGGTGCGCGCCACCATCGACCAGCCGGGGCCGTCCGCGCGCAGCGTGCGGGCGTCACCGGGGGCGAAGGTGGAGCGCACCCGGCCCAGCGGCGGCGGTGAGTCGACGTAGGCGCGCGCCTCCGTGAGCACCCGCCGGATCCCCCGGTGTCCGCCCTTCGGCTGTTCCGCGGCGCCCTCGGCCGCCTTGTCGCGCTCCTCGGGCCGCGCCGAGGGTCCGGTGGCCGAGGTCCGGCCGCCGGGTACGGCGAACTCGGCGTCGTCGATCTGCTGTCTCCAGGCCGCCCACTGCGCCGCGATCTCGTCGGCGCCCAGGCGCCGCTGCGCCGGGCCCCAGACGCTGGTGTCCGGCGGACACAGCGGGGGCCGCTCGCCCGTCTCGGGAGCGGGATCGTGCGGCGCGGGAACACCGGGAGCCGCCACGGCGACCGCCAGCGGCCAGCCGGGCAGCGCGGTCACGATCGCGTGCTCCTCCGGCGACAGCTCGTACTCCAGGCCGCAGTCCCAGGACGCGATCGCCACCGCGACCAGCGAGACATCGTCGATGACGACCGTCCAGCGGGCGCCGTCACCGTCCTGCCCGAGCACCAGGCCGTACCCGTCGGCGCGGGGCGCGAGCCCCAGCGTCGCGCACGACTCCGGATAATCGTCGCCCAGCACGCTCGGGAACTGCGCCGGCGTCAGCAGCACCGCCGTCAGCACATACAGCGCATCGTCCGCGGCGGCGACGGCCCCACCGTCCGTCCCGGCCATCCCTGCCTCCCAGTGGCTTGTCCAACCGCGCGCACCCTAATGCGGACGGAAGGCCCTTGTCACGACTCCTCACACCACGCGGACCTGCAACTTTCCCCCTGGACAGGGGCGAAACGACCACGGTCTCCACGGGACTTCCCCAGACCGCCCCCACCCTGGGGCCGCGAAGGGCGCGGAACCCGCCGAACGAGCAGCGCCCGTCCTCCTTCCGGAATGGGGAGATCGGTGATGGTTCATCTCCCCGTGCTCCCCATAGAGTTGGCATCCGGCGACAGAAGGGGGACGACGCGGTGAAGCGCTTCGAACGGCTGGAGCGGATCCGCCGGCTGGACCCGGTGGCGGACGCCCCGGAGATCTACCGGCTCAGCGCCGTCTACGAATTCCCCTGGGACTACACACGCGCCCTCGAACTGGCCCTGTACCGCACCTACGCCGTCCCGAGCATCGGCCGGCTCCTCGCACGCACCGCCGAGCTGACCGACCGTACCCAGAAGCGGTACGACGACACCGCGCTGCTCCTCGACACCGTCGTGGAGCACGGCTTCGCCGCCGAACAGGGGCGCACGGCGATCCGCCGCATCAACCAGATGCACCGCAGCTACGACATCAGCGACGACGACATGCGGTATGTGCTCAGCACCTTCGTCGTGGTGCCCAGGCGCTGGATCGACACCTACGGCTGGCGCCGGCTGTCCCGGCACGAGATCGTCGCCGCCACCGAGTACTACCGGACGCTCGGCCGCCATATGGGCATCCCCGATCTCCCCAAGACCTACGAAGAGTTCGAAACCCTTCTCGACACCTACGAGGAGGCGAACTTCGGCTGGGACGAAGGGGTCCGGCGCGTCTCGGACGCCACCCTCGGCCTGATGGCGTCCTGGTACCCACGCCCTCTGGCGCCCCTGCTGCGCACAGGTGTGCTCGCACTGCTCGACGAGCCGCTGCTGAACGCCTTCCGCTATGAGCGGCCCGGCCCGGCCGCCGTAGCCCTGGTGCGCCGCGCCGTCCGGGCCCGCGGCCGGATGGTGCGACTGCTGCCGCCGCGCCGCGCACCCCACTTCGCGCGCCAGAACCGGGAGATCAAGGGCTACCCGAACGGCTATCGCGTGGCCGACCTCGGCACCCGTCCGGTCCCGGGAGTGCGCGGCTGCCCGGTGCGGCACCTGGACACCTCAGACTCCGCCGAGTGACGCGAGGGTGTCGCGCAGCCAGCCGAGTTCGGCCCGGCTCGTGGCCCGCGCGATGGTGAGGATCCCCTGCCGGAAGGGGTCGTCCACCTCCTCGGCGCGGACCGGCCGGTCGCCGTCGTAGAAGAAGCTCGTCGGCTCCTCCAGGAAGGCGAGCCGCCTGCTCAGCACCGCGGCCTGGGCGGTGGGGTCCGCGAGGTGGCGCAGGAAGGCGAGCAGGACGAACCACTGGTTCTCGTCGGTGATCTCGCGCTGCCCGGGTTCGGCGAGCCGGCGTCGCAGCTCCTGTCGGCCCTCCTCGGTCAGCCGCAGCACATGACGCGGCGCGGCCACGGCGCCCGGCTCGGTGGCCCGCACCAGCAGTCCGGCCTTCTCCAGGCGCTTGATCGCCGGATACAGCGTGCTCTCCGCGACCGGCCTCACATGCCCGGTGAGCGCCGCGATATGACGGCGCAGGACGTATCCGTGCAGCGGGGCCTCGTACAGGAATCCCAGGATGGCGAGTTCGAGCATGCCCGCATTCTTCCGTACGGCGACGCTGTACAGCGATTCATCGATACTGCGTTGCCGTAATACATCGGCGTCGATGTATTGTCGGAATCGATGATCAAGGCCGACAGGGAGGGCGCTGTGCAGCAGGCTGTGTTCGATGGCGAGGGAAGCCGGATCCGCTGGACCGAGGTTTCGGGGGCGGAGCCCGCCCGGGTCTACCTCCACGGGCTGGGGTCGATGTCCGCGCCCTATCACGCCCATATCGCGGCTCGCCCCGAACTCGCGGGCAGACGCAGCCTGTTCATGGACCTGCCCGGCCATGGCCTCAGCGACCGGCCCCGGCACTTCGGCTACACGCTGGAGGAGCACGCCGACGCGGTCGCGGCCGCGCTGGACGCGGCCGCAGTCGGCGGCGCCGAGCTGATCGCGCACAGCATGGGCGGCGCCGTCGCCATCGTGCTCGCGCACCGGCGGCCCGAACTGGTCTCCCGACTGGTGCTCTCCGAGGCCAATCTGGACGCCTTCCCACCGCTGACGGCGGGCAGCAGCGCGATCGCCACCTACGAGGAGGACGAGTTCGTCCAGGAGGCATACCCGCGTGTCCTGGCAGCCGTCGGTCCACTGTGGGCGGCCACCATGCGCCTTGCGGACCCGCGCGCCCTGCACCGCAGCGCCGTCGGCCTGCGGCGCGGCTCCGACCCGGTCATGCGCACGATCCTGGCAGGCCTGGACATCGACCGGGTCTACCTCCAGGGGGAGAAGAGCGGTGAACTCGATGACCGGGAGCGGTTGGCGGCGGCCGGTGTGCGGGTGCTGACAGTGCCCGGCGCCGGGCACAACATCATGTTCGACAACCCGGACGCCTTCGCGGCCGCCGTCGCCGCAAACATCTGATTCCTTCAGTTATCGCGCACGGCCAGGGCGAGGAAACGGGCGTCCTCGTCGACGTACGACGTCATGCGCCACCCCGAACGGGCCAGCAGAGGGCGGAGATTGGGCTCCGCACGCAGGTCCTCCGGAGTGATCTGCCGGCCCTGCCGCGCCGCCAGGGCCGCACGGCCGATGGGATGGAACAGGGCGAGCCGCCCGCCGGGCCGTACCACCCGGGCGAGCTCCCGCAGGTTCTCCACCGGGCGCGGCAGATGGGCGATCAGCCCTGCCGCGAACACCGCGTCCAGGCACCCCGGGCGCAGCGGCAGGGCGGCCACATCCGCGAGCAGCAACGCCCCCTCCCGGTCCCGGCCCGCCGCCACGGCGGCCGCGAGCATCGCCGGGGTCAGATCGGCGCCGAGCACCACACCGGTAGGACCCACGGCGGCCCGCAGCGCAGGCAGTGCGCGCCCCGTCCCGCAGCCCGCGTCCAGCACGCGGTCACCCGCCCGCAGCCGGAGGTCGGCCACGGCGGCCGCGTACGCGGGCCCGTCGTCGGGGAACCTGCTGTCCCAGCCGGCGGCCCGCGCGGTGAAGAACTCCTGGACATGTGCGTGGTCGTCGCTCATGACTCGCATGATGCCCTGCTTCCGGGGCCAGGTGCGCTTCGCGTTCCGACGACGAACGGCCGGGTGCCGAACGGCCGGGTGCCGAACGGTCGGGTGCCGAACGGTCGGGTGCCGATCGGCCGGGACCGCCGCTCAGGACGCCAGGTCCCGGATCGCCACCACCTCTTCGACGGGGACGCGCACCAGCAGCTCACCGGGAACGCCGTTGCGGGCACCGAACTCCTCGGCACGGTCCTCGCCCATGTACCGGGCGGCGACCCGCGCGGCCCAATGGCGCAGCTCCGCCGGATCCTCGGACAGCCGGGCGCGGCCGCTGAGCGTCACGAAATGGAACGGCGGCCGGTCGTCGTCCACGCATAGGGCGACACGCCCGTCACGGGCGAGATTCCGCCCTTTCACGGTGTCCCGGCCGGTGAGAAGGACCAGTTCGTCCCCGTCCAGCAGGAACCAGACCGGGGCCACATGCGGACTCCCATCGGCGCGAACAGTGGACAGTTTGCCGGTGCGGGTGCCTTTTGAGACGAACGCCCGCCATTCCTCATCGGTCATCTTCTGTGCCATGCCCCCATCCTGCTTGCCCGTACGCCGCACGTGGGGAAGGCTTGCGGGGGGTTCCTCCGGCCAGGGGGGAGAGATCGCACGGGGAGACGGAAATGGCGCAGAACCAGGGACTCGGCTGGCTCCTGGACGATCTGACGGAACGTGTCGACGATGTACGGCACGCGCTGGTCCTGTCCAACGACGGACTGGTCACCGGCGCGAGCACCGGGCTGCGCCGCGAGGACGCCGAACACCTCGCCGCCGTGGCGTCCGGACTGCACAGCCTGGCAAAGGGCTCGGGACGCCACTTCGGCGCGGGCGCGGTACGCCAGACGATGATCGAGTACGACGACGCCGTGCTGTTCGTGACCGCGGCCGGCTCCGGCAGCTGCCTGTGCGTGCTCAGCGGGGCGGAGGCCGACATCGGGCAGATAGCGTACGAGATGACCCTGCTCGTCAACCGGGTCGGCGAACACCTCGGCGTCGATGCCCGTAAACCCGAACGGGAACCGAGCACAGACCTCTGACCTGCGCGTTCTCCAAGTCCCGCGGAGTTATCCACAGGCCCACCACGCGATGCGCCGATCCGGCTACGGTGTGTGCACGGCGATCGCACAGGGCGTGAGCCACCGACTCCATGGGGGAGTGCGACCATGTCGGCACACACCTTTGAACCAGTCCGCTCCGACACCTGCACACCGAGCCGAGCCGCTCGTGAACTGGGCTTCCTGCGAGGCGAGTTCGACCTCGCCGTCCAGCTCGGCCATGTCCGGACCGTACCCGACGAGGGCGGGGGAGGGGGTCGACTGGTGGAGCGCGCGGAGATCGACCGACTCCGGGCGCAGGACGGGTTCCCGGACACGCTCCGCGATCGGGTGCGCGTCGTGGGCACCACCGACGGCGCCGAACTGATCGACATCTCCGCCGGCCGCTTCACCCGGCTCGCCCGCCTGGGCCTGCTCGTCCCCGCGAAGGTCTACGTCAACCGGTACGGCGCCGTGGTCTGGCTCTATCTCACCGAGGAACTGAAGCACTTCGCGGCCGTCACCGAGAACACGCACCTGCTCAAGGGGCGCACACCCGAGACGCTGCGCGGCCAGCTCGCGGAGGGCGTGGACCTGCGCGCCCGCAACTGGCGCATGCGGCAACTGGGATGCCTGCTGCGACAGGCCGAGGACCCATGGGCCCGAGCCGGGGCCCTGGCCGCCCTGCTTCCGCCCGTCGAGGTCGCCGACGTCGTCGAGGACCCGTACGAACGCGCCTGGGTGAACCGATTGCGGCCCGCCCTGCCCGGCCAGACTCTCGCCGGAACCTCGTTCGCCCACGTCGCCGAGCGGATCACGACCGCGCAGGACGCGGACGAGATCGAGTGGCTGCGCAGCGACCTCGCGCACTCGGTCGAGGAAGCACGCGCCCTCTCACCGGCCCCGCGCCCGGCCGTCCACCGCACGAGGCCGACGACGCGTCCGACGGCACGGCCGATCCCGCCACTGGCACGCACGGTCACGGCACCGGTGGAATCCATGCCGATGCCGACGCCGGTGAATCCGACGGAGTCCATGGACGAGTCGATGGCGGGCAGGACCGAGCCGACGACGAGGGCGGCGGAGCCGCGGGTGCGGGCCGTCGAGCCGCGCCGGATCCCCGGCGGGCGCACGCCCGAGCGGCAACATGTGCCGCGGGTACGGCCCGCCCCGGCCCCCGTACCCCGCTTCCCCGGAACCAGGCCCACACCGCCGCGCTCCACTCGCCGTCTGCGCGCCTGGTTGCGACGCGGCACGGCTCGGCCCTCAGCAGAAGTCCGAGACCCTGCGGTCGCGCCCGGTCGACAGCCTGCTACAGGCACCTGAACAGGCCCTCCTCGACGGCCGGGACGAGCAGTCGCCCCCTGGGTCGTAGAGCCGTAGACGCGCTCGCGTGCGAGACCCTGCCCGCCGGTGGCGATCGGCGACGTCCTCCCTCGCCGGGCCGGCCCGATAAGCACCGCGAGTGCTCCGGTGGACCGGAACATCCGAGGGCGGTCGAGACCTGCGGCTGAGCTCCGATCATGGCCGTGGTGGCGCCAGCCTGACTGGCGTGCGCATCGGCACGAGGGCCTGGTGGGGCGGGACTTGAGCCGTTCTCGACCAGCGTGGTCGGGTTTCGAGGGGAGCCGCGCCAGGTAGAACTCGCCCGACGGGGGCGGGAGGGGGACGAGCCACATGACGTTGCGTCAGAGGATGTGCTCGCGTGCCGAGCCGCTGCTCGAACAGGTGTGCGTACACCCCTTCTGGATGGGCCTGTGCGACGACACCCTGCCGCCCGAGTCGCTCAGCCGGATGTCCCGTGAATTCGATTCGATGTGCTGGCCGACCGGTTGGGCACTCTGGCACCGGCTGGCGGCATCAGTCCTACGACGCTCGCCCACACCGCGTTCCGCACGGCGGTCTCGACCGCCTCCTTGGCCGCGGCGATCGGCGGTCTGCTGCCGACGACCTGGTTCCGCCAGCAGGTCTGCGTCGGCCTGCGGCGGCCCCTGGTGCCGGGCACCCGCTACACGGACCGGAACGCCCAGTACTGCTCGGGAGACGGCTTCGACGGCTACGTCGAGGCCTACCTCGCGCTCATCGACGACTTCACCGCGACCGCGTCCGAGGCCGAACTCGCGCTCCTGGAAGACGGTTTCCTGCACGAGGCCTACCACGAGCCCGCCTTCTGCGAGGCGGCCCGGCAGCTGCAGAGCTGGGCCGGGACCATACCGGAAAGGAATTCATGAAGTGACACCGTACGACGAGGCCGTGCCCATACTCATCGTCGGCGGCGGCTATGCCGGGCTGGCGACGTCGCTCTTTCTCGCGCATCAGGGAGTGAGGTCGCTGCTCGTGGACCGGCACGCCGGGGTGGCGGTCCAGGGACGTGCCCGCGGCATCAACCCCCGCACGATGGAGATCTACCGGCCGCTCGGTCTGGAAGCGGAGATCAAGGAGGCCGGCCGCCCCTTCGACGCCGATTCGGGGGTCGTGCGCTGCGCGAACCTCAGCTCTGAGTGGCACTGGATCCTGGAGCAGGACTCTCCGCGCGCCCTGCCCGAGTTCACCGCCGGCGAGTTCGGCATGGCCGACCAGAGCACCGTGGAACCGGTGCTGGCGAAGAGCGCCCGTGCCCAGGGCGCCGAGATCCGGCACCACACCCAGTGCGTGTCGGTGGAGCAGGACGCGGACGGCGTCACAGCGGTGATCGAGGACCGCGCCACAGGTGAGCGCCGTACCGTACGGGCCCAGTATCTGGTCGCCTGCGACGGCTATCGAGGTACCGTCCGCGACGGCCTCGGTATCGCGCGCACCGGCCGGGGCACGATCCGCTCCTACGTCTCCTTCGTCATCAAGGCCGACCTGTCGGACCTGATCGAGAAGACCGCGCTGTTCTGGATCATCGGCGGCGAGGGCGTTGCCGGCGGGTTCGTCACTCACGCCCAGCCAGACCACTGGGGCGTCGCGCTCACCTACGACCCCGCGGTGGAGTCGCCGGAGGACTACACCCTGGAACGGTGCGCCGCCGCGGCCCAGGCCCTGATCGGCCGGGACGTGCCGGTCCAGGTCGCCGACAAGGCATCCTGGGAGGAGGCGGTCGGCGTCGCCGACAGCTATCGGGCCGGCCGGGTCTTCCTCGTCGGGGACGCCGCGCATGTCTGGCCGCCGGCCGGCGCGCTGGGCGCCAACTCGGCGGTGCAGGACGCCCACAACCTGGCCTGGAAGCTCGCCGCAGTGATCAGAGGGCAGGCCGGCGACGGCCTGCTGGACAGCTACGAGGACGAACGGCGCGCCGTCGCCATGGAGCTGGCCGACCTCACCGTGCGCAGCCAGGAGTCGCGGTTCGGGCCCGCCCCGCGGGAGGACCCGCTCGAACCGACACTGTGCATCCTGGCCCAGCGATACCGCTCCTCGGCGATGATCGGCGCCGAGCACACCGGCGTCATCGGCGAGCAGGTCGACCAGCACGCCAGGCCCGGCACCCGCGCGCCGCACCTCTGGCTCGACCACGACGGGCGCCGCATCGGCGTACACGACCTGTTCCACGACGCCTTCACCCTCGTCACCGGCCCTTCCGGCGACGAGTGGACGAGCGCGGCGGCCGAGGTCACCGCGCGTACCTCGGTGCCCGTGCGGGCCTACCGGGTCGGTCCGGCCGCCTCCGGTGCCGAGCTGACCGACGTCGAGTCCGAGTGGGCGACCCGCTACCGTCTCGGCCAGGGCGGCGCGGCGCTGATCCGTCCCGACGGCTATGTCGCCTGGCGCAGCGAGGAACTCCGCGCCCACCCGGCGGCGGCGCTCACCGACGCACTCCGCCGGATCCTCTCCGTCACTGCCTGACCTGTACGAGGGCTCCGGTCCCCATACGGGACCGGCGCCCTCCGTACACCGGGGCGGGCCCCAGCCGGCGGTCGCCCGGAACAGTGCGACGACGCCGAGGATCCGCACCTGATACCCCGGGAAGTACTTCGCCGGCTCGCACCCCAGGCCCTGCGGTCATCGCCCTGGTTCTGGGGCCGGGTCGGTGCTGCTCCTTTCCGCTCGGGGGCTGGCCCGGCGGTTGGGGGTCTGAGGTGTTGAGGTGAAGTGGGGGGCTTCCGGTCCGCGGTGGGGTGCTCGGCCGGACCGGTACGGTCGTGGGTCAGCCCAGTCGGCGGAACAGGCCTTCCTGCACCACGGACACGAGCAGTCGCCCCTCGATGTCGTAGATCCGCCCGCGGGCAAGACCCCGGCCGCCGGTGGCGATCGGCGACTCCTGGTCGTACAGGAACCACTCGTCGGCGCGGAACGGCCGGTGGAACCACATGGCGTGGTCCAGCGAGGCCATGTCGAAGTTACGGCGGCCCCACAGAGGTTCGATGGGGATGCGCACCGCGTCCAGGAGCGTCATGTCGCTGGCGTAGGTCAGCGCGCAGGTGTGGACCAGCGGGTCGTCGCCCAGTGGTCCGACCGCGCGCATCCACACCGCGCTGCGCGGCTCGGCGCCCTTGACCTCCTCGTCGTTCCAGCGCAGCGGGTCGGCGTACCGGAGGTCGAAGGGCTGGCGGCGCGCCATCCGCTCCAACTGCTCCGGCAGTGTGCCCAGATGCTTGCGTATCTCCTCGGCCACGGTCGGCAGCGACTCGGGATGTGTCAGCTCACGGGCGGGCGGCAGCTGGTGTTCGAACGGTCCTTCCTCGGGCTTGTGAAAGGAGGCGGTCAGATTGAAGATCGTGCGGCCCTGCTGCACCGCGGTGACACGGCGCGTGGTGAACGAACGTCCGTCGCGGACCCGCTCCACCTGGTACACGATCGGCACGCCCGGACGGCCCGGGCGCAGGAAGTACGCGTGCAGGGAGTGCACCGGGCGGTCGCCGTCCGTGGTGCGGCCGGCGGCGACCAGGGCCTGGCCCGCCACCTGGCCGCCGAAGACCCGCTGGAGGGATTCCTGCGGGCTGCGGCCGCGGAAGATGTCGACCTCGATCCGCTCCAGGTCGAGCAGATCGACCAGTCTTTCGGCCGGGTTCGTCGTCATGGGTGGGATTCTCCTGTGGTCACAGCTGGCCGACGTCGGTGACGCGGATGACCGCACGGCCCTCGGCGTCCGAGGCCGCGAGGTCGACCTCCGCACTGATACCCCAGTCGTGGTCGTCGTTCGGGTCGTCGAAGATCTGACGGACCCGCCACAGACCGTTCTGCGGCTCCTCCTTGATGACCAGCAGCTTGGGGCCGCGGGCATCGGGACCGGTGCCGAGATCCTCGTACTCGTCCCAGTACTTGTCCATTGCCTCGCCCCACGCGTCGGCGTCCCAGCCGGACTCGGCGTCCATCTCGCCCAGTTCCTCGACCTGGTCCAGCGCGGCCAGCTCCACCCGGCGGAACAGCGCGTTGCGGACCAGCACCCGGAAGGCGCGCGCGTTGGTGGTGACGGGCTTGACCTCGTCGGCCTTCTCCTGGGCCTGCTCGGCGGTCATCTCCTCGGGGTTCGCCAGCTGCTCCCACTCGTCCAGCAGGCTGGAGTCCACCTGGCGCACCATCTCGCCGAGCCACTCGATCAGGTCCTGGAGATCCTCGGACTTCAGGTCGTCCGGGATGGTGTGGTCGAGGGTCTTGTAGGCGCCGGCGAGGTAGCGCAGCACGATGCCCTCGGTGCGGGCCAGCTCGTAGAAGGAGACCAACTCGGTGAAGGAGAGGGCGCGTTCGTACATGTCGCGGACGACCGACTTCGGCGACAGCGGGTGGTCGCCGACCCACGGGTGGCTCTTGCGGTAGGTGTTGTACGCGTGGAAGAGCAGTTCTTCCATCGGCTTCGGGTAGGTGACGTCCTGGAGGCGCTCCATGCGCTCCTCGTACTCGACGCCGTCGGCCTTCATCGCGGCCACCGCCTCGCCGCGCGCCTTGTTCTGCTGGGCGACGAGGATCTGCCGCGGGTCGTCCAGGGTGGACTCGACCACGGAGACCATGTCGAGGGCGTAGGACGGCGACTCGGGGTCGAGGAGTTCGAACGAGGCGAGGGCGAAGGTGGACAGCGGCTGGTTGAGCGCGAAGTCCTGCTGGAGGTCGACCGTGAGCCGTACGATGCGCCCCTCGGCGTCGGGCTTGTCGAGCTTCTCCACGATGCCGCCGTCGAGCAGCGAACGGTAGATCGCGATCGCCCGGCGGATGTGCCGCAGCTGCTGCTTGCGCGGCTCGTGGTTGTCCTCCAGGAGATGGCGCATCGCCTCGAAGGCGTTGCCCGGCCGGGCGATCACCGACAGCAGCATGGTGTGCGTCACCCGGAAACGGGACGTCAGCGGCTCCGGCTCCGAGTCGATCAGCTTCTGGAAGGTGTTCTCCGTCCAGGCGACGAAGCCCTCCGGCGCCTTCTTGCGCACCACCTTGCGCCGCTTCTTCGGGTCGTCGCCCGCCTTCGCCAGCGCCTTCTCGTTCTCGATGACGTGCTCGGGCGCCTGGGCGACGACGAGGCCCGCCGTGTCGAACCCGGCGCGGCCCGCGCGGCCCGCGATCTGGTGGAACTCGCGCGCCCGCAGGGTCCGCACCCGGCTGCCGTCGTACTTGGTCAGCGCGGTGAACAGCACGGTACGGATGGGCACGTTGACCCCGACGCCGAGCGTGTCCGTGCCGCAGATGACCTTCAACAGGCCGGCCTGGGCGAGCTTCTCCACCAGCCGCCGGTACTTGGGCAGCATGCCGGCGTGGTGCACACCGATGCCGTGCCGGACGTACCGCGAGAGGTTGCGGCCGAACTTGGTGGTGAAGCGGAAGTTGCCGATCAGCTCGGCGATCTGGTCCTTCTCCTCGCGCGAGCACATGTTGATGCTCATCAGCGCCTGGGCCCGCTCCACGGCCTGCGCCTGGGTGAAGTGGACGATGTACACCGGCGCCTGCTTGCTCTCCAGCAGCTCGGTGAGCGTCTCGGTGAGCGGGGTCAGCTTGTACTCGTAGGAGAGCGGCACCGGACGGGTCGCCGAGCGAACCACCGCCGTCGGGCGGCCGGTGCGGCGGGCGAGGTCCTTCTCGAAGAACGACACATCACCCAAGGTGGCCGACATCAGGATGAACTGCGCCTGCGGCAGCTCCAGCAGCGGAATCTGCCAGGCCCAGCCGCGGTCACCCTCCGCGTAGAAGTGGAACTCGTCCATGACGACCTGGCCCACGTCCGCGTTCTTGCCGTCGCGCAACGCGATCGAGGCCAGCACCTCGGCGGTGCAGCAGATCACGGGTGCGTCGGCGTTCACGGAGGCGTCGCCGGTGAGCATGCCGACGTTCTCGGTGCCGAACAGCTTGCACAGCTCGAAGAACTTCTCCGACACCAGCGCCTTGATCGGTGCCGTGTAGAAGGTGACCTCGTCCCGGGCCAGCGCCGCGAAGTGCGCACCCGCGGCGATCATGCTCTTGCCGGAGCCGGTGGGTGTGGAGACGATCACGTTCGCCCCGGACACCGCTTCGATCAGCGCCTCTTCCTGGTGGGGGTAGAGGGTGAGGCCGCGCTCCTGGGCCCACGACTCGAAGGCTTCGTACAGGGCGTCGGGGTCGGCGGTCGGCGGCAGCTGATCGATGAGGGTCACCCTCCCATCTTGCCTGTCCTCCTCCCCGATCGGGGAATCGGCTGGGGCCAGGAAGATCACGGCAGCTACGCTGTGTCGCCGATGGGGCGTCAGCGCTCCGTGTCAACTGGACAGCGGTATACGAGGAATGGGGCGGGAAGCGGCCATGATGGGACCAGCACACTCACTGTCGGGGGCCGCGGCCTGGCTCGGCGTCGGGGCGGCCGCCGCCGCGGCCGGGCACCCGATGCCCTGGCCGGTCCTGCTGGTCGGCGCCCTGATCTGCGCGGGCGCCGCGCTCGCACCGGACCTCGACCACAAGGCCGCCACCATCTCGCACGCCTTCGGGCCGATATCGCGCTGGCTGTGCGAGATCGTGGACAAGCTGTCCTACGCCGTCTACAAGGCGACCAGGATGAAGGGCGACCCGCGCCGCTCCGGCGGCCACCGCACCCTGACGCACACCTGGGTCTGGGCGGTTCTGATCGGCGCGGGCGCCTCGGCGGCGGCGATCACCGGGGGCCGTTGGGCGGTGCTGGCGATCCTGTTCGTGCACATGGTGCTGGCGATCGAGGGCCTGCTGTGGCGCGCGGCCCGGGGCTCCAGCAGCGACATATTGGTCTGGCTGCTGGCGGCGGCCTCCGCGTGGATCCTGGCGGGTGTGCTCGACAAGCCCGGCAACGGCTCGGACTGGCTGTTCACCGAGCCCGGTCAGCAGTACCTGTGGCTGGGGCTGCCGATCGTGCTGGGCGCGCTGGTGCACGACATCGGGGACGCGCTGACGGTTTCGGGCTGCCCGATCCTGTGGCCGATCCCGCTGGGCCGCAGGCGCTGGTACCCGGTGGGTCCGCCGAAGGCGATCCGGTTCCGGGCGGGCAGCTGGGTCGAGCTGAAGGTGCTGATGCCCGTGTTCATGGTGCTCGGCGGCGTGGGCTGTGCGGCGGCCCTCAATGTGATCTGAGGCCGCCTCCCGGATCAGGTGGCGTCGCCCGCGTCCGCCTGGCCGTAGCGGCGCTCGAAGCGGGCGATGCGGCCCTCGGTGTCGACCTGACGGGCCTTGCCGGTGTAGAAGGGGTGGCTCTCCGAGGAGATCTCCACGTCGATCACCGGGTAGGACTCGCCGTCGTCCCAGTCGATGGTCTGCTCGCTTTGCGCGGTGGACCGGGTCAGGAACGCGTAGCCGGCGGCGCGGTCGCGGAAGACCACGGCGTGGTAGTCGGGGTGCTTGTCCTGCTGCATGGCGGCTCCTTGTGCGGGGCGGTCGGGCAGGGCATGGACGGGACGGCCGCGACCCGGAGGTCAGCCGGAGACGGAGTCCTCGTCCACGATGTGCATCGCGGCCTCCTCGGCGGAGGCGGCGGCGCCGTCGATGCCGACGTCGCTGGCCACGAGGGCGGCTTCCTCGTCCTCGTGCGCCCCCTCGTCGGGCGCCACCAGACGGCCGGAGCGCAGATCGCCGACCTCGTTGTCGAGGAGTTCCCCGTCGGTGCCCTCGCAATCGCCGATGCCGTCGCCGTCGGGGACTTCCCGGTCGGGTATCTCCTCGGCCAGGCGCTGGTCCAGGGTCTCGCCCGCATTTCGCTCGGCCGCGGTCACGCCGTCGTGCTCCACCGCCCAGGGGCGCTCCGGAGGCGACCAGCCGCGGTCGAGGGGGTCGTCGACACCGTCGAAGTCCAGAGTGTCCTCGACGTCGAGCACCCCCGAGTCCTCCCGGACCTCCGAGGGATCGGGATCGGGCTGGTAGACGTCGTCCCCCCAGCTGTCGGCGCTGTCCACGACTACCTCCAGGTGGTGAGGACGGCCGGACACCGCCGAAGCGGGCGGCGGGCCGTCGGCACACGCGGCACGGATGTCGCACGGCGCGAACCGGGAGGTTCCCGGGCGAAACTCGCGCCGGTGCCGTTCTCCAGCCTTCCACTGCTGCTCACCACCGCGCAACGGCACGGGGCCCGGACAGCCCCCGAGGGGACCGTCCGGGCCGGGTGCTCAGCCGTGCCAGGACCGCCACAGGGCCGCGTACGCGCCGCCCGCCGCGACCAGGTCGTCATGGCTGCCCAGCTCGCTGATCCGGCCGCTCTCCACCACGGCGATCACATCGGCGTCGTGGGCGGTGTGCAGCCGGTGGGCGATGGCGACGACCGTACGGCCGTCCAGGACCTTGGCCAGGGACCGCTCCAGATGACGGGCCGCGCGCGGGTCCAGGAGCGAGGTCGCCTCGTCCAGGACCAGGGTGTGCGGATCGGCCAGCACCAGCCGGGCCAGCGCGATCTGCTGGGCCTGCGCCGGGGTCAGCGTCAGCCCGCCGGATCCGACCTCGGTGTCCAGGCCCTCGTCCAGCGTCCGGGCCCAGCCGTCGGCGTCCACGGCGCCCAGGGCCGCCCACAGCTCCGCGTCGTCGGCGCCGTCGCGGGCCAGCAGGAGGTTGTCCCGCAGGGAGCCGACGAAGACGTGATGCTCCTGGTTGACCAGGGCGACGTGCGAGCGGACGCGTTCGGCCGGCATCCGGGACAGCTCGGCCCCGCCGAGGGTGACCCGGCCGTCCCGGGGCGCGTAGATCCCGGCGAGCAGCCGGCCCAGGGTGGACTTGCCCGCGCCGGAAGGGCCGACCAGGGCGAGCCGGGTGCCCGGCGCGACCTTGAGGGACACCTCGCGCAGCACGTCGACGCCCTCCCGGTAGCCGAAGCGCACCCGGTCGGCGTGCACGTCCCGCCCCTCGGGCGCCACCGACGCGTCCCCGGCACCCGGCTCGATCTCCCGGACCCCGACGAGACGGGCGAGCGACACCTGGGCCACCTGCACCTCGTCGTACCAGCGCAGGATCAGGTTGACCGGGTCGACGAGCATCTGGGCCACGAGCGCGCCCGTGATCAGCCGGCCCACCCCGAGCCAGCCGTGCAGGACGAGCGTTCCGCCCACCATCAGGACCGACCCGAGGACGATGATGTGGGTGGCGTTGATGACCGGGAACAGTACGGACCGCAGCCAGAGTGTGTACCTTTCCCACGCGCTCCAGGATTTGATCCGCTGCTCGGACAGGGCGACGCGGCGGGCGCCCAGGCGGTGCGCCTCGATGGTGCGGCCCGCGTCCACCGTCTCGGCGAGCGCGGCGGCGACGGCCGCGTATCCGGCGGCCTCGGAGCGGTAGCCGGCGGGCGCCCGCTTGAAGTACCAGCGGCACCCGGCCACCAGCACCGGCACGGCGAGCAGCACGGCGGCCGCGAGCGGCGGCGCCGTCACCACCAGCCCGCCGAGCAGCAGCAGGGCCCATACGACCCCGATCGCGAGCTGCGGTACGGCCTCGCGCATGGCGTTGGCGAGGCGGTCGATGTCGGTGGTGATACGGGAGAGCAGGTCGCCGGTGCCCGCTCGTTCCAGCACGCCGGGCGGCAGGCCGACCGAGCGGACGAGGAAGTCCTCGCGCAGGTCGGCGAGCATCCGTTCGCCGAGCATGGCGCCGCGCAGCCGCACCTGCCGGACGAACACCGCCTGTACGGCGAGCGCCAGCAGGAACAGGCCGGTGGTGAGGCCGAGATGGAGTTCCCGGCTTCCGTCCGACAGCCGCTGGACCAGGTCGCCGAGCAGATAGGGGCCGGCCATGGAGGCGATCACGGCCACCGTGTTCACGGTGATCAGCAGCAGAAAGGCCCGGCGGTGCCGGCGGAACAGCTCGGAGACGTAGGCCCGTACGGTCGCGGCCGTGCCGACGGGCAGGGTGGTGGCGGTCGTCGGGGCCGCCGGGTCGTGGGCCGGTGGTGCGACGCCGATCATGCGCTCTCCTCGATCTCTGCCAGCTCCCCGAGCGCGTCCAGCAGCGTGTCCTCGTCGGCGGTGGCGGGTTCGGCTTCCGTCTCCCGTGTCACCACGGCGCGGTACCGGGGCTCGTGCTCGAACAGCTCCCGGTGCGTGCCGGTCGCCATGACCTCGTCCTCGTGGACCAGGACCACCCGGTCGGCGCGGTCCAGGAGCAGCGGCGAGGAGGTGAACACCACCGTCGTGCGCCCCGAGCGCAGCCGGCGCAGTCCGTCGGCGATGCGGGCCTCGGTGTGCGAGTCGACCGCTGAGGTCGGCTCGTCCAGCACCAGCACCTCCGGGTCGGTGACCAGGGACCGGGCCAGAGCCAGCCGTTGGCGCTGGCCGCCAGACAGGGACCGGCCGCGTTCGGTGATGCGGGCGTCCATCGGGTCGGCGGCGTCCAGAGAGCCCTGCACCAGGGCGTCCAGGACGTCCTCGCACCGCGCGGCCGCGAGCGCGTCGGCGGCCGTGACGGCGCCGGACGCGGGCACGTCGAGCAGTTCGCGCAGGGTGCCGGAGAGCAGTACCGGGTCCTTGTCCTGGACGAGGACGGCGGTCCGGGCGAGGTCCAGGGGGAGTTCGTCCAGGGGCGTCCCGCCGAGCAGCACTGAGCGGCCCGGTTCCGTGGGGTGGCCGCCGAGCCGTTCCGCGAGCCGGCCGGCCGCGTCCGGGTCGCCGCAGACCACCGCGGTGAGCCGGCCGGCCGGAGCGGCCAGCCCGGTGGCGGGGTCGTACAGATCACCGCCGGGTGCCTTCACCTGGTCGCCGCCCGCCGCTTCGCGAATGTCTCCGCCCGCCGCCGACCGCTCCAGCGACAGCACCCGTGCGGCGCGCTTGGCCGACGGGCGGGAGAAGGAGTAGGACATGGCGATCTCTTCGAAGTGCTGCAAGGGATAGCTCAGGACCATCACGGAGCTGTAGACGGTGACCAGTTCACCGACGGCGATGCGGCCCTCGCGGACCAGGTGGACGCCGTACCAGACGACCGCGATCAGCAGCAGTCCCGGCAGCAGCACCTGCACGGCCGAGATCAGCGACCACATGCGGGCGCTGCGTACGGCCGCGTGGCGCACCTCCTGGGAGGCGTGGCGGTAGCGGTCGAGGAAGAGTTCCTCGCCGCCGATGCCGCGCAGCACCCGCAGTCCGGCGACGGTGTCCGAGGCCAGCTCGGTGGCGCGGCCCGCCTTCTCGCGCTGTACGTCGGCGCGGCGGGTGGCGCGGGGCAGCAGTGGCAGCACGGCGAGGGCCACGACGGGGAGTCCGGCGGCGACGACCGTGCCGAGCGCGGGCTGGTAGACGAGGAGGCCCGCACAGACGAGGACCACCGTCACCGCGGCGGCGGTGAAGCGGGACACCGCCTCCACGAACCAGCCGATCTTCTCCACGTCTCCGGTGGACACGGCGACCACCTCACCCGCCGCCACCCGCCGGGTGAGTGCCGAGCCGAGTTCGGCCGCCTTGCGGGCGAGGAGCTGCTGGACGCGGGCGGCGGCGGTGATCCAGTTGGTGACGGCGGCCCGGTGCAGGAAGGTGTCGCCCACCGCGACGGCCGTGCCGCACAGCAGCATCAGAGCGCCCGTCAGGGCCAGCCGGTCGCCGGACCGGTCCACGACGGCCTGTACGGCGAAGCCGACGCAGAAGGGCAGCGCGGAGACGGCGACGAAGTGGAGCAGGCCCCAGGCCAGCGCCTTGAGCTGACCGCCCAGCTGGTTGCGCCAGAGCCACCACAGGAATCGGGGCCCCGAGCGTGCGTCGGGCACACCGGGGTCGGGATAGGGAAGGTCGTGAATCTGCATGACGTCCAGATGGCTCGTGACAGCGTGTCAGGGAACGGCGGCAGCCGGGGGTGGCGGCGGCCCGGGACAGGCCGTGAAAGGGTCGCTTCGCGGAGTCGGGAATTTCAAACGGTTTTCGAGTCAATCGGGCGTCATGTCAGCATGGCCGGGTGCATATAGACAGTGTGCGGCGCTCGACGCGCTGGGCGGCCGCCCTCGGAACCCTGCTCCTGACGACCCTTTCGGCCTGCGGCACGGCCTCCTCCGGCTCCGCGCCCGGCCACCACGGCCCGGCCGCGTCGACCGCCTCCGGCTCCGCGCCCGCCCCCGACCCGGCCCGCGTCCCGGGTGTCGGCAGACGTCTGTACGCACGGATACCCGCACAGTCCCGCCAGGTCGTGGCCGTGTACGGCAAGGGCCGGGAGTCGGCCGAGTCCGAAGTGGTGCTCTATGTGCGGCAGGGCGGCGGCTGGCACCAGGAGGGCAGCTGGGCGGCGCACAACGGGCGGCGCGGCTGGACCCTCGACCACCACGAGGACGACAAGCGCAGCCCGGTGGGTGTGTTCACGCTGTCCGCCGCGGGGGGTACGTTCGCCGACCCGGGGAGCAAGCTGCCGTACGACCACAACACCTACGCCTACGCGTCCCCGAAGGAGTGGCCCAAGGCGTATCAGCACGACTTCGGCTATGTCATCGCCATCGACTACAACCGCGTGCCGGGCACCCCGCCGCGCGACGGCGCACGCCCCTTGGGCGCGGCCAAGGGCGGCGGGATCTGGCTCCACCTGGACCATGGCAGCGGCACCTCGGCCTGCGTGAGCATGCCGAAGAGCGCCATGGAGACGCTGCTGCGCACGCTCGATCCGGCCCGGCACCCCGTGGTGGTGATGGGGGACCGGGCGGATCTCGGCGCCTGAGGACCGCGCGGCCGTCAGTTGCCCGTCGAGCCGCCCTGGGGTGCCGAGGACGGTCCCGCGGTGACGGCCGAGCCGATCACGTCCACATCGCCGGCGCGGACGTAGGCGATCCGGTGGTCGAACTGGATCTGGTAGTAGGTCTCGTCGCCCTTGACGACCGGCTCGGGGCTGTCGACGAAGGCCGAGCGCGGCACGAAGGAACTGTCGATGGTGCCCTCGGTGACATACCGCTGGCCCGCGCGGAAGTGGTAGGGGAGCGGCGCCTCCGGCTCCTCCTCCATGCCCTCCGGGTAGGCGTCCTCCTCGGGCAGGGCGCGGCCGAAGACCGGGATCTCGTCCAGGCCCTCCTTGGGCGTCACCATCTTTCCGGCCGCGCCGACCGCCGTCGCCTGCTTCTTCGGGTTCTTGAACCAGGCCTTGCGGCCCTGGTACCAGACCGCCGTCCAGTCGCCGCGGCGCTCGGCGACGGCGAACGTCTGCCCGGCCGAGGCACGCGCCCCCAGGTCGTCGACGTCCAGCGTGGAGTCACCGCCGTCCGGGTGGCGGCCCGGGTCCTGGATCAGCGGCGCCTTCTCGTCCGGACGGGTGTACATGCGGACGGCGCTGGAGCCGTGCTTCGGGCACGGCGCCCCGGGCTTCAGGCAGCCCGTGAACTTGGGCGAGTGGGTGGCGTAGTCCGGCAGGATCGTCACCATGTCGCTGTTCGGCCCGGCGGTGGCCTTCAGAGGTGCGCCGAGGAGGTCGAAGTAGTGGCGCCAGTCCCAGAAGGGACCCGGGTCGTCGTGCATGTCGGGGATGGAGTCGCCGGTCGGCGAGGGCACGTTGTCATGGCCGAAGATGTGCTGCCGGTCGAGCGGGATGTCGTACTTCTTGGCCAGATAGCGCACCAGGCGGGCCGAGGTCCTGTACATCTGTTCGGTGAACCAGGTGCCCGGCTGCCGGAGGAAGCCCTCGTGCTCGATGCCGATGGAGCGGGCGTTGACGTACTGGTTGCCGGAGTGCCAGGCCTCGTCCTTGGTCTGGATGTGCTGGGTGACATGCCCGTCGCTGGAGCGGATCGAGTAGTGCCAGGACGCCTCGGTCGGGTCCTGGACCGTCTGGAACATGCTCGACAGCTTGGCCTCGGTGTCGTGGATGACGATGTACTCGATCTTCTGGTCGCGTGGCCGGTCGGCGAGGTCGTGGTTGCCGTAGTCGCCGTCGTCGTCGATCTCCACGTACGGCGCCGCGAGCCAGTCGCAGGCCACCTCGGTCGGGCACTCCGTCCCCTTGGCGTGCTGGGGCTTCTCGGTGCGGACGGTGTGGGGGCGCACGGAGGGGCTCGCGGGCAGGGAGACATCCTGGCCCTCGGCCGTGGTGCGGTGGGCGCCCTTGCGGATCACCGCGAAGACGTCGTTCGCATAGGTCGAGGCCGAGCTGACGTCAGGGGTGCCGGGGAAACGTTCCACCGCCTCCCACCAGTCCGCGGGATCGTCGCTCAAGGGCTTGCCCAGCTGCTGCTGGGTCGCCGCCAGCAGGGCGGCGCCGCCGCGCACATTGGCGGTGGCATCGGTCCGCAGCCGCCCGGCCGGGGCGTCGGTCAGCCGGGCGGCGCGCTGGAGGTCAGCAGGCTTCACGGACCGGCCGGCCAGAACACCGTCCGGCCGCGCGGCGGGCGCCCCCGCCGCACCCGCGCTGGGCTGGAGCGCGCCACCGCCCTGGACGCCCGGGGTGGGCGAGGCGGCCGGGAACCGGCTGGTGTCCACCAGATGCATCGGCCCATAGCCGCCCGCGACGCTCGGGGAGCCCGGGTGGGCGTCCCAGCGGGTCTGCACATAGGACACGCTCATCAGCACACTGCGCGGCACATGGAAGTCGTGGGCGGCATCGGTGAAGGCGACCTGGAGGCGCTGCTCGGGCGCGTCGTCGTCGGTCAGCGGGGTGAGCAGCAGCGGGGCCAGCAGGGCCGCCGATCCGATGGCGCATGCGGTCCGGCGGCACACGCGGCCGTTGGGGACACGTGGGGCGGTGGGTCTTTTCATGGCACGGGTCTCCAAACATGTTCATCGCGCTCTTCGCAGCCAGGACAAAGGAGTTGCCCCTGACAACCACCCCTTGTACGTTTCCGTGCCCCGCGTGTCCCGTCGCGCCAACCGTCACCGGGGTGGACCAGCGGCCCGGCAGAGGCCACCCGGTCGGCGGCAGCGGCTCCGCTCCGACGGCCCGTCAGCGTGGGCGCCCGTACGGGACGGTGACGGAGGGCATCCGGGTCAGTCCTCGACGGGGTCGACCCGCCAGTCGGGGTGGCCCGGCATGGGCGGGGTGTGCGGGCCGTAGAGCCAGGCGGTCAGAAAGGGTTTCAGATCCTGTTTCGCGACCCGGGAGGCGAGGTCGATGAAGTCCAGGGTGCCGGCCGCGCGCCCCCGGTAGGTGCTCACCCAGGACTTCTCGATCCGCTCGAACACCGCGGCGCCGACCTTCTCCCGCAGGGCGTACAGCACCAGGGCCGAGCCGTCGTAGCGCATCACCTTGAACAGCGTGTCGGCGGTGGGTTCGGCCGGCGCGCCGTCGTCGTGGCGCCACTGGTCGTGCTGCTCGTAGGCGTCGCGCATCGCGTCGTCCAGGCTGACGCCGCCGTGCGAGTCGGAGTACAGCCGTTCGTAGAAACGGGCGTGACCCTCGCTCAGCCACAGATCGGACCAGCGCCGGACGGCGACGCTGTCCCCGGTCCAATGGTGCGTCAGCTCGTGCACGAGATTGCGTTCGGCGTCGACCCGGTCACCGAGCAGATCGTCCTTCGGTACGACGGACAGCGACTGGGTCTCCAGCGCCACCGGCAGCTCGGTGTCACCGACCAGCACGCCGTAGCGGCGGAACGGATACGGCCCGAGCCGCTGTTCGAGCCAGGCCAGGTGTTCCGGGGTGAGCGAGCGGTACTCCTCGGTGTCGCCGACCAGGTCGTCCGGGACCACGTCACGGACCGGCAGCCCGCGCGGGCCGGTGCCGTTGACGACACGGAACCTGCCGATCGCCAGCTGGACCAGCTGGGCCGCGATCGGCTCCTCGGAGTCGTAGGTCCGTTCGACGCGGCCGCCGGGCCGCGCGGTCGTGCTGACGAGCCGTCCGTTGGCCACCGCGCCGATGTCTGCGGGGGTGGTGACATGAAAGGTGATCGGTGCGCGCAGGCTCGGATGGTCGTCCGCCGGGAAGATCATCTTGGCGCCGTCGGGCTGGGCGCAGACCACGGTGCCGTCGGGTGTGGGCACCCAGCCGTAGTCCCGGATCGCGTCGTCGCGGTGGCGCTGCTGGGTGGGGTCGGCGGTGTAGGCGACATGGACGGTGAAGGCCCGGCCACGGGGGATCGGCCGGGCCGGGGTGACGACGAGTTCGTCGCCGTCGCGCACGTACCTGGCCGGGGAGCCGTCGACGGTGACCCGGTGCAGCGTGTTGCCCGCGAAATCGAGGTCGAAGCGGGACAGGGCCTGGGTGGCGGCGGCGCTGATGGTGGCGCCCGCCTCGAACGGCGTCCGGGGCGCCTGCCAGTCGAAGTCCAGCGTGTACCGGCGGACCGTATAGCCCCCGTTCCCGGCGAGCGGCATCAGCGGGTCGCCGATGCCGCGGGCGCCGGGGGACGGGGGAGCGCCTCCTGCCGGGCCCGAAGCGGCGGCGCGCCCCGGTGCGGCGGCCGGGCCGGGGGCGCGCGAGCCATGGCCCCCGCGCGGGAGCAGGTCGTAGCAGAGGGCGGCGCCGGTGAGGGTGAGGGCGCCGGCGAGGGCGAGGGCCGTGCGGCGGGGGCGCCTCGTTCCGCGCACCTTCCGTGCCCCCTGGCTCGGGGGACCCGCCGGGCTTCCTGCGGACATGATCTCCATGAACGCACTATGTCAGCGAGATCCGCTTATAGCACTAAATGTCTGTCAGGGTGACGATGCGCCAGATGCGCCCCGTGTGGTGGCGCGTCCCCTCGATGCCTCATTGCGGCCGGGCCCAACTCCCCGTAGAACACCGCCCATGAGACAACGGATAGTCATGTCCATGCTTGCGACCGCGGTCCTTCTGGTCGGCGCGCTCTTCGGCGCCGGGACCGCGACCGCACGGGCCGCGGACGTCCCCGCCGAGTTCGGCACCGACTGGCACGACCCGGTGACCGCCGCCCCGCCCGTCGCCCGGCCGCACACCAAGTCCTGTCAGGTCACCCTGGCCGACACGCAGTTCCGCGACTTCACCCCCTACCGGGGCGCGTACACCCCGCCCAAGGGCTGCGGCGACCATTGGAGCAAGGTCGTACTCCGCCTGGACGGCACGGTGAAGGGGCGTCAGTACGACCGGCTCGGCTATCTGCACGTCGGCGGTGTCGAGATCCTGCGCACCTCCACCCCGGAGCCCTCGCCGGACGGCATCGCCTGGCACGTCGAGAAGGACGTCACCCGCTACAGCGACACCTTCCAAAGCCCGCGGGACGTCGAGATGCTGATCGGCAACGTGGTCGACGACACCTACACCGGCGTCATCGACGTGCACGTCACCCTGACGTTCTACGCGGGCAGCCCCGCCGAACGCACCCCCGACCGTGTGCTCACCCTCGCCGACACGCCCGACGGCACGACGCTCACCACGCCGCGCAACAGCGAACGGATCGTCGCCGAGGTCTACGCGACCGGGTCCGGCGGCGGCTGCGAGGAGTTCTGGTACCTGACGGTGGCCGACCCGGCGTCGTACTCCTGCAAGGCCGATCACGGCCCCTACCGCGAGGTGCAGATCAAGGTCGACGGCCGGACGGCCGGGATCGCCGCGCCCTTCCCGAACGTGTGGACCGGCGGCTGGTCCGATCCGTTCCTCTGGTACGTCGTCCCGGCCCCGGGCGCCTTCGACGTCCGGCCCGTCGAGTACGACCTGACGCCCTTCGCCGGACTGCTGGACGACGGCCGCCCACACCGGGTCGAGGTCTCCGTCGTGGGCGTGCCGGCGGGCCAGGCCGGCTGGAGCACCCCGGTGAACGTGCTGGTCTGGCAGGACGCGCACCGCGACCGTCTCACCGGGGCGGTCACCGAGGACACGGCGACCGACCTGGTCAACACCTCGACCTACACACCGGGTTCGGAGAACCGGGTGGACACGAAGGCCGGGCACCGGCTCACCGTCAGCGGATACCTCGACACCTCTCACGGACGAGTGACCACCACCGTCACCCGGACCCTCGCCGACACCTCCGTCCACCGCTGGACCGACGGCGAGAACACCGACGGACTGGACGCGACCTGGACCGACGACCAGACCGTCGCCACCACCGGGTCCGGCCCCGCGCGGTCGGCGCACACGCTGCGGACGTACGCCCTCGACGGCGTCACCACCATCGACTCCGACAACCGGCTGCGCACCGTGCTGACGCTCGGCGACCGCGCGTCGGTGACCGAGCTGCGCGGCGGTCGGCGCACCGCGTGGTCACGGCTGGACGACACCTACCGCGGCGACGCCGCGTACACCCTCGACGCCCCGCGTGAACAGCGGCACGCGGTCGGCACCTCGTCGGAGCGCTACCGGTCCTACGGCTCGGGCGGCTGCTACGACCGCACACTGGCCACCGCCCAGGGCGCGCTGACGCTGGACCGCAGGGGCTGCTAGCCGCGAGAACCCCTCGGCGCGGCGGGTCCGGCCGCCGCGCCGTGGGTCAGCAGGGCTTGGCGGCGTCCCCGTCGACCAGGGTGTCCAGCAGCACGCCGAGCACCTCGCGCTCCTTCTCGGTGAGCGGGGCGAGTATCTCCTCGGCCGCCGAGCGGCGCGCGCCGCGCAGTTCGCGCAGGGTCGCGCGCCCCTCGTCGGTCAGCTCGATCCGGGTCACGCGCCGGTTCGCCGGATCCGCGGCCCGGCGCACCTTGCCGCTCGCCTCCAGCCCGTCGACCAGCGTGGTCACCGCGCGCGGCACCACCTCCAGGCGCTCGGCGAGGTCGGCCATGCGTGGCGGGGAGGGGTAGTGCGCGAGGGTGCGCAGCAACCGGGACTGGGCGGGGGTGATGCCCAGCTCACGCTGTTCCAGATGGCGTTTCTGGATGCGGTGCACCCGGCGGGTGAGTCGCAGCAACTGCTCGGCGAGCAGTCCCTCGGGATCGGGGGTGGTCATGCGGGAACAATATCAGGATGCAGTTCATTGTGAGTATAGGTAACAATGAGCTACGATCCGTTCCGTCATCCTCGGCCGACCCCGGCCGGCGACCGCTCACCTCCGTAGGGGCCCATGCATCCCGACCGTGAATCCTCCTGGACCCCGCCCGCCGACGCCAAGGACAGCCCCCGGCAGTGGCGGCGGATCCTCAAGCTGTTCCGTCCCTACCGCGGGCGGCTCGCCGTCGTCGGCCTGCTGGTCGGCGCCTCCTCGCTGGTCTCGGTGGCCACACCGTTCCTGCTCAAGGAGATCCTCGACGTCGCCATCCCGCGCGGCCGCACCGGTCTGCTGAGCCTGCTCGCGCTCGGCATGATCCTCAGCGCGGTCCTCTCCAGCGTCTTCGGTGTGCTCCAGACGCTGATCTCGACCACCGTCGGCCAGCGCGTCATGCACGACCTGCGCACCGCCGTCTACGGTCGCCTCCAGCGCATGTCGCTGGCCTTCTTCACCCGCACCCGTACCGGCGAGGTGCAGTCCCGCATAGCCAATGACATCGGCGGCATGCAGGCGACGGTCACCTCCACCGCCACCTCCCTGGTCTCCAACGTCACCAGTGTGGTCGCCACCATCGTCGCGATGGTCGCCCTGGACTGGCGGCTCACCATCGTCTCGCTGCTCCTGCTGCCGGCCTTCGTCTGGATCAGCCGCCGCGTCGGCAATGAGCGCAAGCGGATCACCACCGAGCGCCAGAAGCAGATGGCCGCGATGGCCGCCACGGTCACCGAGTCCCTCTCGGTCAGCGGCATCCTGCTCGGCCGCACCATGGGCCGCACCGACTCGCTGACCGGCTCCTTCGCCGACGAGTCCGAGCGGCTGGTCGACCTGGAGGTCCGGTCGAACATGGCCGGGCGCTGGCGGATGGCCGTGATCACCATCGTGATGGCCGCCATGCCCGCCGTCATCTACTGGACGGCCGGTCTCGCCCTCCAGCTCGGCGGCCCCCAGGTGTCGCTCGGCACCATCGTCGCCTTCGTCTCGCTCCAGCAGGGCCTGTTCCGCCCGGCCGTGAGCCTGCTGGCCACCGGCGTCCAGATCCAGACCTCCCTCGCGCTCTTCCAGCGCATCTTCGAGTACCTGGACCTGCCGATCGACATCACCGAGCGTCCCCGCCCCGTCCACCTCGACCGGGTCAAGGGCGAAGTCCGCTTCGAGGAGGTCGGGTTCCGCTACGACGACAAGGGCGGCCCCGTCCTCGACAGCATCGACATCACCGTCCCCGCGGGCGGCAGCCTCGCGGTCGTCGGCCCCACCGGCGCGGGCAAGTCCACCCTGGGCTACCTGGTGCCGCGGCTCTACGACGTCACCGGCGGCCGGGTCACCCTCGACGGGGTCGACGTCCGCGACCTGGACTTCGACACCCTCGCTCGCGCGGTCGGCGTGGTCTCGCAGGAGACGTACCTCTTCCATGCCTCCGTCGCCGAGAACCTGCGCTTCGCCAAGCCGGGCGCCACCGACGAGGAACTGCACACGGCGGCCCGGGCGGCGCAGATCCACGAGCACATAGCGGCGCTGCCCGACGGCTACGACACGGTCGTGGGCGAGCGCGGCCACCGCTTCTCCGGCGGCGAGAAGCAGCGCCTCGCCATAGCCCGCACCATCCTGCGCGACCCGCCGGTCCTCATCCTGGACGAGGCGACCAGCGCCCTGGACACCCGGACCGAGGCCGCCGTGCAGGAGGCCATCGACGCGCTCTCGGCGAACCGTACGACGATCACCATCGCCCACCGGCTGTCCACCGTCCGCGACGCCGACCAGATCGTGGTGCTGGACTCCGGACAGGTCGCCGAACGCGGCACGCACGAGGAACTGCTGGAGCACGACGGGCGGTACGCCGCCCTGGTGCGCAGGGACGCGCAGCTGGAGCCGGCCGGGTGAAAGCGGCGACCGGGGGGCCAAGGGCTCGGACGGGTGTCGAGAGCCTCGGGCCGAGACGGGTGACTGGGCCGACAAGCTGAATATATGTCGGGTTTGCGGTGATTCGCGTATTACGGTTCCCGCATGCTGACGCACATTCCGCCACGGAGAAGGACCCGACTGACACGCCGGGGCAGACTCGCTCTCGTCGTGGCCGGCGCCGTCGTCGCCGGCACCGCCGTGGCGGTGCCGCTGCTGACGGTGGCCGATCACCACGAGGCTCCCAGGCCCGCCGCGCTCGTCGTCCCGGAGGGCTGGCGCGCGAGCCAGGTCTACGACGCCATCGACAAGGCGCTCGCCCTGCCCTCGGGCAGCACCCGCACCTCGCTCGGCAAGGCCCGGCTGACACTGCCCAAGGACGCCGGGGGCAACCCGGAGGGCTATCTCTTCCCCACCTCCTACCCCCTGGGCAAGGGCGCGACCCCCGAGTCCGTGCTGCGGTCCATGGTGGACACCGCCCACGAGAAGTTCGACGGCGCACCGGTCGCGGCCGGGGCGCAGCGCAACTCGATGAACGTCTACCAGGCCCTCACCATCGCCAGCATCGTCCAGGCCCAGGCCGTGAAGAAGGAGGACATGGGCAAGGTCGCCCGGGTCATCCTCAACCGGCTGGAGCGCGGGATGCCGCTGCAACTGGACTCCACCCTCATCTACGCGCTGGGCCGGGCGCGCACCACCGAGGACGACACCAGGAGCGACAGCCCCTACAACACCTATCAGCGCATGGGCCTGCCACCGACGCCGATCGGCAATCCCGGCGAGGACGCGATGCGCGCCGCCATCAATCCGACGCCGGGCGACTGGCTGTACTTCGTGACGGTCAAGCCCGGGGACACGCGCTTCACGGCCGACTACGACACGCACATGCGCAATGTGGCGGACTTCAACTCCGAGCAGCAGAAGGCCGGGCAGCAGACGGGCCAGAGCCAGAGCCCATCGCCGAACCAGAGCCCGTCACCGAGCCACTCCACGTCCCCGTCCGCGACACGGTCCGGCAAGGCAGGCTGAGAGGGCGCCGACCGGTTCTGCGCCGACCGGTTCAACGGGGCACGACGGTCCGGCGGTTCGTCATGCGGCGGCCGGCCGGTCCTCCGCCAGCAGTCGCCTGATGTCCCGTACGGCCGCGCGACCGGCCCGGTTGGCGCCGATGGTGCTGGCCGAGGGACCGTAGCCGACGAGGTGGATCCGGGGGTCGGTCACCGCGCGCGTCCCCTCCATCCGGATCCCGCCGCCCGGCGCGCGCAGCCGCAGCGGGGCGAGATGGCCGAGCGCCGCCCGGAACCCGGTCGCCCACAGGATCACATCGGCGTCCACACGGCTGCCGTCCCGCCATTCCACGCCGTCGGGGGTGATCCGGTCGAACATCGGCCGCCGGTCCAGGACACCGTCCGCGAGTCCCCGGAGGATCGCGTCGTTCAGGGGCAGCCCGGTGACCGAGACCACGCTGCGGGGCGGCAGTCCTTCGCGCACCCGTTCCTCCACCAGCGCGACGGCGGCCCGCCCGGCGTCCTCGTCGAACGGGCCCTCGCGGAAGACCGGCGGCCGCCGGGTGACCCAGGTGGTCGCGGCGGCGTACGGGGCGAGTTCCAGCAGATGCTGGGTGCCGGAGGCGCCGCCACCCACGACCACCACCCGCTTCCCGGCGAACTCCTCGGGCCCGGCATACTGCGCGGTGTGCAACTGCCGCCCGCGGAAGGTCTCCTGGCCCGGATAGCGCGGCCAGAACGGATGGTCCCAGGTGCCGGTCGCGTTGATCAGCGCACGGGTCGACCAGGCGCCGTCGGAGGTCTCCACGAGCAGCCGCCCGCCGACCCCCTCGCGCACCGCCCGTACCTCCACCGGGCGTCGTACCCGCAGGTCGAAGGCGTGCTCGTACCGGTCGAAGTACGCGCCGATCACCTCGGCCGAGGGGCGCGCGGGATCGGCGTCGGTCAGCTCCATGCCGGGCAGCGCGTGCATCCCGTGCACCTTGCCGTACGTCAGCGAGGGCCAGCGGAACTGCCAGGCGCCACCCGGCGCGTGGGAGTGGTCGAGCACCACGAAGCCGCGGTCCGGCTCGAATCCGGCACGGCGCAAGTGATAGGCAGCGGCCAGTCCCGCCTGACCGGCGCCTACGACGACCACCTCGACCTCACGCAATTCGTTCACGCTTCTACCAACAGCGTGCCGTGTGTGGCTCTTCCCGCCCGCTGTCGTACCCATGCGTCAGGATGGGAGCCATGTCAGATGCCTTCACCACCCGAATCCTGAATGTCTCCACCGGTAGCCGGGAACGCGTCGTCGACCTCACCGGGGACTGCGAGGACTTCCTGCGGGAGGCGGCGGGCGGTCGCGACGGCCTGCTGAACATCTTCGTCCCGCACGCCACCGCCGGGATCGCCGTCATCGAGACCGGCGCGGGCAGCGACGACGACCTCCTCGCCGCCCTGCACACCCTGCTCCCCGCCGACGACCGCTGGCAGCACCGCCACGGCAGCCCCGGCCACGGCCGCGACCACGTCCTCCCGGCCCTGGTCCCGCCCCACGCGACCCTGCCGGTGATCAACGGCAGGCTGGAACTCGGCACGTGGCAGTCGGTGTGCCTGGTGGACACGAACAGGGACAACCCCGAGCGTACGGTGCGTCTCAGTTTCTTCGGCTGAGTTTCCTGGGGCGAGCAAGATCACCCTGAGTGTGGCCGACGAATACGGGAAGTGCCTGCTCGTGGGCTATGCGACCTGTAAACACCGGACACGATGGCTCGGGCGCGTGGTGGCTGGGGCGGATGGCCCGGCCGACCACCTCGGCCACCTCACAACCGGTAGGCGAAGCGGAGCGCGCCGCCCTCCTCTCGGTAGAGCCCGCGGCCGCGCTCGCTGAACGGATTCGGCAGCATGCGTATCTGCCGGTGCTCCGCGTGTAGTACCGAGGTGACCACCAGGATCCGCCAGCGGTCACTGCCGCCGTACTTCTGCGCCGCCCGTACCTCGGTTTCGCCGAGCTCGATCTGCCCGCCCGGCCCCTGGGTGGCCTTGACCTCGTACAAGCGCGGATTCCTTCCGGAGCCGACCTTGAAGTCGTAGCCGAGGCTGTCGTCTCCGGTGGGCCCGGGGAAGACGTGCACCCGGTTGCCCGAGACCCAGCTGGTCTCGTCGGTCGCCCGGTCCTGCTCGCGAAGCCATTGGTAGGCGTACCACTCGCCGACGAAACCGATCGCCAGGCGCTGGGCCGATGACAGCCCGCGTTCTCCGTCAACGCGCTTGCCCGGCCGTCCACTTGAGGAGCCCGTCGTCCTTCGGGGCGGAATCGGCTTCAGCGCGGCCCAGCGACTTCGGGCGCTCCCGCTGAGGGGAGGGTCGGATGCCAGGGCGCGACGCAGCTCCGAGGCCAACTCCGTGAAATCGCCGGACTCGATGTCGAAGTCCCGTTCACCGAGAGAGATGATCCGTTTGCGCTTGGCCTGTTCGGTGCGGGCCTGCTCTGCGGCGTTCCGTACGCGGTCCACCTCGGCGGGAGTGAGCCCGTGTGCCTGGGGTTCGGAGGAGGGAGCCATGCCCGTCGGCCACTGCCCCAGGGCCGCGAGCCAGCCGACGACATCGTCGGCCGACAGTTCGCGGAAGTCGAGCGCGCCCGCCTCGTCCAGCAGGGTGGTGATCACCTCTGCGGCGGCCGCCTTCGCCAGCGCCGCGGGTGGCGGCTGATGCGCGGCCTTGACCAGCGCGACCAGGTCGGGGGTCGTCTTGGCTATGACCGCGTGATTGTGGCTACGCAACCTGTCCATGGCGGCAGGCCGTTCGCCCCTGGTCGGGGCGGGCGCTCCGAGACGGGCGGTGAGCGCCTGTTCGACGAGGCCGCGCAAGAGGACGTCGTCGGCGGTGTCGACGGTGAACGCCCATTCTTCCGGAGCCGTGATCCATTTCAAGGAGCGGATGGCGGGCCAGTCGGCGATGGGCCTACGGGCATCAAACTCTTCCCGACGGGCCCAGCGCAGCCGGTCGATGAGGAGGCCGCGACCGAAATCCACGTGTCGGCGAACGGCCTCGTCATGGGCCTCGGCATGGCTGATCGGACGATACCGGGGCGCGAGCTCTGCCAGGGTGCGGTTCAGGTCCGCGAAGTCGACGTCGGCCAGGGCCCGGAGGCCGTCGATGTCTCGTGCGTCGCGCGCGGCCGCGATGAGCTGCGCGGCGGGCAGGGGGAGCGCGTCGTCGTACGGTTCGAGGCGGGCGAGAAACTCCCGGACGTCGGCTGGATCCGGGTCCGTCAGCTCCCTCGCTCGGTCGGTGCCGAGGGCATGTACGAGGAGGGGGAAGCAGCGCTCCAGTACTCCCGCGAGGGACCCGTCGAGGCGGTGAGCGGTCTCCCTGACCTGGTGGACGGAGCGATCGAGCACCGCCGCGAGCTGGCGCTCGGCCGGCCCTTCGAGGGATGCGTGCTCCCGCTCCAGTTCGCGGGCGGCGAGCTTGAGCGGGCCGGCGTATTCAGGACGATCCAGGACCTGGCTGATCGCATAGCCGATCCGGGCCACGAAGTCCCAGGAAAGGGGCAGTTCCGGGGTGAGGACCAGCGGGTGGGACGAGTCGGGCAGGGGGAGCATGCCGTCTTGCCGCTCCGGGAGCTCCACGGCGGCCCCGTCGAGAGTGATCTTCAACGAGGAGTAGCGGTGGATACGGACGCGGCGGACGGTCGCGACGAATTCGGTGAGCTCGGCGTCTGTCGGACGGCCGCCCCGGGACGGATGGTCGGCCAGGACACCCACCGCGAGTGGAAGCCATGGCAACTCGTCGACGAGCGGCGTTCCGAGCCCTTCGGTGGTGCCGGAGGATCCGACGACGGTGGTGCCGGAGGCGCTGACGATTTCGACCGACAGGTCGGCGTCGTCGGCGTGCCGTATCGCGTCGGGGCAGTGGTGGCGGAGGACGCGGGTGACTTCAGCCGCCGCCCCCGGCACCACGAGCAGCGAAAGCTTGAGCTCCCTGGCCAGGCGTGCCTTCAGATTGTTCGGGTCCCCGGTGACGTACAGCCGTACTGAGTCATCGAGGAGCGTGGCGAAGTCGACCGCGATGAGCTGCTTGCCCCGCTCTGCGATCAGGGCAGAGCCGATGAGTGGCTCGATCGAGGCCACTTGCGCGGCCAGATTCTGCCAGGCACGCTCGTTTGCCCGCTGAAGGGCCGCCCGGTCTCCGTCGTCCACGGCATCCGACTTCACCAGCTCGCCCAGGGTGGCGATGAGCCGGGCGCTGTCCCTGCGGTCGCCCCACGTCGGCAATCCGGCGTCGCGCAGCCGGCGCAGGGCCTGATCGTTGTCCAGCAGAGGGCGGAGCTGCCGCAGTACGGTCGGGGCGAAGGCAGGTTCCTGCTCAAGGGCCGCAGGGGCATGCCACGCCTCGTCCGGCCGGACGAAGCGGACGGTGCCCACAGGCCCTCGCACCGGGAGCCAGGGCCGGCCGCGGACGAAGGCGGACAGCGGGGTCGGGACGTGTTGCAGATCCTGGTTGCCTGTCCGGTCCCGGTTCCAGACGCTCGTGAGATGAGTATCGGTCCACCGGGCCAGGCCGTGCAGGACGAGTCGCGCATAGGCGATCCGGCCCGGTTCGCTCAGCCGCTCGGCGACCTCCTGGCCCGGCAGCCGGAACGCAGAAGTTCCGACGTACGGGGTGTACGGATGTGCGACATGGCTCCGCGCGCGGTCGATGAACGGCCGCCACTGATCGGCGACCGCCTCGGGCACCTTTGCCATGCTGATCAGGTTGTTCGTGGTCAGCGCGCCACCCTCGGCTTCCCTCCCTGCGCCGGGTGATGCTATAGGGAGCAGCCCGTCGGTGACGCCGAGATCGCTGAGGAACTCCCGCCACTCCTCCCGGGTTTCGCCCCGCCTCAGGAAGCTCTCGGGTGGCGCCACGAGCCGCTCTGCCATGAAGCGGAGTCCAGCGGAGGACTCCCGTCCCTCGGCCACGACGGAGGCGAGCTCGTCACCGTGGGTCCCGGCCCATCCGGCTCCGAAAGCAGCGCCGAACGCTTTGATGGCGGGGCCCTCGGCCGAGGGAACGTACAGCCCCAGCGGACGTAGGGGCAGAGACTGTGCGGACTGCCTCGACCGGTAGAGGCGGAACACAAAGCGGAGGGCCTGCTCGCGCAGCCGCGCCGAGTTGCTCTCGGTGAGAGCGCGGCGGACATGGTCGAGCAGGCCGGCGGGGTCGAAACGCCGGACGAGCCTGAAGCGTTCCAGGAACAACCGGGCTTCCTGGCGTCGTACGTGGCCCTCTTCCTCCACCCAGTTCAGCCCCGGGTGCAGATAGAACATGCGCTTCTTCAAGGCGTCGGGTACGGCCATGCCCTCGCCGCCCGCTGCCTCGCCGCGAGCCGGCTGGAAGAAGGCCTCCCGTTTGCCTGCCGTGCGCCGCGAGCCGGCCTTCGTGACCCTGGCCGGGCCGCCGTTGGCACGCCGGAGCTTCCCGTCGTCCGCCAGCAACAGCTTCCTGCCTTGCAGGACTCCGCCCTCGTCCTTGAACAGCAGGGCGAGATCAGCGTAAACGCCGTTCCAGTCGTCGACGGGAGCATCGGGAGCGGGCAATGGCAGGGCCCCCACGATCTGCTCGACGTGGTCCGCCCGCCGCTGTGCCGAGGGCTCCAAGGGGCACTTGAGTGCCTCGCACAACCTCGCGAGGCGTCTCAGGAGCTTGGCTCCGACGGCCGGATCCGCCACGCCGATGCCGACGGCTCCGGCCGCCTCGGCCGTGAGCACCGACAGCCCGAGCTCGGGCCAGAGCGCGGAATCGCGGGGTGTGCCCCAGGAACCGTGCGAGGCCTCCCGGTTCAGGAGTGGCACGACAGGAATGTCCGCGAACTCGGCCCCGTGCACCTGGTACGCCGCTTCGCGCAGCAGGCTGTGGGAGCGCGACTCGTGCTCCCAGGCCACAAGATCGACCGCCGACCTACGGTCGGAGGGTCGGCCTCCCTCCCGCAGAGCGGCGGCTGCGATCAGGGAGGTCTCGGCAGCCGCCGCGAACAGCATGCTGTTCAGCGGGTGTTCCCGATCGAGGGCCGTACGGTCCACTTTCGTGAAGAACGGGGCGTTGAGATGCCCGTGCAGGGGCGCGGCGGCGTCCTCGCCCAGGGGGAGGAAGGTATAGATCCGGCCACCGCGCAACGACTCGGTGCCGCCGAGAGGCAATGCCACCTCGACGACAGCCGGTTCCTTCCAGTCACCCCACGAGTCGTCCAGTTGTCCGAGCTCGGTCGCCGCCTCGATCGTGGCGCGCAGACGCGTGACGGGGATGCGCCCCCGGGCCACGAGGTAGGCGCCCAGGGAGCCGAGTTCGACATGGGCAAGGGAGACGGCCGGGACGGCCCGCACCGAACCGGCAGTAGCCACGTCGTGCCCCTGGAGTCGGACACCGGCGAGCGCCAAGGGCCTTTCGTGCCGGGTGAGTTCCGTACGCCGGGGGCTTTCGCCACCGCGCTGTTCGATGACCAGTCGGTCGAGCCGGGACAGGAACAGCATCACCGGGGCCTTCGCGGCGCCGAGCTCGTCGAGACGGCGGACGGCCGCGCGCCGGGAGGCCTCGTTGCGCAGCGGCATCCTGATGACCGTCACATGACCGTCGGCGGCCAGCTCCTTGCAGGTCGGGGGTACGTCCGAGAGAGGAAAGGGGACTTGGAAGGGAGGGAGTTCCTCCTCCGCTCTGCGTACGAGGTCCTCGTCGCCGAGCAGCATCCGTAGGTCGTCCCGTACCGCGAACCGGAAGCAGTACCCGTTCAGCACAGCCGGTCCATTTCCGGCGGCGGCGGCGCTGTAGACCTCCGGGGCGTCCGTGATTTCCAGGATGCTGCGGAAGCCGACTCCTTTGTTCCCGATGCCTTCGCCGACGGTCTTCTCGCTCCGGGCGAGCTTGCAGACGGCCTGGATGCCGGCCCAGGTGAAGGGAGTTCCGCCGTTCGCCACGTAGAGCGTGCCGTGCGTCCCTTCATCCTCGTCGAGCAGGACGTGCACGCTTCCGTCGTTGCCGCCCCCGCGGTGGGCATCGTGGCCGTTCTGGAGCAGTTCCAGGAGGAAGCGGCCGGCGTAGTCGCGCGCGTTGCTGTGGGAAGCCGCCCGCAACTGCTGGGCGGGTTGCCATACCTGAGTGGACTGCCATTCCTTGAGCACGGTCTGCGCGTAGTCCCACAGCTCGCGCGCCCACGTGTCACCCGGGTCGCCCTCGCACGTTGTTCCGGCCATCTGCCCCTGCTTTCATGATGGTCTCAGGCAGACCGTAACGCGGGAGTCGCCGACGACGCAGGCTGTCTGAGAACCAGTGACGGATCGGGGCCGCTGCCCGGTAGACCTGCGGGCCCAACGTCTCCTGGGCGCAGTTCACTTCCATCGCTCCGGCGTCCTTCCGACCCGAGCGGTTACGACAATCCACTTGCGGTCGGCGGGGCATCCGTCTAGCCTGCGGGCAGGAATGGAGCCTGGGACAGTACCTGGGCCACCTCCGGTCATGTTGAGGTATGGAGCGTCGGAACACGCCCTCGCCACCACCTCCTTCCACACTCCTACGCACCCATTACCCCTCCTGTCCGGCTGTCGTCTACAGGATGGGCGAGAGGCGTTTCCTTGACCATCTACTCTCAGCATGCCAATCGCGGTAAGTCTCAGATTCTGGCGACCTATCAGAGTGCGGATGGCGTCGTATCCAAGACCGTGACGAGTCTTGGCGACGCGCGCCTCGCGGCTCCGATCGTCGACGCTCTCAATCGGATCTCCGCTTTCGTCACCGTCCCTGTCAGCGTCCACGACCGCCGCGAGCGGCGTGTGCACGCCTACCCGCACAAGCACCTTGCGGCGCTGACCGACGCTGCTGCCCGAGCCGCTCTGCTCACCGGTGCCCATAGCCTGTGGTACGAGTATGTCTGCCTACGGCTTCACCAGGCGCTCGACGATTTGGACAGTGCCTTGCTGACGGTGCCCGAAGCGGTCAGTAGGGCGATCCATTCCGAACTCGAGCTGGAAGAAAGCGAGTTGCGTGCGGCACTCGCCGAATACTCAGGGACTTCCTCGGAGGACGAGCCGGAGATCGAACGCGATTGGGAGTTCGGCCGTCCTTTTGTGCAGTACGACGACGATATGGATACGCTGAGTGATGAGACGCGTGAGCAATTCGATCGTCGTGAAGCAGACTTCACACCGGAGGAACGGGAGAAGGCCGCCGCTGACCTCCGGGTGCTGGTCGCAGCACACTCCAGGGTCGACGGGATGTTGGCGTCACTGGACGATGCCGGCAGTGTCATCTTCGCGGAGCCGTATGACTCTGACGGTTTCTACCTGACGGTCCAAGCACCAGAACCCGGCGATGCCGACGCTTCCTGGGAGATCGAGATCGGACGTTGGGAGCCGGACGACCCCGATGAAGCGTACGAAGACCACACCAGTGCGACGGGGAGCTCCGTGATCTGCTGTGCTCTTCGGGTTGAACCGAGCGCCGAGGAGATCGCCCACTTGCTGAAGTCCGTGAACGAGAAACCACTACTGCTCGCTGAGTGGGCCGAGGCGCCGGTAGGAGCGGACCTCGCGGGTACGAAGTTGGTGGTGACCAAGCGCTACGGCTCCTGACCGGTTCCTGGAGGCGTGCGGAAGTCGGCGAGGCTGACCAGCCATGGCCGACTTCCGCACGCCTCGCTGACGCCCGTGCTCGCGTACCTCCGTCATGGGGCGAACAAATGCTCAATCACGTACGGTGTGGTGGACGCAGCAAGCCGGGCTCGCCGCGACAGAAGTGGTTGCGCAGTACGCGGCAGCCCCGGTCCGTCCAGGCCGGGAGAGGAAGCATGAGAATACGCGTCCGGCAGCGGCCCAGGAGCCGCCGCACAGCCCTGCGCACCGGGGTTCCGCTGACCACTCTGGCGCTCGCCGTCGCCGGCTGCGGGGCATCGGTCACGCCCGGGGCGACCACGACCTCCCTCCGAAACACCGCCGCCACCCAGGGCACACCGACCCCGGGCGCCACGAGCCCGACGCCGAGCCCTGCCGGTACCGGCACCGGCACGGCCACCGCGCACACCGCCCCGATGGCGACCGCCACCTCCTGCACCGATCAGACCCTGGCCGGTATGACCACGGCTCAGCGGGTCGGACAGCTCTTCATGGGCGGCATCAACGCGGCCAAGCCGGACCAGGCCCAGCTGCGCATCCTGCGGGACAACCACGTGGGCTCCGTCATGCTGACCGGCCGCAGCTCCGCCGGTACGGCCGCGACCCGGAAGATCGTCGACGGGTTCCGGGGCCAGGCGGACCGGGTCGGTGGCAAGCAGGTCGGCCTGGTGGTGGCGACCGACCAGGAGGGCGGCAAGGTACAGGTGCTCAACGGCCCCGGCTTCTCGGCCATGCCCAATGGGGTGACCCAGGGCAAGAAGTCGACCACGATGCTGCGCGCCGAGGCCGCCATCTGGGCCCAGCAGCTCAAGCGCGCCGGGGTCGATCTGAACCTGGCACCGGTCGCCGACGTGGTCCCCGCCTCGCTGGGCACCCGCAACATCCCCATCGGCTCCTTCCAGCGCGAGTACGGCAATACCCCGGGCCCCGTGACTTCCCACACCGGTGCCTTCGCCGCGGGCTTCAAGCAGTCGGGCGTGATGACCACGCTCAAGCACTTCCCCGGGCTGGGCCAGGTGATCGGCAACACCGACACCACCGCCAATGTCGTGGACTCGGTGACGACCAGCACCAGTGCCAGCCTCGACCCGTTCAAGTCCGGGATCCAGGCCGGGTCGCCCTTCGTGATGGTCTCGTCGGCCACCTACAACAAGATCGACGCCCAGCACATCGCGGCCTTCTCGCCGACCGTCATCGGCCAACTGCTGCGCGGCCAGATGGGCTTCAAGGGCGTGGTCATCTCGGACGACATCGGGAACGCGGTCGCCGTACGGTCCTTCACCCCCGCCCAGCGGGCGCTGAACTTCACCTCGGCCGGCGGGGACATGATCCTCACCGTGCGACCGGATGTCATACCCGCGATGGCGCAGGCCATCCAGACCCGGATGGGGCAGGACGCCTCCTACCGGGCCAAGATCGACGACAGCGTGCGCCGGATACTCGACGCCAAGCACAACGCGGGCCTGCTCCAATGCGGTTGAGGCCCTGAGGCCCTGAGGCCCTGAGGCCCTGAGGCCCTGAGGCCCTGAGGCCCTGAGGCCCTGAGGCCCTGAGGCCCGGGTCGGCCGCGTGGCGTGGTCAGGACGTCCACGCGGCCAGGCACAGCGCGCGGTCCAGTTCACTCGTGTAGTGGGCCGCGGCCAGCCAGGCGCGGGCGAAGCGGTCGGGGTCGGTGGGGCGCAGGCGGCCGAAGACGTCATGGGCACGGTCCGCTGCGGCGGAGTGCAGATCCGTGAGGAGTTCGGCCGCCGTCGCGAGCCCGGACCGGCGCAGGTGCCGGACATCCGCTCGGGTGTCGCCGGGAAGGGCGAGGACCGGGCGGCCGCCCGAGACCGCCTGATGGACGCGGCGCCGCAGCAGGTGGATCGGCGCCTCGTCGGAGGCGGAGACGGGGGCGGGTACGGGTACAGGTACGGATCCGGACGGGGCCGCCGCGGGCGTGGGCACGTCGGCGCCCTGGAGCCGGTCCAGGCCAATGTCGAGACGAGTGTCGGCCCGCGACGGATGCTCGGCGGCCAGCAGCTGGGCCCGGGGGTGCGGGGCCGGGGTGAGCCGGGCCACGACGCGGAGCCGGGCGCCACGGGCGGCGGACAGCAGGCGCAGATTGTCGCGATGGGGGAGCGCGGGGTCGTCGTGCGCCGCCGTCAGCCGCAGGGGCACGCCGGCGCAGTCGGCGAGGAGGCAGTCGCCCGCCGCCTCCGTCGCGGTTCCGGTGAGGATGACGTCCAGGAACAGCAGGTCACGGCCACCGGCCAGGGCGCGGGCGATCTGGTCGGACACCGGCTCCGCCCAGAGCCGGGCCACCGGCTCCTCCTGCCAGCCGGCGCCGGGGGCTCGTACGGCCCGTACCCCCGTGCCCGCCCCGAGCCGGCCCGTCGGGGAGACGGTGGCGCCCGACACCGCGAGTCCGGCGCGGGCCAGTTCACGATGAGTCAGCGCGGTGTCGCCGATCCGCACGGCGCGGTCGGCCGCGCCCACCGCCCGCCCGGCGCCGCCCGGGGCCACGTCGGACACCTGGTACAGCCGGCCCTCCGCGTCGGCGGTCCAGGTCACCGCGCCCGCGTAGCCGCTCGCGGTGAGCACCGGCTCGGAGAACAGGCCGTACAGGCGCAGCGAACCGTCCGGGCGGTAGGGCTGCCGCGCGGTGCCGCGCAGCGCGGTCAGTTCGCCGCCGGACGCGCCCGGCAGGCGGTGGGCCACGGAGAGCACGTCGCAGAGACCGGCGACGAGATCGGTCAGGTGGTACGCCGGATCGGCCGCGCGGGCGGCGCGCAGGGCGGTGACCACGGAGACGGCCGTGGCCGCGGCCCGGTGCAGACCCGCGAGCCGCGCGGTGTGCGCGGCGCGCAGCAACTCCGCCTGGAGCACGGCGCCCGCCCCGTCCGTACCGGCCTCCAGCACGGCGGACGTGGCCAGTTGTACGGCGCGGACGGCGGCGCGCTGCTCCGGCGAGGCCGTCTCGGGGGCCTGAGCCGCGTCCTCCTCCGTGGCCGGATCGTCCGGCCCGGCAGGGGAGTTGATGTCCTTTGCGACCGGAGCCAGGGAAGCGGCCGCGGCGCGGTGCAGGCAGTCCGGGGCCAGCAGACAGCCGCAGCGCACGGCATCCGTCCCCCTCACCGCGCCGTCCGGGGCGTGCAGTTCGAGGTCGGTGTCGTCGTCCACGGCGATGCGTACGACAGCGCCGTCGCGGACCACGGGCCGGTCCGCCAGCTTGGTGATGCCGGAGTCGAGGCGCTTGCGCAACCGGGGTGAGAGCGCCGCGACGAGTTCGGCGGTCACGGCCGGTGCGACCGGGGGCAGTTGCGGGCTCATGCGATCTTCTCCCCTACCCAGCGGGCGAGTTCGAGCGGACTGAGGGCGGCCACCGGCATGCCCGCGGCGACCAACTGGCCCGCGACACCGGTCGAGTAGCGCGGGCGGCCCGAGTCGTCGAGGCTCGCGCAGCCCAGGACGTGGCAGCCGGCGCCGACCAGGGCGCGGACCTCGGCGAGCAGCCCGCCGAGCGGATAGCCCTCCTCGAAGTCGCTGATGACCACGACGAGGGTGCGCGAGGGCACCGTGACCAGCTCGCGCGCGTGGCGCAGCCCGGCCGCGATATGGGTGCCGCCGCCGACCTGGACCTCCAGCAGCAGCGACAGCGGATCCTCGACATGGCCGGTCAGATCCATCACCTCGGTGGAGAACGCCAGGAAATGCGTGGACAGCGTGGGCACCCCGGCCAGCACCGAGGCGGTGAGCGCCGCCCAGATCGTGGACGCCTCCATGGACCCGGACACGTCGGTGACCAGCACCAGCCGCCAGTCGGCCGCACGCCGCGCACGGCTGCGGAAGACGGGGCGTTCGGGGATGACGAGGACCGTGCCGTCCGGGCGGCGGCGGGCGGTGGCCAGGTTCGCCCGCAGGGTGCGGGGAAGATCCAGGCCGCCACCGGGGCGCCGGCTGGGCCGGGGCAGGGCGGTGCCGTGCAGCGCGGGCCGAAGCCGGGTCGCCAGCTGCCGGGTCAGCGCCTCGACCAGCCGCCGTACCAGCGGACGCAGCGCCGCCAGCCGGGCCTCCGGCAGCCCGCCCGCGTGCCGCAGCACCGAGCGCAGCAGGTCCACGGAGGGCCGTACGGTGTCCGGGTCCAGCTCCGCGAGCACGTCCCGCCGCCCCGCGGCGGCCGCGGCCGCCAGCACCTCCTCCCGGATGCCTGGCCCGAACAGCGCGGCCAGCTCCTCGGACCACTCCCGGGCACCGGGGTACGGCGCCTCGCGCCCGCCGCGTCCCCGCCCCGCCATGTCGCCCCGGCTGCCCTCGCCGCGCCCCTGGCCGTACAGCTCGTCCAGCGCGGTCGCCAACGAGCGGGCGGCGGCGGGAAGTCGGCTGCTCCGGCGGCCCAGAAGGAGGCGCCAGCGGTCGGCGGGGGCGAGGGTGGGGGCGGACACCGTCGGCGCGGCGGGCTTGACGACGCCGTCCCCGGGGTCCTCGGTGCTGCCGTCCTCCTCGGACCGGCCCGTCGGCAGCAGGCCCAGCGCGGCCAGCGCCTCGCGGGCCGCCAGGTCGGCGCCGGTCCAGCGGGCCAGGGCCGTCGGGTCGATGTCCCCGGTGCCGGAGGGGCGTTCGCCGTCCAGGCGTTCCTCGACGGTGGACAGGAGCCGTTCGCGGGCGGCCGGGCTGAGGGTGTCGAAGCCGCCGCGCAGGGCCGGAAGCCGGTCGAGGAAGTCGCGGTCGGACAACTCCGCCACCCGGTCGAGCAGCGGTTCCAGCGCGGGCGCCGCCGATTCGAGCAGCGGTCCTGCCGCGGTCAGCAGACCGGCCAGCCGGGCGGTGAGCGCCGTACGGGACTCCGGGTCCCCGGCGCCGTCCACCCAGGAGGCCACGCGATCGCCGAACGCTCGCGCCTCCTCCTGCCCCAGCAGCACCCGTACGGCCCCGGCGGCGCCGCGCATCAGCGGGGAACCGTCGGCCGCCAGCCGGGCCAGCGCGTCCCCGAGCCGGATGCCGCCCAACCGGTCGGCGCGCTGGGCGAGTTCCACCAGGGCGCGGGCGTCGGCCGGGTCCTCGGCTCCGGTGAGCCCGTCGAGCTGCCGTACGGCGGCGGTGGTCAGGGCCTCGGCGACGGCCGCCGCGCGCCCGGTGCGCTCCTCGGCCGCCTCCAGTCCCGGGATGTGCCCGGCCCGCAGCCGGTCCGACAGGGCGAGCCCGGCGAGGAGTTCGGGCAGGGTGGCGGTGCCCGGGAGTATGTCGGCGGTCTCGGTGAGGCGCTCGTCGGCGAGGGCGGCCAGGCCGCACTCGGCCGCCTCCTCCAGGCCCCGCAGGATCTGCGCGGCCGTGGGTCCGCCCGCGTCCCGCTCCTGGCGCCGCCGCTCCCGCAGCACGCCCTCGGCGGCCTGGGCCGGGGTGACCCCGCGGATGCCGGCCACGCTCAGCATGGCCGCCGTGGCCGGGGTCCAGCGCACCTCCCAGCGCGAGGTCAGCGCGTCGGCGCCGCCCGCGGCGGTCACCGCCTTCGGCTCGGCGTACGGCACCGAGCACACCGCGAGGCGGCGCAGCAGAAGTTCGCGGCGCCGGTCCAGATCGGAGCGGAGCGGGTCGAGGCGCAGGTCCTGGGCGGTGCCGGGGGCCGGATCGGCGGGACCGGGCAGATTCAGCGCGAGCAGCTCGGCCTCCACCGCGGGGGCGAGGCCGCTGCGCGGCGCGTCCGGCGCGGGCCGCCCGGTACGGGTCCCGACGAGCACCTTCTCCATGGCCCTCGCCACGGCCCGCCCCCGGCCGTACGGCTCGCCCTGGGTCAGTACCGTCTGCACCGCCTCGACCAGTTCGCCACGGCCCGCCGCGGGCAGGTCCCGCAGCCGGGCCAGATCACCGGCGAGCCGCGCGATCTCGCGGGCGTCGGCGGGCCCGGACGGATGCCCCAACGCCCGCAGCTCGGCGCAGATCCGTACGGCGGCACCGGTCAGCGCGTCCTTGAGGGCCGCCGGGTCACCGGCCGCGTCCAGCCCCAGGTGCTGCCACTCCGGGTCGCGGATCCCGGCCGGGTAGCCGGAACGTGCGTCCAGAAGGGCGTAGGTGTAGGGGATGAGGGACGTCGACCAGGCCGAGGTCTTCTCGGGCGTGGTGGCGGTGCTCGTGTCGTCGTCGCCGGCCGCCGGTGCCGACAGCGCCGGGGCGTGGAACGCGCCGACCACGACCGCCGCACGCTCCCCGTGCGCCGTGGCCCGCGCCAGACACGCCCGCATCCACCGCTCCCGCCGCAGATCCAGCACCGGCACCCCGCCCGAGGCCACCGCCTCCTGCCGCAGCGCCCACCCCGTCAGCAACGCGGCCCGCCGCAGCGCCTCCGGCGATGAACCGGGCGCGGCCGCCTCAACCAACCGGTCCCACAGATCGTCCCCCGGGCGACCGGTGAGACGGGAGCGCAGCGCGGCGGCGATCCCCGGCCGGTCTGTGCCGGTGGGCGGCCGCGGGGCCCCGGACGAGCCCCGACCGGCCGTCGGTCCGTCCGCGTCCGGTGCCCCCGCCCACGCCCGGTCCGCCAGCGGCAGATCGCACGCGAGGACCGGTGTCCCGCGCCGCGCCGCCCACCGCACAGCCGCGAGTTCGGGGGAGAAGTCGGCGAAGGGGTAGAACGCCGGGCCGCTCGCCCCGGTCGCCGGGCCGCCCGCCCTGGTCGCCGTGCCGTCCGCCCCGGTCGCCGGTGCGGCGGCGAGGGCGACCGGGGCGCGGGTGTCCTCATGGGCGAGCCAGGGCAGCCACTCCTCCAGCTCGGCGGGGAGTTCCACCAGGAGCACGTCCGGCGCGGCCGCGTCCAGCAGTTCGGGCACGGCCGCGGCCAGCGAGGGCGCGTGATGGCGTACGCCGATGAGGTAGGGCGCCGACGGGTCGGTCAGGGCGGCGACGGCCGCGTCCGGGGTGTCGTACCGCACCGTCCTCAGCCCTCCAGGACCGTGCGCAGGTCCCACAGGGTGCGCCAGGTGGCGGAGCCCTGTTCGGCGCGGCGCCGGACCGGGCCGTCCCAGTAGCCGCGCAGCCGGGCCGCGTCCGCCGGATCGTCCTTGCGTACGACACCGAGCAGATGCCCCGGCAGCAGCCCGAGGACGTCACGGTCGCCGGGGAAGTACGCGGCGGCAAGACCCAGCGCGCCCGCCACGGAGACGGCCTCCGCGGTGCTCATCACCGTGGACGGCCGCTCCACCTCCCAGCCCTCCGCGGAACGCCCCTCCCTGAGGTCGCGGAACACGGTGACCAGGGCCTCCAGGACCGCGTCGTCGACCTGGAAGGGCGCGCCCGCCCGCTCCACCGAAGCCCGGGCCTGGCCACGGACCAGCGCGGTCTCCGCGTCGAGGTCCGCGATGGGCCCGACCGTCTCGAAGTTGAAGCGGCGCTTGAGCGCGGCCGACATCTCGGAGACGCCCTTGTCCCGCAGGTTGGCGGTGGCGATGAGGGTGAAGCCCGGTGCCGCGTGCGCCAACGCGTCCTCGCCGCCCGCCAGTTCGGGGATCGCGATGCGCCGCTCCGACAGCAGCGACACCAGGGCGTCCTGCACCTCGGGCAGGCACCGGGTGACCTCCTCGACACGGGCCACCGCGCCCCGGCCCATCGCGGTGAGCACCGGCGAGGGCACCAGCGCGGTCCTGCTGGGGCCCTGCGCGAGCAACAGGGCGTAGTTCCAGCCGTACTTCAGCTGGTCCTCCGTCGTACCCGCCGTGCCCTGCACGACCAGCCCGCTGGTTCCGCACACGGCGGCGGACAGCAGCTCCGACAGCATGGACTTGGCGGTGCCGGGCTCGCCGACGAGCAGCAGGCCCCGCTCCCCGGCGAGCGTGACGACACACCGCTCCACCAGCGCGCGGTCGCCGACGAACTTGCCGCCGATCTCCAGCCGCCGGGGCACCCCGTCCGGCACCGCGGCGTCCTCGGGCAGCCGCAGCGGCTGCCCGCCGCTGCCCATCACGAACGTGACCACGGCCCGGGGCGTGAGCCGCCAGGCGGGCGGCCGCGGACCGGCATCGTGAGCCGCGAGGAACGCCAGCTCGGTGGCGTACCGGTCCTCGGGCGGAACGATCTGTCGGGTGGTGTCGGGAACGAGGACGGTCGTCATCGGAGGGAGTCCTTCGAGGGGGTGCGGGTGGGAAGAGGAACGGAGGCGCGAGGGGAAGGGGAGCGGTCAGTGGTACGGACGGAATCGGGGGCGGGGCGGCGGGGGAGGGTGCGGGCGCGCCCGGAATCGTGCACGGCACCGCCGGAGAACCACCCCCCGGCCGCCTCCCCGCCCCCGTTCCTCACCGGCGCCTCCCCTTCCGCGTCGCCCGTGTCGTGAGCTCCTCGTACGCCGGGGCGTCGCCCGTCCGGACGCGGTTCCAGGCCCGGGCGAACAGTTCGGGGACCGGGAGCAGCGGTACCGCGCGCCGGTGCGGCGGCACCGGGTACAGGGACTCCTTCCAGGTCTCCAGCGGCAGCGCGGGAGAACCCAGGTCGCGCCAGCCGCACGGCAGGAACAACGTCCGTCCGGCGCGCGGGCGCCTGGCCTCGACCACCAGGTCCGTCGCGGCCAGTTCGGCGCGGGCCTTCTTCAGCCGGGCCGGACGCCAACCGGTCCAGCGGGCGCAGTTGCGGTCCGTCGGGTCGGGCAGGGCGAGCAACTGGAGGTAGAGCGCGGCCGCGTCCTCGCCCAGCCCGTACGTCTCGGCCACCTCGGCGACCAGCGCGGGCACACCGACCGTCGGGTCCTGCGCGTACCCCGGAGCCCCCTCGGCGTCGACCGCGCTGCCCAACTCCTCGCCGAGCAGCGTGCGTACGGCCTGCAGCGGACGCCCCTGGTACGGTCCGACCAGCCCCGCCAGCAGCCCGAACACGGCGTCGTCGGGCCCGTCGAGTCCGGCCGGCCGGATCAGGACCGTCTCCACGTCCTGGTACCAGGGGCGCAGCACGATCGCCTCGCCCACCCGGGTCAGTCCGTGCGCGTCGGCGCCGCCGGTCGCGGGCAGCCCGTACGCCTTGCGCAGCGCGGTCGCGGTCGGGGCGCCCTTCTCCGTCCGCTCGACGCCGAGGCCGAGTATCAGCCCGGGGTCGGTCAGCCGCCGGCGTACGGCGGCGAGCCCGGCCGGGAGCGCGGCGCGCAGCGGGTGGCCGTGCGGCAGGCCGTAGGCGAGGGAGGCGAGCCCGTCGACGGCGTTCACCAGATCGTGTCCGGAGGGCATCGCCGACGGGTCCTCGGGGACGAGCTCGCCGTCCTTGTCCGGCCGCAGGACCGTGGTGCGGCTCAGCCATGGGGTACGGGACGGGTTGAGCACCTCCTCGGCGTATCCGACGGGGAGCCCGGTCAGCTCGGTCCTGATGTCCTCGGGCACCCGGACCAGCGAGCCGAGCCGCTCGGCCCACACCCGGCCCGCGGCCGCCGTGTCCGGGCCGGTCGTCCACAGGCCGGCCGGGTCGCGGGGCAGCAGCGCGCCCAGCAGCTCCGTGCGCGGCTCCGAGCCGAGGCCGTGCAGCAGCGCGTCGCCGAACTCCCGCTGCTTGGGCTTGAGTCCGATCACCGCCAGGCCCTCGGCGTCGATGTCCTGCGGCTGCCCGGCGAGCAGGACGGCGGCCTGCGTGGGGCCGAGACCGCCGCCGCTCGCCGCGACCAGCGCCTCGGGTGCCCCCGCCGTCCAGGGCGCGGCGCCCTTCTCCCGGACCAGGCGGGTCAGCGCGGCCAGGTCCTCGCCGGTGATCGTGGTGTCGTACCGCACCTCCTGGTCCAGCGTGAAGTGGGCGACCGCGCCGAACGCGCCGCTCGGATCGTGGTCCAGCGCCAGCCAGTTGACGCGGCCTTGGCGAGTGTCGACGTTCTCGCAGCCGAGGATCACGACGGTGCGGCCGGCGCGGCGCAGCACCTGGCCGGCGCGCTGCTGCTTGTCGTGCGGTTCGCCGAGCACCAGCTGGCGGAGGGTGCCGCCGGCCTCGGCGAGCGGTCCTTCGGCGAGCGCCTCGAACAGCAGGAGCAGCGGCTCCCGCCGGGCCTCGGTCAGGGCGGGCGACGCGGCCCGGTAGGCCAGCGCGCGCAGCCTGCCCAGCACCTGCGGCCACACCATGCCGATGCCCGGGACGGTGAACTCCTCGCTCTCCCAGCCGTCCGTGAGGGCGCCGAGCCGCTCCCGGCCGGGCAGCGGGGTGCCGTCGGCAGGGCGGCCGGACAGCACCTGGTTCACCGCGCGGATCTGACGCAGCGCGTGCCACACCTCCTGCCGCCACCAGCCCTGGAGGGGGCCGAGCCCGGACACGGCCGCGTACACGCTGTGGTCGTCGCCGTGCGTGGGGCGGTAGTCGGCGAACATGCCCTCGGTCCGGTTGCGCGGCAGCCGGGGCCGTTCCTGCGGGGGACGGGCGAAGGCGGTCGCCGAGTCGGCGATACGCAGTGTCGACCTGACCAGCGCGGCGACACCGATGAGCAGCCGGGCGTCGGTCAGCCCCGGCAGGGCGTCGGCCACGATCTGCCGGACGACCTGGTCGGCGCTCGGCACGGCGGCCCTGGCCTGCTCGTCGTCCCCGGCGCGGGACAGCTCCTCCTGCCGCTTCGCCAGCGCCTCGGCGGCCACGCGCAGCATCTCGGCGACCGGTTCGTCGGTCAGGGCGCGCAGCACGGCAGAGCCCTGGACGTCGCGCGGGCGCAACGCGTGCCAGAAGGACAGCGGGGGCACGAACCGGGTGCCCGCGGCGAACTCCCCGCCCGGACCCTGGGGCGACACCCGCCCCAGCTCACCGGGACTGTGCCCGGCGCCGCCCGGGGTCATCAGCCCGATGCCGCGGTACTGCTCCACGACGACCGGCTCGGCGCCGCCCGGCAGCCGCAGCGCGCCCACCGGAATGCCGTCCGGCTGGGTCGCGGCCGCCGCCATCGAGACGGTCCGCCCGTCCGGCGTGCCCGCCGTCCGCAGCTTGCCGTCGCCCTCGCCCTCCATGCGCACCCAGCGTCCGAGCACCGTGCCGTCGGTGCCGAACGGGCTGTCCTCCAGGCCGGGTTGCAGGGGCAGCACCTCGCAGCGTTCCGTGAGCAGCTCGGCGTCCTCGCGGATGCCCGCGCGCAGCAGGGCGGGCAGGGAGGCGCGGCCGTGCGTCCCGGTGGCCGGGTCGTACTCCAGCCACACCGTGCGCCGGCCGTCCCTGCCCCGGCGCCACAGGGTGCTGCCGTCACCGAGGAGGCTCCGGGTCGGCGGCAGGACCGTGTCACCGGCGTGCAGCGCCTTGCCGCCGCTCGCACGGCCGCCGCCTGGCAGCGGGAGGGAGGGGACGATCGTCTCGTTCGGGTTCCACCAGGAGGGCAGCTGCTCGCCGCCGAGCTCGAAGACATCGGCCGGCCGGGACGACCAGTAGCCGTACTGCTTGCTGCCCTGCCGCCACATGACGAGCAACTCGCCGTCCACGTAACGGAATCGGGGCTGCTGCCAGCGGTCCGGGTCGTGCGGCAGCCGCAGCTCGTGGTCCAGGAGCACCCCCTGCGGCCCGACCACGAGCGCCTTGTGGCCGCGCGCGACGATCAGCGCCGGCCATGCCTCGTACACGGCGATCGAGTCGGTCTGCCGATGGCCGGGCCCCTGGACGCGGGTCTGCGCGTCCAGCACGGCCAGCGCCTCCTCCAGGGCGGGCCAGCCCAGTTCGTCCAGGATTCCGGCGCGCAGCGTACGCGTCAGCAGCGGCGCCGTCGGGTGGGCGGCGATCCGGGCCACGGCCCCGGGGCTGACCTCGGGGGCGATCGTCCGGAAGGCGTGCAGCCGGGACAGCGCGTGGCCGGCGCCGGGCAGACCCACCGCGTCCGTGAAGTCGTCGGCGGCCTCGTCCAGCCACTCCCGCAGCACCTCGGACAGGACAGGGTGCCCGGCGAGCGTCCGCAGCATCTCCGTGGCGCGCGCGTGACCGCCGATCTGGCCCAGGGCGGTGTGCAGCAGGCGCCGCAGCCGTGGGTCGGCCGCCACCGCCGCCAGGTCGCGCGCGCCCTCACGGGTGTCCGTCAGCCAGTTGGGCAGCGGCAGGAACATCCGCTCGCCGCCGCCCGGCACCGTGAGCGCGATGCCCTCCGTCAGACACAGGTCGAGCAGGTCCAGGTCCGCGCCCGCTTGCCAGCCGCCCGCGAACAGGGCCACCGGGCGCCCCGCGGCGAGCAGCCCCGGGGTCATCCGCCGGACCAGCGCGAGGGTGCCCGGCGAGCGCAGGGAGAACGACCCGCCGTGCTTGCGGAAGGACGCCCAACGGCTCAGCCAGTCCGCCGGATCGACCCCGTGCGCCGCGGCCTCGGCGGGCTCCGTCAGCAGCCGCTCGGCCCCCGTCTCCGCGAGCAGCGCGAGCCAGAACTCGTCGTCCTCGACATCCCGGCCGAGCCCGGCCGGCATGATCTCCAGCAGCCGGATCCGCGTCTCGGGCCGACGCCCGGCGAGGACCGGCAGCACCGCGCGGTAGGCGGTCCAGAAGGACCGGGGCGCGCGCACCGCGGCCGGGGAGGCGATCAGGTCGGCGACCAGAGCGCACTCCTCCGTCACCCGGTCCAGGCCCGCCGCCTTGATCAGCCCGCGCGCGTCCTGCGGCAGCGAGGCGTACGGCGGCATACCGGCGGCGCAGCGCTCCACCGTCAGCTGCCGGAACTGCGCCCAGGCCGCCGCCGGTTCGAGCCGGGTGGCGAGATCCTTCACATACTCCTTGAGGGCCTTGACGGTCAGCGCCCCGGCGAAGGCGAACTCCAGGAACACCGCGCGCCGCCGCTCCTCGTCCACCGCCAGCGCGTGCACCCGCTCGGCCTCGCGGGCCTTGCCGAAGAACGCCGCCGCGTACGTGGTGTTCTCGTGTCCCAGGAAGACCCGCGCGGCCTGCTCGTAGAACGTCGGCAGGAAGTGCGGCACCGCACGCCCCAGCCGCTCGCCCAGCGCCTCGAAGCCCTCCTTGGCGGCGCCCGGACGGGACTTGGCCTGCCGGGCGAGCCGTTCGACGTCCTTCACCAGGGCGAGCGCGTGATGGCCGTTCGCCGGGTCGTTTACCAGCGCCCAGGCCGGGAAGCCCAGCGTCTCCCGGCGCACCTGCCCGACCACGGGCGACTCGGGCTCCCGGGCCAGACCCAGGAACTCCAGCGCCAGGTCCTCGGCCTCGCCCAGCGTGCCCGGCACCAGCCGCACCACCCGGCGCCCGTCCAGCGCGGGATGCGTGTACGTGCGCACCGTCAGACGGTCGGCGTCCTCGCGGGCGGTGCTCCCGGGCGGCAGCACGGCCCCGGCGTCCAGCAGCGCGGTGACCGTCTTCTCGTCGTACGTCATGCCGCCCGCTCCTCGTCCTCGATGTCCCGCCCCGCGTACAGCGCCGCCGCCATGCGCATGCCCTCCGACCAGGCCACCGGCCCGACCTGATCGAGCCTCAGCACCCGGCCGCCCGGCTCGGACCAGGCCAGCGGGCCGGTCTCGGTCCGCGCGTAGCCGTCGTAGTCACCGATCCACACGCGGGCCTCGACGGCGCGGCCGTCCTCCACCACGGAGCACACCGCGTGGCCACCACGCACGCGGTAGCCGAGCTGGGCGGTACGGCCGTGCAGGAAGCGCAGCTCCTTGAAGACACCGCCCGCGTACTCCTCGATCTGCGTCGCCTTGGCATCCAGGACGGCCGGGCAATGCCAGACCTCGCGGAACAGCTGCTGGGCGCGCTGTTCGACACCCAGCTCCACGGCGAACTCCCGCAGCTCCTCCAGGTCTTCGAGGAGCACGGGGTGCGGGATGTGCACCAGCTCGGGGGCGATGCGGACGGTGTCGCCGTCGAGGTCCACCAGGCCGAGACCGCGCTCGGGGTCGGCGTCGCGCAGGAATCCGGCGACCGCGCCGTCCGCGCCGGTGACCACGAGGTCGCGCAGCGCCGACTGCCAGGCGGGATCCGGCCATACGCCAGTGAGGAGGGCCAGCGGCACCGGCAGCGAGCGGATCATCCACCGCTCGGCATCGGCCAGGCACTGCGCCTCATGCCGCTCCAGCCACTCGACGAGCTGCTTCAGACCGACGACCGCGGGATCGTCAGCGATCTTCGGTGGCACCGACTTCAACAACCGCCCGGACGCGTTGCGGCACACCACCTTCTTGCCGTCGAGGGCGACCTCGTAGTCACCGGCCGACACCCACCCCATACGTGCCTCCCGCACCGCAGTGATCAAGTGACGGGAACTCTAGGGGCGACCACTGACAACGCCCTCCGACGAACGGAGGGCGCTGGGGATACGTCTGTGGAGAAGCGGGCGATCAGCTCTGTGCGGAGCCCTTCGCCGAGTCCTTCTGCTGCTTGAGGTCCTTGATCCGCGCCGCTTCCTTGCGGACCTCGACCTGGGTGGCCTGCTCCTTGAGGAGCCACTCGGGCCGCTCCTGCTTGAGCGCCTCGATCTGCTCCGTGGTCAGCGCCTCGGTGACGCCGCCGCGCGCCAGACCGGCGATGGAGACGCCGAGCTTCGAGGCGACCACCGGACGCGGGTGCGGACCGTTGAGACGCAGCTCGCGCAGCCACTGGGGCGGGTCGGCCTGGAGCTCGTTGAGCTCGGCACGCGAGACCACACCCTCCTGGAAGGAGGCGGGGGTGGCGGGGAGGTACACACCCAGCTTCTTCGCCGCGGTCGCGGGCTTCATCGTCTGGGTGCTCTGCTGCGACTTCATGAGGACAAGGGTATCGGCCGTGCGTGCGGGAGCCGACCACGAGCCGGGCGGCGGACGGCGGGGATCACGGCCGGTGACCATGGGCGGCGCCGCGGCCGGTAACCTGGCCTGGTGACAGGCTCGGAGGAATCACCGTCGTTCCGGCTCGCGTACGTCCCCGGAGTGACACCCGCCAAATGGGTGAAGGTCTGGCACGAACGCCTGCCCGACATCCCGCTCACCCTCGCGCAGGTCCCCGCCGCCGAGGCACCGGAGCTGATGCGCGCGGGCGAGGCCGACGCGGGTCTCGTACGGCTGCCCGTCGACCGCGACTTCTTCAGCGCGATCCCGCTCTACACCGAGACCAGCGTGGTCGTCGTCCCCAAGGACCATGTGATCACGGCCGCCGACGAGGTCACCCTGGACGACCTCGCCGACGAGGTGCTCTTCCACCCCCTGGACGACGTCTTCGACTGGGACCGGCCACCCGGCGAGGCCGCGTTCGAGCGGCCCGCGACTACCCAGGACGCGATCGAGCTGGTCGCGGCGAACGTCGGCCTCCTCGTCGTGCCGCAGTCGCTCGCCCGCCTCTACCACCGCCGCGACCTCACCTACCGGCCGGTCACCGACGCGCCGCAGTCCGGTGTCGCCCTGTCCTGGCCGGAGGAGGCCACCACCGACCTGGTCGAGGAGTTCATCGGCATCGTCCGGGGCCGCACGGTCAACAGCACCCGGGGGCGCGGGGCGGCGGGGCGCCCGGCGGACGGCGGTACGGCGGAGAGCCGTACGGCCAAGTCGGGAGCCAGGTCGGCGGGCAAGCCCCAGGGCGACAAGAAGGCCCGGGGCGCCGTTTCCTCCGGCGCCCGGCAGAAGCCCGGGGCCGCCAAGTCCTCGGGCGGCCGGGGGCAGCGGGCCCGCACGGGCGGGGCCAAGCCGGCGGCGAAGCGCGGGAAGCCGAAGAAGCGCTCATAGGCGGCGGACGCCGCAGCGCTCTCGGGCCGAGCGTTTCTCAAACCGCCTGATCGTGTTCCTCCGGCCGTGCCGCGCTGCGTGCCGTGCCCAGCGGTTCCGTCTGCCGTTCCCGCAGGTCGGCCAGCGCGAGGACCAGGGCGAGGCCGATGATGCCCACGGCCGTCAGCAGCGCCAGCTGGAGCGCCCGCGCGGGGCTGCCGTGGTTGGCCAGATGGGCGAAGTACACCGCGCCCACGGCGGCGATCCCGGCGGCTGAACCGATGCGCTGGGCGGTCACCAGCACCCCGCCCGCCGCGCCCGCCCGCTGCACGGGAACGGTCGCCAGGGTGAGCGTGGTGTTGGGGGAGATGGTGACGCCCGAGCCGAGGCCCGCGATCAGCAGGGGCAGCGCCGCCGCCCAGGCCACGCCCTGCCCCGGCACCAGCTGCACCGTCGCGATCACCGCGAGCAGGCCCAGCGCCACCACCGCGAGACCGGCGACCACCAGCTTGCGCCCGTGCCGCACGACGAGCCGGCCGCTGACCCCCGCGCCGATCGCCGAACCGCACGCGAACGGCAGCGAGGAGAATCCGGCCGCGAGCGCGGTGTAGCCCACGCCGTTCTGCAGGAACAGCGTGTAGACGAAGAAGAGCGTGGTGAAACCCGCGAAGTAGACCAGATTCAGCAGCACCCCGAGCGAGAAGGACCGCTGGGCGAACAGCCGCAGATCCAGCAGCGGCGCCTGCCCCCACCAGCCCTGCCAGCGCTCCCACGCCCAGAACCCCGCCAGCAGCAGCGCGGCCACCGGCAGCAGCGCCCACTTCAGCCGGCCCGTCCACTGCTGCTCCTGCACCAGGGGCAGCATCAGCGCCAGCACGCCGGTGCCGAGGAGCAGCACCCCGGGCAGGTCGATGCCCTCGCGTCGGCCGGACGCGGGCGGGGTGCGCGGCAGCAGCCGCAGCGCAGCGCAGAAGGCGGCGACACCGATCGGCAGGTTGACGTAGAACACCCAGCGCCAGCCGTCGTCGGTGCCGAACAGATGGATCAGCAGTCCACCGGCGGGCGGGCCGATCGCCGTGGACAGCCCGACGACGCTGCCCAGCATGCCGAACGCCCGCGCCCGCTCGGTGCCCCGGAACATCTGCTGGATCAGCCCGGTGGTCTGCGGCGCCAGGATGCCCGCGGCCACGCCCTGCGACAGCCGGAAGAACACCAGCCAGCCGGCGTCCGTGGCCAGCCCGCACGCCGCCGAGGCCAGCGTGAACAGGGCGAGCCCGTACAGGAAGACCGTCCGTCGTCCGCGCAGGTCCCCGAGCCGTCCGGCGGGCACGAGGGCGAGTCCGAAGGTGAGCGCGTAGCCCGAGACGACCCAGGACAGGGCGGCCGTGTCGGCGCCGAGGCCGCGTTCCATCGAGGGGAGGGCGACATTCACGATCGAACTGTCCAGCAGCGTCATGAAGCCCGCCGTCAGACAGACCCAGAGCGCCTGCCAGCGGCGCCGGTCGTCGGCCGGCCGGGCCGTGTCCATGGTCATGGGGGCCACGCTAAGCAGCGGCCGGGCCGTGAGCGGGTAAGAGAGGAAAATCCGGCGCGTCGGTGTTTGTCATGCTATAGAGCGCCAAGTGTCACGTCGTATTCGGCGCCTTGGAGGTCGCGGGGGCAGCCGGTCGACAGACGGGGGCAAGCACGGTTTCGTGATCATGGAGTTGCGACGCTCCGGGACCACCGGAGGTCCTGTGCCCGCGCTGCCGTCATGGCCGGCCGAACCGCTGTGGGAACGGTTGTGGTGTTGGCGGCATCCCGGCGGTGGCTGCGGGCGTCGACGCGTCGTGGCCGGGAGCGGCTGCTCGAAGGGCGGCGGTCAGGTAGCGGTGAACGCTGTCCAGTTCGCCGGGGGTGAAGTCCTCGGCCGCCTCGACCAGGTCGGCGATGAGCGGGCCGAAGAAGGACCGACCCAGTTCCACGGCTTTCCGCTCCACCGTCAGCACGACGCGTCGTCGGTCCTTCTCATCGCGTCTGCGGCGGACGAGCCCCAGGCGCTCCAGCCGGTCGAGCAGGGCAGTGGTGCCGGCCGAGTTGAGCCGCAGTGCCGCACCGAGTCGTCCCGGGGTGACGTCGGTGCCCGCCCGGTCGGCGTCGAGCAGGTGGATGAGGGCCCGCAGATCGGTCGGGTGCAGGCCGTTTCGTGCGGCGAACTCGGCGCCGCGCAGATCGAGTTCCACGGTCACCGCGCGCAGTAGATGGACCAGCCGCATCGCGGGGTTGATGTCATCGCTCACCGGACAAGTATCTCGCCAAGCGAGATACTAGGTCAACGAGATGATTCCCTGGGGGGTCCACCGTGTCCTCATCCCAAGAGTTCTTCGCCGCTTACGACGCTCTGCTCGCCCGCTGGCCCACCGGTACCGCCGAGATCGACGTTCCCACCCCGTTCGGGACCACCCGTGTCCACGCCTACGGCCCCGCCGACGCAACCCCGGTCCTCCTTCTGCACGGCGGCGGTTCCACCGGCGCGGTCTGGTTCGCCAATGCCCCAGCGCTCGGCACGCACCACCGGGTGCTGGCCGTGGACATCCTGGGCGATGCCGGACGCAGCATCCGCGGCGGGCGTCCGCTGCGTACGACCACCGACCTGATGGCCTGGTTGGACGCGCTGCTCGACGGCCTCACCGTGTCCCGCACGCACCTGGTGGGCCACTCCTACGGCGGGTGGATCGCCCTGACCTATGCCCTGCACGCCGCGCGGCGGGTCGATCGGCTGGTACTGCTCGATCCGACCCAGTGCTTCGCCGGTTTCCGCCCGGGTTTCCTGCTGCGCTCGCTGCCGATGCTGCTCCGCCCGACACAGGCCCGCGCACGCGCCTACCTGGACCGCGAGACCGCGGGGACCGACACCGACCTGGGCTGGAAGCGGCTCTATGCCTTGGCGATCTCGGGCTTCGCGAACCGGAAACTGGTCGTCGGCCGACGCCCGGACCCCACGGCACTGAGCGTTCCGCTCCTGGTCCTTCTCGCCGGCCGCAGCGACGTCCACGACGCCGCCGAAATCGCAGCCCGTGCCCGCAAAGCCGTACCCGACGCCAGGATCGAGATCCTCGCCGAACTCACCCACTTCGCCATCCCCACCGCCATGCCGACCCGGACGAACCACCGGATCACCGACTTCCTGGCAGACAACAGGAGAAGCAAGCCGCCCCGGACGCGGTTTGAAGGAGATCACGCTCTCAGGCGGAGTCCGTGGCGGCCGACCCCCGGAGCCAGGCGTACGCCGAGCGGGCCGTGAACTCCTGCTGCCCGCCGCGCAGCAGCAGGCTCGCCGTGGCGAACCCGGGGTCGTCGGCCTGCTCGGCGACATAGGGGACGGCGACGCAGCGCATCCCGGCGGCGTGCGCGGCGGCCGCGCCCGGAGCAGCGTCCTCCAGGACCACGCAGTCGTACGGATCCGCGCCGAGCCGCCGCGCGGCCTCCAGGAAGGTGTCCGGCGCCGGCTTGCCACGCGGGACGTCGGCCGCCGAGACCACCACGGAGACGAGGGTGTCGAGGCCGGTGCCGGTCAGGACCGCGGCCATGGCCTCGGGCGAGGAACCCGAGGCCACCGCCGTCGGCACGCCGTCGGCGGCCAGCAGCTCCAGCAGCGCCCGCATCTCGGGATACACGCGCGTATGGGCACGGGCCAGCTCCAGATAGCGCCGGTCCGTCGCGGCCAGCAGTTCCTCGGCCGGGACGCGCAGCCCGTAGCGCTCCCGCCAGAGCAGGACCGTGTCCCGGGTGCTGACACCGACGTAGTTCTCGTGGTCCGCCCAGGTGTAGTCCGGCACGCCGTACTCGGCCAGGGCCAGACGGCTCGCCTCGTAGTAGTTCGGCTCGCTGTCCACCAGCGTTCCGTCGAGATCGAAGATGACCGCGAGGGCGCCGAGATCGCTCATGCGCTCCAGCATGCCGGGATCAGGCGCGGGCGGCGCGGCCCACCGCCGCCACCAGGGGCCCCAGCCGGTAGGGGACACGCTCGCGCAGCGCCACCTCGGTACGGGTGCGGACCACGCCCGGCAGGCTGATCAGCTTCTGGATGACATCCTCCAGATGGGCGTTGTCCCGGCCCACCACCCGGGCGAGCAGGTCACCGCCACCCGTGATCGAGAACGCCTCCACGATCTCCGGCACCGCCGCCAGCGCGTCCCCGACGTCGTCCAGGTGGCCCTGGGTGACCTCGATGTGCACGAACGCCAGCACCGGGTGGTCCAGGGCGGCGGGGGACAGGGAGGGGCCCGTACCGGTGATCACACCGTCCCGCTCCATGCGGTCGAGCCGGGCCTGGAGCGTGCCGCGGGCTATGCCGAGAATCCGGGCGTACTCACGCACGCTGGTGCGCGGCTGCTCCAGAAGCAGTCGCAGGATGCGGGTGTCGAGCTCGTCCACGGCCATGATGTACGACTGTACCAATGGCCCAGTACCCATTCGGACGGCTGTGCCGCTCGACCTGCGCCGTTGGCGTCGCACGGGGTCCGTGACAGGGCTCTTTGCTGGACCATTGGCCCACTGAATCGGGCATCACTTGAGCCACTGCGGTAGAGGATGCTCTTATGGACATGTCGATGGCGCTGCGGATCCCCGCGGCGCCTTTTGTTTTCCGGTCTTCCTTGGTCTTCCAAGGTGTCCATGGGGAGGGCAGCAGTGCTGAAGAAGATGTTCGTGGCTCCGGACCCGGGCCGGGCGCGATTGCGCTGGGCGTCCCGGTCCGTCCTCGGCATCGGGCTGGCCGTGGTGGTCTGCCTGCTCGTCGGGCACTCCGTCGTCGGCGCGGTCACCGGCGGCCTCGCGGCGCTGCTCGCGCTGTTCACGGTCGCCGACCCCACCGTGCGCGGGCAGGCGGTCACCACCGCGCTGTTGCCGGTCGTGGGCCTGCCGGTGCTCGGCGCCGCGGCCGCGCTGCACCCGTACCCGGTGGCGCGGGACCTTGCCTTCCTCGCCGTCGTCGGTGCCGGGGTGTACGCCCGGCGCTGGGGGCCGCGCGGGCACAGCCTCGGCGTGTTCGCCTTCATGATGTTCTTCACCGCCCAGTTCCTGCACGCCACCCCCGACCGGCTGCCCGAGCTGTCCGCGGCCGTACTGCTGTCCGTGCTCAGCGCGGCCGTGGTGCGCTTCGGGCTGTGGTGCTACGAGCGCCGGCTGCCCCCGGCCGCCGTCCCCGCCCCCCTGTCCACCGGCGGCGGGCTCGCCCGGGTGACCACGCGCCAGGCGGTGCAGGCGATGACGGGCGCGGGCTTCGCGCTGGTCGTGGGCGAGCTGGTGTCCGGCCAGCGCTGGTACTGGGCGGTCGGCGCCACCTGGTGGGTCTTCGTCAACACCGCCTCGCGTGGCGAGACGCTGGTACGGGGCTTCCGCCGGGTCCTCGGCACGCTGATCGGCGTCGGCCTGGGCTTCCTCGTCGCCGTACCCCTGCACGGCGCGCCGGTGCCCACGGCCGCGCTGCTCGCCGTCGCCGTCTTCGGCATCTTCTACTCCGCCGCCGTCTCCTACACCTGGATGATGTTCGGGGTGACGGTCCTCGCCGAACTCCTCTACGGCCTTCTCGGCGTCCTCACCCCCGGGCTGCTGGCGCTGCGGCTCGGCGAGACCGCGGTGGGCGCGCTCGGCGCCGCGCTCGCCGTGCTGCTCCTGCTGCCGGTGACCACGCACGCCACGACGGACGCGTGGATCCAGCGGGCCCTGCGGTGCGTGCACGCCTGTACGGCCGAGGCGGCGGCGCGGCTCGCGGGCTCACCGACGGCCGATCCCGGGCCGCGGGTGGCCGAGCTGGAGCAGCTGCTCGGGCGGGTACGGCTGTCCGTGGCGCCGCTGGTGCATCCGCTGAACCCGTTGCCGGCGCGTAAGCGGCGGGCCCGCAGGGTGCTGGCGCTGCTGGACGACTGCGCGCGCGAGATCCGGGGGCTGGTCGCTGTCGCGGCGGACCCGGAGGCGTCGCACGACGCGCGGCTCGCCGCGGCGTGCGGACGGGTGGAGTCGGCGGTCGAGGCGCTGACGGGGGGCTCCGCGGGGCCGGTGGTCGCTGCGGCCGAGTCTCCGGCGTCGCCGGCGCTGGCCCATGTGCATGGACTTGAGCATGCGCTGGCCGCGCTCGCGGAGCCGTTGCGGGGGGCGAGGCTGGTGGGGGCGGGGGCCTGATGGCTGGCGGTGAGTGAGCTTTCTTGGGGGCTGGCGAGGGGGCGAGGGTGCGGGTCCGTCGTGGCTGGTCGCGCAGTTCCCCGCGCCCCTGGGGGACCGCCGTGCCGTCGGCCGAGAAGCTGACGTTTCCGTGCGAACGGCTCGCCGGCCCGGCATGCGTACGGGAGCCGCGCGTTGAACACCGCCTCGCGCCCGTAAGGGCTGCGGATCCGCCCCGCCGCTGCCGCCGGCCCCGGCCACAGCCGCGCGCAAGCGCAGGCGAGCGGCCCCGCGTCCGCCCCGCGTCCGCCTCAGCCCTACCCCCCCCGTCCCCTCTGGAGGATGCCGCACCGGAGTGAAGAACTCCCGGCCCACGCCGTTCTCTTGGTCTAGACCGAAGTGGGTCGGCTGCTACCGTCGGCCCGTGACGGGCTCGACCGAGAGGGGACAGCGGTGGTGCGGAGCGGTGGCGGCAGGGTGTTCATCGGGTCGTTCACGGCGGCGGGCGGCCCGGGGCTGGTGACCGCCGAGGTCGCGGCACAGGGCGGCGCGCTCACCCTCGTCGCCGCCGACAACGACGTACCGGACCCCTCCTACCTGGCCCTCTCCCCGGACGGCGGCATGCTCTACGCGGTCAGCGAGACCGCCGAGGGCGCCGTGGCGGCCTACCGTGTCGACGGCGGCCGTACGGAGCTCGCCGGACCGTCCGTGCCGGTGGACGGCAGCGGACCCACCCATCTGAGCCTGTACGCCGGGCATGTGCTGACCGCCAACTACGGCTGCGGCAGCGTCACCGCCGTACCGCTGCGCCCGGACGGCACCCTCGCCGCGAAGCCCTCCGGGCGGCTCCAGCACACCGGCTCGGGGCCGCACGACCGCCGCCAGCGCGGCCCGCACGCCCACCAGGTGCAGCCGGACCCGAGCGGTCGCTGGGCGGTGAGCGTCGATCTCGGGACCGACTCGGTGCGGGTGTGCACACTGGAGGCCGGCGCCCCGGCGCTGCACCGCGAGTGCGCGCTGCGGCCCGGCTCCGGGCCCCGCCACCTGGCCTTCCATCCCGACGGCGAGCGCGCCTACGTCGTCAACGAACTCACCCCGACGGTGACCGTGTGCCGCTGGGACGCCTCGGCCGGCTCCCTGAAGCCGCTCACCGAGGTCCCCCTGCTGCCGGGCGCCCCGGCCGGCGACGCCTACCCCTCGGGGATCGTGGTCGCCCCCGACGGCCGCTTCGTGTGGACGGCGACCCGGGGCGAGGACGTCCTGTCGGTGCTCGCCGTCGAGGGGGACGGCCTCAGGCCGCTCGGTACCGTGCCCTGCGGCGGCCACTGGCCCCGCGCCCTGGCCGAGCACAAGGGCTTCCTGTACGTGGCCAACGAGCGCTCCGGCGATGTCTGCTGGTTCGCCGTGGACGAGGCGACCGGGGTACCGCGCTACGACGGCTCGGTGCAGGTCGCCGCGGCTTCGTGCGTCGTCTTCGGCTGAGCGGCACGACACCGGACGACACCGGATCCCCGGCAGGACGAAGGGCCCGCCCCCGAGGGGAGCGGGCCCTGCCTGTGCGGACTTCCGTGTTCCGTGCGGTCAGCGGACCGGGGTGCCCTGCGCCTGCTGCGGCGCGATACCCAGGGCCGTCGTGTACTTGGCGAGGGCCAGCTTGCCGATCGCCGGGTAGGCGCCCAGCGGCTCGGCCATCGAGCAGCCCACCTCCTCGGCGGCGGCCGCGAGCAGCGTCGCGTCGATCTCCGGGCCGACCAGGTACGGCGCGAGCGCCAGCTGCTGCGAACCGGAGGAACGCAGCTGCTCGGCGACCGAGGAGATGGAACCCTCCTGGTCCAGGGCCGCCGCCATCACCGGCACGGCCAGCCGCGCGGCGAGCAGCATGCCGGTGATCCCGGCCGCCTGCACGGCCTCCTCGCCGCCCACGGAGGCCAGCACGATGCCGTCGGCGGCCGTGGCCACGGTGAACAGGCGGGCACGGTCGGCGCGGGCCAGGCCCGCCTCGGACAGCCGTACGTGCAGCGCCTCGGCGAGCAGCGGGTGCGGGCCGAGGACATCGGTCAGCTCGGCCGCGACCCGGCTGTCGTTCACCGACTGGCGGATCTGCCGCAGCAGCGCGTTGTCCGGACCGGCCAGTAGCGGTACGACGACGGCGACCGGGCCGTCGGGCTCCCGCAGGCCCTCGACACCGGCGGCGACGGCCTGCTCGTAACGGGCCGTGCGCTCCTCGGCGGCGTGCGCCAGCACCGACCGCAGCGAGGGGAACTCGGCGTCGTCACCGTCCAGGTAGCCGATCCGGGCGTTCAGGCCGGGCAGCTCGGAACGGGCGATGCTCACGACCTCCTCGGCGAGGCCACGTGTGGCAGCGCTGGGCACACCGGGCACCGCGAGGACGAGCGCGGGCGCGCCCTCGGGAGCCACCAGCGGTTCGGGCCGGCGGTGCCGTCCGGGCTGGCGGGGTCGCGGCATTCGTACTGGGAGGCCGGACTCGGGTCCAGTGGAGGAGCTCATGGCGCCGCATGTTACTGGTTTCCCGGATGGTCCTGTTCGGGGAGGGTACAGGTGAGCGGTATCCGTCCGGTTTTGTCTGCTCGCTTACGGGTGGCGGCTGTGACGTGCAGCATTGTCGGTTCACCCGGCAGCGTGAGCCGCCCGGCGGCCAGCTCGGCCGCGATCCGTACGGCGCCGTGCAACGGGTCGCCCTCGGGCGGCACCTGGCGGGCATGCGGCAGCCGCCGCGCCAACTCCTCGCGCAGCGGCCCGAGCAGGGGCTCGCCCATCTTGGACAGGCCACCGGTGAGCGCCACTTCGGGCGCCCCGTCCGCCGGGCACACGGCCGCGGCCGAGTCGGCCATGTGCCGCGCGGCGGCGCGCAGGATGTCCGCGGCGACAGGGTCGTCCGCGCAGCGGTCGGCCACCCGGGGCGCGAACGAGGCGAGTACGGCGGCCCGGTCGGTCCGCGGATAGAGCAGGCCGGGCAGCTGGCGCACCGGCCCGAACTGTTCCTCCGCGCACCTCAGCAGCGCGGCCGAGCCGCCCTCGCGGCCGTCGTGGGCCCGCAGCGCCGCCTCCAGACCGGCCCGGCCGATCCAGGCGCCGCCGCCGCAGTCGCCCAGCAGATGCCCCCAGCCGTCGGCCCGACGCCAGCCGCTCAGGTCGGTGCCGATCGCGATCAGCCCGGTGCCCGCGGCGAGCACCGCGCCCGGCCGGGAACCGAGGGCCCCGGCATACGCGGTGACGGCGTCGGCGGCGAGCGCGACCCGTCGTACCCCCAGTTCACGGGCGAGGGCGTCCGGCAGTTCGGCGCGCAGGGCGTCGCCCAGGGTGGCGAACCCGGCGGCGCCGACGACAGCCGTACCCAGCTCGTCCACCCCCGCCACGGCTGCCAATTCCCTGGCCAGCGGGGTGAGTTGGGCCATCAGATGCGCCGGGTCGATGCCGCGCGCGCCGGTGCGGACCGGCTCCCGGGTCTCCCGCTGTGCCGAGGGCGCTCGCCCCGGCACGCCGACGGCGACCCGGAGGCCGGAGCCGCCGGAGTCCACGGCGAGATACCCGGCGACGGTCACGGCAGACGCCAGTCCACGGGCTGCCCGCCCTGCTGGATCAGCAGGTCGTTGGCCCGGCTGAAGGGGCGCGAGCCGAAGAACCCGCGGTCGGCCGACATCGGCGAGGGGTGCGAGGACTCCACCGCCGGCAGGCTCCCGAGCAGCGGACGCAGATTGCGCGCGTCACGGCCCCACAGGATCGAGACCAGCGGTTTGCCGCGCGCCGCGAGGGCCCGGATGGCCTGCTCGGTGACCTCTTCCCAGCCCTTGCCCCGGTGGGCGGCCGGGCTGCGCGGCGCGGTGGTCAGCGCCCTGTTCAGCAGCAGGACGCCCTGCTGGGTCCAGGGGGTGAGGTCGCCGTTGGACGGCTGGGGCAGCCCCAGGTCGTCGCTCAGCTCGCGGTAGATGTTGATCAGGCTCGGCGGCAGGGGTCGTACCTCGGGAGCGACCGAGAACGACAGGCCCACCGCGTGCCCCGGGGTGGGATACGGGTCCTGACCGACGATCAGGACCCTCACCTCGTCGAAGGGTTGCTGGAACGCCCGCAGGACGTTGCTTCCGGCCGGGAGGTAGGTACGTCCCGCGGCGATCTCCGTGCGCAGGAAGTCACCCATCTGGGCGATCCGTCCGGCCACGGGTTCCAGGGCCTTCGCCCAGCCCGGTTCGACGATTTCATGCAAGGGTCGTGGTGCCACGGGCGTCACCCTACTGCCGTACGGCCGCCGGTGATCAACCGATGGCCGGAACCCGGCCGGACGCCCCGCGCGCCCGGCCCCCCTGGAAACCCGCTCTCCCGGCACCGCTGTGCCCCCCTCCTCGGTCATGCCTCCCCCTCTTCCTTCCTTCTCCGGCCCCGCGGCCTCAGCCGACCAGCGCCGCGCGTACGCACAGGACGTCCGGCAGATGCGCGGCCAGCTGCTGCCAGCTGTCGCCGTCGTCGGCCGAGGCGAACAGCTCTCCGTTGCGGTTGCCGAAGTACACGCCCGCCGGGTCGGCGTCGTCGGTGCACAGGGCGTCGCGCAGCACCGTGCCGTAGTGGTCCCCGGTCGGCAGGCCCCGGGACCGGGGCTCCCAGGACTTGCCCGCGTCGGCGGTGCGGAAGACCCGGCAGCGGCGGTCGGCGGGGACCCGGTCGCTGTCCGCGTTGATCGGGAAGACGTACGCCGTGTCGCCCCGGTGCGGATGGGCGGCGACCGCGAAGCCGAAGGTGGACGGCAGGCCCGCGCCGATGTCGCTCCAGTGCGCCCCCGCGTCGTCGCTGCGGTACACCCCCCAGTGGTTCTGGAGATACAGCCGGTCCGGGTCGGCCGCGTCCCGGGCGACCTTGTGCACGCACTGGCCGAACTCCGGGTCCGGGTCCGGCAGGAACACCGCGGCCACACCGGAGTTGGACGGCGCCCAGCTCGCCCCGCCGTCGGTGGTGCGGAACACCCCGGCCGTGGAGACGGCCACCGTGAGCGCCGCCTTGTCGCGGGCGTCCGTGAGCACCGTGTGCAGCCCCTCACCGCCGCCGCCGGGCACCCAGCGGGAGCGGGTGGGGTGCTCCCACAGCGGCCGCACCAGCTCGAAGCTCTCGCCGCGGTCCACCGAGCGGTACAGCGCGGCCGGTTCCGTGCCCGCGTACACCACCTCGGGCTCGGCGGCGGCCGGGTGCAGCTGCCAGACGCGCTCCAGGGAGGCGCCGGTGTCCTTGGGGAATCTGACGGCGGGCCGGGGCGGTTCGGTCCAGGTGCGGCCGAGGTCGTCGGAGTGGAACACCGACGGCCCCCAGTGCGCGCTGTCGCCCCCCGCGAGCAGCCGCGGACGAGGTCCCCGGGCGTCGATCGCGACCGCATACACCGCCTGCGCGTTGAAGTACGGGCTCTCGTCGAACTCCCATGGGTTCTGCCCTCGCCGCCGTCCGATGAACAGGCCCTTGCGGGTGCCCACCGCCAGCAGTACCTCGGTCATGCCGATCACCTCCCGGGGCGCCATTGCCCAGGGTCGCCGTCAGATATCGGCCAGTCTGCACCCCACCACTGACAGTCTCCCCTGGAGCGGTCATCGCCCCAGGTCAGCGAGGGTGTCGTCGGCTTTCGGGGAGGATCCGGGAGGTCCGTTCCCCGATGCGCCTGCGCGAGGCGGGCCTCTCGTGCGAACGTCGAGGACGGCTTGTCATGAGCAACGGAACGATCCCTCCCCCGAGGAGGACGGTCCGGCCGGTCTTTGCGGTCGCGAGGAGGATGCCCTTGATGGCGTTCCGAAGTGCCAAGGTGTGGCTGTGGCGGTGGCGGCGCAATCCGCTCAAGCGCCGGGCGGACGTGGTGGAGGGCTGGGTGGTGCTCGGCGTCGGGCTGCTGACCGTGCTCGCCGGGGTGCTCGCCGGGCTCATGGTGGCCCGGTCGGTGGCGCAGGGACTGGCCCGCGAGCGCGCCGACTGGCGCCCCGCCGTCGCCCGAATCGTCGCCGAGGTCCCGGACGCGCCCGCCGGGCGCCGGCACATGTCCCACGACGCCCGGGGCTGGGCCGAGGTGCGCTGGACGGTCGCCGACGGCTCGGTGCACACCGGCCGGGTCCGGGCGGCGGCCAGGAACAGGGTCGGGACCAAGGTCACCGTCTGGACCGATTCCCATGGCCACCTCGTCGGCAGCCCGGTCACACCCGGCCAGGCCGCCTTCCGTGCCGATCTCGTCGGAACCCTCGCGGGCCTCGGCGCCGCGCTCGTCCCCTTCGCCGGCGGACTCCTGCTGCGCACCCGGCTGGAGCGCCGCCGGCTGACCGCCTGGGACACGGAATGGGCCCGGCTGGGACCGCAGTGGGGACGCATGGTCTGAGGGCGGCCCGGTGGAGACGTTCCACCACCGCCCGTACGGGGCGCGCCCCAGGGGAGCTGGGGCGCTCCGCCCTGCCGCCGGGGCCCGACGGTGTCCGGTGTGTCGTCTCTCGACACATCAGCGTGTTCCGTTGCGGAGCCCGGCGCGTGACATGACGTGACATGACTGACGTCACGTCATGTGGTGCCCCGGTCACGGTTGTCTCTCGGCCTGTCCCTGCCCGAGGAATGCCCGCAGATCGGCAGCGAGCGCCGTCATCTCCTCGCCGCCCTCGACCACGGTCGACACGGTGCACTCCCAGCCGTTGTCGAAGACATCGACCCGGAGCGTCCAGCGCACGCACACGTGACCACCACGGTTGAAGGTGGCGGCAACGACAAGGCGATTGTTCGTCCAGACCCTCTCGCCGTCCCAGCCGCGGAAGTCCTGCGCGAGGCCGTCGAAGAAGTCGTCCAGCCTGTCCCAGACCGTCACCTCGACTGTCTCGATGCGAGCCTGCACACCGGCATCCGTGGCCTCGACTCCGAAGACAACGTGGTACTCGTCTTCCCTCGCCCAGTCGAACAGTCGTACCCGCGCATCCGGCGAACCCGCTGCTCCGCGAACGGCAAGCTCGATCCGCCCGGAACCCGCCTCGATCAGACTCACGCCCGAAGGATACGCATGCGGCCTCAGCATGCCGGCCGTCGGCGTACTCGCGCATGTGCAGAGCCGAGTACGTACGAACCTGCAGAACAAGGCAGGCACCCGGAGGCCGTTGCTCACCGTTCGAGATGATCGGGCTGTGAACGGTCTCGCTCCTGACGGTCAACAGGGCGATTTCTTTTCTCAGTTGCATGAACCGAACGGTGCTGTGCCGCTGGGCGCTGCCGGATGTCGGCGGAGGCCGGTCGGGCTCAGTCGTGGTCGGGCAGGGCCCGGTCCAGGATGGTGTTCAGGTCCGTTCCGGGGGGCAGGGTTCCGAAGGAGTGGCCCCAGTCGCCGGCCAGGCGGGTCGCGCAGAAGGCGTCCGCGACCGGGCGGGGGGCGTGGCGGACCAGGAGGGACGCCTGGAGGGCGAGCGCCATGCGCTCGACCAGGCGGCGGGCGCTGAGCTGATCGGCCCGGGGCGGCTCGGACTTGAGGGCGGCCACGGCGGAGTCCAGGCGGGCGTCCGCGCCCCGGGCGAGGTCGAGTTCGGTGAACAGGGCGTCGGCGGCGCCCGGTTCGCGGCCGAGGGCGCGCAGCACATCCAGCGCGTTGACGTTGCCCGAGCCCTCCCAGATGGACAGCAGCGGGGCCTCCCGGTAGTGCCGGGGCATGCCGGAGTCCTCCACGTACCCGTTGCCGCCCAGGCACTCCAGGGCCTCGGCGGTGAACGCGGGCCCCCGCTTGGTGACCCAGTACTTGCCGACGGCCGTGGCGATCCGCCGGAAGGCGTGCTCCCCGGCGTCCCCGCGCACCGCGCGGTCCGCGGCCCCGGCCAGCCGCAGTGTGAGCGTGGTCGCCGCCTCCGACTCCAGCGCCAGGTCCGCCAACACATTGCGCATCAGCGGCTGTTCGAACAGCCGGGCACCGAACGCGCTCCGGTGGCGGGCGTGATGACCGGCCTCGACCAGCGTCTTGCGCATCAGCGTCGCCGAGGACATCACACAGTCCAGCCGTGTGCAGTTGACCATCTCGATGATGGTCTTCACACCCCGCCCCTCGGGCCCCACCAGCCATGCCACGGTCCGGTCGAACTCCGGCTCGGAGGAGGCGTTGGAACGGTTGCCCAGCTTGTCCTTCAGACGCTGGATGCGGAAGGTGTTGCGGCTGCCGTCCGGCAGAACGCGCGGCACCAGGAAGCAGGACAGCCCGCCGGGAGCCTGCGCCAGGACGAGGAAGACGTCGGACATCGGCGCCGACGTGAACCACTTGTGCCCGCGCAGTGTGTACACGCCGGGTTCCGCGGCGGGCGTGGCCGTCGTGGTGTTCGTCCGCACGTCCGAGCCGCCCTGCTTCTCGGTCATGCCCATCCCGGCGATCAGTCCGGGCTTCTCCGTCGGCACCCGCAGGCCGGGCTCGTACATCCGGCTGGTGAGCAACGGCTCGTAGACCTTGGCCAGTTCGGGCTGCGCGCGCAGGGCGGGTACGGCCGCGTACGTCATCGACGTCGGACAGCCGTGCCCCGCCTCGGTGTGCCCCCACACCAACCCGCCCGCGGTACGGGCCACATGGGCGCCGGGCCGCTCGTCCGCCCAGGCCGAACCGGCGAGGCCCGCCTCGACCGCGGCCCGCATCAGATGGTGCCAACTGGGGTGGAAGTCCACCTCGTCGACGCGATTGCCGTAGCGGTCGTGGGTGCGCAGCACCGGCTCGTTCACGTTCGCCTGCTCGGCCCACTCCTGGGCCGCCGCGCTGCCGGCGCGGGCGCCGAGCCGGCGGATCTCCTCCTCGGTCCACCCGGCACCCTCGCGGCGCAGGCCCTCCAGGAGGGCGGTGTCGTCGGAGGAGTCGTAGGGGGCGAGGGGCGGGGGCTGGTTGGTGACGTCGTGGGTCGCGATGGGCGGCTGCGTCTGTGTCTGCGTGGAGGCCATACGCGTCATGTTGCGCTTTCTCTGCGGCTGTAGCAATAGTGCAACATGGAGGCGCACGTAAAGTACGTGCCCATGCGCATGAACGTGTCGACCGGGCCGGAGACGGCCGGCCTGCGGCCCCTGTCCGCCCGGTCGGTCGTGCTGAGCATGCTCCTGGCCGTGCACCCGCCGGAGTTGCCGGTGAAGGACCTCATACGGCTGGTCGAGCCCTTCGGCGTCGGCGGCTCCACCCTGCGGGCCGCGCTGAGCCGGATGGTGGCCGCGGGCGATCTGTGGCGCACGGACGCGGTCTACGGGCTGAGCGACCGGCTGCTGGCCAGACAGCGCCGCCAGGACGACGCGGTCCATCCCCGCACCCGGGCGTGGGACGGTGACTGGGAGATGGTGGTCATCACGGCGACGGGGCGCGGCGCGGCCGAACGCGCGGAGCTGCGCACCCGGTTGACCGCGCTGCGGCTGGCCGAGCTGCGCGAGGGCGTGTGGCTGCGCCCGGCCAACCTGGACCGGTCGCTGCCGGACGGACTCCACCGGGTGGCGGTGACGTACACGGCCCGCCCGGACGAGCCCGCGCACGATCTTGTCGCGCGCCTGTGGCCCCTGTCCACCTGGGCGAGCACCGCCCGCACCCTGCTCACCTCCGCCTCCGACGCCCCCCGCCCCGCCGACCGCCTCACCGCCTTCGCCGCGATCGTCCGCCATCTCCTCGGCGACCCCGTCCTCCCGCCGGCCCTCCTCCCCCCGACCTGGCCGGGCTCCGAACTGCGCACGGCGTACGCCGGGTATCAGCGGGAGGTGGTGGCGTCGGTCGGGGTGGAGGCGAGGATGCGGGGCTGCTGACGGGGGCCGGGCTTTCGTACGGGTGGTGGTACGGCGCGGAGCGAGTACGGTGCGGAGCGGGTACGACGGGTGCGCTCGCGCGTCGACGCGGGCGGGCGCGAGCTGTTGCGGGGGCCGGGCCGGGGCCGCCGGGGGTGGGCTGGTGGACGGCGGCTCGGGGAGTCGTGGGGGAGGGGCTGGGGCGGGCCCTGAGGAGGATGGCGCTCGACGGTGAGAGTCGCTGTCGGCGGGGTGAGGCGGGCCGCCGATCGGCCGGAGGCCGCAGGGAATTCCGCCGCCCGCCGCGACCCCACTCCACTCCCTGCCGTCCCTGCCGCCCCTGCCGTCGGGCCCGGCGCCGCTCACCGGCCGCGTGTCGCGGGGAAGCCGTGCGCCTGGTTGCCGAATGTGGCGTGGGCCGTGTGGGAACTCTGTCTGCCGTCGGGCCCGGCGCCGCCCACTGGCCGCGTGTCGCGGGGAAGCCGTGCGCTTGGTCGTCGAACGTGGCGTGGGCCGCGTGGGAACTCTGTCTGCCGTCGGGCCCGGCGCTGCTCACCGGCCGTGCGTCCCCGGGAAGCCGCACGCCCGGTCGCCGAACGTGGCATGGCCCGCGTGAGAACTCTGCCCGCCATCGAGCACGGCCTCGCGGCTGAAGACGGGCCCGGCCTCACGGCTGGAGAGACGCACGCCCCGTCACCGATCCCCGCACCGCCCGCCCGACTCACGGCACCCACCGCCCGCCCACTACCCCCGCCCCACCCCGTGCGGAGCAACCCCCGCACCCGCTCTCCACCGGTCCTCCGGGCGCCTCGGCCACGACGGCTCAACGCCCCCGGTGACCGGACCACCCCGCGCCGCCCCACCCAGCGGGTGGCGCGCCCGACGTACAGGGCGTTCCCTGGGAGACAGGAGGATGACCGGCACGGTCGCGGGCACTCGGCGGGGGTTGGACGATCTCACCCGAGGAGAGTCATGGCTGAGCACAACGCGTCGTCGGCCCTCACGGCGCCCCTGCGTGGTGCCGCCTCGGTGCTGCGCAAGGTGCCGGGTGCCACGGCGGTGGGCCGCGCCGCCGGGGAGACCCTGGACAAGGTGGGCGCCGTCTCCCCGCGCGGGCGGCGCATCGCGGTGTACGCCGGAGCGGGCGTGCTCGGCGCGGCGGGCGTCGTGGAGTGGCCCGTGGCACTGACCGGCGCGGCGGTGGCCTGGCTCACCCAGTCCCGGCCCGGCCACCACGGCAACGGGACCGGCGGGGAAGAGGCCGCGGCGCCGCATGATCTCGGTACCGCCGCGCTCCGGTCCGGCGCGGACACGCATACCCACGGACCCCAGGAGCAGCCCCACCGGCACCACGGCGAGGGCGGACACGGGCACGGACACGGGCATCGACCCGGATCCGGGCCCGTACCCGCCGACGGCTCCCAGGACAGCACCCCGAAGACGGTGACCGGCCCCCTCGGGCCCACCGCGCGCCCCGACCGCACCACCCGCTGAGGAGAGCCCCTTGCCAGGTCTGTTCACCGTGCCGCGGGCCACCCTCCGGCTGCTGCCCGCGGCGCCACGTCTGCTTGCCCGCGCCGCCGCGCCCACCGTGGGGGTGGCCGCCGGCGCTGCCGCGGGCGCCGCGCGTGCCGGAGTGCGCGGCGCGGACGCCGCCGTGCGGGTCGCCCGCGTCGCCCGCAACACCCTCCCCGGCTCCGGCGACCACTGGCGCTCGGGCACCCGCGCCCACCTCGCCCTCCGCCCCGCCACCCCCGAGCCCGCCGGTGCCCCCAGTGCGCAGCCCTCGCCCTCCGAGCCCTCGTCGGGCGGAGCCACCGCGCCTCCGCCTCCCGGGTCTGCCACCGGTACGACCGGCGCGCAGCCCTCGCCCTCCGAGCCCTCGTCGGGCGGAGCCACCGCGCTCCCGCCTCCCGGGTCCGCCGCCGGTGCCCCCAGTGCGCAGCCTCCAGCCTCCGAGCCCCCGGTCGGAGCCACCCCACCCCCGTCTCCCGGCCCCGCCACCGGTACCCCCGGCGCACAGCCTCCGCCCCCCGAGCCTCCGCCGAGCGAAGCCACTCCACCCCCGCCCCCCGAGTCCACCCCCGGTCCCACCGGCGCGACGACACCCCCCGCCCCCGACCGTTCGGCCGACACCACACCCCCCGCCCCCGAACCCCCCGCGACCGCGCCCCCGCCGCCCGAACCCCCGCCCCGCCCCGAGCCTCCGTCCCCCCTCCCCACGCCCCACATCGCCCGTCGTATCGCCGAGATCCTCGCCGACCGCCCCGATGTGCTCTTCGCGTACTGGGACGACGGCCTCGGCCGGCTCGTGGTGAGCGTGACCGAGGAGGAGGCCACCGATGACGTGGTCGAGCACGCCGCGCGGCTCGCCGCGCGGCACGGGTTCGAACTGGCCGCCGGGGACGTGGAGGAGACCACCCACCCGGCCGACCCCGCGGGGGTCCGTACCGCCGTGGCCGCGTTCGGGGTCGACGTGCTGGGCACCGCCGTCGCGGTCACCGGATACGCGCTGCGGCTGCCGCCCTCGCCCCGGCTGCTGACCGCCGTGGTGACGCTGCTGCGGGAGAACCCGCGGTTCCGCGCCTGGCTGCGCGGCCGCCTCGGACCCGACCGGATGGACCTGCTGCTGGCCACCGCCAACGCCGCCGCGCACGGCGCCGGGCAGACCCCCTCCTCGCTGCTGCTCGACGGCACCCTGCGCGCCTGCCAGGTCGCCGAGACCGTGGCCCGCGCGGCCGCCTTCGACGCCGTGCACGACGACCTGTGCGCGCCCGACCGCGTCAGCCTCGCCCCCGGCGGCGAGCCCCGGCCGCCGCTGCGCGAGTCGCCCGCCCAGGAGTACGCCTCCCACGCCTCGGCCGGCAGTGTGCTGGGCGCCGTGGCCACCCTGCTGGTCAAGCACGACGGCACCGAGGCGGCCGAGGCGGTGCTCGCCGGTTCCCCCAAGGCCGCCCGCTATGGTCCCGCCGCCTTCCACGCCGTCCTCAGCGCCGCCCTGTCCCGCACCGGAGTGCTGGTCCGCGACCCGGAGCGGCTGCGCCGGCTGGACCTGGCCGGGACCGTCGTCCTGCACGCCGGAGCGCTGCGCGGCGCGGACGGCGAGGCGGACCCGTGGGCCGAACCGGTGCTGGACGCCGCCCGCCGGGCCGGGCTGCGGGTGGTGCTGGTGGACGACCCCGCCCTGGAGGACTTCACCGGCCTCGCCGACCAGGTCGTGGACGCCCGCCGGCCGCTGGACGACGTCGTCTACGAGGCGCGCGGTGAGACGCACACCGTGCTGACCGTCGCCCGGGTGGGCTCGGCCGAGGAGAGCGACGTGCTGGCCGCGCTGCGCGCCAGCGATGTCGCCGTCGCCCTCACCGACCGGGACGGTGCGGTGGTGTGGGGCGCGGACATGCTGGCCCTGCACGGGCTGCCCGACGTGTGGCGGGTGCTGATCGCGATCCCGGCCGCCCGCGCGGTCGGCGGGCGGTCCCAGACCCTGGCCCGGTCCGGCGCGGCGCTGTCCGGACTCCTCGTGGCCGTCGGCGAGGCCAAGGGCGGCCGGCGACGGCTCGCCGTGCTGCCGGGGCTGCGGCACGCGCCCGTCGACCTGGCCGCCGTCCTCGCCCTGCTGTCCGGGACGCGCGCCGCGCTCGGCGTGGCGGTGGCCCGCGCCCCGCACCCCCGCCCCCGGGTGCACTGGCACGAACTGGACCCGGACCAGGCCAGGGACCGGCTCGAACACCAACCCGGCGCCGAGAGCACGCCGTTGGGCACGCTGGCCGAGGGGCTGCGCACGGCGGCCGACGACGTCTACCGGCATCGGCTCGTCGCCCCCGTGCGCTGGTCCTACCAGCTGGGCCAGGCCGTCCGCGGCGAGTTGCACGACCCGCTCACCCCGGTCCTCGCGGTCGGCTCGGCCGCCTCCGCGATCCTCGGCTCGGCGGTGGACGCCCTGCTCGTGGTCGGCGCCCTCGATCTGAACGCCCTGGTCGGCGGGGTCCAACGGCTGCGCGCCGAGCGGGCGTTGTCCGGTCTGGTCGCGGACCAGAAGCGCAAGGCGCGCGTGGTGCCCACGGCGGCGGAGGCACCGGCCGACGGCACCCGCACCGTGGAGGCGGGCAAGCTCACACCGGGCGATGTGATCCAGCTCAAGGGCGACGACGTGGTGCCCGCCGACGCCCGGCTGCTGTGGCAGGAGGGCCTGGAGGTCGACGAGTCCGCGCTGACCGGCGAGTCCCTGCCGGTGGAGAAGGACACCGACCCCACCCCGCACGCCCCGGTCGCCGACCGCAGCTGCATGGTCTTCGAGGGTACGACCGTGGTGGCGGGCGAGGCCCGTGCCGTCGTGGTCGACACCGGCGAGCACACCGAGGCCGCCCGCGCCGTGCACCTCGCCGCGCGCACGCCCCCGGCCGCCGGCGTCCAGGCCCGCCTCCAGGAACTCACCCGCAAGGCACTGCCGTTGACCCTGGCGGGCGGCGCCGCGGTGACCGGTCTCGCACTGCTGCGCGGCACCCCGATCCGGGAGGCGGTCAGCGGCGGTGTGGCGGTCGCGGTGGCCGCCGTACCGGAGGGGCTGCCCCTGGTGGCCACCGTCGCCCAGCTGGCCGCGGCCCGCAGGCTCAGCCGCGGCGGCGTCCTGGTGCGCACCCCGCGCACCCTGGAGGCGCTCGGCCGGATGGACACCATCTGCTTCGACAAGACCGGCACCCTCACCGAGAACCGGCTGCGCCTGGTGCGGGTCTCCGACGCCGAGGGCACCGTACGCGCCGTGGCCGCCGCCGGGTCCGCGGACACCGTACGGTCCGCCGCGCGAGCCTGCCCCCGTTTCAACGGCGGCACCGAGCGGCCGGTGCACGCCACCGACGAGGCCGTCCTGGACGCGGCCCGCCCCGACCCCGGCTGGACGCAGCTCGCCGGGCTGCCCTTCGAGGCCGCCCGCGGCTACGCGGCCGCCGTCGGCCGCACCGCCGACGGCTCCCGCGTCCTGGTGGTCAAGGGCGCCCCCGAGACCGTACTGCCCGCCTGCACCGGCCTCCCCGCGGGCGCCGCCGACGCGGCCCAGGAGCTGGCCGGTTCGGGACTGCGGGTCCTGGCGGTGGCCGAACGACGCCTGGACGACGGGCAGGACGAGTCCGCCGTACTCGAACAACCGCTCCAGGAGCTGGAGTTCACCGGAGTGCTGGCGCTGTCCGACGTACCGCGCGACACCTCCACGGCACTGGTGAAGGGGCTGCTGGAGGCGGGCGTACGACCCGTCGTGCTCACCGGCGACCATCCGCAGACCGCGCGCGCCATCGCCGCCGAACTGGGCTGGCCGGAGGACACCGTGGTGGTCACCGGCGACGAACTGGCCGCCGCCGACCGGGCGGCGCGGGCGCGGATGCTGCGCGACGCGGGCGTGGTGGCCCGGGTGGCGCCCGAGCAGAAGCTCCAGGTCGTGGAGGCGCTGCGGGACGCGGGCCGGGTGGTCGGCATGGTCGGCGACGGTGCCAACGACGCCGCGGCCATCCGCGCGGCCGACATCGGCGTCGGCATCAGCGCCCGCGGCTCGGCCGCCGCCCGCAACGCCGCCGACATCGTGCTCACCGACGACGACCTCACGGTCCTGATCGACGCGGTCGGCGAGGGCCGCGCCCTGTGGCACAGCGTCGCCGACGCCATCGCCATCCTCATCGGCGGCAACGCGGGCGAGGTCGGCTTCGGTCTGATCGGCACCCTGGTGTCCGGGCGGGCGCCGCTGTCCACCCGGCAGATGCTGATGGTGAACCTGTTCACCGACCTGTTCCCGTCGATGGCCGTCGCCGTCACGGAGAAGGAGGGCGAGGCGGACCTCGCCCATGTGGAGGAGGCCGCCGGGGTGCTGGGCGACCCGCTGCTGCGGCAGATCAGGCACCGGGCGCTGACCACCTGTCTGGGCGCGCTCACCGCCTGGCTGATCGGCCGCTTCACCCCGGGCACCGCCCGCCGCTCCAGCACCATGGCGCTGTGCGGGGTGGTCGGCACCCAGCTGGTGCAGACCCTCCTGGACCGGCGCGACAGCCGGCTGGTGCAGATCACCTCGCTGGGCTCGGCCGCGGTGCTCGTCGCCGTCGTCCAGACCCCGGTGCTCAGCCGCGCCTTCGGCTGCACCCCGCTCGGGCCGTTCGCCTGGGCCGGTGTGGCCGTCGCCATCGCGCTCGCGCTGGCGGGGCAGCGCGCGCTGCCCCGCCTGGAGGAGACGGTCGTACGACTGCTGCCGGCCTGAGGCTCACACCGAGCGCAGATACTGCTCCGGCACCCGTACGTCGCCGCCCAGTTCCCGTGCGGTGTGCCGGGCCCAGGAGGGGTCGCGCAGCAGCTCGCGGCCGAGCAGGACGGCGTCGGCCTCGCCGTTCGCCACGATCTTCTGGGCCTGCTCGGCCTCGGTGATCAGACCGACGGCCGCGACCGGAAGGCCGGTCTCGGCCTTCACCCGGGCGGCGAACGGGACCTGGTAGCCGGGCCCGACCGGGATGTGGACGCCGGAGGCGTTGCCGCCGGTGGAGACGTCGAGGAGGTCGACGCCATGGGCGCGCAGCTCGCGGGCGAGCCGGACCGTGTCGTCCGCGGTCCAGCCGCCCTCCTCCAGCCAGTCGGTGGCCGAGACCCGGAAGAACAGCGGCTTGTCCGCGGGCCACTCCTGCCGTACGGCGTCCACGATCTCCAGCGCGAAGCGGACGCGGTTCTCGTACGAGCCGCCGTAGGCGTCGGTGCGGTGGTTGGAGTGCGGGGAGAGGAACTCGTGCACCAGGTAGCCGTGGGCGCCGTGGATCTCCACGACCTCGAAGCCCGCCTCCAGAGCCCGGCGCGCGGCCTCCTTGAACTGCCCGGCGATCTGCCCGATCTGGTCCACCGTCAACTCGCTGGGCACCGGGTGGCCTTCGGCGAAGGGCAGCGGGCTCGGGGCGAGGGGCCCCCAGCCGTGGCCCTCCGGACCGATCGGCGCGCCGCCCTTCCAGGGCCGCTCGGTCGAGGCCTTGCGTCCGCTGTGCGCCAGCTGCACGGCGGGCACCGTGCCCTGGGCGGAGAGGAAGCGGGTGATCCGGCGGAACGCCTCCACCTGGGTGTCGTTCCACAGGCCGAGGTCGTAGGGGGAGATCCGGCCCTCGGGGGAGACCGCGGTGGCCTCGACCACGATCAGACCGGTGCCGCCGGTGGCCCGCGCCCCGTAGTGCGCGAAGTGCCAGTCGTTCGGGGCGCCGGCCAGTGGCCCCGCGGGCTCGGCCGAGTACTGGCACATCGGGGGCATCCACACCCGGTTGGGGATGGTCACCTCGCGCAGGGTGACGGGCTCGAACAGCACGCTCACGACGGACTCCCTTCATCACGGACCGCAGGTCTGCTCGTACGATAGACCTCGTAGTACGAGAGATGTCAAACTACGATGGCTCTCGTACAATACGGGGACGTAAAGGTTTCATGACTCCAGCGACGAAGGTGGGCCGCCGTGACCGAGACCGCCGCCCCCGGCCGGGTGCTGCCGCACCCCGACCGGGCGGAGATCCGACTGGAGACCGTGCTGCACGCGCTGTCCGATCCGGTACGGCTGCGCATCGTCCGCGAACTCTCCACGGCCGCCGACGAGTTGTCCTGCTCGCGCTTCGACCTGCCGGTCACCAAGTCCACCAGCACGCACCACTTCCGGGTGCTGCGCGAGAGCGGCGTCATCCGGCAGTGCTACCGGGGCACGGCCAAGATGAGCGGCCTGCGCCGGGACGACCTGGACGACCTCTTCCCCGGCCTGCTCGACGCCCTTCTCGCCGCCGCCAAGGGGCAGCACGCCCGCCTGGGCGACGACGCCTGAGTACGCGGCCCGGGGCCGCGACGGGGCTACGACGACCGGGCCACCGCCAATAGGGTGTCCCAGTCCGCCAGCTTGACCACACCCCGGCCCAGGCGCGCGCCCAGCTCGGCCTCCGCCCGCTCGATCGCCAGCCAGCCGTCCCAGACCACCGGCTCGATCCCGGCCGCCAGCAGCGCGGGGACCGCGTCCTCGGGCGCATCGGAGCGCGCCTGCCCGGGGGCGTCCGCGAGCAGCGAGGCCACCGTCTCCTTGGCACACGGCCGGTTGGTGCCGATCACACCCGAGGGACCCCGCTTGATCCACCCGGCGACGTACTCCCCGGGCGAGGCCACGCCGTCGCGCACCACCCGCCCCGCGAGGTGCGGGACCGTACCGCTCGGCTCGTCGAACGGCAGCCCCTCCAGCGGCACCCCGCGATAGCCCACCGAGCGCAGCACCAGCTGCGCGGGCACCTCCTCGTACCGCCCCGTCCCCGTCACCCCGCCCCGTCCGTCCGGCATTGTGCGCTCGAAGCGGACCGCGCCCACCCGGCCGCCGTCCGCCAGCAGCTCCACGGGACGCAGGAAGAAGCGCAGCCGGATGTGCCGGCCGGTCCCCGAAGGGGGCTGCTCCGCCCAGTCGCGCAGCACCTCCAGATTGCGCCGCTGCACCGCGGGCAGCGCCTCGGGGTCGGCCGCATCGAGCGCCAAGTCGCCCGGTTCCACGAGGACTTGGGTGCCGGGCAGGGTGCCGAGCTCCCGCAGCTCCTTGGTGGTGAAACGGGCCTGCGCGGGACCGCGCCGCGCCACCATCCGCACCTCGCCGACCCCGCTCTCCGCCAGCGTGTCCAGCGCCCCCTGCGGCATGTCCGTCGGGCGCAGCTCGGCCGCGCCGCGCATCAGCATCCGGGTGACGTCCACCGCCACGTTCCCCGCGCCGATCACCACCGCCGAGCGCACGCCCCGCAGGAAACCCGCGTCGGCCGCGTCCGGGTGCGCGCTGTACCAGGCCACGAACTCGGTCGCCGACCAGCAGCCCGGCAGCTCCTCGCCGGGAATGCCGAGATGGCGGTCGGTGGCGGCGCCCACGCAGTACACCACCGCGTCGTACAGCCCCCGGAGCACCTTCACCGGCACCCCGCCGGGGCCGCCCACCCGCACCCCGCCGAGGAAGCGCACCCGCTCGTGCTCCAGCACCGTACGCAGGCTCGCCTGGAGCGACTTGATCTTCTCGTGGTCCGGGGCGACGCCGTACCGGACGAGGCCGTACGGGCACGGCAGCCGGTCCAGTACGTCCACGCGCACCTCGGGGTCCTGCTGGACGAGCTGCTGGGCGGTGTAGCACCCGCTCGGTCCGGATCCGACGACGGCGACTCGCAGCACGGCGGTACTCCTGACGGCGAAAGGAGAGTGCGCGGACAACTCCAGAGTCCCACCGCGGAGCCCCCGGGGGCAGAGCCCGCCGGGTGACGCGGGCGCGTGTCCCACCGTATGGAGGGTGTGCGCGCGGATACGTTGCGTAGGTGCTCGAAGCATCCTTTCTTGATCTTTCCGAGCGGAACGCGGAGGACGGCGCGCTGTCCGTGTGGCCCGCGTGGGAGGTGCGCGAGCACGGCGGCACCCTGTCCTGGCTGTACGTTCGGCTGGACTTCCCCGACGGCGCCGGGGTGGACGCGCTGGCCGTGGTGAGCGACGGGGGCAGCGTCTGCGTCGAGGAGATCCGGGCCCGCCCCGCGCTCTCCCTGGACGACCTCACCGTCCTCGCGGACTGGATCGAGGAGCCGCTCCTGGAGGCGTTCTGGGCGGGGGAGCGGACCGCGGGCCGCGCCCCGGTCCCGGCGGCGCACCACGACGACCCCGGCACCGGGCGGGGCCGGCGCCGGGCCCGCCCGGCCTGGCCGCGCGGGGCCGAGGGCCGGCTGCTGCTCGCGCGGGAGTACCGCGCGGCACAGGCCGCGGGCGCGGACCCGGTGCTCGCCGTGATGCGGGCCACCGGACACGGCCGCCGGCGCTCCCTCGGCCTGATCGCCCGGGCCAGGGACGCGGGCCTGCTGACACCGAGGCATGCGCGCCGCTGAGAGCCGTCCCCGGCCCGCTTGTCCCCTCCGGGTGCCGTGGTGGACCACGGCGGTCCCGGTCCCGGCATCGTGCGCGTCCGCCGACACTGAACCACGCCCGCCGACAGGGGTCGCCCCGGCCCTCGGGTCAGCTGCGCTACGACCCCTCCGGGCACTCCCCGGTCGCGAAGAACCGGGACAGATCGCGCTCCGCGGCCCCGCACCCGGCGTCCCGCTCCGGAGGTACCCCCAGCTCCCAGTCGAGCCCGTAGCGCTGGAACAGCTCGGCGCGCAGTGCCGGAACGGGCATGGGCACGCCCGGGACCAGGGCCGCGTACACCGCGCCCATCAGCTGGGCCCGCAGCATCGGATAGTCGGCCGTCACATCCGCGGAGCCGTACCGGGCGACCGTGTCGCCGAGCAGCTCCGACAGCCGCCGCTGCTCCGGGCACTCCACGAAGCCCTCGGCCTGGAGCAGCCCCGCCATGTGCTGGCGCATCAGCACCGGCCGGTCGCGGGCCAGCCCCAGGATCGCGTCGACGGCACGGGCCAGCCGCTCCCGCCCGTCCTCGCTGCGCGGCTCCCGCTCCAGTGCCTCCTCCAGCGTGCGGTGCATCAGCCGGTGCACGGCGGACTGCACCAGCTGGCGCTTGCCCGGGAAGTAGTACGACACCAGACCGCGGGCGGAACCGGCGCGGTCCGCGATGTCGCCGAGCGTCGTGGCCTCGAAGCCCCGCTCGTCCACCAGCTCCACGGCGGCCTGCAGCAGCCGCTCCCGGGAACGCCTTCGCAACTCTTCATTGACCGAGGCGCTGCGCGGGGACATGCTGGACTCCTGCGTTGACTGGCTGCCAGCCAACTATACTCAACGCATCCGGAACCCACGGGTCCGGTCCGAGCTGCCGTCTGCCGGGGTGACGCGGGGGATCACCTCGGCGGACGGCGCGCTCCGTCGGACACCGGGAAACCGGTCAGGAAACGGTCAGGCCGGGTCCGAGGCGAGGCCCGGGAGCAGGCCGAGAACCGGCAGCAGCGCGTCGGGACGGTCGGCGGCCGGCAGATGCTCCACGAAGTGCACCCGGCAGCCGAGCGCCGCCGCGCCCCCGTCCGCCTCCCTGCTGTCGCCGACCATCAGCGTCCGCCGGGGATCCGCACCGAGCGCCGCGCAGGCGACCGAGAACAGCCGGAGGTCCGGCTTCTGCACCCCGTGCTCGTACGACAGCGCATACGCGTCCACGAACGGGTCGAGGCCGTGCGCGCGGAAGACCGGACGCGGGTCCCAGCCGATGTTGCTGACCACCGCCACGCCGATCCCGCGCTCGCGCAGGGCGCGCAGCACCTGCCGGGCGTCCGGGTAGGGGGTCCAGGCGGTGGGGGACATGTGCCGTGCGTAGAGCGCGTCGTGCAGGCCCGGATCGGGCAGCGGCACCAGCCGGGACATGCCCGTGTACGCCGCCCGGTGCAGCTCCGCGCTCTCGTCCCGGCGCGCCCACAGCCCGGCCGGCTCCTCGGGCACCCGCACCGGCGCCACCCCACCCGGCAGCGCCCCGGCCGCCTCCAACGCCCGCGCCGCTTCCATCAGTTCGGGCTCGGGAAGATCGCGTTCGGCCTCCTCCAGGACCGCACGCAGCCAGGATTCGGTGGACTCGACGCGGAACAGCGTCCCGGAGAAGTCGAACAGCACGGCAGTCATGGCGCGGACTTTATCGGGGCCGCTCGTAGCGGAGTCGAGTGGTGCTCGGCGGAGAGGGGGGCGTGCTCGGTCGAGCGTCCGGGGTCCCGGCGCCGGAGCCCCGTACCGGCGCCGCCCCGCCCGGCAGCGTGGGCCGTCCCCCAACGCCGGTTTCGTCTCCGTCAGTTCGGGCCCGGGAAGGTCCCGCCCGGTCTCGCCCAGCACCGCACGCAGTCAGGATTCGGTGGACTCGACGCGGAACAGCGTCCCGGAGAAGTCGAACAGCACGGCAGTCATGGCGCGGACTTTATCGGGGTCGCTCCAGAGTCCCGTGTCCGTGCCGCCCCGCCCGGCAGCGTGGGCCGTCCCCCAACGCCGGTTTCGCCCCCGTCAGTTCGGGCACGGGAAGGCCCCGCTCGGCCTCATTCGGCATCGCGCGCAGCCAGGGGTCGGTGGGCTCGACGCAGAACCGTGTCCCGGAGAGGCCGAACAGCGCGGCAGCCATGCGGCGGACTCTGTCCGGGTTCGCTCGCAGGCGTGCTCCGCCGGAGGTGGCGGACCGCGTTCAGCCCAGCGCCCGCAGTCCCGGTACCAGGGTCAGCAGGACCGGGAGGGCCGGTACCAGTGCGGCGACCGCGGTGAGGCGTAGCCGGTGCAGGGCGGGGAGGCGGTCGGGTGGGGTGAGCAGCCGGTCCACCCGCTGCGGCACATGCGCCTCGGGGGTCGGGGCGGGCCCGAACACGCCCCGTTCCTCGTTGAGTTCGACCAGTGCGAGCGCGGTCGTCAGCCGGCCGAAGCGCCGGGAGGCCGTGTCGTCGGCGGCCAGCTCCACCAGCCGGTGCATCTCGTCCCGGAACGCGGCGAACACCGGCACCTGGGGGAACCCGTCCGCGAGCGCGGCCGAGCAGTGCAGCAGCCAGTCGTGCCGCGCCTGCGCATGCCCCCGCTCATGGGCCAGCAGCGCGTCCAGCTGACGCTCCTTCAGGCGGCCCAACGCGGCGGTGGTGACGACCAGTCGGGGCGTCGTACCGGCCAGCCACCAGGCGTCGGGGCGCCTTTCCTCCAGCACCACCAGCCGCCCCGCTCCCGGCTCCTCGCCGGGCAACAGCGGTGCGCGCACCAGGAGTTCGGCCCGCTGCGCCCGTCGTCGCGCGCCGGATCGTACGACCTCCCGCACCAGCATGGCCGCGCTCCACAGCCCGGCGCAGGCCAGCAGTACGGCGGTGGTGGCCGCCCAGGGGCTCGCGGTGCCGAGGGCGTACGCGTCCACCACCGCGCGCGGCGCCCGCGCGAACACCTGCCCGCGCACCGGCGCCCAGGCCGCGGCGGCGCTCAGCGTCATCGACAGCGCGCAGCACAGCAGCACGGCCGCCACCACGCACTGCCACGCCCACAGCGCGACGACCGGTTCACGGTCCGGCCAGTCGGCGCGGGCCAGCAGCCGCGGACCGAGGACGGCGGTGAGAGCGCCGAGCAGTAAAAGGGCCACCGGGACCATCATGGGCAGCACCCTATGAGCGCGGGGCCACCCGGCGGTACGGTCCGTCGCGCCGAAGTGACGCAGGCAACGCGCCCCGGCCGCCCGTCCCGCCGTACCGCTTCCGCTATATCCGGTTGGCCGCCTGCTTGACGGTCCTGATCACCGGTGCCGTCTCCAGCTGGGTGATGGCCGGGAGCGCGGCGATGCGGGTGGTCAGGTACCGGTACAGCTCCCGATGGTTCGCGCAGACCACGCTCGCGTACAGATTGGTCGGGCCGGTCGTGGCCGCGGCGAACGCGATCTCCGGGTGTCCGGCCAGTGCCCGGCCGGCCTCCTCCAGGTGCGCGGGGGCGACCGAGAGCCAGAGCAGGGTCCGGGCGTTCCCGCCGAACACGCGCCAGTCGACGTCGAGGTCCAGATAGAGCACGCCGTGTTCGCGCAGCTCCGTCATCCGGCGCCGGACCGTCGTCGGCGACCAGCCGGTCGCCGCGGCCAACTGCTCGAACCCGGCCCGGCCGTCGGTGGCGAGCAGCGCGAGGAGCTTGCGGTCACCGTCGTCCAGCCGTACCGGACCCGGCCGGTGCGGCAGCGGCGGCGGGCGCAGTCGCTCGATCGCCGCCGCGTCCAACCACCCGAGTTTTCCCACCAGGTTGTCGGGGCCGCCGTAGAAGGCGTGCAGCACGGAGTGCGCGGTCACGCCCTCCACACGCGGGGTGCGGGGGAGTTTGGCCAGCAGCAGTGCCTCGCTGTCCGCCTCGCTCTCGGTCCGGACCACACAGGTGATCTCGGTACCACCGGAGTTGAGGCTCACCCAGGAGGTGTCGGGGCGCCCGGCCAGCGCCTCGGCGACCGGGAGCGCCGCGGCGGGCGCACAGCGCACCCGCAGGAACCACAGGACGGCGCCCAGCGCGGTGGGGTCGAAGCCGCCGAGCACCCGGATCGCCCCGGCCGACCGCAACCGGGCGTAGCGGCGGGCGACGGTGCGGTCCGAGACGCCGAGGGCCTCGGCGATCGTGCTGAACGGGGCACGGCCGTCGATCTGCAGCGCGTGTACGAGCCGACGGTCCAGCTCGTCGTAGTCGGATTCCACCGCTTCAAGGCTAGCCGGTGTCGGATCCCGGCGCGATCGATCCGGTTTCTGGTCCGGGCGGCTCGACCGGCGGAGCGTTGCCGCTGTCCCGATCGGCACAGACAGATCCGATACAGACGAAGGAGTGTCCATGGACACCGATGTGCTCATCGTCGGCGCCGGCCCGACCGGCATGACGCTGGCCAACGAGCTGCTGCTGGCAGGGGTTTCGACCGTGCTGGTGGACAGGCTCGCGCGGCGCAGCGACCTCTCCAGGGCGGGCGGCGTACAGTCCCGCACCCTGGAGGCGCTCGACCAGCGAGGGTTACTCGAACCCCTGCTGGCCACCGGCGACCATCCCGTCACCACCGGCCACTTCGCCGGTATCCCGCTCCCGCTCCAGGCCGAACGGCACTGTCTGCCCTGGCGGTCCGTGCCGCAGGTGGTGATCGAGGGATTCTTCGAGTGGCATCTCGCCGCGCACGGCCTGCACGCCCGCAGGGGCCATGAACTGGTCGGCCTCGCCCAGGACGACGACGGGGTCACCGCCACGTTCGCCGACGGCACCGCCCTCCGCTCCCGCCACCTCGTCGCGGCCGACGGCGCCCACAGCACCGTACGGTCGCTGCTGCGGGCCGAATTCCCCGGTGAAGCAGGCACGTTGACGATCGTCGCCGCCGACGTACGGCTGGGCGGCAGCGACCCGTCCACCTCGCACACCTGGAGCGAGGACGGGCACTGGGCGGCGCTGTTCCCGCTCGGCACCGATCCGCAGGGCAGGCAGCTGCGGCGGCTGGTACTCGGCGGGCCGGGCCGGTCGCTGCCGAGGGAGGTCCCGGTCACCGAGGACGAGATCCGCGACGGTCTGCGCACCGTGTTCGGAACGCGGGTCGAGCTGCTCGAACTGCGTTACGCCCGCCGTATCACCAACGCCTCCCGGCAGGTCGAGCAATACCGGCACGGGCGGGTGTTCCTGGCGGGCGACGCCGCCCATGTGCATCTTCCGCTCGGCGCGCAGGGCATGAATACCGGGATGCAGGACGCCTTCAACCTCGGCTGGAAGCTCGGCGCCGCCGTGCACGGCTGGGCGCCGGGGAACCTGCTCGACACGTATCACGCGGAACGGCACCCGGCCGGGGCCGCCGTCCTGCGCAACGTCCGGGCGCAGAGCCTGCTGATGGACTGGGCCGGCACCCGCGATCCGGAGGTGCTGGCCGCCCGGGAGATCTTCACGGCCATGGCCCAACTCCCGCAGGCCCAGGGCTATCTCGGCGACCTGATGTCCGGGATGGCCGTCCGCTACCCGATGCCCGGCACCGAGTCCCATCCGCTCGTCGGCCGTCCCGCACCGGACCTGGACCTCGGCCCGGCCCGGGTGCACGAGCTGCTGCGGTCCGGGCGCGGCGTCCTGCTGGACCCGGCCGACGCGTTCGCCGAGGTCGCCGGTCCCTGGGCGGACCGGGTGGACCGGGCGGGCAAGGGCGCCGGCATCGAACCGATGCTCCTCCGGCCGGACGGCTATGTGTGCTGGGCGGGCGCGGACGATCCGGAAGCTGCGCTCCGCCACTGGTTCGGCGAGCCCCGCTGAGCAGACCGGCGGCCGCCGCGGACGCCGAGGTGGCGCCCTGCCCCCGCCGCGGCGGGCGGCGGGGCGTCGTCGCTCCGACTACGGGCAGCTCTCAACGAACTTGACCGCGGTGAACGTGACCGGCCGCCCACGCAGCGCGCTGCCCGCGGCGGGAGTCTGCGTGCACACCTGCCAGTTGCTCTCCACCAGGACCCAACGACCGTCCGCGGAGGCGTCCTTGACCGTGAGCGAGGTCCCCGAGTCCAGGGCCGCGCGGGCCGCCTTCACGGACGTGCCCTTGAAGTCGGGCATCCTGCAGCCCCGCACGGTCGGCTCCTTCCGGTCCGTCCCGGGGCAGGACTCCGCCAGCTTCACCGCGCCGAAGTCCAGCGTCGTACGCGTCGGCACCGGCCTGCCCGCGGTCACGTTCTGGGAGCGCACCTTCCAGTTCCGGTCGAGGGCCTGCATACGGTCACGGCCGAGCGCGTCGTGCGACTTCAGCGAGGAGAAACCGTCGGCCTGCGCGGCGTCCTGCGCGGACTGGAGGCCCATCCCGACGAAGTTCCGCACGGCCTTCGGCGCCGCGTTCCCCGGCTTGCCGCCACCGGACCCGTCACCCTTCACCCGTCGCTCATCGCCCCTCACATCGTCAGAAGCATCGCCACCATCCCTATCGCCATCGACAGCCGGCACGCGAGGGCCAGTTCCGGGCGGTCGCCCCAGCGGGCGGGCGGCGGGGGGCCGCCGACGGCGACGGCGGCCGGGACCAGGCGGGCGCCGGACAGCAGTACGTAGCCCGTGAAGTACAGGAGCAGCGCGCCGGTCACCGCGGGGACCCCGGTGCCGCCGTGCATGCCCTCCATGGACATGCCCTCCATGGAGTGGGCGGCGGGCGGGGCCACGGCCATCGCGGCCGCCATGTAGGCCATCGCCCCGGCGCCCACCAGGTGGTGCAGATGATGCCGGTCGCGGCGCGCGGCCCACAGGGCGCGCAGCGCGGCCAGGCCGAAGACGGCCGCGTACACCGGCCAGGCCCAGTCCGGTGGGGTGAACGCCGCCGCGGGCACCGCCATCGCGGCCATCCCGAAGCCCATCAGCGCCTCACCACCGGCGGACCGGCGCTGCTCCTCGACGGCGCTGCGCATCCGCAGCAGACAGTAGGCCCCGGTCGCCGCGCACAGCGCGACCAGCGACCAGGCGGCCGACACGGGTCCGTGCACGGGTACCTCCCCCGCTCGACGGTCGGTCGAGGGATGCGATGCCCAGCCGGAGCGGGGCGCATGCGGGCGCAGGGGGGTGCACGGGAGCGCCGACGGGGGCACGGCGGGTGGGCAAGGGAGCCGTGTGCCCGGCACGGAGGTGTGACGGGGCAGTCATCGAGGCATATGTTTTACAGATAAAACACATGCTAAGTTTGATGAATGAGCAGCGCGACCCGTCACCGTCTTCCCCTCGCCGGGATACTCCGCCTCGGCCGCCCCTCGGACATCTGGTTCAAGCCCGCCCTGAGCGTGGTCGCCGCGGTCGCCCCGCCCAACCTGATCCTGCTGGCGCTCGGCCGCCTCGACCTGGCCATGTACACGATGGCCGGATCGCTGTGTGCCCTCTACGGCCACAACCGGCCCTACGCCGCACGGGCGCGGGCCCTGGCCTGGGTGGTGCTCGGCATGGTCGCCGGTGTCGCCGTCGCCCTGGTCACGGCCTCGCTCACCTCCGACGCCGTGCTCCTCGTGACCGTCGGAGCCGTGCTCGCGGCGGTCCAGAAGGCCGCCTGCGACGCAACCCGGATCGGCCCGCCGGCCAATGTGATCTTCACCTTCATCAGCTCCGCCGCCCTGTTCGCCCCCCAGACCCTCGGCCAGGTGCCGGGCCACCTCGGGCTCGCCCTCGCGGCCGGCGCCTGGTCCTGGCTGGTCGGCATGGCCCCCGGACTGGTCCGCCCGCACGGCCCCGAGCGCCGGGCCACCGCGGCGGCCCTGAACGCCACCGCCGCCTACGCCGACACCCGCGGCACCGGCGAGGGACACGCCCCCGCCCGCGCCGCGAGCGCCGCCGCCATCCACGCCGCCTGGCAGTCGCTGCTCGCCGTCGGTGACCGCCCCGACACCACCCGGCGCGCCCTGGAACGCCTCCTCGTCCGGGCCGAGGTCGCCCTCGCCGCCCCCGCCGACACCGACCCGGCACGGCTGCGTGCCTGGGCCCGCGAGCTGCGCGGCCTGCGCCGCACCCTGAGCCTCGACATCCCCGGCGAGCACGCCGACGAACTGCTCGGCCTGGCCACCGAGCTGGCCCTGCCGCGCCCCTCGCTGCGCCGCCGCCTCGCGCCGCTCGCCCCCATCGCCGCCCGCACCGCCATCGGCTGCGCCCTCGCCGGGTACGCCTCCCTGGCCCTCGGCGTCGGCCGCCCCTACTGGGCCCTGGTCACCGCGGCCTCCCTCTATCAGGCAAACGTCACCCTCACCTGGCGCCGGGGCGTCCAGCGCGTCGTCGGCAACGTCCTCGGCGTCCTCGCCTTCGCCGTCCTCGCCCCGCTCGCCCACCTCAACGCGGTGGCCCTGGTGCTGTGCTGCGTCGCCCTGAACTTCGGCGCGGAGGCGCTGATGGGCCGCAACTACTGGCTCGGCAGCATCTGCGTCACCCCGATGGCCCTGCTCATCACCGAGTTCGCCCGCAGCCAGGACTCCACCGCGCTGATGACCGACCGGGTCGTGGACACCCTCGTCGGCGCGCTGGTCGGCTTCGTCGCGGCCGTCGCCGTCACCAACCGGCGCGCAGGAGACCGCCTGGAACACGCGCTGACCGAGGCGGAACGCGCCCGCGAGAACGCCGCCCGGCTGCTCGCCGAGGCGCACCCGGAGCCCCGGGCCCTGGGCGGCGCCCGCCGCGGGCTCGCCACCGCCCTGGTGGACCTGCGCGCCACCGCCGACGCGGCGGCCGGCGAATGGTGGCAGCGCGCCCTGCCCGAGGACCGGGTCGTGCTCGCCGAACAGGCCGGACACCGTACGCTCGCGGCGACGGTACGACGCCAGGGGCTCGCGCCGCGTCAGCACGACCCGGGTACGACGACGGAGGACATACGGCCATGACGGCGACGAACGGCACACCGGCAGCCGGGGACGCGAGCGGCACGTCAGCGCGGCGCGAGGCGTCCACGGCCGACACGGTCGCCGCGGTCGTACGGCAGTGGCGGGCCGTCCATCCCGAGCTGGACACCGGGCCGATGGAGGTCATCGGGCGCATCAACAGGTGCGCGGCGCTGCTCCAGCAGGCCGAGGACGCGCCGCTGCGCCGGGCCGGGCTCAGCCGCCCCGAGTTCGACCTGCTCGGCGCGCTGCGCCGCACCGGGCACGAGCTGACACCGGGCGAGCTGGCCCGGGAGACGTTCTCCTCCGGGGCCGCCGTCACCAAGCGGATCAAGCAGCTGACCGAGCGGGGGCTGGTCGAACGCCGCGGTGACACCCGGGACCGCAGGGTGGCCCATGTCCGCCTCACCGACGCCGGGCGCGACCTGGTCGACGGGGTCCTGCCCGAGCAGCTCGCGTACGAGACCGCGGTCCTCTCGGTGCTGGCGCCGGCCGGGCGCGACGACCTGGCCGGTCTGCTGGCGGAACTGCTCAGCCGCCTTGAGGGCCGGATGGGCGCGCTGCGGGCCGGGGGATGAGGCGCGGGGGCGCGCCCCCGCGATCCCGACAGGACCCGGAAGAGAAGCCCTGGAAAGCCCTGGAAAGCCCTAGACCCCCGCCCGATACCGCAGCGGATGGTCCCCCGGCACCTCCACCAGGACGATCCGCGTGCCGTCCGGATCCGCGAGCCACATCTCGACCAGCCCCCACGGCTCCTGCACCGGCGGCCGGGTGATCTCGACGCCCTTCGCCCGGAGTTCCTCGTACGCCGCCGTCACGTCCTCGACCTGCATCCACAGCGCCACGGCAGGTGAGGGCGGCTCCGAGGCGCGGCCCGAGACCTCCAGAAAGCCGCCGCCGAGGAAGTACACCGTCCCCCGCTCGGGACCCGTACCGAACTCGCGGTAGACGGGAAGGCCCAGCCGTTCGCCGTAGAAGGCGCGGCTGCGTTCGGGGTCGGTGGGTCGCAGAAGTGTCCGGCTGCTGAGCACATGCACCATGCCCGCGCAGCCTAGTGGCACAGTTACCCTCGTCCCAGGCCCAGCCACGCCCGAGATCGGAGAACCGCCCCCATGCACAGCGCCGCCACCCCCGGCCTCACCTTCCGAGACGCCACCGACGCCGATGTCGACGCGCTGGTCGTGCTGATCGAGTCGGCGTACCGGGGCGACGCCAGCCGGGCCGGGTGGACCACGGAGGCGGACATCCTGGAGGGGCAGCGCACCGACCCCGAGGGCGTCCTTGAGGTGATCAAGTCGGCGGACAGCCGGCTGCTCACCGTCGAGCGCGACGGCCTCGTCGTCGCCTGCTGCCAGCTCGAACACCGCGGCGACCACGCCTACTTCGGCATGTTCGCGGTCAGCCCCACCCTCCAGGGGGAGGGCCTCGGCAAGATCGTCATCGCCGAAGCCGAGCGGCAGGCCCGTGCGGCATGGGGCATCAGTGAGATGCACATGACCGTGATCTCCGTACGGGAGGACCTGATCGCCTGGTACGAGCGCCGCGGCTACCGCCGTACGGGACAGATGTCCCCGTTCCCGTACGGCGACGAGCGCTTCGGCATCCCGCAGCGCGCCGACCTCCAGTTCGAGCTGCTGGTCAAGAAGCTCGGCTGAACCGGCGCGGCGCCCACCCGGCCCCGCCGCGCCCGCCTACGCCGTGAACCGTCCGGTGCGCTTGATCTCCGGGAAGTCCGTGGTCGCGCCGTCGAGTTCGAGCGCGCGGACCAGCCGCAGCTGCTCCTGCGTGTTGACGGTCCAGCCGATGATCCGCAACCCGGCCGCGCGCGCGTGCTCCACGGTCTCCAGGGTGATCCGGCGGATGTCCAGACACAGGGTCGGCGCGCCCACCGCGACGGCGCGCTCGACCACCTCGGGGCCGTAGCGCCCGGCGATCAGCGCGGTGCGCACCCCGGGCACCAGCCGGGCGATCTCGGCGACCGCCTCGTCATGGAACGAGGACACCTCCACCCGCGCGACCAGATCCCGCTCCAGCATCACCCGCGCCAGCTCCCGCGCCGCCGCCACGTCCTTGATCTCGGCCTGGAGCGGTGTGCCCACCGCCTCCAGGACCTCCTCGAACACCGGCACCCGTTCCCCGCGCCCCGCGTCCAGCGCGCGCAGCTCGGAGAGGGTCTTCTCGGCGATCGGCCCGGAGCCGTCGGTCGTGCGGTCCACCTCGGCGTCGTGCATGACGACCAGGGCGCCGTCCTTGCTGAGGTGCAGATCCAGTTCGATCAGGTCGAGGCCGGCCCGCTGCGCGGCGACGAAGGAGCGAAGGGTGTTCTCGGGCTCCACACCCATGACCCCGCGGTGACCGATGGTAAGGAAGTTCAAGGTTCGACTCGCTTCCGTCGACGGCGGCTCGGCACGCGCGGCGACGGGCGGACGCCGTCGTCCGTGCGGGCAGGTCGCAGCCTAACGGCCCCGACCCGGGATGAACCCGCATGCGCGCGGACGATCTGGACGCGCCCCGGGCGGTGACTGGCTGCTACCCCGTTGCGACATCACCCACGCGTGGGCGCGTCACCCGCACGCTTGACAGGCCGAATCCCGCCCCTCCCAAGCCGCGAGACCGACGGTCGAAAGTGAGCGCCGTCACGGTTTACGGCAGGAAAAATGTCGGTGACCATGTCTCCGGACAGAAAAATCTCCTGCACTGCCTCTTGATGGGGGAATCAGGGTATGCATACGGTGTCCATACGCGAGGTTGTCCCGTGGAGGATGGAAAATGACGGAAATTCTTGTGCAGTCGGGTCCGAAGGGACAGGTTTCTTCGCAGGCCAGGGTGGTTGAGCACCCCGCCTGGCCCGTGCTCAAGGATGCCGTGGAGCAGATTCGGCCATGGCAGTCGGCGGACGGCTCGATCGACTTCGACGCCGAGGGCGCGCCCGCCAAGGCCGACGCCGAGGCCGCCGTACGCCGCGTCGCCGAGGCCGTCGAGCAGCTCTCGCCGCTCCTGCCGTACGACGCCGCCTACCACGAGGCCGTGGTGAAGGATCTGCACCGCTGGGCCGAGGGCGGCTTCGAGGTGCCGGACTTCCTGGACTCCCTGCTGGCCTTCCACCCCGCGGCGCAGCGCGCGGACGGCCTCCAGCACCTGGTCGTCTTCCCGATGTACACGCAGAACGGCAACCTGGACCGCAATCTGGAGGCGGTCGTGCTGCGCATGGTCTGGCCCGAGTGGCTGGCCGAGCTGGAGCGCACCCGGTACGACAACCCGCTGTTCTGCGGCATCACGTTCGAGGACTTCACCTCGGGCTACGACACCAACTCGGCCGTCCTCTTCCCGGAGACCATCGCCGTCCGCGAGGCGCCGGAACGTTTCTCCTGGGGTGGCATCTTCTGTGACCGCGAGGCCGCGCGCTTCCGCCGGGTCACCGACGCCGCCGTCGGCATCCTGGGCCTTGAGCTGCCCGAGGACATCGCCGCGATGGTCCACGACCAGAAGCGCTGCGAAGAGGCGTTCGTGCTCTGGGACATGGTCCACGACCGCACCCACAGCCACGGCGACCTGCCGTTCGACCCGTTCATGATCAAGCAGCGCCAGCCGTTCTGGATGTACGGCCTGGAGGAGCTGCGCTGTGACCTCACCGCCTTCAAGGAGGCCGTGAAGCTGGAGGCGGACGGCGTCCCGCAGGCCCGCGACGTGCAGTACGCGGTGCTCTTCGACCGCATGTTCCGCTTCCCCGTCACCGGCGACCGGGTGCGCAACTACGACGGTCTCGGCGGCCAGCTGCTCTTCGCCTACCTGCACAAGCACGACGTCGTGCGCTGGACGGACAACAAGCTGTCCATCGACTGGGAGCGTGCCCCGCAGGTCACCAACCAGCTGTGCGCCGACATAGAGAAGCTGTACCGGGACGGCATCGACCGCCCCAAGCTCGTGCACTGGTTCGCCGGCTACCAGCTGGTGTCCGAGTACCTGGCCCCGCACCCCGGCTCCAAGTGGGCCAAGGGTCCGGACGCCCTCGACCTGACGCTGCCGCCGCGCAAGCTGGTCGACGACGTGCTCCCGGACGAGTTTCCGCTGAGCATGTTCTTTGAAGCCCTGTCCAAGAAGCTGAAGAATGTGATCGCCTCTACCAAGGGCATCACGGCGGACGGCGCCGAGCGGCTCGCCGCGTGACTGACGGCGCACCGTCCACACACATCACTGCTGCAGAGGGGAAGATCATGGGGAACGGGTCGAACGGGGCGCTCAGCGGTGCGGTGATCGCGGTGGCCGGCGCGGGCGGACCCGCCGGCCAGGCGACGCTGCTGCGCCTGGCCGAGGCCGGGGCGACCGTCGTCGGAGCGGACAACGACCCGCAGCGGCTGTCGGAGGCCGTGGACGCGGCCCGCTACGCCTCCGGCGGCGCCACGGTCACGGGGGACACCGTGGACCTCCTCGATCTCCAGTCCACCCGGGAGTGGGCCGAGCACATCGAGAAGGACTTCGGGCGCGTCGACGGCCTGGTGCACCTGGTCGGCGGCTGGCGCGGCAGCGAGACCTTCACCAAGACCAGCCTCGACGACTGGGACTTCCTGGAGCTGCTGCTGGTGCGCACCGTGCAGCACACCTCGCTCGCCTTCCACGAGGCCCTCCAGCGCAGCGACCGCGGCCGTTACGTGCTGATCAGCGCGGCCGGCGCGACCAAGCCCACCGCGGGCAACGCCGCCTACTCCGCGGCCAAGGCCGCCGCCGAGGCGTGGACGCTGGCCATGGGGGACTACTTCCGCAAGGCGGGCAAGGCGGAGGGCGCCGAGGGCCCGACCTCCGCGGCTACCATCCTCGTGGTCAAGGCGCTGGTGCACGACGCGATGCGCGCCGAACGCCCCAACGCGAAGTTCGCGGGCTTCACGGACGTCAAGGACCTGGCCGAGGCCATCGAGGGCGTCTGGAGCAAGTCCGCCGCCGAGTTGAACGGAAACCGTCTGTGGCTGACCGAGAAGCCGTGAACCCTCCCAGGACCGACGCGCGTCGCCATCACGACCCGGAGGTCCGCGGTTTCGCCAGTGACAACTACGCCGGGGCGCATCCCGAGGTGATGGCCGCCCTGGCCCTGGCCAACGGCGGCCACCAGGTCGCCTACGGTGAGGACCAGTACACCGAGAACCTCCAGCGGATCATCCGCAGCCACTTCGGTGCCACCGCGGAGGCCTTCCCGGTCTTCAACGGCACCGGCGCGAACGTGGTCGCGCTCCAGGCGGTCACCGACCGCTGGGGCGCGGTGATCTGCGCCGAGAGCGCGCACATCAACGTGGACGAGGGCGGGGCGCCCGAGCGGATGGGCGGGCTCAAGCTGCTCACCGTGGCCACGCCGGACGGCAAGCTCACCCCCGAGCTGATCGACCGGCAGGCCTGGGGCTTCGAGGACGAGCACCGGGCGATGCCGCAGGTCGTCTCGATCACCCAGTCCACCGAGCTGGGCACCCTCTACACGCCCGAGGAGATCCGCGCGATCTGCGAGCACGCCCACGCGCACGGCATGAAGGTGCACCTGGACGGCTCCCGGATAGCCAACGCGGCCGCCTCCCTGGACGTGCCGATGCGCACGTTCACCAGCGCGGTCGGCGTCGACATCCTCTCGCTCGGCGGGACCAAGAACGGCGCCGTGTTCGGCGAGGCGGTCGTGGTCCTCAACCAGGACGCGGTGCGCAGGATGAAGCATCTGCGCAAGCTGTCCATGCAGCTCGCCTCCAAGATGCGCTTCGTCTCGGTGCAGTTGGAGGCCCTGCTGGCCAAGGATCTGTGGCTGCGCAACGCCCGGCACGCCAATGAGATGGCCCAGCGGCTCGCCGAGGGCGTGCGCGCGGTGCACGGAGTGGAGATCCTCTACCCGGTGCAGGCCAACGGCGTCTTCGCCCAGCTCCCGCACGACGTGAGCGAGCGGCTGCAGAAGCGCTTCCGCTTCTACTTCTGGGACGAGGCCGCGGGCACGGTGCGCTGGATGTGCTCCTTCGACACCACGGAGGAGGACGTCGACACCTTCGTGGCGGCGGTCAAGGAGGAGATGGCGCGCTGAGACAGGCGCCTGACTGAATGCATAGGTATGCGGTCGCCTGAAAAGTCATTGACTGACGGGTGGCCGCATTCCTATGCTCTGCGGACATGCAGCTGATCCAGGAAACCGCCGACCTCTCCGCCTACCTGGCCGCGGACGAGGTCATCGATCATCACCATCCGATGGTCCGGGAGACGGCCGCCCGGCTGGCGGCTCAGGCGGCCGACTCGTATGCCTATGCGCACCTCGCCTATGAGTTCGTTCGCGACACCGTCCCGCACTCCGCCGACACCGGCGACCTCCGCGTCACCTGGCGCGCCTCCGACGTCCTCACCCGGCGGACCGGCATCTGCCACGCCAAGGTGCATGCGCTCGCGGCCCTGCTGCGCGCCGAGGACATCCCGACGGCCCTGTGCTACCAGCGCCTGCGCGACGACGAACGCGAGGGTCATGTGCTGCACGGCCTGATCGCCGTCCGCTTCCACGGCGCCTGGCACCGCCAGGACCCGCGCGGCAACAAGCCCGGCGTCGACGCGCGGTTCTCCCTGACCGGCGAGCGGCTCGCCTGGACCCCCGACCCGGCCGCCGGCGAACTGGATCATCCGCTGCTGTACGCCGCCGCGCACCCGGCCGTCCTCGACGCCCTGCGCACCGCCCCCGACCGCGAGGCCCTGGGCCGGGCGCTGCCGGGCGACCTGTAATCTCCCCGGCATGACGCACGGGGGAGCAGCAGCGGAAGAGGCCGACGGCGTCCGTCCGGCCGCCGGGGCGGAGCATGCGAGAGGGCGGTTCTCCTGGCCGCGCGGGCATCCATGGCTCGCCTCCGCCCTGGCCCTGGCCGTCGTCGCGGGCGGTGTCGCGGTGCCGCTGGCACTCGGTGGCGGAGGTCCCACCTGCAAGCAACTCCCCTCCTCTACAAGGGCGTTGGCGGGAAACCCGGCGGCGGCGACCAAGGCCCTCGATCCCCGGGACGACATGTCCGGCTTTCCCGCCCTGCGTGCGCTGCTGCCGACCGGGAGGCTGTGCGGGGACGGCGGCCGGGTGCTCGGGACGGTGGTGGCCGAGGCCACGGGGACGGCCGACGCGGGGACCACCGCCACCGGCACGGACCACACCCCGGCCCAGGCGCGCGCCGTCTGGGCGGTCGTGGTCGTCTACGGCGGGGCCGAGGTGCCGCCCGGCGCCGAGCCGGGACTGGCCCGGATGCTCGCCGGCTACATAGCCGACACGACACGGGCCTCCGCCGTCAGCCTCGACGCCAAGACACCCGCCGTCCCGGCCCGTTCGGCCACGGCGACGGACGAGACGGGCGGCTCCCGCTTCGGCACCTTCCTCTCGCCCGGCGACGCGCACCCGGACTTCGCCTTCAACCAGGACCATGAGGTGAGCGTCCCCCTGGGCCCGCTCTTCGACGGACTCGCCGGGGACCCGCAGGCGTTCGCGATCCTCTACGGCGCCGAACGGGCCTACCTCGCCCACTACTTGGAACGCCTCACCGACAAGGGCACCGTCCCCGGCTACCGCCCCGGGAAGGCACCGAAGGGGCGGACGAACCCCGAGACCCGGGAAGTCGACAGCGACCTGGACGACATCGCCCGCCGCGTCGGCGCCCTGCTGCGCATCCGGACGAGCGCCGCCCGCGCCGGGCACATCGACCTCGCCGCCTACGACCGGTCCGTACGACGGCACACCCGGGGCGCCTACCAAGCGGCGCCGACCCGGCTGACCGCCCGGCCCCCGATGGGCGGCATCGCGGGCCGCCCGGTGAGCGGGCCCGTGCGCGGCGATCTCATGGACGGGCGCGAGCAGTTGTCCCGGACGCTGGACGCCTGGGCGAAGGACCGCACGGTCCCGGCGGCACGGGCGGCGGCCATGCGGCAGCTCCTCGACGACGGCTACATATGGGCCTTCCGCGGCGGGTCGACCTGACAGGTGCGGGCGGCCCGGCCGTCGCCGGGCTCCCGTGGCGAGCCCGCCCGCACGCCGTGCTCAGCCGGTCAGCCGCAGCCCAGAGCAGCCGTGCCGCTCCACCTGGTCCTCGGCGAAGGACCGCAGCAGCACCCGTCGTCGCGCGTCGTCGATCGACTTCGAGGCCCGGATCGCGAAGTTGGCGGCCTCCCCGTCGCAGCGGGCGGTCGCGGTCAGCGGCATCCGCACCCCGCTGTCGGTGACCAGGCGGTCGCTCCAGTCGCCGTACCACGCGGCAAGGCTCAACTGCGCCTGTCCCGCAGGGCCGTTGCGCAGCGTCAGATCACAACGTCCCCCGGGCGAGGCGTCGTTCAACAGCGGCTGGACCTGCCAGTCCCCGCTCCAGGGGAGCCTGGCGCGGGCCGCCCAGCCGCAGCCGGTGCCGGCCGCCCCGGACACCGGGATGCTGCGCGGCGGGTGCGCGGAGTCCGGCAGCACGCTCCCGGTGTCCTTGGGCACCGTCAGCGGCCGCGCGCCGCAACCCAGGTGGCGCGAGGCCGAATTGACGAGCGGTACGACGGTCTCGTACACGGCGCGCGGAGCGCGGGTGGTGTCCTTGCCGGGAGTCGCGACCACCAGCATCCGGCGCGGCCGGCCCGCCGCGTCCTTGCCGAGGGCCGGGCAGCGCAGCAGGAACTGGAGCTCGCCGGCGTCGTCGACGATGCCGGGCAGATCGCCCGCCAGCGGATAGACGGGGGAGAAGCCGTCCTGGGGGAAGGAGAGCAGGAACTCGGCGTCCCGGTCGTCGCGCCGGGTGTACGCGGACATCCGCACCACCCAGGTGGCGTCGCCGTGCCCGGCGTAGCGCAGGCCGCACCCGTAGTCACCGAGCCCCGCGTGCTCCGTGGTGTCCGCCCCGGTGAAGTGGCCGCCGCCCGCCGCCAGCTGCCGTACCGGACCCGACGGCAGCGCTCCGTCGCAGGCGGTGCGCAGCAGCCACCGGTCCTTGACATACGGCGCGCACAGCCAGCCCGCCAGCGCCAGCACGGCCACCGCCGCGCACCACAGCTTCCACCAACGCCGCATCGCCCGGCCCCCGTACAGCGATCGGTACCCGAGGGCCGAGTGGCCCTCCCGTCATGAGCGGGCACCTTATCGGGCGGGGCGCGGCGGCACCGGTCCGGGTGTCAGTGCACCTGCGCGGTGGTCCGCAGCGCCTCCGCCGTCGGAGCCGTACCGCCCAGGTGGGCCGGCAGCCACCAGGAGTCCTCGGCGCCCTTCGGGCGGCCCGGATAGGCGCGCTGGGCGGCCTCCAGCAGTTCCTGCACCCGCTCGCGCAGCCGGCGGGTGATGGCCCCGGCGTACTGGTCGCGCGGCGCCTCCACGGCCTCGCCCACGCGGATGGTGACGGGCAGGTGGCTGCGCTTGAAGTCGCGCGGGTGCCCCTTGGTCCACAGCCGCTGCGTGCCCCACAGCGCCATCGGGATCAGCGGCACCCCGGCCTCCTGGGCGAGCCTGGCCGCACCCGACTTGAAGCTCTTCAGGGTGAACGACTGCGAGATGGTGGCCTCGGGGAAGACCCCGATGACCTCACCGGAACGCAGCGAGTCCAGCGCGTGCGCGTACGCGGCCTCGCCCTGCCCCCGGTCCACCGGGATGTGCTTCATGCCGCGCATCAGCGGGCCCGAGATCTTGTGCCGGAAGACGGAATCCTTCGCCATGAACCGCACCAGGCGCTTCTGCGGCAGCGCGGCCAGGCCGTCGAAGATGAAGTCCAGATAGCTGATGTGATTGCTCACCAGCACGGCGCCGCCGGAGCGCGGGATGTTCGAGGACCCCTGGCAGTCGATCTTCAGGTCCCAGACCTTGAACAGCGTCTTGGCGAATCCGATGACGGGACGGTAGACCAGCTCTGCCATGGGCGGGATGAACCCTTTCTGCTCTGCTCGGGAAAGGGGCTCCCGGCGGACAAGTTACGCAGCCGTAGGTTTACGGCGTCTCGCAGATCGTGCCCCAAGAACGTGCGGGGAGCCAGCTCTGGTGCCCGGCCGCGGCGAGATCCTCGTCACGTCCGCACAGGATTCACCCAGGCGCCGGGAATCTCTACGGCGCGCCGGTTGTTTGCCTCCTGACGCCCGTGGAAGCGGGCGCCTGTGAAGTGCCGCATCGGCGGCGGAGCGGGAGGGCGAGGGTGAGCGGGCGCGACGACGCCGAAGCGGGCGGGAGCGGAACCGGACCGGACGCGGCCGAACTCGGCGGCACTCTCGGCGAACGGGCCACCCTGGTCCAGTTCTCCAGCGCCTTCTGCGCGCCCTGCCGCGCCACCCGGCGCGTCCTCGACGAGGTCGCCGCGATGGTGCCGGGCGTCGCCCACATCGAGATCGACGCCGAGGACCGCCTCGACCTCGTACGCGCCCTCGGGATCCTCAAGACCCCCACTGTCCTCGTCCTGGACGCGCACGGCAGGGAGGTGCGCCGCGCCGCCGGACAGCCCCGCAGGGCCGATGTCATCGCGGCGCTGGGGGAGGCGGTGTGAGGGGGCCTCAGCACCGGGAGCGCCAGGTGAGAGACATCCCAGTTCCCGGACCGCACTTGACTGCACGCGCCACCTATCGTCAGCCTGACCGTATGCCGACCGAACTCCTTCTCCACGGGCGGGCCCACGTCGACCTCGCGCGCACCGCGAGCGCCTGCTGTCCGGATCGCTGAGCAGCCACGGACCCGCTCGCCCTCCCGAACAGAAGGACAACTCCATGACGGCCCTGCCCGGACTCGGCACCCCCCAGCTCGCCTCCCCCGATCTGCTGCGCTCCACCTTCCGCCGGCACGCCGCCGGTGTCGCGGTGATCACCGCGCGCGGCGCCACCGGACCGGTCGGCTTCACCGCCACCTCCCTCACCTCGGTCTCCGCCGAGCCCCCGATGATCTCCTTCGGGGTCGGCACCGGCGCCTCCAGCTGGCCCGCGATAGCCGAGGCCGACCACATCGGCGTGCACATACTCGGCGAGCACCAGGGCGACCTGGCCGCCACCTTCGCCCGCAGCGGCGCCGACCGCTTCGGCGCGCCCACCGCCTGGCGCGACGGCCCCGAGGGCGTGCCCGTGCTCGACGACGTGCTCGCCTGGCTGGTCTGCCGGATCGTCGCCCGCGTGCCCGCAGGTGACCACCGGATCGTGCTCGCGGAGGTCGTCCTCGGCGATCCCAGCGGCGGCGGCCGCCCCCTCCTCTATCACCAGGGCCGCTTCACCGCGCTGCGCGACTGATTGCGGCGTGGATCACGCTCCGATTCCCTGCACGGCGGTCGATTCCCGATTACGCTGCGTTGCGAAGGTCACAGTTCAAAGCGCTTGCTTAGCGGGAACGAACTGGGTGTACTGACGAGTAATATTCCGGTCGGAGCGCGCTGACGCCCCGACCGGGATCGGCCGCTTCAGGCGCCTATGCTGCCTGCAAGAGGCAGCCAGGAAATCACGATGCAGTAGGAGAGCCGGCGTGAGCTTGAGGATCGTTGTCACTGTGAAGTACGTGCCCGACGCCACTGGCGACCGGCACTTCGCCGATGACCTGACCGTCGACCGCGACGACGTGGACGGTCTGCTCTCCGAGCTGGACGAGTACGCGGTCGAGCAGGCCCTCCAGATCGCGGACGAGGCGGACGACGCCGAGGTCACCGTGCTGACGGTGGGCCCCGAGGACGCCAAGGACGCGCTCCGCAAGGCCCTGTCGATGGGTGCCGACAAGGCCATCCACGTCGAGGACGACGACCTGCACGGCACCGACGCCATCGGCACCTCCCTGGTGCTGGCCAAGGCCATCGAGAAGGCCGGCTTCGACCTGGTCGTCTCCGGCATGGCCTCCACCGACGGCACCATGGGCGTCGTCCCGGCGCTGGTCGCCGAGCGCCTTGGTGTCCCGCAGGTCACCCTGCTGTCCGAGGTCTCGGTCGAGGACGGCACCGTCAAGGGCCGCCGCGACGGCGACGCCGCCTCCGAGCAGCTGGAGGCGCAGCTGCCGGCCCTGGTCTCCGTGACCGACCAGTCCGGCGAGGCCCGCTACCCGTCCTTCAAGGGCATCATGGCGGCCAAGAAGAAGCCGGTGGAGTCCTGGGACCTGTCGGACCTCGACATCGAGGCGGAAGAGGTCGGCCTGGACGGCGCGTTCACCAAGGTCGAGACCGCCGACGCGCGTCCGGCCCGCACGGCCGGCACCATCGTCAAGGACGAGGGCGAGGGCGGCAAGCAGCTCGCTGAGTTCCTCGCGGGCCAGAAGTTCATCTAAGGGTTCGCGCCCGCCGACCGCCCCTCAACTTCGTTACGCAGGAGAGCAATCCCATGGCTGAAGTCCTCGTCTACGTCGACCACGTGGACGGTGCCGTCCGCAAGCCCACCCTTGAGCTGCTGACCCTGGCCCGCCGCCTCGGTGAGCCCGTCGCCGTCGCGCTGGGCAACGGTGCCGCCGACACCGCCGCCACCCTCGCCGAGCACGGCGCGGTGAAGGTCCTCACCCACGACGCGTCCGAGTACGCCGACTACCTGGTCGTGCCGAAGGTGGACGCCCTCCAGGCCGCCCACGAGGCCGTCTCCCCGGCCGCCGTGCTGGTCCCGTCCTCCGCCGAGGGCAAGGAGATCGCCGCCCGCCTGGCGCTGCGCATCGGCGCCGGCATCATCACCGACGCCATCGACCTGGAGGCCGGCGCCGAGGGTCCGGTGGCCACCCAGTCGGTGTTCGCCGCGTCCTTCACCACCAAGTCGCGTGTCATCAAGGGCACCCCGGTCATCACGGTCAAGCCGAACTCGGCCGCCGTGGAGGCCGCCCCGGCCGCGGGCGCGGTCGAGGCCCTCGCCGTGACCTTCTCCGACAAGGCCACCGGCACCAAGGTCACCGCCCGCACCCCGCGCGAGTCCACGGGCCGCCCGGAGCTGACCGAGGCCGCGATCGTGGTCTCCGGCGGCCGCGGTGTCAACGGCGCCGAGAACTTCGCGATCATCGAGGCCCTCGCCGACCAGCTCGGCGCGGCCGTCGGTGCCTCGCGTGCCGCCGTCGACGCCGGCTGGTACCCGCACACCAACCAGGTCGGCCAGACCGGCAAGTCGGTCTCGCCGCAGCTGTACATCGCCAACGGCATCTCCGGCGCCATCCAGCACCGCGCCGGCATGCAGACCTCGAAGACCATCGTGGCCGTCAACAAGGACGCCGAGGCCCCGATCTTCGAGCTGGTCGACTACGGCGTCGTCGGCGACCTGTTCGACGTCGTGCCGCAGCTGACCGAGGAGATCAAGACCCGCAAGGGCTGATCGCCGAGCGGCTGTCCGAGGCCCCCGTGACCCGCGCGGTCATGGGGGCCTCGGTGCATCCTGAAGGCGACAGGGGCCCTGGGGCGAGGTGTTGACCAGCCGGAACCGCGCCGGATAACTTCATTCTACGGATTGTTGATTCCGCAAAGCGGAATTGCAGTGGATATTGGAGGGTGTGGGATGGGTCAGCAGGAGAAGGTGGCGACCAGCCTCGCCGGCGCCGTCGGCGAGGAGATCAGCGCCTCGCTCGCCCCGGTCGACGCGGAACTGGCACGCCGCTACCCCGGGGACCCCGGCACCCGGCAGCCCGTGCACACCGTCTACGTCCCCGGGGACGCCTTCACCGCCGACACCGTCCGCTCCTGGGGCGATACGGCCCTCGCCGCGCTGGACGAACACGCCCCGGACGCCGCCTCCTTCGCCGCCGTCCTCGGCCTCGCCGACGCCCTCGCCGAGCCGGTGTACTCCCGCGTCCGCGCCAAGCTGGAGCGCGAGCCGATAGAAGACCTGCGGGTCGACTTCGAGGACGGCTACGGCCCCCGCCCCGACGCCGAGGAGGACGCGACCGCGGCCCGCGCGGCCCGGCTGATCGCCGAGGCGTACGCGAAGGGGACCGCGGCGCCGTACATGGGCATCCGCATGAAGTGCATGGAGGCCCCGGTGCGGGCGCGGGGCATCCGCACCCTCGACATCTTCCTCACCGGCCTGATGGCGGCGGGCGGACTGCCCGAGGGGCTGGTGCTCACCCTGCCGAAGGTGACCTATCCCGAGCAGGTGACCGCCTTCGGGCGCCTCCTGGCGGCGTTCGAGGAGGCGCACGGCCTGGACGCGGGACGGATCGGCTTCGAGATACAGATCGAGACCAGCCAGTCCATCCTGGCGACCGACGGCACCGCGACCGTCGCCCGTATGATCCAGGCCGCCGAGGGCCGCGCCACCGGGCTGCACTACGGCACCTTCGACTACAGCGCCTGCCTGGGCGTCTCCGCCGCCTACCAGGCCAGCGACCACCCGGCCGCCGACCATGCCAAGGCGGTCATGCAGGTCGCCGCCGCGGGCACCGGCGTACGCGTCTCGGACGGCTCCACCAATGTCCTCCCGGTCGGCCCCACCGAGCAGGTGCACGCCGCCTGGCGGCTGCACTACGGCCTCACCCGGCGCGCCCTCGCCCGCGCCTACTACCAGGGCTGGGACATGCACCCGGGCCACATCCCGACCCGCTACGCGGCCGTCTTCGCCTTCTACCGCGAGGGCTTCGAGCAGGCCGCGGTCCGCCTCGCCCGCTACGCCGACCGCACCGCGGGCGACGTCATGGACGAGCCCGCCACCGCCAAGGCCCTCAGCGGCTATCTGCTGCGCGGCCTGGACTGCGGCGCCCTCGACCTCACGGAGGTGGCCGAGCGTACGGGGCTGACCCGCGCGGGACTTGAGGGCTTCGCGGCGCCGAGGCGCGGCGATCTCACGGCCTCGGCGCAGTAGCGGCGACTCACGGGGTTCACCGGGCTCGCGGTGGTTGCGGGCTGCGGGGCGACGTACGGTTCGAGCCCCGAGCCCGTCACCCACGCGCGCTCGGCGAACAGCCGGGTGCCCCGCGCGCACAACCGGGCATCGCCGCGCGCCCGTTCACTGAACTCCTCCGGTCTCGCTCCGAACAGCTCCCGCAACCGTGCCGAGGAGGCGAGGAGTTCGGTGAGCAGCGGGCGCCGGCCCAGGTGGCGGCGGGGCGCGCCGGTGCCGTCGTGCAGGACTCCGTGCCGGTTGACGTAGGCGTACGCCCCCGACAGCACGGTGGCGTCGGCCAGTCGGGCCTGGCCGTCCGGCGCGGGCGGCCAGGCCCGCCGGAAGGTGCCGTCCGGCAGCGGTGCCCCCTCGCCGGCGTCGATCACGTCCAGCTGCCGCCGGTCCAGCCACAGCAGGAACAACTCCCGTGTGACAAAAGGCGACTTGACCGGTGAGGCGGAGACCTGGCCCATGCGGCTGACATGCGCGGAGACGCCACGCAGTTGACCGGGGCAGGCATTGGAGCCGACCGCGAGCACCGGCGTCCGGTCATCGTACACCAGCCGGGTCAGCGGCAGCGTCCGGTCGCCGTGCGGCAGCCCCGAACGGGCGGGCCGGGCACCCGGATACGTCGGCGGGTCCGCGCGCGGCGCCCCGGCCGGCCCCAGCTCCTCCAGTGTGGCCATGGGCGGCTCAGCCGGCCGGGGGCAGCTCGCCCGAGCCGCGGGTGATCAGCCGGGTCGGCAGCTCGATCCGCTCCGGTGCGACGAGACCGCCGTCCAGCTGGCGGAAGAGCCGCTCCGCCGCCGTACGGCCGAGGGCGGCCGAGTCCTGGGCGACCACCGTGACGCCCGGCCGCAGCAGATCGGCCAGCTCGAAGTCGTCGAAGCCGACGAGGGCCACCTGCCGGGACCGCTCGGCGAGGACCCGGACCACGGTGACCGTCACCCGGTTGTTGCCCGCGAACACCGCGGTGACGGGCTCGGGTTCGGACAGCATCTCCTGCGCGGCCCGGCGCACCCGCTCCGGGCTCGTCACCCCGAGCGACATCCAGCGGTCCTCGACCGGTATCCCCGCGTCCTCCATGGCCGCCCGATAGCCGCGCAGCCGCTCGGCCGCCGTGTGGATGCGGGGCATGTCCCCGATGAACCCGATCCTGCGGTGGCCGTGCGCGATCAGATGGGCCACGCCGTCGCGGGCCCCGCCGAAGTTGTCCGACAGCACCACATCGGCGTCGATCCGCCCGGCCGGGCGGTCCACGAACACGGTCGCCACGCCCGCCCGGATCTCCGGCTCCAGATAGCGGTGGTCGTCCCCCGCCGGAATCACCACCAGGCCGTCCACCCGGCGTGCGCACAGCGCGAGCGCCAACTCCCGCTCCCGCTCCGGGTCCTCGGCGCTGGAGCCGTTGATCAGCAGGGCGCCGTGCGAGCGGGCGACCTCCTCCACCGCGCGGCTCAGCGGGCCGTAGAAGGGGTCCGCGAGGTCCTCCAGGACCAGGCCGATGCTCGCGGTGCGGCCCTTGCGCAGCACCCGCGCGCTGTCATTGCGGCGAAAGCCCAGCGCGTCGATCGCCTCCTGCACCCGGCGCTCGGTGTCCGGGGTGACCCCGGGCTCGCCGTTGACCACCCGGGACACCGTCTTCAGCCCGACCCCGGCCCGCGCCGCCACGTCCTTCATCGTCGGCCGGTTGCCGTAGCGGCTTCCGGGGTGGCGATCCGCGCGGTGGGTGGTTTTGGGCACGATGCGCTGTCCTGTCCTGTGGTCCGCGGTCCCATGGGGTGTGATGCGGGCGGCCCATGGGCTTGTATGAGGATGTGGCGTCGAGCATAGAGCCTGGACAACGTTGTCAGGTGCGCGAGAGACTGTCGACCGCTCTGTGCGGGACCGTGCCCCCACCACCCGGCCGCCCCGCCCGGGTTCCTGCTTTTCGATCGTTCGACGGGGAGATCACACACTGATGCGCACCGACCTCGTGGCAGCGCTGGACATCGGCGGCACCAAGATCGCCGGCGGTCTTGTGGACGGCCGCGGACTGATCCTGGAGCGGGCCCAGCGCGCCACGCCCGCCCGGCAGGACGGCGAGACGGTCATGCGGGCCGTCGAGGAGGTGCTCGGCGAACTCGCCGCCTCGCCCCGATGGGAACACGTCCGCTCCGTCGGCATCGGCAGCGCGGGCCCGGTGGACGCCTCCGCGGGCACCGTCAGCCCCGTGAACGTGCCGGGCTGGCGGGACTTCCCGCTGGTCGAACGGGTCCGGGCGGCGACTGGGGGACTGCCCGTCGAGCTGATCGGCGACGGCGTCGCGATCACCGCCGCCGAGCACTGGCAGGGCGCCGCCCGGGGCCATGACAACGCGCTGTGCATGGTGGTCTCGACGGGAGTCGGCGGCGGCCTGGTCCTGGGCGGACAGCTGCACCCCGGCCCGACCGGCAACGCCGGGCACATCGGGCACATCAGCGTCGACCTCGACGGCGACCCCTGCCCGTGCGGCTCACGCGGCTGTGTGGAGCGGATCGCCAGTGGCCCGAACATCGCCGGCCGCGCCCTGGAGCAGGGCTGGCGGCCGGGCCCGGACGGCGATGCCTCGGCCGCCGCGGTGGCGGCGGCGGCACGGGCGGGCGACCCGGTCGCCGTGGCCTCCTTCCGGCGGGCCGCGCGGGCGCTCGCCGCCGGGATCGCGGCCACCGCGACCCTGGTCGAGATCGACATCGCGGTGATCGGCGGCGGAGTCGGCAACGCGGGCGACGTCCTGTTCACCCCGTTGCGCGCGGCGCTCGCGGACTACGCCACGCTGTCGTTCGTACGGCGGCTGACGGTGGTGCCCGCGCAGATGGGCACGGACGCGGGGCTGGTGGGGGCCGCGGCGGCGGCGCTGATCAGGGGGCCGGGGCTGGTGCGGCTCTAGGCCCTGCCGGCCGGCTCAGTCCGTGTCGGCCGAGACGCGCAGCAGGACCGTGCCGTGGGCCGGGACGGTGGCCGTGATCGTCCCGGCGCAGTGGCCGTCGGTGTGCCGCCACAGGTCCCGCAGGGTGTAGGACCCGGCATCGGGCAGACCTACGGCAGCGGCGGTGGTGGTGATGCGCTGCGCGGTGCCGGACTCGTTGAACAGGGCGACCGCGCGGCTGCCGTCGGCCATCACCGATCAGAGGGAGAAGTGGGCGCGGTACTCGGTGTCCGTCATCCCGCCGTTGCCCACCTCCAGCATGTCGGGGTCGTTCCAGTGGCCCGGACCGGCGTACGGGGCGAGCGGGAGGTTCTGCTTGACGATCGACAGCATGGCGGACCAGCTGTCGCTGATGTCACCGGTGGTGCGCCACAGGTCGCCCACGTCCGGGGCCGACTCCCAGGGCTTGTTCTCGCCCCATTCGCAGACGCTGTAGACGATCGGCCGCCCGGTCGCCTTCAGCGCGTCCCGCATCCGGCGAGCAGAACTCCGGCTGCCTTCCGGTGGGTTGTGCGGGTCGAGGATGTGCGCATGGTCGACGTTCCTCCAACTCGCTCGGGATCGGCGGGCGTTCACGGTAGAACGTGTCCGAGTGTGTTGGAAGGGGTACGGCCGGTGCGCCCGTCGCCGTTCGGACGTGTGCGCTTTGGTGGTCTACCCGTCGTCGCCGACGCGGCCCCAGCCGGGGAGCGGGGGCTGGGGCCAGGGGAGCGGGGCGGGGAGGGCGGAGGAGGTCCGCAGCCCGTCGGCCGGGAGCCGTCCGGTGAGCCAGCCGAGCAGGCGGTGCCCCTCCCCGCTCACCTTTGGCCCCTCGGCCGAGACCGTCCAGCGCCGTTCCGGATCGACGGCCGTCACGGTGGTGAGCGGGAAGCGCCGGGCGGCGAGGGTGGTGAGGGTGTCGTCCAGGGCCCAGCGCACATACCGGTCCGGCCAGCGCTCGGTGCCGTACCCGACGCCGAGGTCGAAGTGGTGGGTCTCCAGCTCCCGCAGGCCGCGCAGCAGCAGGTACCAGGCGGGGTGGCGCCAGCCGGCCAGCGCCGGGACCAGCCGCTCCCAGGCGGGCGCGGGCAACGCGCACGCCCCGTCCGTGAACCGGCGAAGGCTCTCCCGCAGCCGTTCGGCCAGCGGCCCGGCGGGCAGTACGGCGTCCCGCGCCACCCGCGCCGGATCCGCGCGCGGACCGGGTTCGCGGCCGGTGCGGGCGAGCTCCAGCAGCCAGGTGTACGCGTCGGCGCTGTAGGCGACATGGGCGAGCACCCGCCCCCGGGTCCAGTCCGGCAGCCCCGAAGGCGCCCGCACCACGGCCTCGGACAGCCCGGCCGCGGCCGCGGCGAGCCGGTCGGCCGACCGTACGACGTCCTCGATCACATCACCGACTCCGGCGCCGACCGTGCCGGAGGGGAAGACAGGGGACACGCGTACTCCTCGCCGTGCGGGTGCCGTGGCTCACCGAAAGGTGTGCACGACCTCGATCGGTCCCACGATATGCGCGTTGAACTCGTCCAACTCCTCGGCGGGCACCCACAGTTCCAGGATGGTCCGGCCACCGGCCTGCCGTACCGGATAGCGGTCGAGGAACGCGGTGTCGACCTCGAAGCGGGTCACGAACCCGGCGCCGTCGTGCCGTACGTTCCAGTCCCGGGCGATCCGGATCGCGTAGTCCTCGTCGAGCACCGGATAGAAGATCGGCTGCTCCGGGAGCCGGGGCGGCCAGGCCCGCCAGTCCGAGGCGCGCACCAGATCCAGCTCCACGGGGCCGGTGGGGCGCCAGAGCGTGGTGGTGGGGCGGGTGCGGGTCATGATGTCGGTCCTCCGGTGTCGTCGCCCCGGACGGTATCGGCCCCGCCGGCGCCCCGGCCAGGGGATTTCGGCGTTCGGGCGGTATCCGCGTGACCCCGGACCCCTTCGGGGAGTTGATCCGCACATGAAGAAGCGCAGCATGCTCGCCCTCGCCTCCCTGGCCACCGGTTTCGTCGTGGCCGCCATCACCCCGTCCCACGCCGCGGACAAGGGGCCGCTGGACGGTCTCGACGTCTCCGGCACCCTGCACTCGGCCGGCGATCTGGTCAGCCACGACAGCCTGGCCCCCGCCGACTCCCCGGCCACCGGACACACCACCGGACACGCCCCCGGGCTGGCCGCCGGCCAGGACTAGGACAGCGGCGTATGCGTGCCGGTGCCCCGCCGCGAGGGCACCGGCACCGCGCTTTACCGCACCCTCACCGCGGCGGGGTTTCCGTGGCAGGGTGGAGCGGGCAAGCCTCAGGGGGCCAACAGAAGAGGGGGAAGTCCGTGACCGTCGTCTGGATCAACGGCGCGTTCGGTGCGGGAAAGACCACGACCGCACGGGAACTGATCGAACTGATCCCGCACAGCACGCTCTTCGACCCCGAGGTCATCGGCGGGTCGCTCGCGCACCTGCTGCCGCCCAAGCGCCTCGCCGAGGTCGGCGACTTCCAGGATCTGCCGATCTGGCGCCGGCTCGTCGTCGACACGGCCGCCGCGATGCTCGCCGAACTGGGCGGCACCCTCGTCGTGCCGATGACCCTGCTGCGCCAGGAGCACCGCGACGAGATCTTCGGTGGCCTCGCCGCCCGCCGGATTCCCGTACAGCACCTGGTCCTCGCCCCGGCCGAAACGATCCTGCGTGCGCGCATAGCCGGGCGCGAGGTGCCGCCCGACCTGCCCGACGGGGAGATACGGGTACGGCAGTGGTGCTACGACCACATCGAGCCGTACCACGCGGCCCTCGCCTCCTGGCTCACCGCCGACGCCCATCTGATCGACACCAGCGCGCTGACCCCGTACGAGACCGCCGTGCGGATCGCGGAGTCGGTCGGCAGGGGTGACTTCACCCCCTGCGACATCGTGCAGACCCCCGAGCCCACCGCCGAGACCCTCGCCGCCGGGGTGCTGCTCTTCGACGAGCAGGACCGGGTGCTGCTCGTGGACCCCACCTACAAGCCCGGCTGGGAGTTCCCCGGCGGTGTGGTGGAGCGCGGCGAGGCCCCGGCCCGCGCGGGGATGCGCGAGGTCGCCGAGGAGACCGGGATACGGCTGCGGGAGGTGCCCCGGCTGCTGGTGGTGGACTGGGAACGGCCCGTGCCGCCCGGCTACGGCGGGCTCCGGCTGCTCTTCGACGGCGGCCGGCTCCCCTCCGCCGAGGCGGCCCAAGTGGTGCTCCCGGGGCCGGAGTTGCGCGGCTGGCGGTTCGCCACCGAGCAGGAGGCCGCCGGGATGCTGCCCCCGGTCCGCTATGAGCGGCTGCGCTGGGCGCTGCGTGCTCGTGAGCGCGGGAAGGCCCTGTACCTGGAGGCCGGGGTGCCGCTCGGCTGACCTCACATCGCGGCAGCCCGGCGCAGTTCGGCGGCGGCGCCCCGCAGCACCGGGTCGCCGTGACCGAAGCACGCCACCTCGGCGCCGAGGTCCGCCAACCGCCGTACGGAGTCGAGGAGTCGGGGCCGGTCGAGATTGAACACGCCCGGGATCAGCGTGTGTTCGACGGGGCCGGTCGGCACCGGCTCCCCGGGGGACAGCACGCCCTCGGCAGGCAGCGCGGCCACGGTGTCCCCGGTGAACAGCACGCCCTCGGCGGGCAGATGGAGCGCGATGCTGCCGTCCGTGTGCCCGGGGACGTGCACCACCTGTGCCCCGCCGCCGAAGCCCAGCACCTCGCCGTCCGTCACCTCCGTGACCGACGGCGGCGGCAGCGGGGTGCCCTCGGGCAGCCGCCGGGCGACCTGCGCCCGGATCGGCAGCTCCCACTCCGCGAGCCGCGGCGCGGGGCCCGGCTCCGCACCTCGTACGAACGGCGCGTCCAGGCGATGGGCCAGCACCTCGGCCCCGCTCAGTGCGGCGAACTCGCCCGCCCCGCCCGCATGGTCCTCATGGAAGTGGGTCAGCACGATGCGCCGTACGTCCTCGGGGGCGCGGCCCCATGCCCTGATCGCCTCGGCGATCACCGGCCCCGCCCCGATCGTCCCCGCGTCGATCAGCGTCAACTCCTCGCCGTCCCGCCAGAGATACGCCTGGCCGACCGGGAAGCGCAGCAGATGCAACCGGGGGAGAAGCTCGATCACGTCCATGCCGCGACCGTAGGCCGGGGCGGGAGCGGGAAGGAGGGTGCTACGCCTTGGGCGGACGGGTGTCCGCCCAAGGCGTAACCGCACGGCCGGCGGGGCCGCCCCGAAAGGACGCGGCCCCGCCACCTTGCCGTTCTAGCCCGCGTAGTTCCGCAGGAACAGCGCCTCCGCCACCGACAGGCGCTCCAGTTCCTGGGGCGAGACGCTCTCGTTGAGAGCGTGGATCTGGGCCTCCGGCTCGCTGAGGCCGATCAGCAGGATCTCGGCGTCCGGGTAGAGGCCGGCGAGGGTGTTGCACAGCGGGATGGAGCCGCCCTGCCCGGCGTACTGCATGGTCTCGCCCGGGTAGGCGGCCGCCATCGCGTCGGCCATCGCCTGGTAGGCGGGGCTGGAGACATCGGCGCGGAACGGCTGGCCCTGGCCGACCTGTTCCACGGTGACCCGGGCGCCCCACGGGGTGTGCGTCTCCAGGTGGGCCTGGAGCAGCTTGCTCGCCTCCGTCGCGTCCACGCCCGGCGGCACCCGCAGGCTGACCAGCGCGCGGGCCCCGGCGTGCACCGAGGGGGTGGCGCCGACGACCGGCGGGCAGTCGATGCCGAGCACGGTGACCGCGGGACGGGCCCACAGCCGGTCGGCGACCGAGCCGGAGCCGGTCAGGCCCACGCCGTCCAGCACCTTGGCGTCCGAACGGAACTGCTCCTCGGTGTACTCCAGGCCGTCCCACGCGGCCGACGCGTCCAGACCGTCCACCGTGGTGGAGCCGTCCGCCGCGCGCAACGAGTCCAGCACCCGGATCAGCGCGGCCAGCGCGTCCGGGGCCGCGCCGCCGAACTGGCCGGAGTGCAGATTGCCCGCGAGGGTCTCGACACCCACCCGGACCAGCGTCATGCCGCGCAGGATCGTGGTCACCGTCGGCAGGCCCACCCGGAAGTTGCCCGCGTCACCGATGACGATGGTGTCCGCGGTCAGCACCTCCGGGTGCTGCTCGGCGTACCGCTCCAGGCCGCCCGTGCCCTGCTCCTCGGAGCCCTCCACGATGATCTTGACGTGCACCGGGACGCCGCCGTTCGCCTTCAGCGCGCGCAGGGCGAGCAGGTGCATGATCACACCGCCCTTGCAGTCCGCGCTGCCCCGGCCGTACCAGCGCCCGTCGCGCTCGGTCAGCTCGAACGGCGGAGTCGTCCAGCCGGCCTCGTCCAGCGGCGGCTGCACGTCGTAGTGCGCATACAGCAGAACCGTTTTGGCACCCTCCGGGCCCGGCAGGTAGCCGTACACCGACTGGGTGCCGTCGGGGGTGTCGAGCAGGGCGATGTCGACAAATCCCTCGGCGCGCAGTGCGTCGGCGATCCAGTTCGCGGCGGCCTCGCTCTCGCTCTTCGGAAACTGCTCGAAGTCCGCCACGGACCGGAAGGCGACGAGCTCGGCCAGCTCCGCCTTGGCCCGGGGCATCAGAGAGGCGACGGTCTCGGCGACCGGATTCGACGACATGGGCACGCTCCTCGTAGGTGCGACGTTGTACCTGCTGGGTGGATCGATCCTCCCACAGCGGCGCACTGCGCTCGCGGCCGTAGGATGCGAGTACATCGGGTAACCCCCTGCTCGCGGCATGTCGCGGGTACGGGGAGCGGCAGCGGCTTGATCGGAGCAGTAGACCATCGTGAGCGGCGAGAACTCTTCGGCGGACGACGTGCAGCGAGTGTGGGACGTCGTCGTGGTGGGCGCGGGACCCGCGGGGGCCTCGGCCGCCTATGCGGCGGCGGTCGCGGGGCGCCGCGTCCTGTTGCTGGAGAAAGCCGAGTTGCCCCGGTACAAAACCTGTGGCGGCGGCATCATCGGCCCTTCGCGTGACTCCCTGCCGCCGGGCTTCGAACTGCCCCTGCGGGACCGGGTGCACGCGGTCACCTTCTCCAACAACGGGCGCTTCACCCGCACCCGCCGTTCCCGGCAGATGCTGTTCGGGCTGATCAACCGGCCCGAGTTCGACCAGCAGCTGGTCGAGCACGCCCAGAAGGCGGGCGCCGAACTGCGTACGGGCGTCACCGTGCAGCGCGTCGAGCAGCACGGCTCGGCGGTCCCCGACCGGCGTACGGTCGCCGTCGTCCTCCAGGGCGGCGAGACGGTCCTGGCCCGCGCGGTCGTCGGCGCGGACGGCAGCGCCAGCCGGATAGGCGCCCATGTGGGCGTGAAGATGGCCCAGGTGGACCTCGGTCTCGAAGCGGAGATCCCGGTCCCCGAGTCGGTCGCCGAGGACTGGAAGGGCCGGGTGCTCATCGACTGGGGCCCCATGCCCGGCAGTTACGGCTGGGTGTTCCCCAAGGGCGACACGCTGACGGTCGGGGTGATCTCCGCCCGCGGCCAGGGGGCCGCGACCAAGCGCTACCTGGAGGACTTCGTGGCCCGGCTGGGCCTCGCCGGCTTCGAACCGGCCGTCTCCTCCGGGCACCTGACCCGCTGCCGGGCCGATGACTCGCCGCTCTCCCGCGGCCGGGTCCTGGTCTGCGGCGACGCTGCCGGGCTCCTGGAGCCCTGGACCCGCGAGGGCATCTCCTTCGCTCTGCGCTCGGGCCGGCTGGCCGGCGAGTGGGCGGTGCGCATAGCGGAGGCGCACGACGCCGTCGACACCCGCCGCCAGGCCCTGAACTACGCCTTCGCCGTCAAGGCCGGGCTCGGCGTCGAGATGGGCGTCGGCCGACGCCTGCTCGCGGCGTTCGAGCGGCGGCCCGGCCTCTTCCACGCCGCCCTCACCGGCTTCCGCCCGGCCTGGAACGCGTTCCGCAACATCACCCGGGGCGCCACCTCCCTCGGCGAGCTGGTCCGCTCCCACCCGCTCGCCCAGCGCGCCCTGACCGTGCTGGACCCGGGTCCGGCGCAGGCGGCGGACACCGCGGAACCGGCCGAGTCGGAGGAGGAGCCCGTCACTTCCTGACGGTGATCCGGAAGACGGGGTGGTCGCCGGCGCAGGCGGCGATCTCCTCGTCCGTGGAGGCGGCGGTCACCCCGGCGAAGTACTGGTTGACCTCCCAGCCCCACTTCTCCAGATAGGTCCGCAGGACGGGGAGCTTCTCGGCGTCGGGAAGCTCCACCGCGGTGAAGGTGCGCACCTTGCGCCCGACGCGCAGCTCACCGCCGTTCGCGGCACGCATATTGCGCACCCACTGCGAGTGGCCGCGCGCCGAGACCAGGTACTGCCCGCCCTCGTAGGTGTGCGGGTTGACCGGGACGCGCTGCATCGCGCCGCTCTTGCGGCCCTTCACGGACAGCTCGGCGGTGCCCGCGAGGCTGATCCCGTGCCGGGCGAGCCAGCCGATCACGCTGTTCAGCCGCACATTCAGCGGGCTGCCCTTGAGGTAGTACGGCGTGGACGACGACATGGTGGACCCCCATGGTTCGGGAGAGCGGTGCTCTCGGTCGACACCAGCATGCGGGAGACAGGTGCTCCGAAGCAAGAGCAGTGCTCTTTTTTGTGTGCACCGCTCTCGCGCGTGGCAGAATGAGGGCCATGACCACCGCACAGGGAGCCCGTGAGCGGGCCAGGAACGAGGTAACCGCGGCCATCAAGGAAGAGGCCCGCGGACAACTGGCGGCCGAGGGCGCGGCCAAGCTCTCCCTGCGGGCCGTCGCCCGCGAGCTGGGCATGGTCTCCTCCGCCCTCTACCGCTACTTCCCCAGCCGCGACGAGCTGTTGACGGCCCTGATCATCGACGCGTACGACGCCCTGGGAGCGGCCGCGGAGAAGGCCCGGGACGCCGCAGGCGAGGCCGCGCCCGTGGACTGCTTCATCGCGGTGTGCGAGGCGGTACGGACCTGGGCGCTCGCTCATCCGCACGAGTACGCGCTGATCTACGGCTCGCCCGTGCCCGGCTACGCCGCCCCCCAGACCACCGTCCCGGCCGCCGCCCGCACCGGCATGGTTCTCATCGGCATCTTCCGCGACGCCCGGCAGGGTCCCGGTCTGGACGAACTGCCGCTGCCTGCCGAACTGCGCCCCGAGGCCGCGCGGTTGGCCGCCGAGATCGCCCCCGATCTGCCCCCGGAGGTGGCCGCAGCCATGGTCGCCGCCTGGGCGCAGCTGTTCGGGCTGGTGAGCTTCGAACTGTTCGGCCAGTTCAACAACGTGATCGAGGACCGGGAGCGGTTCTTCCGGCACGCGGTGACGGGTCTGGCGCGCGGGGCCGGGCTGCGATAGCCGCTCCGGGGCGTCCGACGCCGACTTTCTTTACCCGCCCATGGGACTGCTACGGTGCGTCGATGACGTCGACGACGGACGAGCGGGCACTCGTGGCACAGTGGCGGGGCATCCTGGCCCTGCATGCCCGCACCCAGTGCGAACTGGACCGGACCCTGGGCGCCCACGGCCTGTGCGCCAGCGACTTCGAGGTCCTGGACCTGCTGGCCGAGCGCCGGGGCCCGCACGGCTGCGCCTACCGCATCCAGGAGATCTCCGAGCGCGTCCATCTCACCCAGAGCGCGCTCTCCCGGCTCATCGGCCGCCTGGAGAAGGAGGGCCTGGTCGAGCGGGGCGCCTGCGCGGAGGACCGCCGAGGTGTCCGGGTGGCCCTCACCTCGAAGGGCCGCGCGCTGCACGCCGAGGTACGGCCGGAGCAACGCGCGGTACTGGCGCGGATGTTGACCGAAGAGACGGACTGACCCCTTAGTCCTGATGGGGCGTCAGATGCCCGAGGTCTCCTGCCACAGGTCGGCGAGGGACCGGTCGCCGGAGACCCCCGGGGCGGGCGCGCGGTTCCACAGGGCCAGGTACAACTGGTCCGCGGGACCGAAGAGTTCGGCATCGGCGCTCCCGGTCGCCCGACGCGTCGTCACCGGAGGTCCGTCCGGGCCGAGTTGTACGGTCCACACCGCTTCCGGTCCCGCGTCCGTCGCCCGGACCCGCAGCGCCTTCGGTTCCGTCGTACGCGCCCGGCTCCTGGGCCGCGCGTGGAAGCCGCGCAGCAACTCGTCGATGCCGTCGGCCGCGAGGTCGGCGGCGATCGGGGAGGGCGTACCGCCCCGGGCGGCCTCGGCGTCGTACCGGTGCACGGTCGTCTCGTGCGCCTGCCGCCGCGTCCAGAACTCCAGGGGCGAGAGGCCGGACAGCGGGAGGAAGGTCCAGCACTCCAGGTCGGCGGGGGCGGCGCACAGGGTGTCGACCAGCAGGCGGTGGCTGTCCCGGTACCAGGCCACCAGCCCCGCACCGTCGAGATCCGGCTCCTCGTCGATCGGCCGGGGCCCGGTGAGCCCCTCGGCGACGAAGCCCGCGGCCCACCGGTGGACCGTCCCGATGTGCCGCAGCAGGTCCCGCACCCGCCACTCGGGGCAGGTCGGCACCTCGGCGTCGGTGCCGGCCAGCTCGGCGGCCGCGGCGAGCGACCGGCCCTCGCGTTCGAGGGCATGGCGGAAATCGACGGTCTGCATGGGGTGATCCTGCCGGACCCGCCCGCCGCGCCGCACCCGGTTTCAGTAGTCGCTGTTCATCGCGGCACGCACCTCGGCGAGAGTGGCGTCGGCCACGGCGTTCGCCCGCTCGTTGCCCGCGCGCAGCACGCGGCGCAGCTCGCCGCGGTCCCGGGCGTACTCGGCGCGGCGGGCCCGGATCGGCGCCAGGTACTCGTTGACCGCCTCGGTCACCGTCTTCTTCAGCGCCGCCGCGCCAGCGGAGCCGATGTCCGCGGCGATCTCCTCGGGCGTCCGGCCCTGGCACAGCGCCGCCAGCAGGAGCAGCGAGGAGACCTCGGGGCGGGTGGCGGGGTCGTAGCTGATGTGCCGCTCGGAGTCGGTCTTCGCACCCTTGAGCAGCCGCGCCGTCTCATCGGCGTCGGCGGCCAGGACGACGGAGTTGCCGCGGCTCTTGCTCATCTTGGTGCCGTCGGTGCCCAGCAGCAGCGGCACCTCCGACAGCAGGGCGTCGGGCCGGGGGAAGACGGGGGTGCCGTGGCCGTAGCGGTCGTTGAAGCGGCGGGCGATGGTCCGGGTGATCTCCAGGTGCGGCAGCTGGTCCTGGCCGACCGGGACCAGGTTGGCCTTGCAGAAGAGGATGTCGGCGGCCTGGTGCACGGGATAGGTGAACATCAGCCCGCTGACGGCGGACTGGCGGGAGTGCGCGATCTCGTCCTTGACCGTGGGATTGCGGTTCAGCTCGGCGACGGAGACCAGGCTGAGGAAGGGCAGCATCAGCTGGTTGAGGGCGGGGACGGCGCTGTGCGTGAAGATCGTGCTGCGCTCCGGGTCCACGCCGATGGCGAGGTAGTCGAGGACCAGCTCGTCGACGTAGGACTGGAGGTCGTCCGCGACATCGCGGTCGGTCAGCACCTGGTAGTCCGCGATGATCACGAACAGCTCCACGCCGAGGTTCTGGAGCCGGACCCGGTTGTGGAGGGTGCCGAAGTAGTGGCCGAGGTGCAGTCTTCCGGTGGGCCGGTCGCCGGTCAGGATCCGGAACTTCCCCGGATCCTCGGCGATCAGCTTCTCCAGCTCCGCGCTGCGGGCCCGCGCGGCGGAGGTGCCGAGCGCGTCGGGGGCATCGGGGGCGGACGGGGCCTCTGGGGCGGACGGGGCCTCGGACGGCGCGGCCTGCGGGTGGGGATTCATCTCGGTCTCCTGGTGGTGGTCGGACGGGCCGTCGGGACGCCCCGCCCCCTGGATCCAGGGACATGAAAAAAGGGCCGTCCTTGCGAACGGCCCGCTTCATGCCTGTGTGGCGGCCGCTCCTACGAGGAGCGCCACCAGCACAGACACGGCGAAAGATGCATGAGGCGATGATAGCGGAGGCGTGCGGTGGACGGCCGGTGTCGGTCCGGCCACCGGTCGGCGCGGACCCGCCGGCGGGGGTCAGCCGTTCAGGGCCCGGCGTGTCGCCACCCCGATCAGGGCGGCCACGGCGGCCAGCGCGGCCACGCTGGTGAGCGCGGTGGACAGGGAGAACCAGTCGGCCATGAACCCGATCATGGGCGGTCCGAGGAGCATGCCGCCGTACCCGAGGGTGGAGGCGATCGCGACGCCGGACGCACCGGCCAGCGCGCCCGCGCGCTCGATGGCGACGGGGAAGATGTTGGCGAGCCCGAGCCCGGTGATCGCGAAGCCGGCCAGCGCCATCCAGACCGACGGCGCGAGCGAACCGAGCAGCATGCCCACCGCCGCGACCGCGCCTCCGGCGATCACCGTGCGGGCCCGGCCGAGGCGTCCCAGCAGCGCCGTGCCCGAGAGCCGCCCCGCGGTCATGGCGAGCGCGAAGCAGGCGTACCCGGCGGCGGCCGTCCCCGCGGAGGCCGTCAGGTCCTGCTTGAGATGCAGCGCGCCCCAGTCGGCCATGGCGCCCTCGCCGTACGCGTCGCACAGCGCGACCAGACCGAATCCCACGACGAGCCAGCGCCCGGCGACGCGGGCCGCCCGGCCGTCACCGGCCGCCATGGGCTCCCGGTCGTCACCGGGCGGCACCGGGGGCTCGTGCCGCAGCAGGCTCCGCCCGGTGACGGCCGTCACGAGCAGCCCGAGCACGGTGATCCCGAGCAGATGGCGGGTGGCGGAGAGGTGCGCGGCGACCAGCCCGCCGACGCCCGCGCCGACCATTCCGCCGAGGCTGAACGCGGCGTGGAAACTGGGCATGATGGGCCGTCGTACGGCGGCGACGAGATCGACGGCGGCTGCGTTGAAGGAGACATTTACGCCCCCATATGCGGCCCCGAAGATGAGGAGTACGGCGCCGAGCGCGAGCGCGGAGTGGGTGAGCGGGGGGAGGGCGACGCTGAGGGCGAGGACGACCATCCAGACCACGGTCACCGGATGGCTGCCGTAGCGGCGGCACAGGCGCCCGGTCAGCATCATGGTCAGCACGGCCCCGGCGGACACCCCGAGCAGCGCGAGCCCGAGGGCACCGGCGGAGGCATGGGTCTGGTGCTTGATGTCCGGGATCCGCACCACCCAGCCGGAGAATATGAAGCCGTCCAGGGCGAAGAACGCGGTGATCGCGACCCGCAGCCCGACGAGCTCCCGGCCCGGCACGACACTGTGCGTTCGGGTTTTGTTTATTAGCGGCACAAACTCAGCGTAGGGGGCGGCCGAGGCGCGGAGCAAGGGGGTTGTCCCGCGGCCCCATACCCTCGGGTCCATGAGCGCAGCCGTGGGCACGACCGCCGTGCCGAACTTGATCGCCAGGTATGCCGAGTTGGTGGACAACGGTGACTTCGCCGGGGTCGGGGAGCTGTTCGCCGACGCGGTGTTCATCGGCAGCGGTGAACCGGCCGAGGGCGCCGCGGCCGTCGAGAGGATGCTCCGGGACACCGTGATCCTCTACGAGGACGGCACGCCCAGGACCCACCATGCCGTGTCGAACCTCGCCGTCGAGGTGGACGAGGAGTCGGGGGCCGCGACCGCGCGTTCCTACGTCACGGTGTTCCAGGCCCTGCCCGAACTGCCGCTGCAGGCCATCGCCGCGGGGCGGTACGAGGACCGTTTCGAACGCAGGGGAGGGCGGTGGGGGTTCGTGGAGCGGAGGGTGCGGATTCGTCTTGTGGGGGAGGTGAGGGGGCATTTGTGGGTGTGAGAGGGTACGTGCGGTGTGAGGGAACACTCGCGGGTGTAGGGCGCGGCCCGCGCACCGCGCCCCCTCGGCCCTCAGGCCGTCAGCGGACGGTCTGGAACGTCCCCGCTGCGGTGAACGCGTCGGTGATCGGCTCGATGAGTGAGGCGAAGCGGTGGGCGCCCGCGTTGCCGATCGGCGCCCACAGTGCGGCGCAGTGCTCGTCGGTTTCCGCTTCCATGCGCTCGCGGGCCGCGCTGCCGGCGTCGGTGAGTACTGCGTCGGAGTCGAGCCAGCCGCGTGCGACGAGTCGTGCCGTTGCCGCGTGCCACTCCTCGTCGTCCCACTGTCGGGTCGCCCGCGCGAGGGCTGTGGAAAGGCGGCCGGTCGCGGTGTGCAGGACGAGGCAGTCGCACGGCCCGAGGCCGTTGTCGGCGAGTACGACGAGATGTGCGTCGCCGCGCCACTCTCGCGCCACCGTGATCTGCTGCCAGAGCGCGACGAGCGGGTCGGAGGGAAGTGCGACCGAGGCGTTCGCGGCGGCCAGCACCTTGCCGGCGTAGTCGGCACCGGCGACGACCGGGTCGATCAGCGAGCGCGCCTCGGCGATGTGATCGCCGGTGAGGCGGACGCCGACGCGCCGCATCGCCCTTCCGGCGGCCAGGAAACGGGCGGCCTGCCATTGCTCGGGCGGCGCGGCGTCCCATACGCCCGCCATGGCCCGCACGGCCCGCGGGCTGAAGTTGTAGAAGGCCCCGAGTGTGACCTGCCACGGAACCGCGCCCATCGCGGCGGACCGGAAGGCCAGATACGCCGGCCCGGGGTCGGTCACGCCCAGCTCGGCCGCCTCCTCGGCGGTCTCGGGGACGAGATAGATGAACAGATGGGCGGCGGTGACGGCGCGGCTGACGGCGCGGACGGTGTCCAGGTCCATCGGGCCGTCACCGCGGCGGGTGGGGGCGGGGAGGGTGTGGAGCTGCATGGTGATGGTGTCTCCGGGGAGTCGGGTGGCGCGGTCAGGCGGGGGTCTCGGCAGTGGCGGTCAACACCGCGCGTCCGAGGGTGTGACCGGCCATGGTGAACCCGAGGACGGCCGGTGTGGCGTCGGCGGGAACGCCTGTCGAGGCGATGTCGAGGGCGTGGACCACGACGAAGTAGCGGTGCGGGCCGTGTCGTAGACGGTGACGGCGTAGCTCTTGGTGCCCTCCGGTGCGCCGCTCCAGGACAGCTGCGGGGATGTGTCCTTCCCGCCGGGCAGGCCGGAGGAGTGCTGCTCGGGTGGCCAGGCGGCACCGTCGTCGACGGTGGTGCTGGTGACGGTGAAGGAAGCCGCCTCAGGGAGGCGGGCGAAGGGGTTGTCGGCAGGTACAGCGGTGTTGTTGGCAGGCACAGCGGTCGTTCCTGTCCGGACGATGAGGTCCTTGGTCGAGTACGAAATCGACTCTAGCAGCAATAATCGATTATCCAAGGAATCGTCTATCCGTCGACTAGGATGAGCGCATGACTCAGACGGCGCCCTCCTCGACCCCGCCGGGGAAGCAGATGCTCTCCGAGCAGGTCTACGCGCACCTGCGGGACGCGATCATGCGCGGGGACCATGCCCCCGGCGCCCCCCTCAAGCCGCAGGACCTCGCCAAGGAGCAGGGCGTGAGCCTCGCCGTGGTGCGCGAGGCGCTCGTGCGGGTGGTCGGCGAGGGGCTCGCCGACCGGCTGCCCAACCGCGGTTTCGCGGTGCCGTCCTTCTCCGACCGCCGCTGGCAGGAGATCGCGGAGGCCCGCCGGACCGTCGAACCGGCCATTCTGCGCATGTCGATCGAGCGTGGCGACGTCGACTGGGAGGCCCGTGTACGGGCTGCCCACCATCGTCTGGCGCGCACTCCGGCGTACGCGCCGGAGGAGGGCGAGCACTACACCGGCGCTTGGGCCGAGGCGCACAGGGCCTTCCACCGCACGTTGCTGGAGGCGTGCGGCAATCGCGCACTGCTGGAGACGTTCGACCGGTTGTGGACCGCGAGCGAGCTGGCCCGCCGCTGGTCGGCGCACCGCGACCCCGGTCGGGACGGCGCCGAGGAACACCGCAGGCTGGAGGAGGCCGCGTTGGCCCGCGACGCCGACACCGCGGCCGAGGTCCTGGTCCGGCATCTCACCTTGACCGCGGCCGCTCTGACCGACGATTCGGGGCGGGCCGACGATTCGGGGCGGAGCATCCAGAGCAGGTTCTGAGCACCGGCTGCCCTGCTGCCCTGCTGCCCTGCTGTCCGGCTGCCAGGCGATGACTGACGACCCGTGAGCGTGGCTCGGGCGTGGCCGGTGCTTGGCTGATTGCGGGTGATCGCTTCCAGGGGGCTTCCCGCTCGTGGGCGGACGGCTAGCATGCGCCGATGGCCCCGGTGCGTCTGCGTCGTTCGGTCCGGGCGATCGTTCTCGATGAGGGCGACCGCGTCCTGCTGTGCCGGTTTGTCATTCCGCAGCCGGACGGGCCGGTCGTCGTGTGGGCGGCGCCCGGTGGCGGTGTGGAGCGTGGCGAGTCCGCCCTCGCCGCGCTGCGCCGGGAATTGCGCGAGGAGACAGGGCTCGCCCTTGACGGCGCGCCGCCGCATGTCTGGCACCAAGAGGTCGTCGACCCAGGACACGCGGTGGGCCATGACGGGGTGATCAACGACTACTTCCTCGTGCGCACCGCGTCGTTCCACCCGCGCGGCGCACTGTCCGACGACGAGCTCGCCGCCGAGAACATCGAGGGCTTTCGCTGGTGGGAGCTGCACGACATCGCCGGATACCGGGGTACGGACCTGTTCTCCCCGCGCGACCTGGCCACACCGCTGGCGGCGCTGATCGCCGGCCGGGCTCCGGGCGAAGTGGTGCGGCTCGGTCTGTGAACGCGGCGACGACCGGCCCCCGGGCTCAGCGCGCGAAGTAGACGGTCGCCGCGACGGCCAGCAGCAGATACCCGCCCGGGAACGCGATGTTGTGCAGGACATGCGCACGGACGTGGGTGATGACCGCGCCGATGAAGAACGCGGTCAGGCCGGCGGCCGCCGCGAGGCCGAGCCGGGACGCGCCGAGCAGTCCGGCGGCGAGGCCGAGCGCGCCGGCGAGTTTCAGGGTGGCCAGGTAGGGCACGGCGGTGGGCGGGACACCGACCAGGGCGGCGTTGGCGGACACGAACCGGGCCCTCCGGTAGTCGGCGATCGCGATGAACGCGTTGGCGGCGGCACACAGAACGGTCAGGGCGAACGCGATCTGTAGACTCATGAGGGTCTCCTCGGGGTGCGAACAGGGACGGGCTGAACCGACCCTCCTGACGTTCGCGAACTCCGAAAGGTGACACCCGTGCCGATCACGGTCGAGGACTTCGAGGCCGCCCGGCCCCAGCTGCTGTCGGTCGCCCACCGCATGCTGGGCTCGGTCCATGACGCCCAGGACGCCGTCCAGACCGCGTGGCTGCGCGCCACCGCCGGCCACCGCTCGGAGCGGATCGACAATCCGGCCGGGTGGTTGACCACCGTCACGGCCCGGGTCTGTCTCGACGAACTGCGCGCCCGCCGTCGGCGCGGCGAAGCACCGCTGCTCGCGGACGCGATCCCGGCCGAGCAGCTGTCCGCCGACGAAGCGGTCCTGCGGACCGAGAACGTCTCGCGCGCTCTGCTGGTCCTCCTGGAGCAACTGACCCCGCCCCAGCGCGTCGCCTACGTCCTGCACGATCTGTTCGCCGTGCCGTTCGACCGGATCGCCCAGGTCCTCGACGTGACGGTACCCGGCGCCAAGAAGCACGCCAGCCGGGCCCGGCAGCGCCTGCACTCCCCGGCACCCGTCGAGACGCATCGACACGTACCGGACCGCGAGATCGTCGAAGCGTTCCTGGCCGCGGCCCGCACCGGCGACACCCGCGAGATGATCCGGCTCCTGGCCCCCGACAGCGTGCGCGACGCCGACGCGGCACTCCTTGCGCCCGGAGCGCGTACGGTCGTCACCGGCGCGACCGCCATCGCCACCGAGACCGTGCGCTTCGCCGACCGTATCCGAGCGATCTGCCGGCTCACCGTCAACGGCGCCCCCGCACACCTCATCGCACCCGGCGGCCATCCGCTCGCCGTCCTCCACATCGGCACCGAACGCGGCCAGGTCACCCGGATCACCTTGCGGCCGGTACGGCCCACGGATGTATTCACGCCGCGAGTGGAGCCATGAACCGGTTAAGCGGGGTCCGGACGTGGGGGTTTGGCCGGATGGCGGGCCGAATTGGCAAGCCGGGCGCTTGCGTTGTGTTCGTACGCGTGTATGGGCGCGGCAACCCGGTCCGGATACAGGTCGGTTAATGCTTGCTCACGCGCTGGTTGCAACGGGGTGAGCGCGTCATGATGGGCCCATGACGTTGGCCTCGCGCGCATGCGCGCAACTGGCGACCTGGCCGGACCTGAGACAGGCCGTGCCGAGCTGCGGTCAGGGACAGGCGGTGGTGTCCGCCAAGGGCGAGATCGTCCATTTCCATTCGGACCGCGATGTCGATCTGCGGCTGACCGACCGGGCCATCCGGCGGTTCGCCAGGGACCTCAAACGCTCCGGCGTGATCAGGATCGTGCCCGGCTCGCCGTGGGTGACCCTGCGCCTCGACGCCGCGAGCGATGTCGATCTGCTGCTGACCCTGGTCAGCGTGGCCCTCCAGGCGCAGCAGTTCCCGCCCGACACGGTCGACCGCCCCCTGATGGGCTGCAACGACCAGCGCGGCGCGGGATTCGTGAAGGTGGATCGCGGCGCCCTCTGGTAGCCCGACGGCTCGCGCGTCATACGGCGACGACGCGGATCCCGGCCTCCTCGAAGCGGCGGACCGCCTCCGGGTCGACCGCCGTGTCCGTCACCAGGGTGTCCACCAGGTGCGCGGGACAGATCCGGGCGAACGCCCGCTGGCCCAGCTTGCTGGAGTCCGCGGCGACCACGACCCGTTCGGCGCGCTCGCACAGCAGCCGGTTGATCGCCGCCTCCGCCTCGTCGTGCGCCGCCGCGCCCTGCACCACGTCGAAGGCGACCACTCCGAGCACCGCCACATCCAGCCTGATCTGCCCGAGCACCCCGTCCGCGAGCGGTCCGATCAACTCGTACGACTGCGGGCGGGCCACCCCGCCGGTGACCACGATCTTGAACTGGGGCCGCACGGCCAGCTCATTGGCGATGTTCAGCGCGTTGGTGACCACGGTCAACGCCGGGGAGCCGGTGGCCAGATCGCCGCGCACGGCGAGGGCGCGGGCCACCTCCGTGGTCGTCGTACCCCCGGTCAGTCCCACCGCCTCGCCCGGCGCCACGAGATCGGCCACCGCGGTGGCGATCCGCTGCTTCTCGGAGGCGCGGCGGGCGGTCTTGTAGCGCAGCGGGAGTTCGTACGACACCCCGTGCACCACCGCGCCGCCCCGGGTGCGGACCAGCATCTGCTGCTCGGCGAGCTGGTCGAAGTCCCGGCGGATCGTCGCCGCCGACACCGCCAGCTCCGCCGCCGCCTCCTCGACGTCCAGCCGGCCGCGCTCCACGAGCAGTTCCAGCAGCGCCTTCCACCGGGCGTCCCGGGACATCCGCGGCCTCCGTTCTCCATTCGTTCCCCGATCGGTGACCCTAGCGCACCCCCGTAGTGCGCCCCCGGTCCCACAAGAATGCTTGATTGTGCTCGAAAGCTCGCTATATCTTGCAGGAACAATCAGCCAGGCCAGGGGAGGGTGTGGGCATGACCCATGTCGAGGACGAGCTGAACAGCCAGCCCGCGTGCTGGACGCGGGCCGCCGAGGAGGCGGGACGGCACCGGGACGCGCTGCCGGCGGCGGGTGAGCGGGTCGCGGTCGTGGGCTGCGGGACCTCGTACTTCATGGCGCAGGCGGTGGCCGCCCTGCGCGAGGGCGCCGGGCAGGGCGAGACCGACGCCTTCGCCGCCTCGGAGTTCCCGTACGGGCGGTCGTACGACCGGGTGATCGCCCTCACCCGCTCCGGCACCACCACCGAAGTGCTCGAACTGCTGGGCCGGTTGCGGGGTACGGCGACCCGCGCCACCGCCGTCACCGCCGACCCCGCGACGCCCGTGATGAGCGCCGCCGACGATCTCGTGGTGCTGGACTTCGCCGATGAACGATCCGTCGTACAGACCCGGTTCGCCACCACCGCCCTCACCCTGCTGCGCGCCCACCTCGGCCTGCACACGGACTCCGTGGTCGCCGACGGCCGCACCGCGCTCACCACCCGGCTGCCCCAAGGCCTGGTCGACTGCACCCAGTTCACCTTCCTGGGGCGCGGCTGGACGGTCGGACTCGCGAACGAGGCCGGGCTGAAGATGCGCGAGGCGTCCCTGTCCTGGACCGAGGCGTACCCGGCGATGGAGTACCGGCACGGCCCGATCAGCATCACCACGAAGGGCACCGCCACCTGGATGTTCGGCGAGGCACCCGAGGGGCTCGCCGAACAGGTCCGCGACACCGGCGGGTTGTGGGTCGACGGCGGCCTCGACCCGCTCGCCGAACTCGTCCGCGCCCAGCGGCTCGCGGTCGCCGTCGCCGCCGCGCGCGGCCTCGACCCGGACCGGCCGCGCCACCTCACCCGCTCGGTGATCCTCACGGCGGATGCGGCGGATGCGGCGGATGCGGCGGGCGTGGCGGGCGTGGCCGATGTGGCTGATTCCGCCGGTGCGGCCGGGGTCCTCGGCTCCGCCGGGTCCCCTGAGGTCCCCGGGCCCCGCGATCCCCGTGACGCTCCCGAGGCCGCCTCCTCCGCTTCCGCCGACCCCTCCGACCCCGCCTGACCCGTCCCCGCCGTACCGCGCCCCGGAAGGACACCCGAAGTGCCCCTCGCGCCCACCGGCGAGCTGGTCGCCCGCGCCGTCGAAGACCGCTCGGCCGTCGCCGCGTTCAATGTCATCACGCTGGAACACATCGAGGCCGTCATCGCCGGTGCCGAGGCGGCACGCGCCCCCGTCGTCCTGCAAGTCAGCGAGAACGCGGTCAAGTTCCGCTACGGACGGCTGCTGCCGCTCGCCCGCGCGGCCGGCGCCGCCGCCGAACGGGCCGCCGTACCCGTCGCGTTGCACCTGGACCATGTACAGAGCGACGACCTGCTGCGCCAGGCCCCCGGCGCCGGGTTCAGCTCGGTGATGTACGACGCGGCCCGGCTGCCGTACCCCGACAATCTCGCCGCGACCCGGGCGGCCGCCGACTGGGCGCACTCCCAAGGGCTTTACATCGAGGCCGAGTTGGGAGAGGTCGGCGGCAAGGACGGGCGGCCCCCGCTGGACGCGCACGCGCCCGGCGCCCGTACCGACCCGGCGCAGGCGCGGGACTACGTCGGCGGCACCGGGGTCGACGCCCTGGCCGTCGCCGTCGGCAGTGTGCACGCCATGACCACGCGCACCGCCGCCCTCGACCACGCCCTGCTCAAGCGGCTGTCCGCCGCGCTGTCCGTCCCCCTGGTGCTGCACGGCTCCTCCGGCGTGCCGGACGCGGGACTGGTCGAGGCGGTCGCGGGCGGCATCGCCAAGGTCAACGTCGGCACCGCGCTGAACATCGCCATGACCGGCGCGATCCGGGAGTTCCTCGCCGCGCACCCGGAGGCGGTCGACTCCCGCAAGTACCTCAGCGTCGGCCGGGAGGCGATGGCCCTGGAGGTGCGGCGCCTCATCGGGGTCGTGACCGGCGCCGCCGGAGCCGCTAGCCCTTCTTGACCGCCTTCAGGAGCACGAACTTCGCGTCGCTGGCGACGAGTTCGCAGGTGCCGAACACCCGCTTCAGGGTGATGTGGTATCCCAGGTGCCGGTTGCCGATCACCCACAGCTCGCCGCCCGCCCGCAGTGCGCGCCGCGCGCCGGTGAACATCCGCCGCGCGGTCGCGTCCGTCGTCGCCTGGTGGGAGTGGAACGGCGGGTTGTTCAGGACGAGGTCCACGCTGTCGGGGGCCACCCCGGTGAGCCCGTCGCCGACCCGGAACTCGGCATGCCCGGGTACCCCGTTGGCCTTGTAGGTGGCCTCCGCGGCGGCCACCGCCTGGAACGACTCGTCCACGAACAGCACTTCGGCCGCCGGGTCGGCCAGCGCCACCGCCGTACCGACCACACCGTTGCCGCAGCCGAGGTCCACCACCCGGGCCGGGCCGGGAGCCGGCAGGTGCTGGAGCAGGAAGCGGGTGCCGATGTCCAGCCGGTCGGCGCAGAAGACCCCCGCGTGGTTGACGACCGGGCGGCCGGAGATCGCGCCGACGCCGGCGGAAAGGTCGTAGCGGTACGGCCATGGGTTCGCGGGCCGCTCCGTCGCCGGGTCGGGGGTGCAGAAGATCAGGCGGGCCTTCTGCCGGGCCAGCGAGGTCCGGGTCGGGCCGAGGATCCGCTCGAAGAGCTGAAGGGTGGAGGTGTGGATCTCCTTCACCATGCCGGTGCCGATCACCACCGTGCCCGGGTGCACGGCGGGCGCCAGGCGCAGCAGCTGGTCCTCCAGCAGCGCCAGGCTCTTCGGCACCCGCACCAGCAGGACGTCGATCCGCTCGGGCGGCTCGTCCTGGGTGGTCAGCAGCTGCACCGCGCCCGGTTCGACACCGGCCCGCGCCAGGTTGGCACGGCTCGCCTCCTGACCGAGGAAGGAGTCGGTGATCTGCGTCGGCCGGTGTTGGGCCAGCGCCGTCACCAGCGCGCCCCAGCGGTCCCCGAGCACCACCACCGCGCCGGTCAGCGGCACGTTCTCGTCGGCCAGGTGGCGCAGCAGATACGCGTCGGAGGCGTCCCAGGCACGCAGCCGGTCGCGGGGATCCTCGGGGAAGCGGGACAGCTCGACCTCGCCCCACGGTGTCGTCATACGGTCGCTCATCGCGCCCCAGGCTAGCTGAACCGCAGATCAGGACCTGTACGGCCGGGGCCCCATGGAGACTTCTCGGACAAGGGGCGACAAGGAGCGGCCACCGAGAAAGACTGCTTGTCGGCTTGTGTTCTCCTCGTACCGATATCGGCGGGGCGCCGATCCACGCCCTCAGCCCGAACCGCCCACCAGCGCCTCGCCCAGCGGGGTGCGCCGGTAGAGCACCGACCGTCCGGAGCGCGCCCGCACGAGCAGCCCCGCGGCGCGCAGGATGGCGAGATGGTCGCCCACCGCGCCCGGCGCCATCGCGAGGCTCCGGGCGAGATGGCTGGTGCTGGCCGGGGCGTCCAGCGCCATCAGCAGCCGGGCCCGGGCCCGGCCGACCAGGGCGGTCAGCGCATCCGGTCCGGGCGCGGCCTCCGGCGCGTCCCACAGGGCGGCGGTGCCGCGAGCGGGATAGACCAGGGTCCTGGGCCAGGGGTCCTCCAAGTGGGCGGCGACGGACGGCCCGACGCAGACCGAGGGGATCAGCAGGAGCCCGTCCCCGACCAGGCGGACCGTGTCACCCGCCGGGAAGAAGCCGAGTTCGATACCGCCCGCGCGCCAGGCGATGCCCGGGTGCAGGCCCTCGATGGCCGCGGCCCAGCCGTGTTCCCCGATCACCCCCACCCGGTGCACCACATCGCGCTCGCAGATCGCGCGCAGCTGCGGCCAGTCCGCGGCGAGCAGCTCCCGCCAGGCACGGTCCATCGCCGCGGCGATCCGGGGGACCGCGTCCGCCGAGTCCAGCACCGCGCGTACCCGGGGAGCACGGCCGGTCGGCCGGGCCGCGGCGGCGAGGAGTTCGCGGCGGGCCGCGGCCGCGGGAGTGGCCCGGATCGCGGCCAGGTCGTCCGCCCAGGTCTGGCCGAGGCCGCGCGGCGGCGGGGCGACGAAGTCCGCGCCGGATCGGGCGGTGTGCAGGGCGAGGACGGCGTCCAGTTCGGTCTCGCGGCGAAGCCGTTCGAAGGCCGGCCGGAGCCGGGCCGCCCAGGCGCGCGGCAGCGGCCGGTTCCGGTCGGTGAGCGAGCGCAGCAGCGCGGAGAGTTCCATCGCGGGCGACAGCGCGAACCGGCTGCGCAGCAGGTCCTCGACGGAGACTTCGAAGCGGAGCACCCCGTCACGCTACCGCGGGACGCCCGCTTCGATTCGTCCAGGGACGAATCATTGGAGCCCAAGGGGCCGCCCGCCGAGGCTGTCCGGCGTGACCACCACCGCCGAACCCGTCCAGGGCGACCATCGAGCCACCTACCGTGAAGTGCTGGCCGAGCCACGCTTCCGGCTGCTCTTCACGACCCGTACCGTCGCGATCACCGCGGACTCGCTGCGGATCACCACGTTCTCCGTGCTCGTCTTCACGGCCACCGGCTCCGCGCTGTTCAGCGCGCTGGCCTTCGGCATCAGCTTCCTCCCGCAGCTGTTCGGCTCGCTGCTGCTCGGCTCCCTGGCCGACCGGCTGCCGCCCCGCGCGCTCATCGTCGGCGGTTACGGCCTGGAGTGCGCCGCCGCCGTGCTGCTCGCCCTGGTGCAAATGCCGATCGCGGCGAGTCTTTGCGTCGTGGCCCTGATCGCCCTCGCCACCCCGCTGTTCAGCGGCGCGTCGAGCCGGCTGGTCGCGCGATGGCTCAAGGGCGATGCCTATGTCCTGGGCCGCTCACTGAACAACATGGCCTCCTCCGGCGCGCAGCTCTTCGGCCTGGCGCTGGGCGGCGCCGCCGTCGCGGTGCTCGGCGTCCACCGGGCGCTCGCGGTGAGCGCCGCCCTCTACCTCGGCTGCGCGCTCGCCGTCCGCCTGCGGCTGCCCCGGCTGGAGCCGGGGGTGTCCGACGGCACCTCCGGCAGCGCGCGGGGCGACGGCGGTGCCGTCCGGGCCAGCCTGCGCGGCGCCGGTCTGCTGCTGCGCGGTCGTACGGTACGACGTCTGATGCTGGCCCAGTGGCTGCCGTCGGCGTTCGTGGCGGGCGCGGAGGGACTGATCGTCGCCTACGCGGGCGGCCGGCGCTTCGCGCCCGGCTGGTACGCGGTGCTGATGGGCTGTCTGCCGGTCGGCATGCTGATCGGCGACCTGCTGGTGGGGCGGCTGCTGCGGCCGTCCACCCGGGAGCGGCTGGTCGTCCCGCTGGTCGTCCTGATGGGACTGCCGCTGATCGGCTTCGCCGCCGAGCCCGGCGTGGGCGTCTCGTGCGCTCTGCTGCTGCTCACCGGCTCCGGCTTCGCCTACGGCCTCGGTCTGCAACGCGCCTTCCTGGACGCCCTGCCGCAGGACGGCCAGGGCCAGGCCTTCGGACTGCTCGGCTCCGGCAACATGACGCTCCAGGGCATCGGCCCGGTCTGCTTCGGCTCGGTGGCCGAGGGCATCGGAACGGGCGGCGCGATCGCCCTGGCGGGCGGCGCGGCGGCGCTGACCGCGGGCTGGATCCTCGGCTGGCGGCAGGCTCCGTGAGGCAGGATGGGGTACGTGGACGCGGAACTGTTCCCCCGGGAGCGCGCGGAGCTCGCACCGGGCGCCGCGCACGTCCCGGACTGGCTGCCGGCCGAGCGCCAGCGTGAACTCCTCGCCGCCTGCCGGGACTGGGCACGGCCCCCGGCCGGGCTGCGCACGGTGCGTACCCCGGGCGGCGGCACCATGACCGCCCGCCAGGTCTGCCTCGGCCTGCACTGGGGCGTCGTACGCGCCTGTCCTGCCTGCGGACGGCCCGTACGGGACAACCCCGGGTGCCCCGGCCCCCATCAGTACCCCTACGCGTACACCCCTACGGCCATCGACGGCGACGGCGCCCCGGTCAAGCCCTTCCCCGGACGGCTCGGCGAGACGGCCCGGCGCGCGGTGGCCGACGCGCTCGGACCGGCGGCCGTACCCGGGCCGCCGTACGACGTCGCGCTGATCAACTTCTACGACGGCGCCGCTCACATGGGCATGCACCGCGACGGCGATGAACGGGCCGACGCACCGGTGGTCTCGCTGAGCCTCGGCGACACCTGCGTCTTCCGGTTCGGCAACACCGAGACGCGGACCCGGCCGTACACCGACGTCGAGCTGCGCAGCGGCGACCTGTTCGTCTTCGGCGGCCCCGCCCGCACCGCCTACCACGGGGTGCCCCGGGTCCACCCGGGCACGGCACCGCCCTGGCTGGGGCTGGCCGGACGCCTGAACATCACACTGCGGGTGAGCGGGCTGTGACGGCGGCACGGGCCACGAGCGATCCGGATCATGGGAGACTCGCCCTCATGAGCGGCGAGGCGGAACCCCGGGCGGCGGGGGAGAGGACCCCCACGAGGGCGCGGCTGGACCGGGGCCGGGGCGCGCTCGGACCCGCCCTTGAACTGGTGCACACCGGACGGGCGCCGACCCGGGCCGTGCTCACCGCCGAACTCGGCGTCACCCGGGCGACGGCCGGCGCGGTTGCCGCCGAACTGGAGGCCCTCGGCCTGATCCGGGTGGACGCCCGCCCCGCCGCCGCGGCCGGCTCCCAGGGCCGCCCCTCGCACCGGCTCGATGTCGCCGAGGAAGGCCCGGTCGCGCTGGCCGCGCAGGTGCACGCCGACGGCTTCCGGGCCGCGCTGGTCGGCCTCGGCGGCCGGATCGTGGCCACCGCGCCCGGCTGCGAGACCGTGGCCGCCGACCCGGCGAAGGTGCTCGGCTCGGTGGTCGAGGCGGGCGCGGAACTGCTGCGCACCACCGGCCGCCGCTGTGTGGGCGCCGGGCTCGCCGTGCCGTCCGCCGTCGCCCAGCCCGAGGGCCTCGCCCTCAACCCGCTGCACCTCGCCTGGCCCGTCGGGGCGCCGGTCCGCCGGCTGTTCGAGGAGTGCGTGCGCGCGGCGGGCATCCCGGGGCCCGCGTTCACCGGCAATGACGTCAACCTCGCGGCGCTCGCCGAACACCGGCACGGCGCGGGCCGGGGCGCCCGCGATCTGCTGTGCGTGGCCACCGGGCACCGGGGTGTCGGCGGCGCGCTCGTCCTCGACGGCCGTCTGCACACCGGCAGTTCGGGGCTTGCCCTGGAGGTCGGGCACCTCACCGTCAACCCCGAGGGCCGCCCCTGCCACTGCGGCGGCCGGGGCTGTCTGGACGTCGAGGCCGACCCGCTGGCGCTGCTCGTGGAGGCCGGCCGCGAACCGGGCCCCGAGGACTCGCTCCTGAAGCAGGCCGACGATCTGCTGCGCAACCAGTACGACGACCCCGCCGTGCGCCGCGCCGCCGAGGCCCTGATCGACCGGCTGGGCCTCGGACTCGCCGGTCTCGTCAACATCCTCAACCCCGACCGGATCATCCTCGGCGGCCTCCACCGCACGCTGCTGGACACCGATCCGAGCCGGTTGCGCGCGGTGGTCGCCGACCGCAGCCTGTGGGGCCAGAGCGGCGGCGTCCCGATCCTGCCGTGCACCCTCGACCACAACAGCCTGGTGGGCGCCGCCGAACTGGCCTGGCAGCCGGTCCTGGACGACCCGCTGGCCGCACTGCGCTGAACACCTCGGCGGCGGGAGCCGTCCGCGCCGCTCGGCCCCGGCATGCCACCGGCCGGGCGGGGACGGCCCGTCGACCCGGGCCGTGGCCCGACCGGGGTGCGGACCGAGCCGCCACAGGGCGTCGGCGCGCACCCGGACGTCGTACCAGCCGTGCCCGTGGCCGTCGGCGCCGATCCCGCGGGCGAGCCCCCAGCCGATCTCCTCGGGCCCGAACGGCATCCGGTCGATGCCGCGTTCACGCGGTCAAGCGCGTGCGGCCGCGAGCGGGCGCGGCCGGCCCGGCACGTTCTCGTACGCGGCGACGGTGATCCACTCGTGGTGCGCCGGCGTCATACCGGACATGATGCCCGGACCGTCACGCCCAGTCGACGGAGAATGCCTTCCCCGGGTGTGCGGTGAGGATCCGGTCGACCAGTTCCGTGCCCAACTCCGCCGCCAGGCGCGGGCGCAGGCGCCGCAGCAGGTACGGCATCCCCGGGCCGCCGTCGACCGAGCGGGCCCCCGCGGTCACCGTGTCGCCCCCGAGCAGCAGCCGGTCGCCGAAGCCGGCCTCCACGAGGGCGCGGGCACCGGCCGGCATCCGCCAGTCGGTGGCGTGATGGGCGCGCGAGGGGCCGTCGAAGGCGAGCCAGCAGCCCGAGGCGGCGGCCTGCCGCTGCGTCACCGGATCGGGGAAGCGGTTCAGATGGCCGAGGATCACCCGCTCACCCGGAACGCCCAACTCACCGCAGAGCAGGTCGAGTACGTCGAGGGCGCCGGTGCCCAGCTCCAGATGGACGGCGATCGGCGCGCCGGTCGCGTGGTGCGCCTCGGCCGCCGCGGCCATGGTCCAGCGGGCGTGCGCGTCAAGCGTGTGGAACCCGCCCGCCACCTTGATCAGCCCGGCCCGCACACCGGTCGTACCGATGCCCTCGGTCAGCTCGGTGACGAAGACCTCGGCCAGCCGGCCGCGCAGTCCCTCCAGCAACTCCGGTGCCATGTGCGGGGCTTGGTGCAGCCCCGTCGCACAGACCAGGTGCACCCCGGTGGCCCGGGACAGGATCGCGAGATCGGCCGGGCGGCGGCCCATGCCGTGCGGTGTCCACTGCACGACGGCGGCACCGCCCGCCGCCCGGAACGCCTCCAGCTCGGCCCGCGCGGCGGCGACGTCGTCCAGTTCCCTGCCCGGCAACTGCCTGCTGCGCAGGAAGAGATGGTCGTGCGCGTCGCACACCCCCAGCTCCTGCGGGCGGATGTCACCGAGGACCGTACGGATCACCAGTGCCGCCCGCGCGGGAGCCGGTCGCGGCCGGGGGCGGACAGATGCAGCACCCGGTAGAGCTCGCCCTCGGCCTTGGGGGTGTCGTGCTCCCAGAGGGAGAAGTGGACCAGTTCCCAGCGGTGCGGGTCGGCGGCCGTCGCGGCGAGCACGGCACCGTCCTCGGCGGCCAACCGCTCGGCGGCGCCCGCCGCTTCCGCCATCAGGGACGGCAGGTCCGCCCCCTCCGGGACCGGTTGCCTGTGCCGCACGGCGAACGCGGCACGGGCGCCGGTGCCCTCGGCGTACCCGAGCCCCGTCCACTGGCGTACGGCCGGACGCCCGAAGTCATCGGCCAGGCGCTGGAACCCGCCGCCCCACAGGAAGCGGTTCATGCCCTCGACCGTGCGCCACAGATAGAACGGCGCGTATTGGTTGACCGGTGAGCCGTGCACACCGCGCTCCCGCAGCAGATACGCCTTGAGGCCGAGCCCCTCCCAGTCGTCCAGCAGATGCCCGAGGCGGTCGACACGGGAGCGGATGATGCCCGTGTCGTAGTCCGCGGGCAGCGTCACCTCGTACTGCATGGCATGCATCAAATGGCCCTTTTCCTCAGGCTGTTCGGGCTGTTCGGGCGGCTCAGGCGGTTCGGGGCGCGAGGAGGGCGAGCAGCCCGTCGACGGCCGCGTCGAAGGCGGCGGGGGAACCGGCGGCGCGGGCCAGCACATAGCCGCCCTGCACGGTCGCGAGGATCGTCGCGGCGATCCGCCCGGCGTCCAGCTCCGGCGCGAACTGCCCCTGCTGCTTGCCCTCTTCGACGATCCCGGCGATCCGCTCCCGGATCGCCGCGAGGGTCTCGTCCACCGGCGCGCGCAGCTCGTCACTGGCGATCACGTCCGGGTCCATGGTCAGCCGCCCGACCGGGCAGCCGCGCAGCACCTCGCGCTCGCGGCGCAGATACGCCTCGATGCGTTCGTACGGTGTGCCGGGACCCTCCAGCGAGCGTTCGGCCGTCGCCCGCAGCTGCTCGGCGGTGCGCCGGATCGCCGTCAGGGCGAGATCCGGCTTGCCCTTGAAGTGGTGGTACATGCTGCCCTGGCCCGCGCCCGCGCGCTCCAGGATCGCCTTGGGGCTGGTGCCCACGTAGCCGCGCTCCCAGAGCAGGTCGCGGGTCGACTCGATGAGTCGTTCGGAGGTGCTCATGAGATCAGTGTACATACTGGTAGATACAGAAATGCTGGTGGATGCGGAGGCGCTCGTCCCGTGGGCGTGCGGATGTCCGGCGGGCGGTTCGTCGCCGCTCGCCGGGCACCCGTGCCGCCGTACGCCTGCCCACCGGTCCGGTTCGTTCAGCCCGTGCCCGCCGCGACCGGGTGGGTGGCGGCCAGTTCCTGCGCGCCGGGGGCGGTCGTGACCGCTGCCGGAACCGGGGCCCGCGGCGGGGCCGCGGGGACCGCCGTGCCGACGGCACCCGTCGCGACCGGGGTGGGCGTCGGCTGGTGTTCCGGGGTGCGGTGCGGCACGCGGGCCGGAAGGCCGGGCGTCGCGGGCAGGGTGAACCAGACGACCTTGCCGTTCTCGCCGTCCGGCCGCGCGCCCCAGCTCTCGCTGACCGCGGCGACCATGGCGAGGCCCCGCCCGCAGGTGGCGAGCGGTGTGGTGTCCTCTGCGTCCTCCGCGTCCATGTCCGCGTCGTCGGCGGGTACCGGCAACCGGGGATCGTGATCGCGCACCGACACGGTGAGCCGGTCCGGTCGCAGCTCCAGCTCGACGGTGCACGACTTGTCGGGCCTGGCATGTCGGTGGACGTTGCTGAGCAGCTCCGTCACACCGAGCGCGGCTCGGTCTATCAAGGGATCCAGATGCCAGTAGCGCAATTGCGCAGATACGATTCTGCGGACCTGGCCGATCCGCGACGGCAGGGCTTGGAGCTCCACCGTGCAGTGCCTGCTTGGGTGACTGATCACGGCTGCGACTCCCCGATGTGAGGTCCGGAACGGAACCGGAAAAACACGGAGAACAACGGATCCAGCAGACCCCCCGGCCCCGGGAAAGCGGCCGCCTGCTGTCGGTGGCCGGCGGGCTGGTTCGCAGCGTTGTCGCCGGTAAACCCAGAGTGACGTGAGACCAGCGTGGCGCAGGGGGCGGGGCGACGCAACTCGCCGCGTCCGGATGGATACGGATGGTGGATTCCGGTGCCCTGATCGCCGCTGTCCGGCGCTGTGCCGATCGCCCGAACACCGGGTGCCCCTCTGCGGATTGGGGCCGCCCGGCCTGCGGGCACCGCGTGCCGACCCGACACTGTACGCCGTCCGGACATCGCATGCCGTCCGGGACGCCGAGTGCCCGTCGGACGTCGTGACATGCGCACCGAATGGCGCGCTCCTTCGCGCCGGGGGACGGGGCACCGGGTGCCGCCCCGAACGATGCGCCGCCCTGACGACGTACGCCTCCCCGGCATGACATGCCACGCGCTCCCTGCCGCACGCACGACACGACACCCCACGACACCCTAGGGCGACCCACGCCGCCCGAGCCCGCCGCGGGCTTCGGCTCCCTTCAGCCGCCGCGGCCCGCCGCCCGGCGGACCGCCTCGATGAAGCGGCGGGCCGCGGGGGTGCCCGTCTCGCCCGGGGCGGGGTCCTGGTCGGCCAGGGTCAGCAGGTACCGCTGGCCGTTGATGTCGGCCAGCGCCTTGTCGTCCGGGGCGAACCACGGCTTGGAGGCGCGCACCGCCTGCACCGGCGCGCTGTCGATCTCGCTGCCGTAACTGTTGAGCAACTCCACCCTGCCGTCATTGATCCGGACCTGTCCGGCCCGGGTGAGCGAGCGCATGCGTTTCCCGATCCGCACGCCCTTGGCCGTGAACTCCGGCTCCGCCATCCCTCGCCGCCCCCTTGCGCGCGTGTTCCCGTGTTCCGGTGTGCGCCCCCGTCCGCGTACGGGACGTTTGTCCCGACGCGTGCAGTCTGCCGCGCCGCGGGGCGGAGCACCAGTGCGCGCGGGGGCGCGCACGACAGCGGCCCGGAGCACACGCGACGGCGCGCCCGACCCGCTCGTACGCCTGTGCCCCAGGGTCCCTTTGGGCCGCCCAAAGATGCGTTTATGCAGGTGGGAAGCGGTCTGAAAGATGCCTATGCTCGAAAGTGCCGGCCCGCCCGAGGCGCCGTCGGCGCAGAGCGTAAGGAGCACCGACGTGAGCATCACCCACCAGGCCAGGACCGGCGCCACCCTCGATGTCGACCGTACCGACCCCGCCTATCGGGACTGGCTGAAAGAGGCCGTCCGCAAGGTGCAGGCCGATGCCAACCGCTCGGCCGACACCCACCTGCTGCGCTTTCCGCTGCCCGAGCGCTGGGGCATCGACCTGTATCTGAAGGACGAGTCGACGCACCCCACCGGCAGCCTCAAGCACCGCCTCGCCCGCTCCCTGTTCCTCTACGGCCTCTGCAATGGCTGGATCCGCCCCGGCCGCCCGGTGATCGAGGCGTCCAGCGGCTCCACCGCCGTCTCCGAGGCGTACTTCGCCAAGCTGATCGGGGTGCCCTTCATCGCGGTCATGCCCCGCACGACCAGCGCCGAGAAGTGCCGCCTCATCGAGTTCCACGGCGGCCGCTGCCACTTCGTGGACGACTCCCGGAAGATGTACGAGGAGTCCGCCCGCCTCGCGGTGGAGACCGGCGGCCACTACATGGACCAGTTCACCTACGCCGAGCGGGCCACCGACTGGCGCGGCAACAACAACATCGCCGAATCGATCTTCCGCCAGCTGGAGTTGGAGCGCTTCCCGGAGCCGGCGTGGATCGTCGCCACGGCGGGCACCGGCGGTACCTCGGCGACGCTCGCCCGCTATGTGCACTACATGCAGTACGACACCCGTATCTGCGTCGCCGACCCGGACAACTCCTGTTTCTTCGAGGGCTGGACCAGCGGCGACCCGGACGTCACCTGCGACTGCGGCTCCCGGATCGAGGGCATCGGCCGGCCGCGCATGGAGCCGAGCTTCGTGCCCGGCGCGATCGACCGGATGATGAAGGTCCCGGACGCGGCCAGCGTCGCCGCCGTACGGGCCCTGGAAGGGGTCATCGGCCGCAAGGCGGGCGGCTCCACCGGGACCGGACTGTGGAGCGCGCTGAAGATCGTCTCCGAGATGGTGGCCGAGGGCCGTACCGGCAGCGTCGTCACCCTGCTGTGCGACCCGGGCGACCGGTACCTCGACAAGTACTACTCGGACGCGTGGCTCACCGAGCAGGGTCTGGACATCGCGCCGTACACGACGGCGATCGAGACGCTGCTGGCCACCGGGGTCTGGCCCGAGTGAGCGACGGGCACCGGGGGGCGCGCCCGCGCCGCCCTGCTACCGGTGGGCCCTGCTACCGGTGGGCGGAGCATGTCACCGGCCGGCCCGCTGCTCCCGTCTGCTGGTCCAGGACATGGTGGTCGCCTTCCCGCAGGAGGCAGTGCGCCACGCCCTTGCCGGTGGGCACGGCCTCGATGCGCGGGTTGTGCCCGCCGTCCTCCCGGGTGCTCCACGTCGCTCCGCTCACCTTGGCCGGCATGCTCACCGCGCCGTTGGGGCCATCGATGTAGTCGTGCCTGACGGATCGCAGATCGCCTCCTTCGGTCCAGGCCTTGTACGTCACGTCGGGACTCTTGGCACCGCAACCCGTAAGGAGTCCGCAGGCGACGGCCAGCCCCGCCACCGTGGTGATGAGCTTCGCGGCTGCCGGTACGGGGAAGGTGGGCATGATGTGATGCGGCCTCTCGTTCAGTGAGTTCACTTGGTTGTGGGGTCGGGGAAGGATCTGTCGCCGAAGAGGACTCGGCTTGCCGCGGCCCGGCCGAACGGTGTGCGGAGCAGGGTGAATCCCGCTGCTGCCGCGGCAGGCGTCCGTACGCGGGCCGATATCCCGCGCAGCAGGAGTCGTCCGCGGAAGTGGGGGCGGAGCGCGGCTCCGTCGTAGTCGGTCATCGCGCCCGGATTTCCGGTGCGCAGCGCGTCGTGGAGGACCTCGGCCGCGAGCTGCGACTGTCGTAGACACGGGTCCAGGCCGCCGGCGGTGAGCGGGGAGACCGCGCCTGCCGCATCCCCCACGAGGAGTCCGTCGGCGCAGCTGATCCGGCGCAGCAGGCCGCCGACGGGTATGGGACCCGCGCGCCGCTCCACCGTCTCGGGACGCTCGACGCCGGTCAGTCCGGGCGCTGAAACGCTGAACCGCTCCATCGCCCGGCGAAGACCGTCCGGATAGCGGTCGGCGTAGCCCGCGACTCCGACGTGGGCGTGTTGCCCGTCGTTGATCACCCAGGCCAGGTAGCCGGGGGCGAGCGAGGGGTCGAGTACGCAGTGGAATGTCGGTGGCTGGTCGCTTCCGGGGAGTTCGAAGATCTCTTCGGCGCCGACGATCAGGTGGTGGTTGCGGTCGAGAGCGAGGTCGCGGGCGACTCTTGAGCGGGCCCCGTCGGCGCCGACGATGAAGCGGGCCCGTGCCGTGGCGGGTCCGTCGCGACCGGCCAGGTGGAAGATGTCGCCCTGTCGGCCGGTGTAGCGCGTGCCCAGTGCGACGCGTACGCCGGCGCCGACCGCGGTGGCGGCCGTCGCTTCGTAGAGCGGCGCCATGTCGCCCACCCGGTATTCGTCGCGGGGACTGGTGAGGCTGACCGGGCGGCGCAGGTCAGGGGGTAGAGGACCACGCGTCGGATCGGTGGCCCGAGGCAGTCGGGGGGCAGCGGGAAGTCGTCGAGTGTCTTCCGTACGAAGATTCCTGTGGTGCGGATCGCGCCGGCGAGGTTCGTTCGGCGTTCGACCAGGAGCACGTCGTGGCCCTGTCGGGCGAGGAGGGTGGCGGTGTTGAGTCCGGCCAGGCCGGCCCCGACCACCAGGACGTCGGCCCTGTCCGTGCTCCCGACGCGGTAGGAGAGGCGCGCTGTCGTCATATCTGCTCTGTTCGTTGTGGAGTCCGTCATCGGCCGGCGCGGCGGGCGGCGGGCGCCGACTGCCGCGCCTGTGGTCACCGAGGCGGGGAGCCGGCCGGGACGGACGCTCCGGATTCGTGCGCGGCCCCGTCCCCGTCCCTGTCCCCGGGGCCGCCGGGCTCCCAGCGCAGCAGGTCTCCGGGCTGGCACTCGAGCACCTCGCACAGCGCGGCGAGCGTGGTGAAGCGCACCGCCTTGGCCCGGCCGTTCTTGAGCACCGCCAGGTTGGCGGGTGTGATCCCCACGCGGTCCGCCAGTTCACCCACGGACATCTTCCGCTTCGCGAGCATCACGTCGATGTCGACGGCGATCGGCATCAGATCACCTCGGCCAGCTCGGCCCCCAGCCGCGACGCCTCGACGTCGCGTGCGACGGCTTGTGCGAGCAGCATCCGCAGCACGAGCACGATGAGCGCGTTCCCGAAGATCGCCAGGCTGACGCCGCCCAACAGGGCCACAACGCCCGGGGGAACGACATCGCCAGGGGCCAGGACCGACCCGAGCGCGAGCACCAGGAGCGCGGCCGCCACGAACGCGCCCATCACGGGATGGACGTAGCGGAATGCGGTGGGGGAGAACACGGTTCCGCGTTGCGCCATCGTCACCAGCCGCCACACGCAGACCAGCACGACCTGGACCGTCACGACGCCCATGATCGTGATCACGAGGGCCGGGGTGCGGCGGTCGGGGAGGACGCTGTCCGCCATGGCGCCTGTCAGCATCGCCACCATCACCGCCTGGGCGGAGACCGCCCCGGCGTGCAGTACCACCATCACGGCGCGCAGCGCGAGCACTGTCACCTTGCCCAATGTCACTCCCTTGATCGAATCGCGATAGAAAACTATCGAATATCGATAGGTGTGGCAAGTCGGTTCCGTCGGCGGCATGGTTGTGCTGGGCAGTGATCTCACATGACCACGGTGTGACGACCTGACCTAGGCCGCCGTCGTCGCCAGTCCGCGCAGGGCCCGGGCCGAGGGGGAGCCGGGGTCGGCCGTGATCAGGACGACCTCCTGGTCGTCCTCGGGCACGAGCAGGACGTCGCAGTTCAGCCGCAGCCGACCCGCCGCCGGATGGACGATCGTCTTGGTGCGGTGCCCGGGGGCGTGCACCGGCCGGGTCTCCCAGAGCCGGCCGAACTCCTCGCTGCCGGCGCGCAGTTCGGCCAGCAGGGCGGCGAGCCGGGCATCATGCGGATAGCGGTCGGCGGCCCGGCGCAGCCGCGCCACCGCGATCTGCCCGAACTCCTCGGCACCGGAGTTCTCGTATCCGCCGCCCGCGCCGAGGAAGCGGCGCCGGGCCAGGTTCGTCGTCCCCTGTCCGAGGCCACCGCCCAGCAGGGCCTGGGCCAGCGGGTTCCAGGCGACGACCCCGTAGGCCGCGTCGGTGACGATCGCACCGGTCTCCGGCAGGCGGCGCAGCATCCGCTCCACATGCGGGCGTACCCGCCGTACGGCGCCGGTGGCGGGCGGCGGCGCGCTCGTCCCGGCCAGCCGGAACAGATGGCCGCGCTCGGCCGGTGTCAGACGCAGCGCCCCGGCCAGCGCGTCCAGGACGCGGGACGACGGCCGGGGACCGCGGGCCTGTTCCAGCCGCACGTAGTAGTCGACGGAGATGTGCGCCAGGTCGGCCACCTCCTCGCGGCGCAGGCCCGGGGTACGGCGCGGGGAGCCTGTGGGGAGGCCGAGTTCCCGCGGGTGCAGGGCCGCGCGGCGCTCCCGCAGGAAGCGGGCCAGCTCGGGCCGCGCCATACCGCCTCAGCTCCGTCCATCGCCTGGTACAGGTGGTCCCTGGCGCGGTGGCCGGTGCCGGGGGACCGTGGCTGCCATGAACGATCGCACAGCACTGGTCACCGGTGCCAACAAGGGAATCGGCAAGGAGATCGCCCGTCTGCTCGCCGCCGAGGGGTGCACGGTGTACGTGGGCTCCCGCGACGCCGGGCGCGGGCGGGCGGCCGTCGAGGAGATCGGCCGCAATGCCCGGCTCCTGGTCCTCGATGTGACGGACCCGGACGGCATCGCCGCGGCCGCGGGCCAGGTGGAACGCCTCGACGTCCTGGTCAACAACGCGGGCGTCTCGACCTCGCTCGCCCCGGCCGCCGAGACCGGCACGGACGAGTTCCGGCGCACCTACGAGACCAATGTGTTCGGGGTCGCCGCGGTCACCAACGCCTTCCTGCCCGCCCTGCGCCGCTCCCCGCACCCCCGGATCGTCAACATCTCCAGCGGCACCGGCTCACTGGCCTGGAGCACGGGGCCGAACCCCCAGTTCGCGCCCGGCGGTGGCGCGGCCGCGTACCGGTCCTCGAAGGCCGCGCTCAACGCCCTCACCGTCCTGTACGCCCAGACGCTGGCCGAGGACGGCATCAAGGTCAACGCGCTCGCCCCCGGGCTGCGGGCCACCGACCTCAACTCCCGGGCGGCGGCGGGCGGGGACCCGGCGGAGGCCGCCGAGGGCGCCGTACGCCTGGCGCTGCTGCCGGACGACGGGCCGACCGGCGCGTTCTTCTCCTGGGACGGAACGCCCGTGCCCTGGTGACCCCGGGTCGCCCGCGCGGATCGTGCCGGGCCGCTCGGCCCGCGTCCGGTTTGGTCCGGGCGGGGTTGTGCGGGCCTGTGCCCGGGCTGGTCAGGGTGGGGCTGTGCGGCCTATGCCCGGCCTGATCCGGGCGGGGCTGTGCGGCCTGTGCTCGGCCCGGTCCGGGCGGGGTTGTGCGGCCTGTGTCCGGCCCGGTCCGGGTGGAAGACCCGACCCTAGGCCAGATGCCGGTCCAGCGCCCCAGCCGCCCGCCGGATGGCGAGGCCCACGCCCGGCGCGGCCAGTCGGCAGCCGAGGCGGAACGCGGTGGTCCCGTCGAGGGCGAAGACCGCCCGGATACGGGTGCCGGTGCCGACGGGGGTCAGGCGCCATTCCTCCACCCAGGCGCGGGCGCCCGGGGTGTTGGTCACGTCGACGCGGTACGTGTACAGCTCGGGCTTCTCGGCGACCAGGACGGTCTCCTTGAAGCGGATGCCGCCGCGCAGCCGGACATCGCGCCCGCCGTCCGTCGACCGGGCGCGTGCCACGGCCGAGAACCACTGCGGCATGCTCGCCACGTCCTCGACGAGGGCCCGGTAGACGAGATCCGGGGCGGCGTTCAGGTCCCGGCCGAACACCAGCCGTACGGGCGCACGGTCGACGAAGTCCGGGCCGACCGGACGCAGATGCTGGGCCATGGCGGCAACCTCCTCGTGAAGTCCCGCACGGAGGTAGGGCGTTGACGAGTGTCGGTCATCTTCCGCGCGGACGGGCCGTGGCAGCAGCGTAGTTGACGTGGTGTCAGTTGTCCTCGGCGCCGTCGGCGGGTTCCGCGGCGGTGTCGCCGTCCGGTTCCTCGCCGTCCCCGGCCGCGTCCTCGATGTCCGGCTCCCCGGCCACGATCAGCCGCCGCAGCCGCTCGGAGACCTCGGTGCGGGCCTCCTGCGGCAGCCCCGCGTCGGTCACCAGCGTGTCCACCTGGCCCAGCGTGGCGAACGAACTCAGGCCCACCGTGCCCCACTTGGTGTGGTCGGCGACCACCACCACGCGCCGAGCCGAGTGCACCAGACGGCGGTTGGTCTCGGCCTCCGCCAGGTTCGGCGTGGACAGGCCCGCCTCGACCGATATGCCGTGCACCCCGAGGAAGAGCAGATCGAAGTGGAGCGCCGCGATCGCCTGGTCGGCCACCGGGCCCACCAGCGAGTCGGACGGGGTGCGCACCCCGCCGGTCAGCACCACCGTGGCCGCGCCCTGCCGCTGCCCCGAGGTGCGCTGCGCCGCGTGGAAGACGTCCGCGACCCGCACCGAGTTCGTCACCACGGTCAGGTCCGGCACCTCCAGCAGATGCTGCGCGAGCGCGTACGTCGTCGTACCGCCGGACAGGGCGATCGCGGTGCCGGGGGTGACCAGGGCGGCGGCGGCCCGTGCGATGTCCTCCTTGGCCGACAGCTCCAGGCCCGACTTGGCCTCGAAGCCCGGCTCATGGGTGCTGGCCTCGACCACCGGGACCGCGCCGCCGTGCACCTTCTCCAGCACACCCTGCCGGGCCAGCGCGTCCAGGTCGCGGCGCACGGTCATGTCCGACACCCCGAGCCTGCGGGTCAGTTCATTGACCCGGGCACCGCCGCGGCGCCGGACCTCGTCCAGGATCAGGGCGCGGCGCTGCTCCGCGAGGAGGTGCTGATTCTCGCTCACGTACGCTCCGGTCCTTTCGCCGCCAACCGTTCGACACACCCGGCGCATCCGCCTGCGAGCAGTGCGTTCGTCCGTCCGGAGGTGCGCGGGCGTCCCATCTTTTCACGGGACGGCACGGGGTGCGCCACCGCCCGGCGCCACGCGGGCGGGCGGCCCGGGGCACGGTCACCGCCGCACCGATCGGGGAGATTCTGTGACGAGCGGTGTGCAGGCCGCCGGAAGCGGACATCCTGGAGCGGGCACGGACACAGGCCGTACGGCGTCACGGGGGAAGTGTGGAACGCGCTCAGGAACGCCCCAGCGGACAGCCCACCGAAGGCCGCGCGCCCGAGCCGGTCGATCTTGAATCACCCGAGCCGGTCGATCTCGAATTATTGGTGCACGGGGTCGGCGGTACGACCCCGGAGGAGATGCTGGGCGACGCGCGCACCGTGCGGATCGCCGGGGACGACACGGCGGCCGTCTTCCGCCGCGCCGAGGACGTCTCCCGAGCCGGACCGGGGCCCCGGGGCGGGGGCGGGCCGGTGCAGGAGGCGTACGTCTGGTGCAACCTCACCTCCGGTGACGCGGGCCGCGCCCTGTGGCTGTTGCTGCTGCCGTTCATGGTGGTCAACCTCGCCCACTGGATGCGCCCCGCCGCCCCGGCCCGGCCGCGCGCCGTCCGCCTCTACGGCCTGCTGGTGCGGCTCGCCGCCCTCACTCTCACGGTGCTGCTGGTGGCGGCCGCGTGCGAGGTGGCCCTCGACCTGGTCGCCTGGCAGTGCGCCGGTGCCCACGGCTGCGCCCGGCGCCATTTCTGGCTGGCCTTCCTCACCCCGGACGCGGCCCAGAGTCCCGGCGTACGCCGGTGGGCGGAACTGCTCGGCACATCCGGCGGCTGGTGGGCCCAGCCGGGACGGCGGCTCGCGCTCGCGGCGCTGGTGCCGGGCGGGCTGATCCTCCTGCTCTGGTATCTGTCGCACCGCACCTGGAGTGCGTACGAGTCCCACCGGCCGCTGGTGCGGGGCCCGGACCCGGCGCCGGACCCCGACGACAGCGCCCTGGCGCGGCCCGGCTTCTGGTACGGGCGCCGACTGGTGGCCCGGCTGCGCGCCGCCCACACGGCGGCCGGGCTGCTGACGGTCGCCGCCGCCCTCGCCGTGCCTGCGGTCCGCTTCGACCACCGGCCCGGCGGGCCCGGGGTGCTGGACGCCCTCGGCCGGCTGCTGACCGTCTGCCTGCTGGCCGGGGCGGGTATGACGGTGGCCGTGGTGTGCCGTCGGGGCCGCGACGAACACCGCGTCGACCAGCGGCTCGACCCGCACCTGCTCCGCCGGCTCCCGCTCGGCGCGCTCGCCCTGCTCCTCCTCACCGCGCTCTACACCGGCTGGTCCCGCCCCGACTGGCACTCGACGGGCCGCCTCCCCGGAGACCCGGCATTCGGCGGCCTGATGCTGGCGCAGGGTGCGCTGGTGGTGGCCCTCGGGGCGCTCGCGTGGGGGATGTACCACAGGGGGCTGACACCTCCGACCCCGACCACCGAGACCGGCCTCGACTGCGGCTCCGACTCGGCCCGCGGTCTCGACTCCGACTCCGACTCCGCCTCGGCCTGCGGCCTCGGCTCCGGCTCCGGCCCGGCCCCCGCCGTCGGCTCTGGCTCGGTCCCCGGCCCCGGCTTTGGATTCGGCTCCGGCCGCGCCCCCGGTCCTGGCTCAGGTCTCAACCATGATCCCGACCTCGGACCCGACTACGACCCCGGACCCGGCCCCGACCTTGGCCTCGACCCCGACATCGACCTCGGCCTCGACCTCGGCGTCAGCCCTGGCCCCGCCCTCGACCTCGGTGCCAACCCCGGCCTCAGCCCTCACTCCGAGCCCCGGCCCGCCCCCGGTACCCGTGGTCTCGGGGGGCCTGCCACGGTGTTGGTCGGTTGTGCGTTGGGTGGGGTGATGTCCGGTGGGGTCGCGCAGCGGGTGGCGGACTGGCTGGATGGGACCGGGAGCGTCATCTCCGGGCCGCCGGTCGCGTTGACCTGGCAGGCGTCCATGATTCCGCCGCTGCTCGCGGTGCTGCTGGGGCTGGCCGGCCGGCTCGCCGCCGGTACCGCGCGGCTCGCCCGTGCCGAACGCGACCGCGTGCGCCGGGAGCATCCGGGGGAGCCCGAGGATCCGGCCCGTACCCGTGCCATCGCCCACGCCCGGGCCATGGCCGCGCTCACCGATCGCGCCCCGCTCGTCCTCACCGTGCTCTCCGCCGCCGCCCTGGTGCTCGGCGGCGGGGCGATGGCCGGGGCCCTGGTCAGCGGGCGGTCGCCGGACGGCGCGGCGGGCGGCACCGCGGCCGCCGTACAGATCGCCGCAGGGATCTCCCAGGGTCTTGGCTCATGGCTGGTCGGGCTCGGCTTCCTGCTGTTCGTCACCTGGGGGCGGCGCGCCTACAAGGACCGCGGCGCCCGGCGCACCGTCGGCATCCTGTGGGACGTCGGCACCTTCTGGCCGCGCGCCGCACACCCCTTCGCGCCCCCGTGCTACGCCGAGCGCACGGTGCCCGACCTGACCTGGCGGATGGCGACCTGGACCGAGGCGACCGGCGGCCGGCTGGTGCTCTCCGGCCACTCCCAGGGCAGCGTGCTCGCCGCGGCGGCGGCCTGGCAGCTGACGCCGGCCGCCCGGGCGCGGATCGCGCTGCTGACGTACGGCTCACCGCTGGAGCGCTTGTACGGCCGCTGGTTCCCGGCCCACTTCGGGCCCGCGGCGCTCGCCGGGCTGCACCGGGACATGGCGTGCTGGCACAACCTCTACCGCCGTACCGACCCGATCGGCGGCCCGGTGTGCCTGCCCGCCGACGGTCAACCGCCCGTCGACCGGCCGCCGTTGCGAGACCCCCTCACCTACGGACGCACCCCCGAGCACCCGCTTCCCACCCCGATCCTGGGCCACTCCTGCTACCAGAGCGACCCGGCCTTCGCCCAGGTACGGGCGGACCTGCTGACCCGACTGCGCACCGAACTCCCGGCTCCGCGCGGGGAGTCGGCGATCTGATGCCCCACGCGGCGACGGCGCCGCTCAGGACTGCTGACCCGGCAGGTCCTCCGGATACAGCAGGGTCAGGTCGTCGGTGGTCGGGTCGGGGAGCTGGGCGACGCGGCTCGCATGGCGTTCGACCATGGCCTCGAAGGTCTGGCGGGCGGTGCGGCCGTTGCCGAAGGCGGGACCCTTGGGGAGGGTGGTGAAGTAGCCGACCAGGGCCTCGGCGGTGCCGGGGGCGAGCCGGTACTCGTGCTCGTCGGCCTGCTGCTCCACGATCCGCAGCAGCTCCTCGGGGCCGTAGTCGCCGAAGGTGATGGTGCGGGAGAAACGCGAGGCCACACCGGGGTTGACGGACAGGAAGCGCTCCATCTCCGCGGTGTATCCGGCGACGATCACCACCACCGCGTCCCGCTGGTCCTCCATCAGCTTCACCAGCGTGTCGATGGCCTCCTTGCCGAAGTCACGCCCGGCGTCCTCCGGCGAGAGCGCGTACGCCTCGTCGATGAACAGCACCCCGCCGTGCGCCCGTTGGAACGCCTCCTGGGTGCGGATCGCGGTGGAGCCAATGTGCTCGCCGACCAGGTCGACCCGGGACACCTCGACCAGATGGCCCTTGTCCAGCACGCCGAGGGAGGCGAGGATCTCGCCGTAGAGCCGGGCGACCGTCGTCTTGCCGGTGCCGGGGGAACCGGTGAAGACCAGATGCCGCTTGACGGACGCGGCCTTCAGGCCCGCCCGCTGCCGGCGCCGGCCCACCTCGATCATGTCGGTCAGCGCCCGCACCTCGCGCTTGACGCTCTCCAGGCCCACCAGCGCGTCGAGTTCACCGAGCACGTCCTTCGACGTACGCGCCGGTTCCACCGGCTCCGCGGCGGTGACCGACGGCTCCTGCTCGGTGCTGCGCTGCCCGGGGATCGAGCCGAGCAGCCCGGGGGAGTGCGACACCGTCTGTACGGCCGTCTCCCGCGTCGCCGGGGGTCTTAGGCTGCCGCTCTCGTCGCTGGTGCAGTCCTCCACCACCGGACCCGAACCCGACCCGGCGTCCGCGCCGCCCTCGGCGAACTCGTAACCCCCGCGCGCACAGCGCTCGGTGCGGCACTTGCGCAGCGTGGTGCGGCAGCCGTCGATCACATGGAAGCCGTAGCCGCCGCTCCCCTTGACCCGGCAGTTCAGGAAGCTGCCCCGGCCGCCCGCGGAGACGTAGAAGCCGGCCTCGGCGGGGGAGTCGACGGTGCAGCGCTCGATGGTCGGGTCGGCGCCCTTGGTGACGATCACACCGGTCTGGGTGCCGTCGACGGTGCAGTTGTTGAGGGTGCCGCCGCTGCCGTGGTCCCGGAACCAGGCACCGGTCGCCGCGTCCCGGATCCGGCAGTCGTCCAGCTGCGCCGTCGCTCCGTCGCTCACCGACACGGCCGTGTTGCGCACCTGGGACAGATCGCTGTCCACCACGTCCACGCGCGAGCCGCGGTCCAGCACGAACAGCGCGTCCGGCACATCGTGCACCCGGCAGGAGTCCAGCACCGCGGTGGCGCCGTCGCTCACCCACACCGCCGGATAGTCACCGGTGCTGTCGAAGATCTCGCACTGATTGGCGTCCACCCGGGTGCCCGGGTCCCACACCGACAGCCCGTTGCGCCCGAACTGCCGGACCGTCGTGCGGGTCAGCGTGAGCACCGAACGCGAGCGCAGGTCGACCGCGTTCTCCGGGATGTCGTGGATCCGGCAGTCCTCCAGCGTGAGCACCGCGTCCGTGTCCAGCGTGACGCCGTCGCCGGTGGTGCGGTGCACATCGCAGTCGGTCAGCTGCGCGGCGGCCCGCTGGGTGACCTGCACCCCGGAGCCGCGCACCTCGTAGATCTCGCAACCGACCGCCTCCAGCGCGGAGTTCTCACCGGTCACGGTGAACCCGGTGCCCGAGGCGTGGTGCACCCGGCAGCGGTCCAGGCGCGGATGGCCGCCGCCGCGCACCGCCACGCCCGCCTGTCCGGCCGCCACGATCTCGCACTCCTCGAACACCCCGCTGCCGCCGTCGAGTACGGCGATGCCGATACCGGCCGGGTTGTCCACGGTGAGCCGGCGCACGGTCGGACGGGCCGCGCCGCGCACCTCCACGCCGACGGCCGAGCGGGTCACGATCCGCACGTCCGTCAGCTCGGGCGTGCCCTCCTCGACCAGCAGCGCGGGCGCCGCCGCGTCCTGGCCCTCCACATGCAGGTCGTGCACCACGGCCGAGGCCCGCACGGTCAGCGGCACCCCGTCCACCGGCGCGATCCGCACCGAGCCGGGCGAGCCGTCCGGACCGCGGAGCGTCACCGCCCGCTGGATCACGAGGTTCTCCCGGTAGGTGCCGGGGGCGATGGTGAGGACGTCGCCGTCGGCGGCGGCCTCCAGGGCGGCGGCGAGCGATGCGTACTCACCCGTGCGGCGCCGCCACCGCGAGGTACCGGTGTGCGTCACCTGGACCGTGCCCTGTGCCATGGCGTTGCCGTGCCCCCACCTCGTCGTACTGATGGCCGCCGCCCCGTACGGGCGGCGCTGCCGGGTCCGTGCGCGTGCCCGGCCCCCGGGCCTGCCCGTCCGTGTCCCCGCGTCTGTGCGAGTCCCTGACGTGCGCCCGTCCGCGGGTTGTCGCCGAAAGCGCTTCGGCCGGTCCACCGTAGCGTGTGCGCCCGGGGTGGGTTGACCACAGCCTGCCCGTGCTCAGCTGCCGGTGCCCGCCTTGCCCCAGTCCGGGCCCGCCCGGTCCCAGGCCTGCTCCCAGCGTGCGTACCGGCGGCGGACCATGCGCCAGACGGTGAGCCGCCGGGCGGTCTCGACCAGGCCCGCGGTCAGCAGGGCGGCGCCGAATCCGGCCAGGACGGCGTGCGCCGTGGCCGTGACGGAGTCCAGCGGGCGGGTGGTTATTCGGCCCTGCGGATCCGTCCAGAGCCCGAAGTGGTCCCCGGCGCGAGGGGACTTGAGGTCGGCGAGGACCGGGCCGCGGTGCGCGGTGCCGTCCGGCGCGGACCAGTCGGCGAGGACGCGGCTGCGGGCCTCGTGCGCGCCGGCGGTGTCGGGATCGCCCTCGGGAGCCCGGCCCAGCGGCCGTACCACGGTGGCCGTGAGCAGATGGTGGGTGTGCTGTTCCATCCGCGCGGCACGCTGGAGGGAGTCCTCGGCGACGAAGCCGGTCAGCGCACCGGTCACGGGCGCCACCACGGTGATCAGCACCAGCGCCACCAGTGCCACCCACGCCTCGGCCAGATCGGTCGCGCGGCACAGCGGATTGCGTCTCCAGCGCCACAGACCCGTGACTGCCCGCATCTCCCCACCCCCCACGTCCCCCGCGGCCGGTCACGGCCGCGACGTCTCACGCATTTCTCATGTCACCCCAACGACCGGGAACGCCTCCGGGGTTCCCCGATCCGCCGATCTCCGGCCGGCCCGCTCCCGTCGCGCTCCAGCACCCGTACCGGATCGCCGACCCGGATCGTCCCGGGCGTGAGCGGAACGAGGTTCTGCCCGAAGACGAGACTCCGGCCGAACCTGCGATGCCGGGCCAGTGTGTACAGCGGCTCCCGGCCGCGCGCGGCGGTGCCCTGGTCGGTGGTGGTCACCACACAGCGCCCGCAGGTGCGCGCGACACGGAGGACGACCTCGCCGACCGAGATGCGCGCCCACTCGTCCTCCGCCCACGCCTCGGTGCCACCGACCACGACGCTGGGCCGGAACCGGTTCATGGGCAGCGGCCCCTCGGCGGCGTGCCGGCCCTCGGCTATCAGGGAGTTGAGGGCGTCGAGCGAGGCCGATGTGGTGACGAGCAGGGGATAGCCGTCGGCGAAGCTGACCGTCTCGCCCGGCAGCGCGTAGTCCGGGTCGACGGGGCGGCGGGTGGCCGGGTCGTCCAGATGCACCAGGCGCACGTCCCGGTCGAGATAGGCGCTGCACCAGGCGTGCGCCACCGCCGCGGCCGGCACCGCCTCGATCTTCTGCCCGAAGATGTTCACCGGCACGGTGTCCGAGGGCTCCGGCACCTCGATGGTGATCGCCGCTCGCCCGGCCGCCGACAGACGCAGACCGCCGCCGGCCAGAGGCTCGGCGGCGGCCAGGGCGAGACGTGGCTGCTCCCGCTGGGTGACGACCTTCCCCCCGGCGTCGATCAGTGCCCAGCGCCGGTCTCCCGCCAGCCCCCAGGGCTCCACCGCGGCCGCGTCGGCCGCAAGGCCCTGGAACGCCTTGACCGGGTAGAGATGGATCGACTGCACTTCGGCGAGTTCCATGTCGCCATCGTGCCAGGTGCCACCGACAGCGGGGGCGCTTCGATCAGTAACCCCGCTGCTGAGGGTTGTTGTACGGGTCCTGGTACGGCGCCTGCACGGGCCGGGGCGCGGCCGGGCGCATCGCCTCGTAGCCGGTGCCGGGCTGCATCGGGCGCTGCTGCGGTGCCTGTGGGCCGGGGTAGCCGCGCGGGGCGCTCGCCTGCTGCGGGATGTACGCCGTGGGCGCCTGCTGGAACGGGGCGGGCTGTGGCTGCTGGGGATAGCCGTAGCCGGGAACCTGGGGCTGCGGGGAGGGCGCGGCCGGCAGGGCGGGGAGGGCCGACGGCAGGGCGGGCAGGTTGCTGCCCATGTCGTAGGCGGCGGGGACCCGGATCGGGGCGATCTGCGGGGTTCCCCGCTCGGCCACGAGGGCGTCGTAGATCGGAGTGTCCCGGAAGGAGGCGGAGTAATAGCCGCCGCCATAGGTGGAGCGGGGGGAGGTCATGGCACATAAGTTAAGCCCACGATGTGCTGGTTGGGGAGACCGATAAGAGGGTTGTTTTCCGTGTCGGCGGTGACCGGGGATACTCAATCAGAGCGAACTTGTCGAAAAGGGGCAGCGGTTCACGTATAGATCATGTAAGGAACGGACTTCCCGGGCGGGTTACCGGCGGTCGACCGGCGATCTTCCTGCGTCTTTGCCCGCGCGGCCCAGGGGAGTTCGGCGGGGCCGGGCATAGGTTGGGCATGCGGGGATGATCCGGACGTCCGTGGACACCGCGGACGGGAGCGAGGGGGTCGACATGACGATGGCGAAGGGATCGAACACACCGGTTCCGGCCACCGCGCTGCGGGTCGAGCTGGGGCGGCGCCAGGGGCCCGGAGTGCCCGACGCGGACGCCTCCGCGCTGCTGCTCGCCGCGGGGAAGGTCCGCTCCGACGCGGACTTCGTCTTCTACAACCAGCCCGCCCATCCCTCGGGCGCGGTGCGCCATGAGGGCAAGCGGACCGAGGGCGCGCTCGCCGTCGACACCCTGACCGTGGACCTGGCGCGGGTGGAGGGCGCGATCGAGCGGATCGTCCTCGCCGCCTCGGCGGACGGCGGCACGTTCGGGCAGGTCCCGGGCCTGTACATCGAGGTGACCGACCCCGCGTCCGGCCAGGTCGTCGCCCGCTTCGACAGTCCGGGCGCGACCGTGGAGACCGCCTTCCTGCTCGGTGAGTTCTACCGCCGCCAGGGCGGCTGGCGGTTCCGCGCCGTCGGCCAGGGCTACGACAGCGGACTGGAGGGCCTTGCCACGGAGTTCGGAATCACCGTGGACGAGCCGCAGCACGCGGCACCCCCACCCGCACCGGCCCCGGTGGCGGACGTACCACCGCCACCCCCACCGGCCCCGCCGACGGTCGTACCACCCCCACCCGCACCGTCCTCCCTCGCCGACGCGCCGCCCCCGCCCGCCTGGGCCCGGGTGAGCGACGTGCCGCCGCCCCCGCCACCCGCCGCACCCCCGGTCCGCCTCGCGAAGATCACCCTCACCAAGGCCGCCCCCTCCGTCTCGCTGGCGAAGCAGGGCGGTACCTCGGGCGTCCTGCGGGTGAACCTCAACTGGCAGATGCGCAAACAGCTTTCGGGCTGGGGCGCGCGCTGGAGCGGTGGCGGGTCCGGGGACCTCGACCTCGACCTGTGCGCCCTGTACGAACTCGCCGACGGCCGCAAGGGCGTCGTCCAGGCGCTCGGCAACTCCTTCGGATCGCTGCACCGGCCGCCGTACATCCATCTCGACGGCGACGACCGCACCGGCGCCGCGGCGAGCGGTGAGAACCTCACCATCAACCTCGACCACCTGACGGACCTGCGCCGCGTCCTCGTCTTCGTCACCGTCTACGAGGGCGCGTCGTCCTTCGCCGGACTGCACGCCACCGTCACCCTCCAGCCGCAGTACGGCGCCCCCGTCGACTTCGCGCTGGACGAGTGCACGGCCCCCTCCACGGTGTGCGCGCTCGCCCTGATCACCAACACGGGCGGCGATCTCGTCGTCCGGCGCGAGGCCCGCTACCTCGTACCGGAGCGCGGGGTGAGCCCGCAGCGCACCGTGGACCGCGCCTACGGCTGGGGCATGAACTGGACGCCCGGCCGCAAGTGACTCACCCCTCGTCGGCGACCGCGTCGGGACGGGCGTACGTACGGCCCTTCCAGGCGGCCCCGCGCCCCCGGTAGTGCTGCACGGCCGAGTCCACCGTCATCAGCAGATACAGGAACGCGGTGTACGGCAGCAGCGGGGCGAGCCACAGCGGCTGCCGGTAGTACCGCAACATCGGCAGGTAGGTGCCCGCCATCACCGCCCATGCCAGCGCGCCGACGACGGCCACCGGCGCGCTGCCCGCCGCCGCGCCCGCGATGACGGCCACCGGCGGCACCAGGTACACCAGCGCGAGCCCGGCCACCGTGCCGAGCAGCAGCGGCGGGCTGTGCCGCAGCTGGGCGTAGGCGCTGCGCGAGACCATCCGCCACAGGTCGCCCAGCCGGGGGTAGGGCCGCACACTGTCCACCCGGTCGGCCAGGCCCAGCCAGACCCGCCCGCCCGCGCCCTTGACCGCGCGGGCGAGGGCGACGTCGTCGATGACCGCGTGCCGGATGGCGTCCGGGATCCGCGCCTTCTCCGCCATGCCGGCGCGCAGCAGCACACAGCCGCCCGCCGCGGCCGCCGTGCGCGAACCCTCCCGGCCGATCCACCGGAAGGGATACAACTGCGCGAAGAAGTACACGAACGCCGGGACCACCAGCCGCTCCCAGCGGCTCTCCACCCGCAGCCGCGCCATCTGCGAGACCACGTCGAAGCCGCCGCCATGGGCCGCCGCGACCAGTTCCCGCAGGCTGTCCGGGGTGTGCGCGATGTCCGCGTCCGTCAGCAGCAGGTACTCAGGACCGCGCGCGCGGGCCAGCGCGATGCCGTGCCGTACCGCCCACAGCTTGCCCGTCCAGCCCGCGGGCGGCTCGCCCGGCGAGCCCACCGTGAGCGGCAGCCCGCCGTGCCGTTCCGACAGCGCGCGGGCCAGCTCCCCGGTGCCGTCCGTGCTGCCGTCGTCCACCAGGAAGACCTCGGCCCGCCCCGGATAGTCCTGCGCGAGCAGCGACGGCAGGCTCGCGGGCAGTACGGCGGCCTCGTCGCGGGCCGGTACGACCACGCAGACCGACGGCCACGCCTCCGGTTCCCGGCGCCGCGGCAACCGGACGTCCGTGCGCCAGAAGAAGCCCTGGCACAGCAGCAGCCAGCACCAGGCGGCCAGCGAGACGACGGTGATCCACAGGAAGGCGCTCACGGGCGCAGTCTGCCCCACCCGGGCCGTTCACATGAGCGGATCGTCTATCGTGGCCGGGTGAAGATCGCGCTCATGGACTCCGGAATCGGTTTGCTCGCGGCCACGGCCGCGGTACGACGCCTACGGCCCGACGCGGATCTCGTTCTCTCCCTGGACCCCGACGGCATGCCCTGGGGGCCACGCACCCCCGAGGACCTCACCCGGCGCGCGCTGGACGTCGCCGAGGCCGCCGCGGCCCGCCGTCCCGACGCGCTGATCGTCGGCTGCAACACGGCCAGCGTGCACGCCCTGCCCGCGCTGCGCGCCCGCCTGGAGCCCGGCATCCCGGTGATCGGCACCGTCCCGGCGATCAAGCCGGCCGCGGCCGGCGGCGGACCCTTCGCGATCTGGGCGACCCCCGCCACCACCGGCAGCGCCTACCAGCGCGGACTCATCGCGGACTTCGCCGACGGCGTGCCGGTGACGGAGGTGCCCTGCTGGGGTCTGGCCGAGGCCATCGAACACGCGGACGAGGCGGCGATCGAGGCGGCCGTCGCCGCGGCCGCCGCGCTCACGCCGGCGGAGGTGACGACCGTCGTCCTCGGCTGCACCCACTACGAGCTGGTCGCCGAGCGCATCCGGGCCGCCGTGCAGCGCCCCGGGGCGGCCCCGCTGGTCCTGCACGGCTCGGCCGGCGCGGTGGCCGCGCAGGCACTGCGCCGACTGGGCGAACTTCCCGCCTCGGGGGCGCCCGCCGAGGGCGGCCTCACGGTGCTGCTCAGCGGCCGCGAGGGCGAGCTGCCCGCGGCGGCGCTGCACTACGCCGAGGGACGGCTGCTGCCCGCGGTGGAACCGTTCGCCGACCGCCACTGATCCTGCCGCGCTCACCCGTTCCGCTTCCGCCGTCCAGGGCCGCACGGGGGCGGGCGCGGGCCGAGAGGCGGTACCCGCGCGGGGAATCCTGAGTAATCTCGTAGTCATGAGGGACCAGCCCCATACCGAGGACGACGCCACCCCCGAGATCTGGACCGGACGCGCCACCAATCGGGTGCAGTGGCTGCTGGCGCTGGCCGGGGCGGCCTGCCTGGCCCTGGGGATCAAGCTGGCCGTGGACTCCGCGTGGACGTCCGGGATCACCGCGCTGACGATGTCCGTGGTCGGCTGCATCGCGGCCGGGCTGCTGGTCATCTTCGGCACCCTCGCCTTCGTCCATGTCGACCTCAGACTCGACCGGGAGTGCGTCGAGGTGCGCTGCGGCCACATCGGGCTGCCGCGCCGCCGCATCCCGCTCTCCCATGTGGCGGGCGCCGACTTCACCGCCCTGGTGACCCCGCGGCAATGGGGCGGCTGGGGCTACCGCTGGCGCCCCGAGAAGGGCACCGCCGTCGTCGTACGCCGGGGCGAGGGCATCGTGCTCAGCCTGTGGGACGGACACACCTTCACCGTCACCGTAGACAACGCGGAATCGGCGGTGCGGGTGATCAGGGCGCGGCTGCGCTCGATCACCCCGGGGACGGCCGCGTAGCGGATCCGGGGGGCGGACCGCATGGCGGTTTCCGAGGCGGCCCCGATAGCTTGCCCGTCATGACCGAACCCGGATCCGCCGCCTGGCCGCCCGCCCCGATCACGACCGAGCGGCTCGTGCTGCGTGAGCCGGAGGCCCGGGACCGGGCGGCGTTCATCGACCTGTCGGCCTCGCCGGAGGTGGGCACCTACGTCGGTGGCGCCCGGCCCCGCGCGGAACTCGAACGCGTGGTGCCCGAGGTGCCCGGGCGGCGGCCCGGCGTCTTCGTGGTCGAGCTCGACGGCACGATGATCGGCTTCATCCAGCTGCTCGACCGGCGCGCCCCGGAGCGCCCCGGCCATGTCCGCCCGGCGGGCGGGGAGGCGGAGCTGGGCTATATGTTCCTGCCGCACGCGTGGGGACACGGCTACGCGGCCGAGGCGTGTACGGCGGCGCTCGACTGGTTCGCGGACGCGCTGCCCGGCGAGCCCGTGGTGCTCACCACCCAGACCGCCAACGCCCGCTCCATGCGCCTCGCGGCGAAGCTCGGGTTCACCGAGGTGGAGCGGTTCGAGGAGTACGGCGCCGAGCAGTGGTTCGGGGTGTGGTCCCCGGTCGCCGCACAGCCGGGTTGAGACGGTGGGCGCCCGCCGACCGTGGCTGTCGACGCCGAGGTCAGCGGCCGTACACTCACCCGGGTGACCGTCACCGCAACTTCCGTGGACCAGCCGGACCGGCTCCGGACGTCCCCCGCGCCCGGCGCATGGCGTCGCCGGCTGCTGCGCCTGGTCCCGGCCCTCGCCTCCGCCCTGTGCGGGGTGCTGCTCTATGTCAGCTTCCCGCCACGCCCCCTGTGGTGGCTGGCGCTCCCCGCGTTCGCCGGGTTCGGCTGGGTGCTGCGGGGGCGCGGCTGGAAGGCGGCCCTCGGGCTCGGCTATCTCTTCGGCCTCGGCTTCCTACTGCCGCTGCTGGTGTGGACCGGCGTGGAGGTCGGTTACCTGCCGTGGCTGGCCCTGGTCGCGGTGGAGGCCGTGTTCGTCGCCCTGGTCGGCGTGGGCGTCGCCGCCGTGTCCCGGCTGCCCGCCTGGCCGGTGTGGGCCGCGGCGATCTGGATCACCGGCGAGGCCGTTCGGGCGCGGGTGCCCTTCGGGGGCTTCCCCTGGGGGAAGATCGCGTTCGGCCAGGCGGACGGCGTCTTCCTGCCGCTCGCCGCGGTCGGCGGCACCCCCGTCCTGGGCTTCGCGGTCGTGCTGTGCGGCTTCGGCCTGTACGAGGCGGCCCGCCTCCTGGCCGAACGGCGCCGCTCGGGCACCGTGCGCCGGGCCGCGGCCGCCGCCGCGCTGCTCAGCGTGGCCGTGCCGGTGGCCGGGGCGTTCGCCGCGCGCGGTCTGGTCAGCGACAAGGCCGAGGACGGCACCAGGACGGTCGCGGTGATCCAGGGCAATGTGCCGCGCGAGGGACTGGAGTTCAGCGCCCAGCGGCGTGCGGTGCTGGACCGCCATGTGAAGGAGACCCTCAAGCTCGCCGCCGACGTCAAGGCGGGCAAGGTCCCCAGGCCCGACTTCGTGCTCTGGCCGGAGAACTCCTCCGACCTCGACCCCTACAATGACCCGGACGCCGCCGCCGTCATCGACGAGGCGTCGGCCGCCATCGGGGTGCCCATCTCGGTCGGCGCCGTCGTGGACAAGGACGGCAAGCAGCTCAACGAGCAGATCCTGTGGGACCCGGCCAAGGGCCCGACGCAGACGTACGACAAACGGCAGATCCAGCCGTTCGGCGAGTACATGCCGCTGCGCGGGTTCGTCGGGGCCATCAACAAGGACTGGACCACGATGCTCCGCCAGGACTTCAGCCGGGGCACCAAGCCGGGTGTGTTCGACATGGACGGCGCCAAGGTGGGGCTCGCCACCTGCTACGAGGCCGCCTTCGACTGGGACGTGCGGGACACCGTGACGCACGGCGCCGAGATGATCTCCGTGCCGAGCAACAACGCGACCTTCGACCGCAGCGAGATGACCTACCAGCAGCTCGCCATGTCCCGGATCCGCGCCGTCGAGCACAGCCGCACCGTGACCGTCCCGGTGACCAGCGGCGTCAGCGCGATCATCATGCCGGACGGGAAGATCACCCAGCGGACCGGCATGTTCGTGCCCGCCTACCTGGAGCAGAAGGTGCCGCTGCGCACCTCCACCACGCCCGCGACCGACCTCGGCATCCTGCCCGAGATGGCGCTCGTGCTCGTCGCCGTGGGCGGCATCGGCTGGGCGATCGGGAGCGGGCTGCGGGCGCGCCGCGCGGGCGAGGCGTAGCGCACCGGCGGCGCGGGGCGCAGGGACGGCGCCCGGTTAGGGTCGGTCCCATGGCTACTCCTGACTTCATCCGCACCCTGCGGGCCTCGGCCGGCCACCAGCTGCTCTGGCTGCCCGGGGTCACGGCGATCGTCTTCGACGACGCGGGCAGGGTGCTCCTCGGCCGGCGCACCGACACCCGGAAATGGTCGGTGATCGGCGGCATCCCGGAGCCGGGCGAGCAGCCCGCGGACTGCGCGGTGCGGGAGGTCTTCGAGGAGACGGCCGTACGGTGCCTGCCCGAGCGGGTCGTCCTGGTCCAGGCGCTCCAGCCGGTCAGGTACGGCAACGGGGATGTCTGCCAGTACATGGACATCACCTTCCGCTGCCGGGCCGTGGGCGGCGAGGCCCGGGTCAACGACGACGAGTCGCTGGACGTCGGCTGGTTCGCGGTGGACGCGCTGCCCGAACTGAACGAGTTCGCGCTCACCCGGATCAAGCGGGCCATGGCCGAGGAGCCCACCTGGTTCGAACCGGCCACGCTCGGCTGACCCCGGCACGAAGGGCACGGCACCCGGGCACGGCACCCGTGGCCGGGACGCTCCGCGCCGGGGCCGACGGCCTTCGTTAGGGTCGGCCCATGACCTCCCGCAGCCAGCCCCTCGCCCTCGATCTCGCCGGTCGCACCGCCCTCGTCACCGGTGCCGCGAGCGGAATCGGCCGCGCCTGCGCGTTGCGTCTCGCGGCGGCCGGGGCCCGGGTGAGAGCCGTCGACCGGGACGCGGCGGGGCTCGCCGGACTCGCCGAGGAGGCGCGGCACCTCCCGGACCTCGCGGGCGCCGTCGTCCCGCATGTCCTCGACCTCACCGACCTGGACGCGGCCGAGGCGGCGGCCGCCGGCACCGATGTGCTGGTCAACAACGCGGGGCTGCAACTGGTGCGCCCCATCGAGGAGTTCCCGCCGGACGTCTTCCACACGGTGCTGACCGTGATGCTGGAGGCGCCCTTCCGCCTGGTGCGCGGCGCCCTGCCGCACATGTACGGCCAGGGCTGGGGCCGGATCGTCAATGTGTCCTCGGTGCACGGGCTGCGCGCCTCCGCGTTCAAGTCCGCGTACGTCGCCGCCAAGCACGGTCTGGAGGGCCTGTCCAAGACGGCCGCGCTGGAGGGGGCCGCGCACGGCGTCACCTCCAACTGCGTGAACCCTGCCTACGTCCGCACCCCCTTGGTGGAGAAGCAGATCGCCGACCAGGCGGCGGCCCACGGCATCCCCGAGGAGCGGGTGCTGTCCGAGGTGCTGCTGAAGGACAGCGCGCTGCGGCGTCTGATCGAGCCGGAGGAGGTCGCCGAGGCCGTGGCCTACCTGTGCGGCCCCCAGGCGTCCTTCGTCACCGGTACGTCCCTGGTCCTGGACGGCGGCTGGACCGCCCACTGAGCACGCTCACACGCCGGTCAGCTCACGCCCCGTGACCACCTCGGAGTCGATCCGCACGAGCACGTCGTCGCGGACCGGCATCCAGGAGTCCGGGCCGTCGAGGAGTTCCCGGCCGTCGGGGTCCGGGAGCAGCATGGCGCGGCCGGTGACGACCACGCTCCAGCCGGAGCGGGTCGCCGCGTCGAACTCGTCCGCCTCGAAGGCGACCACGGCACCGTCGATGGCGCGCACCAGGTCCGAGCCCGCCGAGGTGCGCAGCAGCACGGAGGAGTCCGCGGCGAGGCAGAAATTGACGGGGAGGACCGCGGGGAGCGCCTGCTTGGTGTACACGACCCGGCCGACCGGCACCCCGGCCAGCAGGCGCAGACAGGTCCCCCGGTCGAGCGCGCGAAAGCCGTCGTTCTGGAGCACCGGTCCATCGTGCCCGCGCGGACCCGGCCGGGATAGGGCCGGTCGGCCCTTGTCCCTGCCTTCGTGGCCTCCCTCGCCGCCGAGGCTCCGTGCACCGGGTGCCTCGGCGCCGCCCGGCCGGGTCCGCGCGGCCATGGCTCACACCAGCGCGGCCCGCAGCACATCGAACGCGCCGCGCGGGTCGGTCAGGGCGTGGTGGATGCCGGGGATCTCGCGGTCGACGTCGAACAGCTCGTACACCGCGTGCATCGCGCCGCGCACCGAGTACTCGACGGTGAAGACGACGTCCTCCGGGACCTCGGTGTACTGGCCGAGGAAGGCGAAGTTCGCCGATCCGCGCGGGACCACGAGGGGACGGTCCCCGGCCGCGCGCGGCGCGAACTGACTGGTGATGTACGGCATCATGACCGGGATCACGGTCGTGGTCGCCGCCACGCTCTCCTCGATGTCGGACATGCCGAGGTGGCCGAGGAGTTCGGTCAGGATCTCGCGGCCGGTGCACTCGGCCATCGGCTTGCCGGTGAAGTCGCCGGGCTGGTCGGGGAAGAGGCCGTAGCCCCACAGCGTGTACACGTCCTCGGGCTGGTCCGCGAAGTGCGGGGCGTGCGGGACCACCACGGACATCAGCCAGCCGGAGTCCGTGAAGGTCATCAGCGCGCCGGTGCCGGGCAGATTGCCCGACAGCTCCTCGATGCGGTGCAGCAGCCGCGGGGAGCGCATGGTGAGCGTGAAGGACTCCCACTTCGCCTCGTCCACGTCGCCGTTGAACACCGCGGGCCGGCCGAAGTCGTCCGCCTTGGCCGCGACCGCCTCCCACAGCCGCCAGCCGCCGTCGCGCTTGTCCCGCACCAGCTCGGGCGCCCGGTCGTCGCCGCCGTACGTGGCGTCGGCGGTCATCGAGCCGAGGGTCAGGAACGCGTGGTCGTCGGGGCCCAGTTCACAGGTCTCCGGCACGCCCGCACGCTCCAGGTGCAGCCGCCGCAGCCGTCGGACACCCTGCTCGTCGGTGTCGAAGTCGGCGTCCGTGACCCGCACCCCGTACTCGAAGCGCACCCCGCGGGCCGCCAGCCAGGCCCGCACCGGGCGGATGATCGAGTCGTACTGGTTGAGCTTGGTGCGGCGCACCCCGGACAGGGTGTGCATCCGCGGGAACTCCTGGAGGAAGCGCAGGAGGTAGCGGCGCAGTTCGATGGCGCTGTGCCAGTTCTGGAAGGCGAATGTGGTGCGCCACATCGTCCAGAAGTGGGTGCCGAAGAAGTGCGGGGAGAAGAAGTCCTCGATACGGCGGGCGCCGATCAGCCGCTCGGGCAGCATCAGCAGCCGCAGCAGTTCGAGCCGGTCATGGGTGTCGAGGCCGTAGTCGGCGGCGTCCAGGATCCGCGCGCCCGCGCCGATCAGCCGGGCCTTGGCCTCGGTGGGCCACTTCTCGTTGAAGTCGATGATCTCCTGGCGCACCGAGACCGTCTCGTCGTCCAGGGTCGGAATCGTCTCCAGCAGGTCCCACAGACAGGTGTACGCCTCCTCCTCCAGCATCCGCCCGCCGCGGGTGACATAGCCGGCGGGCTCCCCGCCGCCGTCCATGGAGCCGCCGGCCACCGGCAGCTCCTCCAGGACCCGGATGTTCTCGCCGGGAAGCCCTGCGTCGCGGATCAGGAAGACCGCCGCCGCGAGCGAGGCGATGCCCCCGCCGACGAGATGGACCCGGGACTGCCGCGGAGCGTCTGCCATGACGTTCCTCCGTTCTGTGCGCCCCGGCGGACCGGGACGGCCGAAAGTGGTACGGCATCCAGCCAACACCCCGGGTGCCCCGCGGGGCAGGGCCGTTCGTCCCCGGCCGTGGGGCCCCTGGGCGCCCAAGTGGGGACCGGTTGCCGTACGGCCCGCACCCCGGTGACCAGCAGGATCGGTGGCGCACCAGCACCGGAGCCCGTCGAGGCGCACAAGGAGCACAGGCATGTCCACCACCACACGCGGCGGGGAAGGCACCCGCGGCGGGGAAGAGTCCCGCGGCGGGGGAGCACCCCGCGGCGGAGAGGAACCCGCTCCACCGGTACCCGCTCCACCGGTACCCGCTCCACCGGCCGCCCTCGGGCTGCCCGCCGCCACCGCCCTGGTGATCGGCAGCATCATCGGCACCGGGGTCTTCGCGCTCCCCTCCGCCCTCGCCCCCTACGGGCCGATCGCCCTGGTGGCCTTCGGTGTCGTCACCCTGGGCGCGCTCGCGCTGGCGATGACCTTCGGCTCGCTGTCCGGGCGGGTCCCCGGCAGCGGCGGTCCCTACGTCTACGCCAGGGAGGCGTTCGGCGAGTTCGCCGGGTTCCTCAACGCGTGGTCGTACTGGATCACCGCCTGGGCCGGGAACGCCGCGATCGCGGTGGCCTGGGTCGGCTATGTCGAGGTGTTCGTCAACACCGGGCACCGCACCGGGATCTCGCTGCTCATCGCGCTCACCGGACTGTGGATACCGGCCGCGGTCAACCTCACCGGGATGCGCAACACCGGCGCCTTCCAAGTCGTCACCACGGTACTGAAGTTCGTCCCGCTGGTCTTCATGGCCACCGTGGGGCTGCTGTTCGTCAAGGCGGACAACTTCGGCCCGTTCAACGCCAGTCACCAGTCCGCGCCGGGCGCGATCTCGGCCGCCGCGGCCATCGCCCTGTTCAGCTATCTCGGCCTGGAGGCCGCCTCGGTGGTGGCCGGGCGGGTGCGCGAACCGGGGCGCAACGTGCCGCGCGCCACCGTGTACGGCACCCTCGCCTGCGCCGTCATCTACATCCTGGGCACCCTCGCCGTTCTCGGCACCGTGCCGCACGGTCAACTCGGCTCCTCCACCGCACCGTTCAGCGACGCCGCGAACAACATCTTCGGCGGCGGCTGGGCCGGCGACGCCGTCGCGGTGGCCGCCATCGTCTCCGGCATCGGCGCGCTGAACGGCTGGACCATGCTGTGCGCCGAGATGCCGTACGCCGCCGCCCGCGACGGACTCTTCCCCGGCGCCTTCGCCCGGCTGCGCGGCAAGAACGACGTACCGGTCTTCGGAATCATCGCCTCGACCGTGCTGGCCTCGCTGATCACGGTGTTCAGCTACACCCGCTTCCAGGACGTCTTCACCAAGATCGTGCTGCTCAGCGTGCTCACCGCGGTCATCCCGTACCTCTTCTCCGCCGCCGCCCAGCTGTACTGGCTGCTGGTGCGCGGCCGGGCGAGCCTGAAGCCCGGACGCCTCGCCCGGGACACCGTCGTGGCCGCGCTCGCGATGGCCTTCTCCTACTGGTCGATCCAGGGCAGCGGCTACCAGACCGTCTACTACGGCCTGTTCGTGATCCTGCTCGGACTGCCGGTCTACATCTGGCTCAAGCGCGACCGCGGCGAGTACGGCGAGTACGGCGAGACGGTGCCGGCCGCGACGGTGCCGGCCGCGACGACCGGGGCCCGCGCCCCCGAGACACCGACGGCCGACCGAGCCGTCCGGCGCCCCTGGGCCGACCGCGCGCACCGCCTCAACCCCCTGCGCCACCACCACTGATCCCACGGAACACCTCGAAGGACACCGCCATGACCACCTTCCACGTCGACTCCGAGGCCGGCCGGCTGCGCCAGGTCGTCCTGCACCGGCCCGGACTCGAACTCTCCCGGCTCACCCCGCGCAACGTCGACGCCCTGCTCTTCGACGACATCCTGTGGGCCAAGCGGGCCCGCGAGGAGCACGACGCCTTCGCCCAGGCGCTGCGCGACCACGGCACCCGGGTGCACTACTTCACCGATCTGCTGGCCCAGAGCCTCGACATCCCCGGCGCCCGCGACTGGCTCCTCGACCGGGTGGTGACCATTGCCACCGTCGGCCCGGCGCTCGTGGAACCGGTACGCGAACTGTGCGCGGGCATCGACGGCGAGACCCTCGCCGAGTACCTCATCGGCGGGCTGCTGAAGAGCGACCTGCCGCTCGCCAGCCCGCACAGCCTGGTCTGGAACGCCCTGGACGACGAGGACTTCGCCCTCGCCCCGCTGCCCAACCACCTCTTCCCACGCGACAACTCCTGCTGGATCTACGACCGGTTGTCCATCAACCCGATGGCCAAGGCGGCCCGGCGGCGCGAGAGCCTGCACGCCGAGACCATCTACCGCTTCCACCCGATGTTCGCCGCCCAGGCACCCCAGCCGGTCCTGGACGGACCGGTGGGCACCCTGGAGGGCGGCGACGTCCATGTCCTCGGCAACGGGGCCGTCATGGTCGGGATGGGGGAGCGCACCACCGCCCAGGCCGTGGAGAACCTGGCCGCCCGGCTGTTCGCCGCCGGTACGGCCACCAAGGTGATCGCCGTCCGACTCCCGGCCCGGCGCGCCTATATGCACCTGGACACCGTGCTCACCATGGTCGACCGGGACGCCTTCGTGGTCTACCCGGGCCTCGCCGACCCCCTGCGCTCATGGACCCTCACACCCAGCGACGCCCGCCCGGTCCGCTTCGCGGTCACCCCGAACCCGGACCTCGCGACCGCCCTCGCCGAGGCACTCGACCTCGACAAGGTGCGGATGCTGTCCGCGCCGCAGGACATCCGGGGCGCGGAGCGCGAACAGTGGGACGACGGCAGCAACTTCCTCGCCCTGGAACCCGGTGTCGTCGTCGGCTACGAGCGCAACGTCACCACCAACACCTATCTGCGCAAGCAGGGCATCGAGATCGTCACCGTCGCCGGCGCCGAACTCGGCCGCGGCCGCGGCGGCCCGCGCTGCATGAGCTGCCCGATCGAACGCGACCCGGTCGCCTGACACTTCCCCGAGGACACCAGAGATGACCATCGATCTGCGAGACCGCTCCTACCTGAGCGAACTCGACTTCACCGCCGCCGAGATCGGCCACCTCCTCGATCTCGCCGCCGACCTCAAGGCGGCCCGGCGGGCCGGCACCGAACACCCCCGGCTGACCGGCAGGCAGCTCGCGCTGATCTTCGAGAAGACCTCCACCCGCACCCGCTGCGCCTTCGAGGTCGCCGCCCGCGAGCAGGGCGCCGCCACCACCTACCTCGGCCCCGGCGACACCCACCTCGGCGGCAAGGAGTCCGTCGCCGACACCGCCCGCGTCCTCGGCCGGATGTTCGACGGCATCGAGTACCGGGGCTCCGCCCAGGCCGTCGTCGCCGAACTCGCCGCGCACTCCGGCGTCCCCGTCTACAACGGCCTCACCGACACCGCGCACCCCACCCAGAGCCTGTGCGACGTGTTCACCATGCGCGAGCACAGCACCAAGCCGCTGTCCGAGATCAGCTACTGCTACCTCGGCGACGCCCGCAACAACATGGGCAACTCGCTGCTCTCCATGGGCGCCCTGCTCGGCATGGACCTCCGGATCGCCGCGCCCCGCGCCCTGTGGCCCGCCGCCGGCCTGGTCGCCACCTGCCGGGCGCTGGCCGAGCGCAGCGGGGCCCGGATCACCCTCACCGAGGACGTCGAGACCGCCGTACGCGGCGCCGACTTCCTGCACACCGATGTCTGGGTCTCCATGGGCGAGCCCGCCGAGACCTGGAAGGAACGCATCGACCTGCTGCTGCCCTACCAGGTCAACGCCGAGACGCTGGCCGCGACCGGCAATCCCGACGTCGCCTTCATGCACTGCCTGCCCTCCCTGCACGACGACCGCACCCGCCTCGGCCGCGAACTGCGCGACACCTACGGCCTGACCGGCCTGGAGGTCACCGACGAGGTGTTCTCCTCGCCCCGCTCGCTCGTCTTCGAGCAGGCGGAGAACCGGCTGCACACCATCAAGGCGATCCTGGTCGCCACCCTGACGGACCGGCCCCACACCGCGGAGCGCTGACCGATGCGCATCGTCATCGCCCTCGGCGGCAACGCGCTGCTGCACCGCGGCGAACGCCCCGACGCCGCCGTCCAGCAGGCCAACATCGACCGCGTGGCCCTCGCGATCGCCGCCCTCGCCCAGGACCACGAGGTCGTCGTCACCCATGGCAACGGCCCGCAGATCGGGCTGCTCGCCATGGAGAGCGCGGCCGACGCGGCACTGACCGCCCCCTACCCGCTGGATCTGCTCGGGGCCCAGACCCAGGGCATGATCGGCTCCCTGCTGGCGCGCGCCCTGTACGACGCGCTGCCCGGCCGGCGGGTCGCCGCGCTCGTCACCCACACCCAGGTGCGGGCCGACGACCCGGCCTTCGGGCACCCGGAGAAGTTCATCGGCCAGGTGTACCCGGCGGAGACCGCCCGCGCGCTCTCCCGCGAACGGGGCTGGCACATCGCCCGGGACACCACCGGGTGGCGCCGCGTGGTGCCCTCCCCGGCGCCCGAGCGGATCCTGGAGACCGGCACCGTCCAGGATCTGCTGGGCCTCGGCACCCTCGTGGTGTGCGCCGGGGGCGGCGGCGTCCCGGTCGTGGACGGCGAGCGCGGCGGGCTGCGCGGGGTGGAGGCCGTCGTCGACAAGGACCTGACCGCGGCGCTCCTCGCGGAGGACCTCAAGGCGGACTTCCTGCTGATCCTCACCGATGTGCCGCATGTGTACGCCGACTACGGCGGCCCCCACCAGCGCCCCGTCCTGGAGGCCACACCCGCCGAACTGCGCGCCGGGGACTTCCCGGCCGGCTCCATGGGCCCCAAGACAAGGGCGGCGGCCCGGTTCGTGGAACGCACCGGCGGCCTCGCCGCGATCGGCGCCCTCGACGCGGCGTACGAGATCGTCCACGGCAGGGCGGGCACGTTGGTACGACCCGAGCCGTGACGTCCACTCCCTCGCACCGGTGTGCCCCAACGGCCCACCGGTGCACCGGCGTTCACAGCTTCAGCGTGAACCAGGTCGTCTTGCCCTCGTCGGTCGGCCGTACCCCCCAGCCGTCGGCGAGCGTACGGACCAGGAACAGGCCCCGCCCGTGCTCCTCGTCCCCGGCGGCGTGCCGGGGCTGGGGGAGCTGCGGACTGCGGTCGCTGACCTCGACGGTGAGATCCGTGGCCGTACGGCACAGCCGTAGCCCCACCGGGCCCTCGGCGTGCTGCACCGCGTTGGTGAGGGTCTCCGAGAGCAGCAGAAGCGCGTCGTCGGCCGGTGCGGGACACTCCCAGGAGGCCAGCGTCCGGCGCAGAAAGGCCCGGCCCTCGGGGACCGAGGCGGGGGCGGCGGGCAGATCGGTGGTGACGGCGGCCAGCGGCGCCGCCGGGAGCCGCGCGAACAGCAGCGTCACATCGTCGTCATGGCCGTCGACGTCCGGCAGCAACTCGGCCAGCACATGGTCGGCCGCCGCCTCCAGGCTCGCGGAGTGCGGGAAGAACGAGTCCAGGACGGCGGTGAGTTCACCGACCCGCGCCTCGATGTCGCTGCCCGGCGTCTCGATCAGACCGTCGGTGTACAGCACGAGCGTGGCGCCCGGCGCGATGTCGAAGCACGCCTGCTCGTACAGCACACCGCCCACCCCGAGCGGCGCGTTGACCGGCGCGGGCAGCGCGCGGACGCCCTCCCAGGGGCCGGCGACCAGGGTCGGCAGATGCCCGGCGGAGCAGACGGTGACGGTGCCCGCGTCCGGGGCGATGACCAGATAGCAGCAGGTGACCAACTGGTCCGGCACATCCAGGTCGCCGACCACGGTGTCCAGGGCCTGCATCAACTGGCGCGGCTGCATGCCCGTCTTGGCGAGCGCGTGGGCGGCCGAGCGCAGCTGGCCCATCACCGCCGCCGCCTCCAGACCGCGGCCCATCACATCGCCGATCAGGACGCCGACCCGGCCGGCGCCCAGCGGTATCAGATCGAACCAGTCACCGCCGACACCGGCGCCCTGGGTGGCGGGCCGGTAGCGGCTCGCGGTGTCCAGACCGGGCAGCGCGGGCGGTGTGCCCATCAGGCTGCGCTGGAGGGTGAGGGCGATGTGCCGCTGCTGCTCCAGCAGGGCCGTCAGCTCCGCCTCCACCTGCTTGCGGTCGCTGATGTCCCGCACGATCGCGCACGCCCCGATGATCTTGCCCGCGGTGTCCCGGGTCGGCCACAGCGTGACATCGACGTCCAGCAGCGATCCGTCCTTGGTGACCCGCAGCGTCTCGAAGTGCTCGACCTTCTCCCCGTGGCGCAGGCGTTCGAGCAACGCCCAGATGTCGTCCTGGAGTTCGGTGGGGGCGAGCATGGAGACGTGCCGGCCCATGGCCTCCTCGGCGCTGTAGCCGTACAGCTCGGTGGCGGCCGCGTTCCAGTACGTGATCTCGCCGGCGAGGGTTTTGGCGAGAATGGCGTCCTGGGAGGACTCCACGAGCGCGGCGAGTTCATTGATCCGGGCCTCGGCCGCCTTGCGGTCGCTGACGTCGCGCACCGCGGCCGAGACCAGCAGTCCGTCCGCCGTCTCCAGCGGGCTCAGGCTGATCTCGACGGGGAACTCGCTGCCGTCCTTGCGCAGCCCGTGCAGTTCGAGCCCCGCGCCCATCGGCCGCACCTGCCGGTTGGCCGCGTAGCCGTCGCGGTGCCGGGTGTGGTGATCGCGGAAGCGGTGCGGGACGAGCAACTCGACTGGGCGGCCCAGCAGTTCCTCGCGGCAGTAGCCGAACAGGGCCTCGGTCTGGGCGTTGACCAGGCGGATGACACCGGTGTCGTCGACGATCACCATGGCGTCCGGCGCCGCCTCCAGCAGCCCCCGGAACCGCTCCTCGGCCGTCGAAGGACCGGCACCCGGCGCGGGGGCTCCGCACCGGCACCGCCGAGGGACCGCGGGGTCCGCCGCACAGGCCGGCTCGTCCACGCAACCATTCATATCTACCCCGCCATGTCGCTCGTGATGCTACGGACATCCCAGCGCAACCGGCCTCCCACCGCCGTGACTTGTCGCGTCCTGGCCGGAACACATCCCCACGGCGGACGAACCTGTGCAGGACCGGTCCCGGTCGAGCACAAGCGGTCGCCTCCGTCAGGGTGCCCGGCCCCGGGAGGGCCCAGGGCCGATCGGCCCCGGACAGGGACCCTGAGGGCCCTGCCCGCAGGGGGCCGCCACGAAGAGACTTGAGGAGATCCCGAACGGGATGTCCGACAACAGGAGGTGGACGTCATGTCCCGCACCGTCACCGTGGGCCTCGACGGCTCCCCCGAGAGCCGTACCGCCGCCGAGTGGGCGGCAGGCGAGGCGCGGCTGCGCGGTCTGCCGCTGCGCCTGGTGCATGTGTGGGAGCCGGTGACGGAGTCCATGGCGCAGGATCCGGTCATCGGCGTGGCGACCCAGCGGCACTGGACCGAGCGGGTCCCGCGCGAGACGGCCGAGGAACTGCGGCTGCGCCACCCCGACCTGGAGGTGCTGGCGGAGCATCAGGACGGCTTCCCGGGCGAGTTGCTCGCGGCGGCCGCCGAGGAGTCCGAGCTGCTGGTGCTCGGCTCGCGGGGCCTCGGCCGGGTCGGCGGCTACCTCGTCGGCTCCGTCGGCTTCTCGGTGGTCGCGCGGGCCGGCCGCCCCGTGGTGCTGGTGCGGTCCGGCTGGCAGCCCGACGGCGACGCCCCCGAGGGCCCGGTCGTCCTCGGCGTCGACACCACCGCGCCGGACGACACGGTGTTCGCGTTCGCCTTCGAGGAGGCCGAGCGGCGCGGGACGTCGGTACGGGCCGTGCGCACCTGGTCCATGCCGCCGTACTACGTCTACGGATTCGCCGCCGACCCCACCTTCGACCAGGAGTGGTCGCTGCAGGAGGAGGCCGCGCTCACCGAGGTGCTCAAGCCGTGGCGGCAGAAGTACCCGAGTGTCGAGGTCACCGAGGAGTGCGGGTACGGGAGCGCCTCCCTGCAACTGGTCGAGGCATCGCACGGTGCCGGACTCGTGGTCGTCGGCCGGCGCCGCCGCCCCGCGTCGTTCGGCACGCACATCGGCACGGTGACGCATGCGGTGCTGCACCACGCGACGGTGCCCGTGGCGGTGGTGCCTCACGACTGAGGGTGACGAACAGGAACTGCGGCGCGCCCCACCCGAGTTCATTCGGGTGGGGCGCGTGGGGTTCCCGGGCGGCGCCGGCGGGGCGCCCCGTCGTACCGTGTCGTGCCGGTATGGCGGAGCGCCCCGAAGCCTTTTGTCGGTGAGTGTCTAACTCCCCCTGCTCTGTTGACTGTTCACGAGGTCCCGCCGCCCCGCCACGGCGGCGGCGTCGCGGTCCTGCGGGTGCCGTGCGTGCGGTGGACGACGCGGTCGGTGCGGCTGCGCAGCCGGTCCTGGAGGCGGTCGGCGAGTTCGCGGGCGCTGTGCTCGCGGGCGTGGACGACGACGAGGTAGTGGCCCACCCGGATCTCGGCACCGGCGGTCCAGGGCTGCCCGACATGATGGGCGGCCGCCCTGCCGACCCGGATCTCGCCGCTCACGGGCGGCAGGCCCGGCCGGCCGAGCACGGCGTCCATCTTCTCCCGGAGATAGGCGAGGTCCTCCTCGGGCATCTCGCCGTCGACCCGTACGCGGACGGCGACGGCGGTCTCGGGGGCGCGGACGCCGGTGTCCCTGGCAGTCATCTGCTCCACTCCTTCTGATCGTTGCGTGCTGATCGTTCGGTGCAGCGCACCCAGCGTCTCCCGCGCACCGCCCCCGCCCCCAGGGCCGCCCGACCCGGGGGCCTGGGCCGGTGGTCCCGTCCGTCGGACCCGCACTCCGGAACCGGCCGACTTTCCTCGAATCGGCATGATGTGGCGCCTGTGCATGCGTGAGCCCTGGACGCGCCCCCGCGTACGCGAGCAGACTGCGGTCTCTCCGAGGAAGGCAGGTCGGTCGCCATGCTGTTGCGTCTGCCCACGTCCGTGTCCGAAGCGCAGGAGTGCCTGGCCGAGGGGGCGGTCCCGGTCGGCGGGGCGACGCTGGTGTGGGCCACGTGGCAGCGCGAGGGGTTCCCCGAACTGGCCATGTCGCTAAGGAAGTTGCCGCAGGCCAATGTCATCGGCGCCGAGCGGCTGGGCGCCGCCGTGCTGCTCGGGCAGATGGACGGCCGGGTGCCGGACGTGCTGCGCCGCGCGGCCGGCACGGTGGGCACCGGGGCGGTGCGCCGCGCGGCGACGGTCGGCGGCAACCTCGTGGGCAGCGCGCTGCGTTGTCTGCTCCCGGCCGCGCTGGTCCTCGACGCACGGGCCACGGTGCTGGAGTCCGACGGCGTCCGCGAGACGGACCTGGCCGAAGTCGTCGCGAAGCGGCCCCTGTTGCTCAGCCTGCGCTGGCCCGCCCCGCTCGCCTGCGCCTACCGCAAGCTCCCCGCCGACGCGGGCGCCCCGCCACCCCTCGTGGTGGCCTCGGCCCTGCACGCAGGAGAGGCGGCGGGCGGCACGGGGTACGGCGTCCGGGTCGCCGCACGGGACGGTTACGAGGTGTTCGAGGGCAGCGCCGTGCACGGCGCCGACCCCGAGGAGACCCTGGAGTCCCTGCGCGCCACCGCCCTCGGCGAACTGCCCGCCGCCGCGTGGCGGGTCGTACGACCCCAGGTGCTCGACCTGCTGGCGCGCGAGCGGTAGCCCGCCGAGCCGCCCTATCCGCCGACCAGGGCGGCCACCAGACGGGTCATCGCGGGCCGGGGGTCGGGTGTGCCGGGCCGACTGGTCATCAGGAGGTGGTGGGCGGTACCGACGATCGCGAGCGCCGCGGTGCCCGGATCGACGGACCTCGCCACCCTGCCGAGCCCCTGTTCGGCCTCCAGATAGCCGGTGACGGCCTCCTGGATCGCGGTGAAGCCCGGCGCCCCGCCCTCCAGCGCCACGCGGATGAGGGCCGCGGCGCCGGGGCGCGTCATGGCCAGACCCGACAGGGCCGGACCACCGGAGTCGAACAGCGCGAGCACGACGGCGTCCAGATTCCGCACCACCGTGCCCTGCCCGGCGAGCCCCGCCAGGGCCCCCGCCTTCGTCGCCGTCCGCGCGAACCGGTCGAGGCACAGCTCGGCCACGAACTCGTCGAGCCCCGCGAAGTGCGTGTGCAGCAGCCCCTTGGCGCAGCCCGCCTCGGTGGTGACGGCACGGCTGGTGAGCGCGCCGGGACCGTCCCGTTCGACGACGCGCTCGGCCGCCGCGAACAGCCGCTCGCGCACATCCGGCGTCGCCACTCCACGCGGTGACATGGGCCTCTCTTCCGCTCCGCCGCCCTCGCCCGCAAGGGCGCAACTCCTCGGATGGTAACGGGGATTGCGGGTATGGGCACGCGCCCATACAGTTTGGGCACACGCCCATTCTTGGCCGTCCACCGCAGGAGGCACCCGTGCCGGACATCGTCAACACCGAGCAGGCGCAGGCATGGAACGGACCGGAAGGCGTCCACTGGGCGCGTCACCAGGACCGCTGGAACGCCGTGAACGAGGGTTTCGACGAGCCGCTGCTCGAAGCCGCCGCCCTCGCCGAGGCACACCGGATCCTCGACCTCGGCTGCGGCGCCGGGCGGACCACCCGGCTCACCGCGCTCCGCGCACCCCGGGGCGGCGCGCTGGGTCTCGACCTGTCCGGGCCGATGCTGGCCGAGGCGCGGGCCCGCGCGGAGCGGGAGGGCGTCGCCAACGTGTCCTTCGCGCAGGGCGACGCACAGGTGCACCCGTTCGAACCGGGCGCGTTCGACGTGGCCATCAGCCGTTTCGGGGTGATGTTCTTCGCCGACCCCGTGGCGGCGTTCGGCAACATCGGCCGGGCGCTGCGGCCCGGCGGCCGCCTGGCGTTCGTCTGCCCGGCCGACGCCACGCTCAACGGCGGGGTGGCGGCGCTGGCGTCCCTGCGCGACATCCTGCCGTTCGGCGACCTAGGAAGGCCGGGGCTGCCCGGCATGTTCTCGCTGGCCGCCCCGGACCGCGTCCGCGAGGTCCTCGCCGCGGCCGGCTTCACCGGCGTCACGATCGACGAGGTGCGGGCGGACGGGATCTGGGGCGACGGAGCCGAGGACGCCGCCGACTTCCTGCTCGGCACCGGCCCCGGCAGCCATCTGATGCGGCAGGCCGACACGGCGACCCGCGCCGAGGCCCGCCGCATCCTGACGGACCGGCTGCGCCCCCATGAGGCGGAGGACGGCACGGTCCGGCTCCCGAGCACGTCCTGGCTGGTCACGGCGGTGCGCCCGGCCGTACCAGGGGAGCGGCCCTGACGTCCGCCTTCGGAGGATGTCCCGGTCAGTCCCCGTGGACGGTGAGCCGGTAGCCCTCGGGGCCGGTGAAGGAGAAGGAGGGGCCGAACGGGGTCGCCTGGAGCGGGGTGACGTCGGCCGTGCCCGCCGCGACGAGCTGCTCGCGCAGGGCGGGGGCGTCGGTGGTGCGCAGCCACAGGGCGACACCGAGGCCGGGGTGTCCGGCGCCGTCCAGATCGACGCCGGGCAGCGGCTCGCGGACGGCGAACGGGATCGGGCTGGTGGCGAAGACGACCGCGTTCGCCGGTCCGCCCGGCGCCCGCCGCAGTCCGAGCCGCTCCTCGAAGAACGCGGCCGCGGCCGGTACGTCCCTCACCTGGAGGGCGATGAAATCAGGGCCTTCGACGGTGGCGGTCATGGTGACTCCCAAGGTGGTCTGTCGGTGTGTATGTCAGAGCTTTGACATAACGACAGTAGAGGCCCGGTCTCCGGCATGTCAAAATGCTGACATGGAAGATCGAGCCCCCGTCCCCTCGCCCCATCCCGCACAGGACGTCACCGAGCACGTGGGATACCGCCTGAAGAAGGCCTCGGCCGCGCTGCGCGGCGCCATGGACAAGGCATTGCGCGAGCACGGCCTCACCGTCCCGCAGTACTCCTGCCTGGAACTCCTCGACGAACGGCCCGGCCTGTCCAACGCCGACCTCGCGCGCGGCACCTTCGTCACCCGGCAGTCGGCCAATGTCGTCCTGCGCGGTCTGAAGGAGGCCGGCCTGATCACCCAGGCGACCAGCACCGACCACGGCCGGGCCCTGCCCGTCCACCTCACCGCGGCCGGACAGGAGCGGCTGCACGCCGCGCGCGGTGCCGTGTACGCCATCGAGGAGCGCATGATCGAAAACATCCCCGCGCGTCGGCTGACGGCGCTGCTGGCCGACCTCGACACGATGACCGGAAACCTGGAGGCGTGACCGGCCCGCCGAGACAGCGATTCAGGTTCCGGAGGCGTCGGCCGTGCCATAGGCGGCGCGCCAGGTGGCCGGGGGTGTGCCGGTCTGGCGCCGGAAGAACGTGCTGAAGTTGCCCGCGTCGCGAAAGCCGAGGCGCCGGGCGCAGCCGGTGACCGGCAGGCCGGTGTGCGCGAGGAGCCTCTTGGCCTCCAGCAGGAGGCGCTGGTCGAGGAACGTCTTGGCACCGGTGCCGGCGCCGGCGCGGGTCGCCCGGGTGAGGGTGCGTACGTCGTAGCCCAGTGCCCCGGCGTAGTCGGCCACATGGTGCCACTCGGTGAAATGCTCCTCCACGGCGGCCCGGTAGGCGCGGAAGACGTCCGCGGACCGGTCGCCGGGCGGGACCGTCTGGGTGCGGGCGGGCGCCTCGGGAAGTACCCGCAGGAGCAGTGCCGCCAGCAGGTGGGCGAGCAGCGCGGGAGACGCCAGGCGCGGGTCGCGCGCGCTCGCCACCTGCTCGCGGCCGAGGTGTTCGGCCGCCGACAGGGCCAGCGGCAGCCGCTGTTCGTCCAGCTGCCAGCACGCCGGGACGGTGGCCTGCGCCGCGGTGAATCCGGCGAGGAACCCGGGCCGGAAGAGGATCAGCGGGCCGTCGCAGCAATCGACGTCGCGCCAGCGGTGCACCATGCCGGGCCGGATCCATACGACGCTGCCCTCCGTCAGCCGGTAGTCGCGGAAGTCGGCCTCGTGGTCACCGGTGCCGGAGGCGATCAGGGCGAGGACATGGAAGTCGGGGCGCTGGGGGAGCGCGCGCAGGCGCCGGGCGTCCATGCGGCGCAGGGCGGCGAAGTCGAGGACCTCCACGCCGTGCGCCGAGCCGACGGCGGGGAGATAGCGCAGCTGCCGTACGGCATCGTGTCCGTTTTCCACAAGCACCGTGTTCCTTTCCACCAGGAAGCGGATCCCGCCCGCCGTACGGTCGAAGTACGCCTTACGGGCAGGTCAGATTACTTGTTCGGGCCCCGGCCGCCGCGCTGCCGGTCAGCTCAGAAGCAGGCGGGTGAGAGAGGACGACGATGGAAAACACAACGCTGGTTGCGGTGCCGGGCGGGTCTCTTGAGGTACGGATCGGGGGCGGGGGCCGTACCGGTCCGACGCTGGTGTTCGTGCACTACTGGGGTGGCTCCGCGGGCACCTGGGACGAGGTGATCGGCCACCTGCCGCCCGGACAGCCGACCGTCCGCTTCGACCAGCGCGGCTGGGGCCTCTCGCGGGAGCTGCCCGGGCCGTACGACCTGGACCGGCTCGCCGACGATCTCGCGCGCGTGGTGGAGGCGTGTGTGCCGGGGCCGTTCGTGCTCGTCGGGCATTCGATGGGCGGCAAGGTGAGCCAGCTTCTCGCCGCCCGCCGGCCGGCCGGTCTGCGGGGCGTGGTCCTCGTCGCGCCCGCACCGCCCGAGCCGCCCGCCACGGTGACCGAGGAGTACCGGCGGGGGCTCTCGCACGCGTACGACTCACCCGAGTCCGTACGGCACGCCCTCGCCCATGTCCTGACCGCCACGCCGCTGCCCGAGACGGTCGTGGCCGCCGTGCTGCGCGACAGCCTCGCCGCCGGGGCCGAGGCGCGGCGGGAGTGGCCCGAGCACGGCATCGCGCGGGACATCACCGGCGCCGTGCGCGACATCGCGGTCCCGGTGGCCGTGCTGGCCGGTGCGCGCGACCTGGTGGAACCGCCGGACATCCTGCGCGCGCACCTCCTGCCGCACCTCCCGCAGGCGGCCCTCACCACCGTCCCCGCAGTCGGCCACCTGCTCCCCCTGGAAGCCCCCGGCGCCGTCGCGACCGCCCTCGGTGACTTTCTCGCACGCCTGCCGGGGCGGCTATGAGCCCAGCGGCAGCACCCGGGCGATGAGGAGGGCGACGTCGTCGTGCCCGGCCGGGTGTCGCAGTTCGCGCAGCAGGCGGTCGCAGGTGTCCTCCGGCGAGGGGGAGGGCACGGAGAGCAGCCGGAGCAGTTCGTCCAGGCGGGCGTCGATCGGGTCGTCGCGGGTCTCCACCAGGCCGTCGGTGTAGAGCACCAGTTGATCGCCGGGCCGCAGTGCGAGCGTGGTGGACTCGAAGGGCACACCGCCGACGCCCAGCGGGGTGCCGGTCGGCAGGTCGAGGAGCCGGGGCGGGCCGTCGGAGGGGATCAGGACGGGTGGCAGATGCCCGGCGGACGCCACCTCCAGGCGGGCCGACCGGGGATCGTGCACGGCGTACACGCAGGTGGCGATGTACGGGTCGAGGCCGAGGGTGATCCGGTCGAGGTGGGTGAGGACGCGCGCCGGGTCGAGATCGAGATCGGCCAGTGTGGAGGTGGCGGTGCGCAGCCGGCCCATGGTGGCCGCGGCCGCGATCCCGCTGCCCATGACGTCGCCCACCGCGAGGGCGGTGCGGTCCCCGTCCAGCGGGATGACGTCGTACCAGTCGCCGCCGACCTCGCCGATCGCCTGCGCCGGCCGGTAGCGGGCGGCGATCTCCAGGCCCGGGTGGTGCGGCGAGAGCCGGGGCAGCAGGCTGCGCTGCAGGGCCTCCGCGGTGCTGCGGGTGTGCTGGTGCAGCACGGCGTTGTCGATGCTCAGCGCGGCGCGCGAGGCGAGTTCGCAGGCCAGCTCCAGATCGTCGGCGTCGAAGGGCGCGGGATTGCGGGCGCGGGCCAGGCCCATCACGCCGATGCACTGCCCGCGGGCGATCAGCGGGACCGCCATGTCGGTGTGCACCCCGGCCCGGGCCAGCAGCCGGGCGGCCTCGGCGTCGGCGGCCACCCGGCCGACCTCGCCGCTGTCCAGATGGGTGATCAGCACGGGACGCCCGGTGCGCACGCTCTGCGCCGCGGGATGACCGGCGTGGTAGACGGTGAGCCGTCCGGGCGGCACCAGCGCCCCGGCCGCGTCGGTCGGGTAGGCGGTCTTCACCGCCAGCGCGCGGAACAGCGGGGGGCCCTCGCCCGGATCCGTACGGCCCGTACGCAGCATGCTGTCCAGCAGATCCACCGCGGCCATGTCGGCGAGGCCGGGCACCAGGACGTCGGCCAGTTCCTGAGCCGTGCGCTCCACCTCCAGGGTGGTGCCGATGCGCGCCGAGCCGCGGGCGATCAGGCGCACCCGCCGCTGGGCCCGCTCGGCCTCCTGGGCGGCGCGATAGCGGTCGGTGACCTCCACCGCCACCTTGGCGACACCCAGCGTGTGCCCCTGGTGGTCCTCCAGCCGGTACAGCGATGTCATCCAGGCGTGATCGCTGCCCGGGTCGGCGGCGGTGCGCCCCACCACCTCCTGGTTCACCAGGGGGACGCCGGTGTCCAGCACCCGGCGCATGGCACCTTCGAGCGCCTGGAACGCCGTGTCGGGGAACAGCTCCCCGAGGCGCCGGCCCACATGGTCGGCCTCGGACAGTCCGTGCATGGCCGCGAGGGCGGGGTTGACGGCCACGTACCGCAGCTCGGTGTCCAGGACGGCCAGCCCGATCGGGGCCTGGGTGACCAGCCGGGCGGACAGGGCGGCATCGCGCTCCACCCGGCGCAGGGTGGAGCGGTCGGTGGCCAGCCCCAGCGCGTAGTGATCGCCGAGATGGTCGGTCAGCCGCATGTTGCGGAACTCGACGGTCCTGGTGCCGCCGTCCTTGCACCGCACCGGGAACGCCCCGGCCCAGCCCCGGCCGGTCTCCATCACCTCGGCGAACAGCTCGATCGCCGCGTCCCGGTTCTCGGGGCTCAGCAGCAGAAGCGCCGCGTACTGACCGACCGCCTCCGCACGGTCGTACCCGAACAGCTCCTCGGCCTGGGGGCTCCACATGTCGATCCGGCCGTCGGCCTCCAGGAGTACGGCGGCCACCCCCAGGAGGTCGAAGAGGCCGGTCGGCTGCTCGGTCCCGGATTCCGTGGCGCGGTCCGTCCGGGGCGGGGTGGCGCGGTCCGTCCCGGGCCTGGTGGCCTGGTCCGGTGCCTCGGTGTGCTCCGGCCGGGGCCGTACGGGCCGGTCCTGGTCGTCCTCGGGGGCCGTGGCGTGGTCGGCGCGGGATTCCGTGACCGCGTCGACGGGGCCAACGGGGTCGACCGGGTCCGTCCGGGGGTGTGCGGACCGGTCGGCGTGGGGCTCCGCGGCCGGGTCCGGCCGGGGCTCGGCGGCACGGTCCGGCCCCGGCTCCGCCCGCTCCGTCTCGGGCTGGTCCGGGTCCGGGTGCCGCGGCCCTCCGCTCATCCCACTCGCTCCTTCCGCCGCCCCGCCGGGCCGGCGCCGTTGTGTCCGGCCCTCGGCGCCCGGCGGGGCACGCACCGTGGTGAGCGCCGTACGCGGATGAGACCGGGCCGGGCCTCATCTCACGCCTACCCGTGGACGGGCGATCCGCAGCGGCCCGTAGGGGTCAGTGCGGGGGAACCGGTCCGGGACCGGCCGGACCGCCGCGGGGACCGCGGGCCGTGTCCCCGCGGTCCTCGGGCCTGTTTCCGGTGGTGGCGGCCCCGTCCCCGGCGTCCCCGGGACCGCTCTCGGCACCACCCGGTCGGCCCTCATCCGCTCCGTCCTCGTCCGTACCGAGTTCCCCGCCCGCGCGCGCGATCCTGGACAGATCGGCCATGAGGGAGTCCAGCCAGGACACGGTGGCGTAGTACAGCCGGGGCGCTCCGGGCGGTTCCGCGTCGGCGCCCGCCAGGGACCGGGCGAGGCGGGGCACCGGACCCGTCGGGGTGTCGCCGCCGGGATCCAGGGCCGCCGAGACCAGCAGCATGCGTCCGGCCACCCGGTCCCCGAGACCGCTGACCGCCGCGGCGGCGGGGCCGAGGCCGGTGCACGGCGGCTCCAGCAGCCGTTCCGAACCCCACAGGGTGTGATGCCCGGCCATCAGGGCCGCCTGCCAGTCCACCGCGGGCAGCACCGGCCCGCGTCCCCGGCCGCCGAACGGCGTCGGCTCGCTCTGGAACTGCCCGTACGCGGACTCCGCCAGGATCACGGCGTGCTGGAGCGAGCGGTGCCCCGGCATCCCCGCCGGGACGAGCGTCTGCCCCGCCCGCCGCAGCGGCCCCTCCAGGGCCACCGAGGCACTGGTCACCACCACGATCTCGGCCGCCCTGCGCAGCAGCTCCGCCGTCGCGTACCGCAACTCGTCATGGGCGCCGCGCGGCCAGGCCAGCAGCCCGAACACCGCGCCGATCGCGCTGCCGACCAGCACATCGAGCAGTCGTACCTCCGCCAGCCGCCAGGTCGGCGGCGCCAGCTGGGCGAAGACCAGGGCCACCAGCACGGTGAACAGACCCTGCGCCCAGCCCACCCCCTTGACCGGTCCGACCGTGAAGGCGAACAGCATCCACAGGGGGAGGAGCACGGCGTAGACATTGGTGTGCGTGCCGACCAGGGCCAGCGTGCCGCCGGTCACCAGGGCGCCGGCCAGGGTGCCGGCGAGCGCGGACCTGATGGTGCTCCAGGTCTCGTCCATGGTGGTGCGGGTCAGGGTCAGGGTCGCAAGGGTCGCCCAGAAGCCGTGGGGCAGCGTGTCCACGCCCGCCACCAGCCGCGCCGCCGTCAGCGCCAGGGCGATGCGCACCGCGTTCTGGAAGAACACCGAGCGCCGTCCGGCATGCCCGCGCACCCGGTGCCACCACAGCGCGGGGCCCCGGGTGGCGGCGTACCAGAAGCGCTCCGGCGGCCCGGTCACCGAGGCCCGCCGGCCGTGCGCCGCGAGATCGGCCGCCGCCCCCATCGCCAGCGCGGCATCGGCGACCTCCAGTACGGCCGCGTGCCGCCGCAGCACGTCCGGCGCCGGTGTCTCGGCTTCCCCCGGGTGGGCCGCGGACCGGGCGGACAGCACGGCACGGACCGCGGCCAGCTCCTGGTACGCGGCCAGGGGCGAGGCGCCCTCGCGCAGACAGCCCGCGGTGGCGGTGGCCAGCCGCGCGACGGCGTCGAGTACGGCGGTCGCGACGGCGTCGGGCGGGCAGCAGGGCGCGGCCGGCGGCCGGACATCGCCGCCGCCCGGTGTGGCCGGTGGCCGCACCCCGCCCCCCGACATGGCCGACAGCCGGGGCAGCCTGCTCAGCAGCGCCCGGGTCGCCAGGCCCGTGTGGGACAGGGCGCGGTCCCGTACGCCCGGGCCCGCCGGGCGGTCCGCCTCGGGCACGGTCAGGGAGCGCAGCCGGTGTCCCGCCTCGCGGGCGGTACGGATCTCGGCCCGGGAGAGGGTGTACGGCGGGGCGGCGAGCAGGGCGGTGCAGCGGGCCGCGACGGCGGCGGCGTGGGCGGCGCGCGCCCGGTACGGCGCCGGGGTCGGCTCGGGGAAGAGCAGGGCCTCGGCGAGCACGAGCAGGGCCATGCCGGTGGTCGTACCGAGCAGCCGGTCGCCGAGCTGGCCGGGGTCGTAGGGCGGGAACGAGGGCAGGATGTACAGGAGTTGCAGCCCCGGCGCGGCCCCGGCCGGGCGCGGGCCGCCCACGGCGGAGAAGGCCAGCGCGAAACCGACGACCAGCATGCCGACGACGGCGCTCCAGGTCCGCACCGACAGATACGTCCCGACGAGCACCAGCAGCCAGCCCACCGGGATCAGCCGCAGCACCACCACGGCGCGCTGCCGACCGGTGCCCGGGATCCTGGAGAGCCCGCCCAGCGCCACCGCGGCGAACAGGGCGTACGTGGCGGCGACGGGGCGGTCCAGGCCGTAGCGGAAGAGATAGAAACCGGCCGCGGCGACCAGCGTCACCTGGACCGCCCGGCGCCCCGGGGCGGCGTACGGCGCGGGGATCCGGCCGGCGGGAACACCAGACACCCCTCCAGGCTCACGCATCACCGCGCGCCCGGCACCTGCGGACAGGCACCGGGCGCGCGGTCGGGGGGACCCTTACCCCTTTAGGGGACGCCCCCTACAGGGCGTGCTGCTCAGCCGAGGGCGAGATCGTCGGCGTACACGCTGCCCTGGCCGTACCACCCGTGGACGTACACCGTGACGGTGCCGCTGCCGCCGGTCGTGAAGGAGACCTTCAGCTGGTTCCAGCTCGAACTGTTCGACCAGGCGCTGGCGGTGGCGCCGCCGCTGACGCCGAGGTAGGCGTAGGAGCCCTGGACCCAGCCGGTGAGCGTGTAGCTGTGGTTGGGGGACAGGGTGACGGTCTGGTCGCACTCGCCGGTGCCCCCGGAGTCGGGGGTGACCTGGAGGGCGTGGGCGCCCGAGTGGACCGGGGTGGAGACCAGGGTGCTGCCGCCGGTGCAGGTCCAGGGGCCGAGGCTCCCGGTCTCGAACCCGGCGTTGGTCAGCGAGCCCCCACCGCCCCCGCTCCCGCCGCCGCTGGTGACGGTGAGCGTGTAGGTGGCGCTGTGGGTGCCGCCGCTGCCCGTGCCGGTGACCGTGATCGGATAGGTGCCCGCGGCCACGGACGACCCGACGGCCGCCGTCAGGGTCGAGGAGCTGCCCGAGGTCACCGATGCCGGGCTGAAGGAGACGGTGACGCCGGAGGGCGCGCCGGAGGCGGTGAGGGCCACGGACTCGGCGCTGCCCGAGGTGGTGGCCGTGGCGACGCTCGCGGTCGCGGAGCCGCCCTGGGCGACCGAGGCGGAGCCGGGGGAGAGGGACACCGAGAAGTCACTGCTCGTACCGCCGCCACCGCCCCCGCCGCCCGAAGTGCCCTCGTACGGCACGAAAGCGTCCGTGAACGCCAGGCTGCTCTGGCTGATCTCGCTGCACGTGGGCAGGGAGTTGGCGCTGCCGCTGCACGGCTGGTCCCGGTTGACCGACCAGAAGGCGAGCCGCCCCACGCCGTTCTGCGCGGCGAAGCTCTCGACCGTCTGCGCGTCGGCCAGCGTGAACGTGGAGCCGTCGTCGTTCTTGCCGATCATCGGCGTGATGCCGAGATTGGCGTAGCCGTACCCGGAGTCGACGGACTGCATCTGCGCGAGCGTGGCCTTGGCGGCGTCGATCGCGCCCTGGCCCATCTCGGCGCCCGTGCCGGCGTAGTAGTCCATGGTCATGATGTTGACCACGTCTATCTTGACGCCCGCGTTCTTGGCGGCCTTGAGGATGTTGACGCCGTCATTGGTCAGCCCGCTGGTCAGCACCGGCAGGGTGATGGAGAACTGGAGGTTCGGATTGGCCGCCTTGAGGTCCTTCATCGCCTGCATCTGGCGGGCCGCGGCGGCGGTGTCCGCGACGGCGGCGCCCTCGACGTCGAAGTCCAGCTGGGTGACGCCGTAGTCGTCGATGAGGGCCTGGTACCCGGCGTCGATGCTGCTCTGGGTGGTGCAGGTCCAGGCGAGCGGCAGACCGCTGGCGCCGCCCGAGGAGATGATCACCGAGGCGCCCTCGGACCTGGCCCTGGCGATCTCGGGGTCGGTGTAGGAGTCGTTGCCGATGGGGAGCGTGTCGCCCCAGACCTGGTTGCAGCCCTCGCCGAGGACGAAGGCGGCCGTGTAGGCCTTGAGGTGGTGCCCGGTGATCGCGGTGTCGAGCAGGCCTTCCTGACCGTTCGACATGTCGACGTAGGGAGCGACGGAGTAGACGCTGCTTCCCGCGGCGCTGCTCGTCGCCGCGCTGTTCACCGTGTTGTTCGCCGCCGCGTTGCTCGCGGGGGCGAGGGCGACGGCCGCGCCGGTGGCCGCGAGCGCGAACGCGCAGGCGGAGGCGGCGAGTCCGCCCAGTCTTGCCAGGTGCATGACAGTGTGCCCCTCTCGGGGATGCCCCTAGGGCGTGGGGTGGTGGGGTGATGGTGCCGTGCACGGCGGGGATGTTGGTACATACCAAACCGCCGCCGCCCCCCTCCGTCAAGAGGACTAGACCAACTTTGAACCTGTGAACCTGGCGGCCCCCGGCCGGAGTTGATCCGCGCCGCGCCCCCGCGCCCCCTGTCGGGAACCCGTCGCCGGAAGCGACCGGAATTCGCCGCCCGACAACTGTTATCCGGGCCGCTTCGAACGGTCTCCCAGTCATCGGGAACAATCGTTCGGCGTCGAGGACGGGAAACATCTGATGAGCACACGGCATACGGACGCGGTGCAGACGGCGGCCCTGGTGATCGCGGCCCGCGAGGGCGACGCGGCGGCCCAGGACGCCCTGATCAGCGCCTATCTGCCGCTGGTCTACAACATCGTGGGGCGGGCGCTGAACGGCTCCGTGGACGTCGATGACGTGGTGCAGGAGACCATGCTGCGCGCCCTCGACGGCCTGGGCGGGCTGCGTGCTCCCGAGCGTTTCCGCTCCTGGCTCGTCGCGATCGCGATGAACCAGGTCCGCAGCCACTGGCAGGACCGGCAGTCCGCGCCCGCCGCCGTGGAGGAGGCCCACGACCTGGCCGACCCGGGCGCCGACTTCGTGGACCTGACGGTGGTGCAGCTCCAGCTGTCGGGCCAGCGCCAGGAGACCGCGCACGCCACCCGCTGGCTGGAGCCCGACGACCGGGGGCTGCTGTCGCTGTGGTGGCTGGAGTGCGCGGGCGAGCTGACCCGCGCCGAGGTCGCCGCCGCCCTGGAGCTGACGCCGGAGCACACCGCGGTCCGCGTGCAGCGGATGAAGGCCCAGCTGGAGGCGGCCCGGGTGGTGGTACGGGCGCTCGACGCACGGCCGCGCTGTGAGGAGCTGCGGGGCGTGCTGGCCGCCTGGGACGGCAAGCCCTCGGCGCTGTGGCGCAAGCGCATCGCCCGGCACGCCCGCGGCTGCTCGCGCTGCTCCGGGCTGTGGAGCGGACTGATGCCCGCGGAGGGGCTGCTGGCCGGACTCGCGCTGGTCGCCGCGGCGCCCGCGCTGCTCGCCGCGCTGCGCTCCGCGTCCGCCTTCGCCGGGATGGCGCCGGTCGCGGCGGACTTCCCGTTCGACGCCTCGCCGGCCGGGTCCGGCGGTCCGGGTTCGGGCGGAGGCTCGGCTTCGGCTTCGGGCTCGGTCTCCGGTTCCGGGGGCGGGCGGCGGGCCGCGCGGGGCCGTTCGGGCGGGCCCGGCGACGGACGCGGCGCCACCCGCGGCGCGTCCCGCCGCCGCAGGCGCATGCGGCGCCGGGTCGTCGGCGGCGTCGTCGTGGCCTGTGTCGCGGGCGGCGGCCTCTGGTACTTCGGCATGGACACCGGCTCCGGCGGCGGTGACACCACCGCCGAGCGGAGCGCGAACGCCTCCGTGGCCGACCTCTCCGCGCCCAGCGCCGTACCCACCTCGGCATCGCCCTCGCCGTCCGCCTCGAAGTCCGAGAAGCCGAAGAAGCCGAAGAAGAAGGCCACCAGGAGCCCGAGTCCGAGCCCGACGAGGAAGAGCACGCCGACGCCGCGCCCGACCATCCCGCAGGCCCCGGTGCGCACCACCGCGCCGGCACCGGCCGGTGACACCGTCAGCCAGGTGATCGCGCTGGTCAACAAGGAGCGGGCGAGCGCCGGTTGCTCCGCGCTGACGGCGGATCCGCAGCTCCAGCAGGCGGCGCAGGCGCACTCCGACGACATGGCCGCGCGGAACTTCTTCGACCACGTCAACCCGGACGGCGCGGACCCCGGGCAGCGCATCACCGCCGCCGGTTACCGGTGGTCGACGTACGGCGAGAACATAGCCATGGGGCAGCAGACCCCGGCCTCCGTGATGGACTCCTGGATGCACAGCTCCGGGCACCGGGCCAACATCCTCAACTGCGCCTTCAAGAACATCGGTGTCGGCGTGCACAAGGGCGCGGGCGGCCCCTGGTGGACCCAGGACTTCGGCGCGAAGATGTGACCCGGCCCGGCTGACACCCCCTGGGCGGGGGGGCCGCCCAGGGTGTCGACCCGGAGCTTCGGCACGGCCGTTGGGGGAGCGGGGCGCGGTCGCGGACCGGTCCGGCGGCCGGTCGGCTCGCCCCGCCGTCAGGCCCGTTCACCGCCGCCCCCGCCCGCCCTCACGCCCCCTCCCGGCCGCCGATCTCCCGCAGGATCCCGAACGCCCGCCGCAGCGGCGCCGGTTCCGGGTCCTCGACGCCCGCCGCGCGGTTCGCCCGCCGGGTGCGCAGCACCGCGCGCACCGCGGAGAGCGCGGCGCCCGCGATCACGGCCGCCCGCAGCTCGGCGTCGGGTGTGTCCCGCGGCAGCCTGTCCCGCACCAGCACCGCGAGCCGCTCCTCGAAGTCGGCGAAGGCCTGCACGAGCCGGGCCGTGACCACGTTCTCCACGTCCCCGAGCGGCCGGGTCAGGGCGGTCAGCGTGGACGCCGAGAACGGCCCCGCCGCCTCCAGCAGCGCGGCGCACACCGCGTCCAGCGGCTCCTCGTCCGCCGGCCGCGCGGCCAGCGCCCGCTCCACGTACGCGAAGATCTGCATGCCGTCCGGCAGCAGCACCTCTTCCTTGCTCTCGAAATAGCGGAAGAACGTGCGCACGGAGACGTTCGCGTACGCGGCGATGTCCGCGACCGTGGTGCCCTCGAACCCCCGCTCCCCGAACAGCCGCGCGGCCCCTTCCAGCAGCAGGCGGCGCGTCTCCTCCTTCTTGCGTTCGCGCAGTCCGGCGGGGGTGGTCTCACTGGTCATGGCCGAAGCCTCCCGTCCGGGTGTCGCGACTGTCAATCGGCACGCGTGCCACCTCCGCGCCACCCCGTGACCCCTCCGCGGCGCGATCGCGTCCGCAAACCTTCCCTAAACTGTCATGAGTGCCAATTGTCATGCATGACATCTCCTCCCTAGAGTTCGTGTCAGTCGTGACACTTTTCCCGGACAGCTTTGGAGACCCGGTGCCCCGAACCACCTCACAACCCTCGGCGCCCCCCGAACCGGGCCCGACCGCCCCTGAGAACGCCCCGGACCCCGCCGACCTCGGCCCTCTCGGCCGCCTCGGCGGTCGCTGCGCCCGCCGTCCCCTGACCGTCATCGCCGTCTGGCTGCTGATCCTCGTCGCCGCCCTCGCGGGCCGGCACCTCGTCGGGCCCGTCTTCAGCGACCAGGTCAGCCTGCCCGGCACCGCCTCCCACACCGGCGCCGACCTGCTCGCCCGCTCCCTGCCGCAGGCGGGCCGCCCCAGCGGCTTGGTCGTCTTCCACACCGGGACGGGCACCGTGGCCGACCGGCGCTCCGGGCTCGACCGCACCCTGGCCGAGCTGCGCGGGCTGCCCCATGTCACGGCCGTCGGGGCGCCCGTGACCAGCACGGACGGGCGCACCGCCGAGACCACCGTCACCTTCGACGAGCAGCTGAAGAACCTCGGCCACGACTACACCGCCCGGCTCGACGCGGCGACCGCACCCGCCCGCGCGGCGGGCCTCGGTGTCGCCTACGGCGGCGATCTCGACCAGGTCGTACGGCAGCCCGCCAACGACAGGCTCAGCGAGGGCGTCGGCGTCGTCACCGCCCTCGTCATCCTGCTGCTCGCCTTCGGCAGCGTGCTGGCCGCGCTGCTGCCCCTGGCCACGGCGCTGATCAGCGTCGGCACAGGACTCGGCGTGGTCGGCGTCGTCGCCGGTGTGGTCTCCTTCGCGACCTCCGCCATGACCCTCGCGGGCATGATCGGCCTCGGCGTGGGCATCGACTACGCCCTGTTCCTGACCACCCGCTTCCGGCAGGACCTGATCGACGGCCACGACCCCGTGACCGCCGCCGCCCGCACGGCCCGCACCAGCGGCCGCGCGGTGCTGATCGCCGCCCTCACCGTCGCCGTCGCCATGCTCAGCCTCTACGCGTGCGGACTGAGCTTCATCGGCCGGATCGGGCTCGCGGCCACCCTCGCCGTCGTCGTCACCGCCGCCGCGGCCCTCACCCTGGTCCCGGCCGCCCTGGGCATGGTCGGCACCCGGATCGACCGGGTCGGGCTGCGCCGCCGCCCCGTCGCCGAAGGCACCGGCGCACGCCCCGGCGGCAACCGCTACGCCGCGCTCGTCGCCCGCCGCCCCTGGCTCTTCCTCGCCACCGGCACCGCCGTCCTCGCCGTCTGCGCCGCACCGGCGCTCTCGCTGCGCCTCGGCCATGTGGACGCGGGCGCGGACCGGCCCGGCAGCAGCACCCGTACGGCCTACGACTGGATCGCGGCCGCCGACGGACCCGGTTTCGGCAAGGGCGCGAACGGCCCGGTCGTCACCGTGATCGACCTGAGCGGGGCGCACACCCCCGCCGACCGGATCACCACCGAGGTCACCGACGCCCTCAGGGCCACCCACGGGGTCGCCGCCTTCACCCCCGTACGGGCCAGCCCCGACGGGGACATCCTCGTCACCACGCTCACCCCGGCCACCGGCCCCCAGGACGCCGCCACCGGCACCCTGCTCGACACCCTCTCCGACCGGACCCTGCCCCGGGCCCTGCACGGCACCGGCGCCCGCGCCTATCTCACCGGCACCGTGGCCGGCCAGGCCGACTTCCGCGCCACCGTCGGCGAGCGGCTGCCGCTCGTCATCGGGATCGTGCTGGTCCTCGCCTTCCTGCTGCTCCTGGTCGTCTTCCGCAGCCTGGTGATCCCGCTGAAGGCCGTCGTCCTCAACCTGCTCACCACGGCCGCGTCCTACGGCGTCCTCGTCGCCGTCTTCCAGTGGGGCTGGGGCGACGCGCTGCTCGGCCTGTCGGAACCGGTGCCCATCGAGTCGTACGTCCCCATGATGATGTTCGCGATCGTGTTCGGGCTGTCCATGGACTACGAGATCTTCCTGCTGTCGCGGATCGCCGAGGCCTGGCACCGCACCGGCGACAACCGGATCGCCGTGGGGGAGGGGCTGTCCGCCACCGCCCGGGTGATCTCCGCCGCGGCCCTGATCATGACCGCCGTGTTCCTGTCCTTCACCGCCTCGCCGACCGTGGTCGTCAAGATGCTCGCGCTGGGCCTCGCGATCAGCGTGATCGTGGACGCCACGGTGGTCCGGCTGGTCCTGGTGCCGTCCGCGATGGTCCTGCTGGGCCGCGCCAACTGGTGGATACCGCGCCGTCTGGACGGGCTGCTGCCCCGCGTGCGCGCCTGATCGCGCCGCCCGCGCGCGAACCGGTGGCCCTTCGCCCCTTACGCGCGGGCGGTATTACGCTGGATGACCGTGCCCCCGGCACGTCAACAGGGGTGCGGGGCCGGACGAAACAGGGAGCGACCGATGACAGCGGGAACCGAGCGAGCCGTACTGGCGGGCGGTTGTTTCTGGGGCATGCAGGATCTGGTCCGCAAGCAGCCCGGCGTGGTCGCCACCCGCGTCGGCTACAGCGGCGGCGACACCCCGAACGCCACGTACCGGGACCACGGCGACCACGCCGAGGCCATCGAGATCCTGTACGACCCCGCGGTCACCAGCTACCGCGACATCCTGGAGTTCTTCTTCCAGATCCACGACCCGACCACCCGGGACCGCCAGGGCAACGACATCGGGCGCAGCTACCGCTCCGCGATCTTCTACGACGGCGAGGAGCAGCACCGCACCGCCGTCGACACCATCGCGGACGTCGAGGCCAGCGGACTGTGGCCCGGCAAGGTGGTCACCGAGCTGGCGCCGGTCGGCGACTTCTGGGAGGCCGAGCCCGAGCACCAGGACTACCTGGAGCGCTACCCCAACGGCTACACCTGCCACTTCCCGCGCCCGAACTGGAAGCTGCCGCGCCGCGCCTCGTCCACCGCGGACTGAGCCGCCCCGCACTGGGCACCACCGGCTCGTGTGGCGCGCCGCCCCCCAGGGGTGATCCTGGGGGGAGGAGCGGAGCGCGCTGTCCGCGACCCGACGACGATGGTGGTGACCACCATGGGCGTGCCGGACGAGACCGGAGCGGACCCCCGCGGGCCCGCCGATCCCTGTGGGGATCCGTTCCTGCGGACACGGTTCGCGATCCCCACCCTCCCGGTGACCTATCTGCGCCGCGACCGGCTGCTCGGGCAGCTGGACCGGGCCCCGGCCGCCCCGCTGACCGTGGTCGGCGGGGCGGCCGGGGCGGGCAAGACATTGCTGGTCGCCGACTGGGCCGCGACCCGGCGGACCCCGGTCGCCTGGCTCACCGCGCAGATGGCCGACAAGGGCCGCGGCACCTTCTGGGCCTACCTCCTCCAGGCCCTGCGGCTGGCCGGGGTGACCCTGTCCGCCGAGGTGGGCCTGCCCGCCGAGGCGGGCCGCGTGGACGACGCGCTGCTCACCCGGCTCGCGGCGGAACTCAGCGCCCGCGAGGCACCGGTGACCGCGGTCATCGACGAGTACGACCGGGTCACCGACCCGGAGATCGCCGACCAGCTGGAGTTCGTGCTCCGGCACGCGGACACCGGCGTACGCCTGGTCCTCGTCACCCGCACCGAGCCGCTGCTGCCGCTGCATCGCTACCGGGCGGCCGGCGCCGTCACCGAGATCCGCAACGACGAACTGGCCTTCACCCCCGAGGAGGCCGGCGACCTGCTGGCCCTGCACGGCCTGCGGCTGCCGCCCGACGAGATCGGCGCGCTGCTGGCCCGCACCCAAGGCTGGGCGGCGGGCCTGCGGCTCAGCGCCCTGGCCGCGCAGGGGGAGCGCGACCCGCGGTCGTATCTGAAGGAGTTCGAGGCCGACCGCACCACCATCGGCGACTATCTGATCGCCGAGGTGCTGAGGCGGCAGCGCGCCGAGACCCAGGACCTGCTGCTGCGGATCAGCGTCCTCGACCGGTTCTGCCCCGCCCTCGCCGACGCGCTCACCGGGCGCGCCGACGCCGAGCTGATCCTCACCGCGCTGCACCGCGAGAACGCCTTCGTGGAGGACCTCGGGCACTCCTGGTTCCGGCTGCACCCGCTGTTCCGGGAGATCCTGCGCGCCCATCTGCGGGCCCGCCACCCCGGCCTGGAGACCGAGCTGCACCGCCGGGCGGCGGCCTGGCTGCGGCGCCACGGACCGCTCGGCGAGACCCTGGAGCACGCGGCCGCAGCGGGCGACTGGGCGGCCGCCGCCGGTGCCCTCGTCGGTGACCTCGCCCTCGGCGAACTCCTCACCGGACCGCGCGCCGAGCCCCTGGCCGCGCTCTTCGCCGCCATGGGACCCGAGCCGCGGACCCCGGCCACCGACCTCGTCCGGGCCGCCCGCGCACTCTCCCTCGGCGACCTCGACCGCGGCCTGCCCCATCTGGAACGGGCCACGCGGGAGCTGGAGAGTGCCATGAACCGGCCGACCCGGAACCCGGACGGGCTCGCCCCCGAGCAGCACCAGGAGCAGCCCGAACCGGCGGAACCGGCCGGACCGGCCGCCGCCCGGCTCGGCTGCGCCCTCCTGCACGTCCTCGCCGCCCGGCTGACCGGCTCTCCCGCGCGCGCCGAGGCCGCCGCCCACCGCGCCGAGGAGCTGAAGCAGGAGGTCCCCGGCCGGCTGCTGGACCGGCACCCCGAGCTGACCGCCCTGCTGCGCGCCCACCTCGGCGCGGCCCGCCTGTGGGCCGGACGGTTCCCGCAGGCGCGCGCGGCCCTGACCGCGGTGACGGACCACGGCCGTACGACACCGACGGCATCGGCACAGATACGGGCCGTGGAACCGGCGTCCCCGGTCAGGACGCGCACCCCGGTGGCACCGGGGCGCCCCTCGACGGCCCAGGTCCGCGAGGAGTGCCTCGCTCATCTCGCCCTGCTCGACCACCTCGACGGCCGCCCCGGCCGCGCCGAACGCAAGGCCCTCGCCGCGCTCGCCGCCGCCGACCACACGGACCCCTCCACGCTCCCCGGGATCGGCCCCGCCACCCTCGTCCTGGCCGCCGTCGCCACGGACCGCGACGAACTTGACCGGGCCGAGGCGCTCCTGGGCGCGCCGCCCGACGCGGCCGATGCCCGGCCCCCGGCGCGCGACCCGGTGACCCAGGCGCTGCACGCCCTGGTCACCGCGCGCCTCCTGCTCGCCCGCGGCGACACCGAAGGCGCTCTGGAGGCGGCCGACCGGACCGTCGCCGCCGAGGAGCCGTCGCCCTGGGCCGAGGCGCACGCGGCGCTGGTGGCCGCAGGTGCCCACCTCGCCGACGGGCGGCCCGAGCTGGCCGTCAAGCTGCTGACGGAACTGCCCGGCGAGGACCCGCTGTGCCTGGTGGGCGCGGCCCAGGCGGAGCTGGCGGCGGGCCGTCCCGGGCACGCCCTCGACCTGCTCGGCCGGATACGCCCGCAGCACACCCCCGGCCCCCTGATCGCCGTACGGTCGGCCCTGGTCGAGGCGGAGCTCGCCGGGGTCGAGGGCGACCGGGAGGCCCGGCGCCGGCTGGTGGCGCAGGCGCTGCGCGAGGCCCGGCGGGACCGGCTGCGGCGCCCCTTCAAGGAGGCCGGACCCTGGCTGCGGCCGCTGCTCGCCACCCCGGCACTGCGCCCGCTCGCCGAGGGCTGGCTGCTGCCCGGCGCCGGCTCCCCGGACGGCACCGCGGCGGTGCCCGAACCGCCGCCGATGGTGGAGGAGTTGAGTGGCCGGGAACGCGATGTGCTGGTCCGGCTCGCCGAGATGATGTCCACCGAGGAGATCGCCGCCGACCTCTTCGTCTCCGTCAACACGGTCAAGACCCACCTCAAGAGCGCCTACCGCAAGCTGGGCGTGAACCGCCGGCACGACGCCGTGCACCGCGCCCGCGGACTGGGCCTGCTGTGACATCACCTGCGATGGGTGAAGCCCGGCGCCGTGCCGGGGGCGCAGGATCGCAGGAGGAGGGCCGGGTACGCCCGTCCGCGGCACGCGGGGAAGGCACCTCATGCGCTACGAGATTCGCGTCGACGGCGAGCTGACGGAGACGCTGGCCAAGGCGTTCCCCGAGCTGGACCACGTGGTGGTGTCCGGCCACACCATCCTGTTCGGCCGCGTCCTGGACGAGACGCATCTGTACGGCCTGCTGGCCCGCTGCCAGTCCCTCGGCCTGCGCGTCCTGGAGATGCGCCAGGCCCCGCAGTGAGCCCCTGCACCTCCTCAGGCCCCCCTACCCTTGGGCGCCTTCAGCCCCTGGGGAGTCCCTAGGGCTCCCGTCCCTTCCTGCGCAGCCCCGCGTTCACCGCCGCCGCGAGCAGTCGTACGGCCACCCCCACCAGCAGCAGTCCGCACGCCATCTGGCACATCACCGCCACCCGGCCCGCCTCCGAGCGCGCTGTGATGTCGCCATACCCCACGGTGGTGAACGTGGTCAGCGTGAAGTACAGGGCGTCGGTCCGGGTCAGCGGCTCGGAGAAGGAGCCGGGGGTGTCGCGCTCGATGATGTGGTAGACGCTGGCGAAGACGACCAGATAGAGGCCCACCGTGGCGACCAGCGCCTCCACCGCCTTCAGCCGGGGGTACCGCGCGTTCATGATCAGCCAGGCCTCCCAGCCGAAGACCAGCGCGACCGCGAGCAGCCCGCACAGCAGCAGGAAGGCCGTCGCCAGGGTGGTGCGGGTGTCCAGCGGCACCAGGTAGTACGCCACGGTCAGGGCGGTCAGGATGGCCGCCGTGCGCGCGCAGGACGCGGCCGCGGCCCGGCGTTCCGACCCGCTGTACAGGGAGCGCCGGGCGTCCTTCGACGGGGCGCGCCTCGCTGGCTCGGTCATCGCGTGTCTCTTCCGCCGCTGCTCCGCAGGCGGGCCCGCCTGCGCCCGCTACCCACCTCAGCGCCCCGGCCCCCGTACGGGATCACCCGCCAGGGGTGATCCCGTACGGGTCGTCAGGAGCCACGCTGTCCTGGTGAGGTCCCCGCACAAGGCCCCGTCGGCCGGCCGGGAGCGGCCTCGGGCACGGGACGGAGGAGCCATGACCTCCCTCGCGCGACCCGGGTCCGTACGGCCCGCACGGCCGGTCCCCGGACCGGAGCACGATCCCGGCGGGGCCGCACCTCTGCGACGACCGCGCACCGGAGCCTTCCGGGCCCCGGAGCCGGTCGCCGTTCACCCGCGCAGGGTGAAGCGTCCTTCTCCCGCGCAAGCGCAGCCTGGGGACGGTGGACGACCGACTACCGGGCGCGGACCCGGGACGGAGGGAGCGACATGAGCGCTCAGACCTACCTCGCGTACGACTATCCGGCGCTGAGTGTCTTCTGGTCCATGCTGGTGTTCTTCCTGTGGATCATGTGGTTCGTGCTGCTCTTCCGGGTGGTCATGGACATCTTCCGCGACGACTCCATGGGCGGCCTGGCAAAGGCGGCCTGGCTGGTGTGCGTCGTCGTACTGCCGTTCCTCGGCGTCTTCGTCTATCTGATCGCGCGCGGCAAGGGCATGGGCCGCCGCGAGGTCGAGCAGGCCCGCGCCCAGCAGCGCGCGTTCGACAGCTATATCCGCGAGACCGCCCGGGGCGGCACCTCCAGCGCCGACGAACTCACCCGGCTGTCCGAGATGAAGGCCCGCGGCGACATCACCGAGGACGAGTTCCGCAAGGCGAAGGACATGGTGTTCGCCGCCCACGGACCGGCCACGGGCACGGCGGCGGGCGCCCCCGGCGGCACGGGCCCGGAATCCCCCGGATCCGGCCGCTCGGGAAGCGTCTCCTCCACCACCCCGCGCTGAACCGCCCCGCACCGAACTACCGCACACCGGAGAGAATCGAGGTGGCACGATGACCGCACCCCACGCACACCACAACACCGGCCCTGGCAGCGGCCCCGGTGCCGGCACCGGCGCCGGCACCACGCGCGAGCCCACCACCAAGGAACTGTGGGCCACCGGGCTGACCGCGTTCGCCGCGGTGATGCTGCTGCTCACCGGCGTCCTGGACATCTTCCGCGGCATCATGGGGATCGCCCGGGACGATGTCTTCCTCGCCACCCGCAGCTACGTCTTCCAGTTCAGCCTCACCGGCTGGGGCTGGGTGCACCTCATCCTGGGTGCCGTGGCCGTCATCGTCGGCCTGGGACTCATGAAGGTGTCGACCTGGGCGCGGGCGGCCGGCGTGGTGATCGCCGCGCTGATCATCATCGCCAACTTCCTGTCCCTGCCGTACTACCCGGTCTGGTCGATCGTGATGATCGCCCTCGCCGCGTTCACCATCTGGGCGCTGTGCGTGGTGCGCAAGGAAGGCAACCAGGGCCTGTTCGACTGAACCGCGCGCGCCGCGCGGTCGGCGCCGTGATGGAACAACCCGGCCTGCGGTGGGACGGCGGGACCCTCCGGGCGACGCCCGCGCCCCGGTTCGCGAAGGAACGCGACCGGCTCGCGGACGCCGCCCGCGAGGGTGCCCGGCGGACCGTGTAAGAGGCCGCGCGGCACGCGCCCCGGTTGCCGGAGACGGCCGCGCCGACCGAACCGACCTGCCCGGACGGGGAGGGCCGGCGGCTTCGAGCGCACCGACCGGGTCACGCCGGAGGGGGCGGCGTGCCTCCAGGAGGGGGATCGGCGGTGGCGTCCGGTGCGCCGGGCAGGGCCAGATGGGCGAGGTCGGCCGGGCGCGGCGAGGACACCGGCCACAGCGGGGCGGCCCGGCCGTCGGCGAGCGCGGCCGGCGCGTCGGTGAGGTTCATCCGCTCACGCAGCCGGCCGTAGAAGTCCATCGGGCCCAGTCGCACCGCCTTCAGCCGCCGGGGTGCCGCGTACACGCCGATCCAGTCGCCGGGGCTCAGCACCCCGCGCAGCTGGCCGTCGATGCTGACCGCGGCCTGGCCCGAGCGTTCCAGCACCCGCAGGGCGACGGGCTCGTCCGGGGCGGCCACGACCGAGCGGTTGAACACCATGTGCGGGGCCACCGGCGTGAAGACCAGCGCCTCCGCGCGCGGCGAGACCACCGGGCCCCCGGCGGCGAAGCTGTACGCCGTGGAGCCGGTGGGCGTGGCGACCAGCAGCGCGTCCGCCGAGTAGCAGGCGAGCAGCCGGCCGGCCAGATACACCGCGACCGACACCTGCCGGTCCCGGGCCAGCTTCTCCAGGACGACATCGTTGAGCGCGGTGACGTTCAGCGCGACTCCCCAGTCGCCGCCCGCCGCGCAGTCCACGCGCACCCGGGGCGGCGGCAGCATCGGCCCGCGGCCGTACCGCATCAGCGCCTCCATCTGCGCCGGCACCTCAAGCCGGCACGACGCCCGCATGGTGAGCAGCATCCGGCTCTCCACGGTGATCCGCTCCTCGCGCACGGCGTCCAGCGCCGCCCGTACGGCGGGGGCCGGCACCTCGGTCAGGAAGCCGACCCGCCCGAGGTCCACGCCGAGCACCAGGGCGTCGTTCTCCGCGGCGAGCCGGGCGCCGCGCAGAAAGGTGCCGTCGCCGCCGAGCGTGACGATCAGGTCCGGGTCGCCCGCCGCGTCGACCTCCGCGCGGGCGCTGTGCCGGGCGCCCTCCTGCCATACGTCGATGTCGGTGCACTCCACCGCGTGCTCCGCGCACCAGTCGCGCACCGCCACCGCGGCCGTCTGCGCCTCGGCGCGCCCGCCGTGCACGACCAGGCCGACACGGTTCACCGTCATCTCCGCACCACCCGCCTCCGAGCCGGCCTCTGCCGAGCGCCATCCTCGCCGGGGACGGCACGGGGCTCGCGCACGCCACGCCGCCGGGGCCATCGGCGCGCGCACCTCCCGCCGACCCAGGGCCGCGTGGCGGCGTCGATCCGGGGGCGTGGCGAAGCGGTTCACCCGTCCGACCCCTCATGACACCCCCGCCGGGCGGGTACTCGGGGCGTGCCCACAGACGTACGTACGGCGGGGGAGGCCCCGATGAGCGAATACACCACCCCTTCCCAGGCCGAGGGCGAGCGGGAGCCGGAGGACATGGGGGCGGCGCAGCCGACCCGCACCACTCCGTCCCAGGCGGAAGGGCCCGCCGAGGAGAACCCCGAGCAGGACGCGGCGGAGGGCCGCGACTGACGATAATCCCGAGTGCCTTGCGTTGCGGCCCCCGCGGTGCCGACCTAGCGTGATCTCGACACGTCAGACAGGTAGGCCGTGATGACGCATCCGCACGACCCCCTCGGCATCACCGACAACAGAGCCGCCGGCCGCCCGATCCAGGTGGAGACACACGGGCTCGACGTGATCGGGGACGCGGACCGCAGGGGTACCCCGCGCATGCTGTTCTGGCCCTGGTTCGGGGCGAACGTCTCCGTGCTCGGGCTCAGCTACGGCGCCTTCGCGTTCGGCTTCGGCCTCTCCTTCTGGCAGGCACTCGTCGCGGGCACCATCGGCATCGTCGTCTCCTTCCTGCTGTGCGGCTTCGTCTCGGTCGCAGGTAAGCGCGGCTCGGCGCCCACCATGGTGCTCAGCCGCGCCGCCTACGGGGTGCGCGGCAACCGGCTGCCGTCGGTGGTCTCCTGGATGCTCACCGTCGGCTGGGAGACCGCCCTCATCTCGCTCGCGACCCTGGCCACCGCGACCGTCTTCACCAGCCTCGGCTGGGGCGGCGGCACCGAGACCAAGGTGGTCGCCCTGATGGTGGTGGCCGCGCTGACCGTCGTCGCCGGTGTCATCGGCTTCGACCTGATCATGCGGCTCCAGACGGTCATCACCGTGGTCACAGGCGTACTGACCCTCGTCTACGTCGGTCTCGTCGCCCATCAGGTCGACTGGGACGCGGTCAAGGCGGTGCCGGGCGGATCCGCGCAGCAGATGATCGGCGCGCTGGTGTTCATGATGGCGGGCTTCGGCCTCGGCTGGATCAACGCCGCCGCCGACTACTCCCGCTATCTGCCGCGCGACTCCTCCAGCCGGGGCGTGATCGGCTGGACCACCTTCGGGGGCTCGCTCGCGCCCGTGCTGCTGCTGGTCTTCGGCGTACTGCTGGCCGGGTCCTCACCGCAGCTGAGCCGGTCCATCGCCGACGACCCGATCGGCGCCCTGACCACCATCCTGCCCACCTGGTTCCTGGTGCCGTTCGCCGTGGTCGCCGTGCTCAGCCTGGTCGGCGGCGCCGTCCTCGACATCTACTCCTCCGGCCTCGCCCTGCTCTCCGCCGGACTGCGCGTGCCCCGCTATCTGGCCGCGCTCTGGGACGGCTGCCTGATGATCGCCGGGTCGATCTACATCGTGTTCTTCGCGGGCGGCTTCCTCGGCCAGTTCATGGGCTTCCTCACCACGCTCGGGGTGCCCATCGCCGCCTGGTCCGGCGTCATGCTGGCCGACCTCGCGCTGCGCCGCCGCAACTACGACGACGGCGACCTGTTCCGCCCGCACGGCCGCTACGGCGACGTCCCGCTGGTGCCCCCGCTGCTCACCCTCGCCGCCACGGCCGTCGGCTGGGGCCTGGTCACCAACACCGCCGCGCACTGGCTGGGCTGGCAGGGCTATCTCCTCGGACCGCTGGGCCTCGGCGGCCGTACCGGCGCGTGGGCGTACGCCAACCTGGGCGTCGTGGTCGCCCTCGTCCTCTCCTTCTGCGGCACCCTGCTCCTCGGCCGGCGCCGGGTGCGCGCCCAGGAGGCCCTGGCCCCGAGCCCGGCGCCGGGCGAGGAGGTCCTCAGGGCCTGAGCACGGCCTCGCGTCCCGTGCACCGGACACCCTCCATTTCGCACATTTGCCCGAGTCCATGCCCCGTCCCGCGCCTCTTCCGGTTCGCACGCATGCCCCGGGTCCGCACCGGGTACGCGAGGCGGGAGCCCGCCCGGGCAGTCCGTCCGGGTGGCCCGTACGACCACCGCTACCTGGGGATCTGCCATGGAGACACCCGCACACGACGCCCTTCCGACGCCGGCCCAGCAGGCGCTGGACGATCTGGTCGCCAACGCCGAGGACCAGAGGGCCCTGGACACCCTCGCCCACAGCGACGTGCTCGTCCCCGTGCCGGACGACGCGATCGACGGCGAGGGCGCCGACGCCACGACGGTGGCCCTGCCCATCCTGGAACAGCCCGGGGGAGACCCGGTCGTCCCCGTCTTCACCACGGAGAACGAGATGGCCGAACTCCTGCCCTTCGTCTCCCGCTACCGCCTCATCCCGCTGGGCGCGCTGGCCTCGCAGTGGCCGGACGAGGAGATCTCCCTGGCGATAGACGGCAGCTCGGAGCACGCGCTCACGTTGACGTCCCAGGGGGTGCGGACCCTGCTGGCCCGCTGAGGGCGCCCGCAAGGGGCCGGGGGAGCGCGGCGCAGGCCATCACGAACCGGCAGGCAGCCGCGCCCGAAGTCGATCACCATCCCCCGCGGGCGCCAAAATACCCTCATGGAATACATCGCCGGCACGGCGGGCGCCCTGCTGCTCCTCGCCGTGCTGAGCAGCATCCTGCGCACCCTCGTCGTCCCGAGGGGCCTCTACTCCACGCTGGTCTTCCGCCTGTGGTGGCTGCTGCGCAGACTCCTGCGGCTGACCACCCCGCGCGGTGACTACGAGGCCATCGACCGCGCCCAGACCTGGCTGGCGCCCCTCATGCTGATCGGCATGCTCGCCGGCTGGCTCATCGGCGCCCTGCTCGGATACGGCCTGCTGCTGTTCGCGCTGTCCTCCCTGACCTGGGCGACCGCGTTCCGCGAGGCCGGCTCCAGCCTGTTCACCCTCGGCTTCGCCAGCGGCGCCCGGTGGAAGCTGTCGGTCCTCGACTTCGTCGCGGCGGCCACGGGACCGGTCCTGATCGCCCTCCAGATCGCCTACCTGCCCACGCTCTACGCCGCCTACAACCGCCGCGAGGTCGAGGTCACCCTCCTCCAGGCCAGGGCGGGCGAGCCCTCCTGGGGCCCGGAGATCCTGGCCCGGCAGTGGCTGGTCGACACCGAGACCGCGCTGCCGGAGCTGTACCGGGCCTGGGAGCGGCTGGCCTCGGACATGGGCGAGAGCCACTCCACCTATCCGGTGCTGCTGACGTTCCGCTCCCCGCGCCCGTACCGCAGCTGGCTGGTGGGGCTGGTCGCCGTGATGGACGCGGCGGCGCTTCAGCTCGCCCTGGACCCGAAGACCGCGCCGCCGGAGGCCCGGCTGGTGCTGCGGGCCGGGTTCAGCGCGCTGCGCGACATCGCCCGCTCGGTGCGAGCCCCCTTCGAGGAGGACCCCGCGCCGAACGCACCGATCCGGCTCACCTACGCCGAGTTCGACGCGGCCGTGGCGATGCTGGACTCGACCGGCTTCCGCGCCGAGCGCACCCCCGAGGAGGCTTGGCCCCACTTCCGGGGCTGGCGGGTCAACTACGAGGCCGTCGCCTATGAACTGTGCCGCCGCTGCGACGCCGTACCGTCCCTGTGGACCGGCCCCCGCGACTTCCCGACGACCCCGATCCCGCCACGCCGCCCGGTGGACCGCCGCCCGGACGACCCACCGGAGGACGTCTGACCCGGACGAGAGGCCCTAGTGCTCCGGCTCGGTCAACATCCGTCCGAGGACGGCCCGTTGGACCGGCAGTACCTCGGTGTGCAGGGCGCGGCCCTTGGCGGTGAGGGCGACCCAGACGCCCCGGCGGTCCTCGGCGCACACCGAGCGTTCCACCAGGCCGTCCTTCTCCAGCCGGCCGATCAGCCGGGACAGGGCGCTCTGGCTGAGATGCACCCGCCCGACCAGGTTCTGCACCCGGCAGTGGTCGCCGTCGCGCGGTGACTCGGCGGCCAGGATGTCCAGCACCTCGAAGTCGCTGGCGCCCAGCCCGTAGGGGTGCAGCGCACGGTCGATCCCGCACATCGTGCGGGCGTGCACGGCGAGGATGTCCCGCCAGCGTTCCTCGAGCCGGGCATCGGCCGATTTCACTGCCATACCGGCACCGTAGCACCGATCCAGCCACTCGTTGAGTGTGCAACTACTTTTCGGTGGCGGGATCCTGGAGCAGGCCCACCATGTTGCCGTCCGCGTCCTTCACGGAGGCCACGAGCCGGCCGTTGCCGACGTCCCGGGCGTCCTGGACGATCTCCGCGCCCGCCGCCACCAGTGCCGCCAGCCGCTCCCGCAGATCGGTGACATGCCAGAACGGCACCGGCCCGGTCAGGCCCTGCGCGTGCCCGTTCGGGTCGAGGCCGATGTCCTGGCCCTGGGCCTTGAACCCGATGTAGTACGGCTCGTCGGCGTACGGCTCGACGCCCAGCAGCGCGCCGAACAGGGCCTTGGCCCGCTCCGGGTCCTTGACGGGGTAGATGATCGTCTGCATACCGGCGGTCATGTAACTCACTCCTTACGAGTCATACGAGTCAAAGGGTCAGGGGTGCGAGGCCCGGCGGGCTCCCCTTCGGTGCTCCCACGCTAGGCCGGGGGAGCCCGCCCCGGCTTCTCGAATCCTGACCGGTTCGGCCCCGGCCCGACCGGTCGCGGTGACCGTGGGGTTCCCCGCCGGAGAAGGGCGGGTGAACGGTTCGGCAGACGGACCACGGCATGGCCGGGGCGCGGCCGATCCGGCGGTACTGTGGTGCCCGGCCGTGATCACCCACCGGGGGTCGGCCGAGCAGGAGACGTAAGAACGATGACAACCCCCGAAGCCGACACCCTTCGCGCCCGCCTCGCCCCGCGCCGGCGGACGCGGTGGCGTGCCCAGGGTCCCGTCGTGGCGGTGGTCGCCGTCGGCGGTGCCCTCGGTGCCTGCGCCCGCTACGGGCTCAGCCTCGCCTGGCCCACCGGGCCCGACGCCTTCCCGTGGGCGACCTTCTGGACCAACCTCATCGGCTGCGCCGTGATGGGCGTGTTCATGGTGTTCATCACCGAGGTGTGGGCCGCCCACCGCCTCGTCCGCCCCTTCTTCGGCACCGGTGTCCTTGGCGGCTTCACCACCTTCTCCACGTACACCGTCGACATCCGCCGCCTGGTCGAGGCCGGCCGCCCCGGGATCGGCCTCGTCTATCTGGTGGCGACGCCCTGCGCGGCCCTCGCGGCGGTCTGGCTCGCCTCGGCCACCGTCCGCCGGGTGCTGACCAGGAGGGAACAGGCATGACCTCGCTCACCGGCCGCGCGCTGCGGCTGACCGTGTACATCGGCGAGGACGACACCTGGCACCACAAGCCCCTCTACAGCGAGATCGTGCACCGCGCGCACGCCGCCGGGCTCGCGGGCGCCAGCGTCTTCCGGGGCATCGAGGGCTACGGCGCCTCCTCCCGCATCCACACCTCCCGACTGCTCTCGCTCAGCGAGGACCTGCCGGTCGCGGTGGTCGTCGTGGACACCGAGGAGCGCGTCCGGGCCTTCCTGCCCCAGCTGGACGAACTGGTCCGCGAGGGCCTGGTCACGCTGGACGAGTGCGAGGTCGTACGGTACGTCGGCCGGGCGCCCGGACCGGACCCCGCCACGGCCGGGCCGGAAGGTGAGGAACCGTTGTGAACTGGCTGCTCGTCGTGGCCGGAGCCGTGGTCGGCGCGCCCGCGCGCTACCTCACCGACCGCGCCGTGCAGTCCCGGCACGACTCGGTCTTCCCCTGGGGCACCTTCGTGGTGAACGTCGTCGGCAGCCTGGTCCTCGGCCTCGTCACCGGCGCCGTCGCCACCGGGGCCGCGGGGCCCCATCTGCAACTCCTGCTCGGTACCGGTCTGTGCGGGGCGCTGACCACGTACTCGACCTTCTCCTACGAGACCCTGCGGCTGACCGAGGCCGGCTCCGGCCTCTACGCTTCGGTGAACGTCGTCGCCAGCGTGGCGGCCGGGCTGGCCGCGGCCTTCGCCGGGTACTGGCTCGCCGGCGCTGTGTAGACCCGGGCGCTTGGCACCCCGCCGGGCGCAGCAAGTACTGTCTACAACACTGTCGACCTACTCTCCTCAGAACTGGATCCCATGAGCGCCATCTCTGTCGGTCAGGCCGTCGTCCTCGGAGTCGTCGAGGGGGTGACCGAGTTCCTCCCCGTGTCCTCCACCGGCCACCTCAAGATCGCCGAGGGGCTCATGAACATTCCCGTCGACGACAAGTCCGTCGTCGGGTTCTCCGCCGTCATCCAGGTCGGCGCCATCGCCGCCGTGCTCGTGTACTTCTTCAAGGACATCAAGCGGATCGTTTCCGCCTGGTTCCGCGGTCTGACCAACCGCGAGGAGCGCTACCACCACGACTACAAGTTCGCCTGGTGGGTGATCGCCGCGACGATCCCGATCGTCCTGGTGGGTCTTGCCGCGAAGCCGCTGATCGACGGGCCGCTGGCCTCGCTGTGGGTGGTGGCAGGGTCGCTGATCGTCGGCTCCGGTGTGATGTGGTGCGCGGACCAGATGGGCCGCCACAAGCGCGGCGAGGACGACACGTCCTTCAAGGACGCGATGTGGGTGGGCTGCTCCCAGATCCTCGCCCTGCTCTTCCCCGGCTTCTCCCGCTCCGGCGCCACCATGTCCACCGCGCTCATCCTGGACCTGGACCGCGTCGCCGCGACCCGCCTCTCCTTCTTCCTCGGCATCCCCGCGCTGACCGGCGCCGGCATCTACGAGCTGAAGGACGCCCTGGGCGCGGGCGTGGGCGCCGCCCCGCTGGCCGTCGGCACCCTCGTCTCCTTCATCGTGGCCTACGCCTCGATCGCCTGGCTGCTGAAGTTCGTCGCCAAGCACTCCTTCAACGCCTTCGTGATCTACCGCATCATCATCGGGCTGGGCCTGATCGGCCTGCTCACCACCGGTGCGCTCAACGCCTGAGCCGCGACCTCCCGGCCACCCCGCGGGGTGCGGACGCCCGAAGACGGGCGCCGCACCCCGTGCGCGTTTCGCGGAGCTTCGGCGTCCCGGGCGCGGGTGTGAACCGGCCGTCTTGACAGAGCGGGCGGGCGGCGCGCAGGATCGGCCCGTGAACCTGTCAGACAGCCAGACAGGTGGTCTCGGTCCGCGGCGCGTGAGCGCGATGGAAGCGGTCCTCGGCCACCTCCGCGGCGCCATCGAACGCGGCGACTACGCCATCGGCGACAAACTGCCCTCCGAGGCCGAGCTGGGCCGTACCCTGGAGGTCTCCCGGCCCGTGCTGCGCGAGGCGCTGCGCGCGCTCCAGGCGATGGGCCTCACGGTCTCCCGGACCGGCAAGGGCACCTTCGTCGTCGCCAACGCCGTGGAGGACCCCACCTTCGGCGACTACGCGGCCAGCGACCTGCTGGAGGTCCGCCGGCACATCGAGATCCCGGTCGCCGGCTACGCGGCCCTGCGCCGCACCCCCGACCACCTGGACCGGCTGGCCCATCTGCTGGACCGCATGGAACGGGAGACGGACACCACCGCCTGGGTCGCGATGGACACCCTCTTCCATCTCACCGTCGCCGAGGCCGCCCAGAACCCGGTCTTCCGCCGGGTCATCGAGGAGATCCGCGACGCCCTGGCACGCCAGTCGGCCTTCCTCAACGAGCTGGGCGGCCGCCGCGAGCAGTCCAACCGCGAGCACCGCGCCATCCTCGAAGCACTCGTGGACGGCTCCGAGCACGACGCCCTCGCGGCCATGAGCCATCACCTGGACCGCGTCGAACGCAGCCTCACCGACATCGTGCGCCCCAGACAGCTCGACCCGGCCACGAGCGGCGCGCCCGAGGCATGAGCGCCGCCCACCCCTGACCCCGACCCCCGGACACCCCGACGCCGGCACCGGACGCATCACCGTGCCCCTCCGCCGCCGGCCGCCACAGCACCGGGCGCGGTCCGTACGACGCCCGTGCCCGACCCCGTGTGATCCGCATCCCGCGCCCCCGACCGGCGTGCCGCCGCGTGACCCGCGAACCGGCCGCCCCGACTCCTTGATGCAGGCAGAAATGGACATCAGCTTCCCCGCCGACGCGCCCGTCGTCCGCGCACCCGGCCACGCCCCCGTCGCCCACCTCGTCCGCGGCGGTGTGGTCGAGGGCATCCACTACGGCTCCGTCGTCGTCCTCGGCGCCGACGGCACCGTCGGCCACCGCGTCGGCGACATCGAGGCCGCCTTCTACCCGCGTTCGGCCGTCAAACCCCTCCAGGCCGTCGCCATGGTGCGGGCCGGGCTGCCGCTGGACGGCGAACTGCTGTCCCTGGCCGCCGCCAGCCACTCCGGTGAGGAGCGCCACCTCGCCGGTACCCGGCGCATCCTCGAACTGGGCGGACTCGCCGAGGACGATCTGCGCAACGTCCCCGACCTGCCCTTCGACCCCGCCGTCCGGGACACCTGGGTGCGCGCCGGACGGACGCCCTCCCGGCTCGCCCAGAACTGCTCCGGCAAGCACGCCGCGATGCTGTGGACCGCGCGCCTCAACGACTGGTCCCTGCCGGACTACCTGGACCCCGCGCACCCCTTGCAGCAGAGCATCCGGGAGACCGTCGAGGACCTCACCGGACAGCGGGTCGCGCACACCACCGTGGACGGCTGCGGAGCGCCCCTGTTCGCCATCTCCCTGCACGGGCTCGCCCGCGCGCTGTCCCGGATCACCTCGGCGGCGCCCGGCACGGCGGAGGCCAAGGTCGCCGACGCGATGCGCGGCCACGCGGAGATGGCGTCCGGCACCAGCCGCGATGTCGCCGCGCTGATGCGGGCCGTGCCGGGGCTGCTCGCCAAGGACGGCTTCGAGGGCGTCCAGGTCGCCGCGCTGCCGGACGGGCGGGCGGTGGCCGTGAAGATAGCGGACGGGGCGGACCGCGCGCGGATACCGGTCGCGGCACGGGCACTGGAGCGGGCCGGGGTGGACCCGGCCCTGCTGACCGGCTTCGCGGGGCAGGCGCTGCTCGGCGGCGGGGTCCCGGTGGGCGCCGTACAGGTGGTGGACGAGCCCGGGCCCGCCTGAGATCACCCCTCGCCGACGTTTCCCCTCCCGAAGCCAAGAAAGCGGATCACCTCTCATGACCACCACCCGGCGCGAACACGATCTCCTCGGCGATCGGGACGTGCCCGCCGACGCCTACTGGGGCATCCACACCCTGCGGGCGACCGAGAACTTCGCCATCACCGGCATGCCGATCTCGGCGTACCCGCATCTGATCGACGCCCTGGCCGCGGTGAAGGAGGCCGCGGCGCTCGCCAACGAGGAACTCGGCCTGCTGGCACCGGAGAAGGCCCGCGCGATCGTCACCGCCTGCCGGGAGATCCGGCGGGGCGAGCTGCACGAGCAGTTCGTCGTGGACGTCATCCAGGGCGGGGCCGGCACCTCGACCAACATGAACGCCAACGAGGTCGTCGCGAACCGGGCGTTGGAGCTGCTCGGCCGCGCCAAGGGCGAGTACATGTATGTACACCCGAACGAGGACGTCAACCTGAGCCAGTCGACCAATGACGTCTACCCGACCGCCGTCAAGATAGCGACGGTCTTCGCGGTCCGTGGACTGCTCAAGGCGATGGCTGTGCTCCAGGACTCCTTCGCGGGGAAGTCCGTGCAGTTCCGTGACGTGCTCAAGATGGGCCGTACACAGTTGCAGGACGCGGTACCGATGACGCTCGGTCAGGAGTTCTCCGCGTTCGCCGTGATGATCGAGGAGGACCGCAGCCGGCTCGCCGAGGCCGTCGAGCTGATCCATGAGATCAACCTGGGCGCCACGGCGATCGGTACCGGGATCAACGCTCCGTCCGGGTACGCCGAGGCCGCCCGCCGGCATCTGTCCGCGATCACCGGGCTGCCGCTGGTCACCGCCGCCAACCTGGTCGAGGCCACCCAGGACTGCGGGGCGTTCGTGCAGATGTCCGGGGTGCTCAAGCGGATCGCGGTCAAGCTCTCCAAGAGCTGCAACGATCTGCGGCTGCTGTCCTCCGGTCCGCGCGCCGGGCTCGGGGAGATCAACCTGCCGCCGGTGCAGGCCGGTTCGTCGATCATGCCGGGCAAGGTCAACCCGGTCATCCCCGAGGTGGTCAACCAGGTCGCCTTCGAGGTCATCGGCAACGACGTCGCCATCACCATGGCCGCCGAGGCCGGACAGCTCCAGCTCAACGCCTTCGAGCCGATCATCCTGCACTCCCTGTCGGAGTCCGTCACCCATCTGGAGCGGGCCTGCCTGACGCTGGCCGAGCGCTGTGTCGACGGCATCACCGCCAACACCGAGCGGCTGCGCGCGAGCGTGGAGAACTCCATCGGACTGGTCACCGCGCTCAACCCGCACATCGGCTACACGGCGGCCACCGAGATCGCCAAGGAGGCCCTCGCCACCGGGCGCGGGGTCGCCGAGCTGGTCCTGGAGAAGGGCCTGCTGCCCGCCGGGACGCTGGCCGCGCTGCTGCGCCCCGAGATCATCGCGGGCAGCGGGGCGCCGGCCGCCTGACCTGCGGTTACGAACGATTCCGGGGCAGGGGCGAGTGGGCTTTGGGAGCGGTACGGAGGCACAATGGTGATCATGACAACGACGTCGTCCCACACCTTCCTGCCGGTCCTGGAGCGCATAGCCGAGGAGCTGGAGCACACACCGGGCCGCGGCCGCGCCGCCGACTACATCCCGGCGCTGGCCGCGTGCGACCCCCGCACCTTCGGCATGGCCGTCGCCGAGCTGGACGGCACGGTGTACGGGGTGGGGGAGTGGCAGCAGCCGTTCTCCGCGCAGTCCATCACCAAGGTGTTCACCCTCGCCCTGGACCTGGCCCGCGAGGGCGACGAACTGTGGGAGCACGTCGGCCGCGAGCCCTCCGGCAACCCGTTCAACTCCCTGGTGCAGCTGGAGTACGAGAACGGCATCCCGCGCAACCCGTTCATCAACGCGGGCGCGCTCGTCGTCACCGACCGCCTCCAGACCCGTACCGGGGACGCGGCCGGAGAACTGCTCGGCTTCCTGCGCGCCGAGAGCGGAAACCCCGCGCTGGACTTCGACCAGGAGGTCGCCGCCTCCGAGACCGCGCACGGCGACCGCAATGCCGCGCTCGCCCATTTCATGGCGTCCTACGGCAACATCGACAACGAGGTGCCGGTCCTGCTCGACCAGTACTTCCGACAGTGCTCCATCGCCGCCTCCTGCGCCGACCTCGCCCTCGCCACCGGCTTTCTCGCCCGGCACGGCATCCGCGCCGACGGCAGCCGGCTGCTCAGCCGCAGCGAGGCCAAGCAGGTCAACGCGGTGATGCTGACCTGCGGCACGTACGACGCCGCGGGCGACTTCGCCTACCGGGTCGGCCTGCCCGGCAAGAGCGGGGTCGGCGGCGGCATCATCGCCGTCGTACCGGGCCGCTGCACCCTGTGCGTCTGGAGCCCCGGCCTGGACGAACGCGGCAACTCCGTGGCCGGCGTGGCCGCCCTGGACCGCTTCACCACCCTGACCGGCCTCTCCGTCTTCTGAACCCACGCCAACGGAATCCGCCGAGCGCCGATCCCGGAATCCGCCGGGCGTCGGTCCTGGGAGTCACCGAACACCGGTTGCGGAATCCGCCGGGGCGGCGACGGCGGAGGCCAGGGGACAGACACCGGTGCCCTGGAGCCCCCCTGATACCGGCGGCGGAGCGCATCGGGCACCGACCGCGGAACCTGCCGGGCATCGGCCGCAGAATCCGCCGGGCACCGACCCTGTAGTGGCCTGGCAGCGGTGGCGGTTGCCGTTTGGCATCGGCCTCGGAATCCTTCGGGCACTGGCCCTGGAATGCTCTGGCAGCGGCGGTGGAAGGCATCGGGTGCCGGTCCCGGCAATTCCCGGCCGTCGGCTCCAGAAGCTTCTGGGCATCGGCCCGGAATCTCTCGGGCATCGGCCGCAGAATCCGCCGGGCACCGACCCTGTAATGTCCTGGCAGCGGCGGCGGTTGCCGTTGGGCGTCGGCCTCGGAATCCTTCGGGCACTGGCCCTGGAATCTTCCGGCAGCGGCGGTGGAAGCCATCGGGCGTCGGCCCCGAAAGCTGCCGGGCGTCGGCCTCGGAATCTGCTGGGCACCGACCCTGTAATGGCCTGGCAGCGGCGGTGGAAGCCACCAGGTGCCGGCCCCGGAGTCTCCCCGCCACCGGCCCCGGAATCTCCCGGGCACTGACGCTGGAATCCGTGTCACCGGCCGCGGAGGCCATCGGGTGCCGGCCCCGGAAACTCCCGGCCACCGGCCCCAGAAGCTCCTGGGCACCGGCTCGGAATCTCCCGAGTACCGGACGCAGAATCGGCCGGGCGCCGCCCCGGCCCCCCGGCCACCGGCCCGCCTCCCCCGCCCACCACGCCCCGGCCACACCTCCGCCCCCGTTCGGACGGGCTGTCGTCGTCTGGTGGACATTCGGCGTTGTCACGCTGAGCCAGTGTTGGCCATGGCGTTTCCCTTCGATCTGCGTCGGTGTCGGCTGCTCGGGCTGGTCGGTACCGCGTTTCTCGCGCTCGGCGGGGAGAGCGCCGGTGCGCTGCCCGTGGCGGAGTTGCCGGCGCCCGCCTCGGCGCAGGCGGCGACAGGGCTGGTCGCGGTGTACTTCGGCGTCGTGCTGCTGATAGCGGCCTGGGTGCTCCTGGGCCGCCTGGTGCGCGGGCCGCGGCCGCCCGCGCCGCGCGCCCTGCTGCTCGTATTGGCCGTCTGGGCCGCCCCGTTGGTGCTCGCCCCGCCGCTGTTCAGCCGGGACGTCTACAGCTATCTCGCGCAGGGCGCCATGGCCGACGCGCACATGGACGTCTACACCCAGGGCCCCGCGGCCCTCGGCGGTCCGCTCGCCGACCAGGTGGCCCCCATGTGGCAGCACACCGGAGCGCCGTACGGCCCCGCCTTCCTCGGCCTCGCCTCCGCGCTGTCCGGCCTCACCCGGGGCGAGCTGCCCGCGGGCCTGATCGGCATGCGCCTGCTCGCGCTGATCGGCGTGGCCCTGATGGCGTTCGCGCTGCCCCGGCTCGCCCGGCACAGCGGCGCCGACCCGGCCGCCGCGCTCTGGCTCGGCGCCCTCAACCCGCTGGTGCTGCTGCACCTGGTCGCGGGCGCCCACAACGACGCCCTGATGCTCGGACTGCTCGGGCTCGGCCTGGTCGCAGCCCGGGGCCGCAGACCCATTCTGGGCGCCGTACTCGTCACCCTCGCCGCGCTGGTCAAGGCGCCCGCCGCGCTCGGTCTGCTCGCCGTGGTGGCGTTCCAGACCCGCGCCGGTCGGCGCCCGCTGCCCGCCGCCCTGACCACCGCGGCCGTCTCCGCCGCGACCACGGTCGCCGCCACCGTGACGGCCGGCACCGGCTACGGCTGGATCGGCGCCCTCGACACCCCCGTCTCCCCGCAGAACTGGGCGCTGACCAGCCTGCTCGGCCGGGCCACCGGCGCCCTGCTCGACCGGCTCGGCAGCGGCCTCGCCCCGCTGGCCGTCCCCGGCTGGCAGCTGCTCGGCCTCGCCGCCACCGCCGTCGCCATCCTCCTCATATGGCTGCGCCTGCGTCTCAAACCGGTGTACGCGCTCGGCCTGAGCCTGCTCGTCGTCGCCGTGTTCGGCCCGGCGATCCGCCCCTGGTACGTGCTGTGGGGCCTGTTCCTGATCGCCGCCGCCGCGCCCAGCACCTCGGTACGGCACCGGGTCGCCGCCCTCGCCGGAGTGCTCGCCCTCGCCGTGCTGCCCGGCGGCGGCCCCGCCGACGCGGGCCAGCTGGTGCTCGCCGTCTGCGGCGGGCTGCTCGGCGTGGTCGTCCTGTGGCAGGCCCACCAGGCGGCCCAGGCGCCCGCCGTGTCCCCGGCCCCGGGGCGCGCCGCATGAGGGGCCCGCGCACCGAGCGGGGCAGACTGCTGCTGGTCCTCGCCCTCGCCGCCGCCGTGACCGCGTTCACCGCGACCGTGCCGCTGCTGCGCGGCTTCTTCGACCTGCGCGTCTACTACGGCACCGTGCACACCTGGGTGCACCACGGCGGCCTGATCTACGACTACCGGGTGCCGGGCACGCAGTACGGCTTCACCTATCCGCCGTTCGCCGCGGTCCTGATGCTGCCCCTGGCCCCGCTGGGCCGCACCACCGCGATCGCCGCCTCCCTGGTGGTGAACGCGGCCGCCCTCGGTGTGGTGCTGCGCGTCCTGGCCGGTGACGACTGGCGGCGGCACGGCTGGTACCGCTGGTCGCTGGCCCTGTGCGCGCTCGCGCTGTTCGAACCCCTGCGGGACACCTTCAGCTTCGGCCAGGTCAATGTCGTACTCCTGGCCCTCGTCCTCACCGACGCCCGGCTGCTGTCGAGCGGCCGGGGCCGCTGGGCGGGCGCCGGGATCGGGCTCGCGGCGGCCGTCAAGCTGACGCCGGCCCTGTTCATCGGGCTGCTGCTGCTCGCCGGGCGGCGCCGGGCCGCCGCGCAGGCGACCGCCGTGGCCGCCGCCGTGACCGCGCTCGCCGCCCTGGTGGACCCGGCCGCCTCCCGGTTCTACTGGACCCGGGCGCTGTGGGACACCAGCCGGGTGGGCCGCCTGGACTACGTCTCCAACCAGTCGCTCCAGGGCGTGCTGGCCCGGCTCGGCGAGACCGGCCGCCCGCTGTGGGCGCTCGCGGTGCTGGGCACCCTGTGCGTCTGGGCGTGGCGCGGCCGCCGGGCGGCGCTGGCCGGTGACTGGACCGCGGCCTTCGCCCTCACCGGGGCGGCCGCCTGCCTGGTCAGCCCGATCACCTGGGTGCATCACCTGGTGTGGCTGCTGCCCTCCTTCGCGGTCCTGCTGCGCGCCGGGCACCGGCGCCTCGCGGGCGCGCTGTACGCGGTGCTGTGCACCAGCGTGGTCTGGCTGTGGTTCGACGACGCCTCGGGCCTCGACGGCTTCCTCGGCAGCAACCTCTACACCTGGATCACCCTGGGCCTGCTGCTCGGTCTGCCGATCGGTCAGCCCCGCGCGGCCCTGCCCTTGCCCCTGGCCCGCAGCGCCAGTGCCATCGCTGCTGCGCCCAGCCCGGCGAGTCCCGCCCCGACGGCGGTGCCGGACCAGTCGTCGTCGTCCGGCGCCCCGGACGTGGCCGCCGCCACCGGCGCGGCCGAAGCGGTCGGCCGGGGCTTGGGACGCAGCCCGTCCAGCGAGCCCACCGGATCCACCTGACCGTCCGCCGCGAAACCCCAGTCGAGCAGCTGGCGCGCCTCCTCGTACACCTCGAAGCCGTCGCCCGCCTGAGGGTTCATCACGGTCACCTCCAGGGTGCGCCCGCCCCGCCGGGCGGCGGCCACCAGGGTGTTGCCCGCGTTGGTGGTGTAGCCGTTCTTGACGCCGATCAGGCCCGGGTAGGGCGCCACGCCGTCGGCGCCGGTGAGCAGCCGGTTGGTGTTCTCGATGCCGAACGGCGCTCCGTCACCGGGGAACTCGGCCTGCGCGGTGGAGCAGTACTTGGCGAAGTCGGGGTTGCGCAGGCCCTCGCGGCCGAACACGGCGAGGTCGTAGGCGGAGGACACCTGGCCGGGGGTGTCGTAGCCGTCCGGGGACAGCACATGGGTGTCCAGGGCGCCCAGGGCGCGGGCGTTGGTCTGCATCCGCTTGGCGGTGGTCTCCCAGCCGCCGTTCAGGGAGGCGAGCACATGCACCGCGTCGTTGCCGGAGCTGAGGAAGACCCCCCGCCACAGGTCCGCCACCCGGTAGCTGTGGCCCTCCTCGACCCCGACCAGGCTGCTGCCCTCGGCGACGTCGGCCAACTCCTGGTAGCGCACGGTGTGCTGCATCCCGCTGGGCAGCTTCGGCAGCACGGTGAGGGCGAACAGGGTCTTCAGGGTGCTGGCCGGCGGCAGCGGCCGGTGCGCCTCGCTCGCGGCCAGCACCTGCCCGCTGCCCGCGTCGGCGACCAGCCAGGACAGCGCGGAGACGTCCGGCAGCTCGGGGGCGCTCTTACGTGGGCGTACCTGCGTGCCCGAGCGGTAGAGCAGGGCCGGGGCCGGGGTGGCCGCCCGGGGCGCGGGCGGCGCGGGCTCGCCGTTGCGCGGCAGCGTGGCGCTCCGGTGCCGCGCGGCGGCCGGTGCGGCGCCGGCCAGGGCCGGGGTGAACGCCAGCAGGCCCGCCACACACAGGGAACAGGCGGGTACGACCGCCCGATATCTGAATCTGGTGATCATATGATCAACGTACGAATGGGAGTGGTGTGCGCGCGTCGGCCGCGCCGTCCGGCCCAACGGAGCAACCCGGATGCCAGCGGAGCAACCCGGTTGCCGTACCCGGTCAGCTCGTGGGCAGGGTCGGCAGGACCTGCCGCAGGAAGGCCGCGTTGCCGGGGGTGCGCCGCATCCGCTCCAGCAGGGTCTCCAGGCCCGCCGGGCCGCCCTCGCGCGAGCGCAGGGCGCGGCGCAGCCCGTGGACGGCGCCCAACTCGGCCGGGGTGAGCAGCAGTTCCTCGCGCCGGGTGCCGGAGCCTTCGAGGTCCACGGCGGGGAAGACGCGCCGCCCGGCCAGTTCCCGGTCGAGCCGCAGCTCCATGTTGCCCGTGCTCTTCAGCTCCTCGAAGAAGTAGCCGTCGGCACGGGAGCCCGTGTCCACCAGGGCGGTGGCCAGGATGGTGAGCGAGCCGCCCTCCTCGGCCTCGCGGGCGGCGCCGAAGAACCGCTTGGGGCCGATCAGCGCGCCCGCGTCGACACCGCCGCTGAGGGTACGGCCGCCCGCGCCGGAGGCGTTGTTGTGCGCCCGGCACAGCCGGGTCAGCGAGTCCAGCAGCACGACGACGTCCTCGCCCGCCTCGACCAGCCGCTTGGCCCGTTCGACGACGAGTTCGGCGAGGGCGATGTGCTCCTTGGCGGTGCGGTCGAAGGTGGAAGCGTACACCTCGCCGTGCACGGTGCGGCGCATCTCGGTGACCTCCTCGGGGCGCTCGTCCAGCAGCAGCACCATCAGCCGGCACTCGGGGTGGTTCCCGGCGACGGCCGCGGCCAGCTGCCGCAGCAGGACCGTCTTGCCGCTCTTCGGCGGGGCCACGAGGAGGCCGCGCTGGCCCTTGCCGACCGGCGTGAACAGATCGGCGACCCGGCCGGCGAGGCCGGCGTCCGGGTGCTCAAGGCGCAGGCGGCGGCGCGGATGCAGCGGGGTGAGGTCGCGGAAGTTCCGGCGGGCGGCGAGGTCGCCGGGCGCGCGGCCCTCGACCCGGGCGACCTCGGTCAACGCGCGCTGCGCACCCCGGGCGCCCTCGACCAGGTCGCCCCTGCGCAGCCCGTACTTGCGGATCAGCGCGGCCGGTACCTGCGGGTCGGCGGGGGTGGGCAGGAGGTCGGCGGCCCGCAGGTGCCCCTTGCCGTGATTGTCGATGTCGAGAACGCCGGTGACGAGCCGGGCGGCCGGGGCCCGGAGCTCGACCGGAGGGTGTTCGAGTGTGGTGGTCATGGAGGGGTGTCCTTTCGCGGACGAAGAGCGGAGAGAAGCGCGTGGGAAGGGGGGAGCGGCCGCGAGCGGGAGGCGGATACGACCTGCCTCCGGGCGGCGGGAACCACACCCCGGACACGACGGCGAAAGCCCTGGTCACGAGGTGGTGCGAGGAAGAAGCCCGGGGCCGTGCGAACGGCTCGGCCGAGGGGCTGGAGAGAAGACGGCGACATCGGTGCCGGTACGAGGGGCACGCACATGCGCTGTTCGCACTATACCGGTGCGCTCGGTGGCGTCAACAGATCGGTGCGCGGGGCTATTCCCGGGGGCGGACCCACAGGACCGGCAAAACGGCTGGGGCGGCCCCGTACGGACCGCCCCCGCCAGGCGTCAGAAACGTGCCTGGCGTCAGGGACGTGCCTGCCGTCAGGAACGCGTCTGGCGTCAGGAACGCGCCTGCGCCTCCTCGGCGATCTGTTCGAACCTCGCCCCCATCGCCTCCGCGAGGGCGTGCGCGCCCGACAGTGGGCGGACCATGACCATGAGGTCGTCGATCAGCCCCTCCTCGTTGACGTGCAGGAAGTCGCAGCCGGTCAGCTCGCGCCCGCCCACCCGGGCGGTGAAGACCAGCGCGTGGTCGGGGGAGTCGGGGGCGCCGAACTCACGGACGTACCGGAAGTCCTCGAAGACCTGGGAGACCGCGCGCAGGATCGCGGCGGTGATGGCCTTGCCCGTATACGGTTTGAAGACGACGGGACTGGTGAAGACGACGTCCTCGGCCAGCAGCGCCGCCACGGCGTCCAGGTCCCCGGCCTCGACTGCCGAACGGAACGCGTGCATGGGATCACCCCTGTAGGTTGGATCGGTGCGGATGAAACTGATCAATGGGTACGAGAGTTGACGGGCTGACGGACATGTTCGGACCCGAAGGCCCCTCGCTGCGCGAACTCGCCGTCCAGGCGCTGTCCTCCGTCGAGCACGGATACGACCTGCTCGCGCCGAAGTTCGACCACACGCCCTTCCGTACCCCCGGCCGGGTGCTCGACGCGGTGGCGCGGGCGCTCGCCCCGCTGGGACCGTTCGACGACGGCCTCGACCTGTGCTGCGGGACCGGCGCCGGTGTCCGGGTGCTGGCCGGGCTGTGCCGTCGTAGCGCCGTGGGCGTCGACTTCAGTGCCGGGATGCTGGACGTCGCCCGGCGCCGGGTCCGCTCCGGGGACGGCCCCGCGATCGGCTGGGTGCGCGGCGACGCGCGGGCGCTGCCGTTCGCCGGCGCCTTCGATCTCGTCGTCAGCTTCGGGGCGTTCGGCCACTTCCTGCCCCGCGAGCTGCCCGGTCTGTTCGCCCAGGTCCACTCGGTGCTGCGGCCCGGCGGGGGCTTCGCCTTCCCGCTGGGCGCCCCCGTCCCGGCGAAGCATCGCGCGTTCTGGACCCTGCTCGGCTTCGACGCGGTGATGCGGGTGCGCAACGCGCTGTGGCGGCCGCCGTTCGTCATGTACTACCGGACGTTCCGACTGGGCACGGTGCTGGCGGAGTTGGCGCGCGCCGGGTTCACGACCGAGCTGCGTGCCCTGCCCGAGTTCGGGCGGCGCGACGACGGGAGCCCCCGCGCCCGGCTGGTGGTGGCCACCAAGCCCGTGCCGGAGCGGGGGAGTTGAGCCCCGGCCGCTGATCACAGGGCGCCGTACAGGGCGTCGATCACGGCCATTTTCCGGGGGTCGTCCATGATGCGCGGGCCCATCCGGTTCATGACGTAGCCCAGTGACACCCCCGCCTCCGGATCGGCGAGCCCGCACGAACCGCCGAACCCGTCATGGCCGAACGCCCGTGGATTGGGCCCGTACGCGCCCTGCGGCCCGCTGAGCCACAGGCCGAGCCCGGCCTCGCTCTCGCCGCCCAGGCCCGCCCCGAGGACCAGGTCGACACAGCTGCCCTGCCCCTCGCGCACCCGCTCCGCCGCCTCGGGCGACAGGATCTGCCGCCCGCCGAAGGAGCCGCGCCCGGCGAAGACGCCGTACAGCGCCGCGACCGCCCGCGCGGTGCCGTGCCCGTTGCCCGCCGGGACCTCCGCCGCCCGCCACGCGGGTGTGTTCGCGTGGGCCGCGCCGATCGCCGGGTTGGCCATTGCCGCGAGCGTCAGCCGGTTCAAGTGGCGGAAGGTGGGCGAGCGTTGGTCGTCCGAGGCGGCCGGGGTGTGCGTCAGCTCGGCGGCCCGACCGTACTCCTCGACCGGCAGGCCCACGCTGAAGTCGATGCCGAGCGGCCCGGTCACCTCCCGCTCCAGGAAGGCCCCCGGCTTCAGCCCGGTGATCCGCCGTACGACCTCGCCGACCAGGAAGCCGTACGTCACCGCGTGATACCCGGACCGGGTGCCGGGCTCCCACCAGGGCTCCGTGGCCGCGAGCCGCGCGGTGGTCGACTCCCAGTCGTACAGGTCCTGGAGGCTGTGCGGCTCGCGCAGTCCGCACAGCCCGGCGCGGTGCGACAGCAGATGCCGTACCAGCACCTTCTCCTTGCCGGCCGCCGCGAACTCGGGCCAGTACCGGGCCACCGGCGCGTCCAGGTCGAGCAGTCCCCGGTCGGCCAGCAGATGCGCGCACAGCGCCACCGGGCCCTTGGTGGTCGACCACACGTTCACCAGGGTGTCCCGCTCCCAGGCCCGGGTGCGGGCCGCGTCCGCCCAGCCGCCCCACAGATCCACCACGGTCTCCCCGTCGAGGGTGACCGCCACCGCCGCGCCGAGTTCGCGCCGGGTGCGGAAGTTCTCCTCGAACGCCTCGCGCACGGCCGTGAACCGGGGATCGCAGAAGCCGTGCACCCCGGCCGCCCGCGGAGCCGGCGGGGTCTGCTGGACGTCGTGCGTGGCTGACATGGGCCCTCCGTGGTCGCGGGAACGCCCGGCCCGCGTCGGCCCCGGACCGGGCACCCTGAACATACCGACCGGTCGGGCATCGAGGAAGAGGTGATCTAGGCGTACGACCGCAGCCAGCGCATCTTCACCGCGTCATGGAAGGGGCCGCCGCCCTCGTGGTCGTTGAACTCATACACCTCGATCGTCTTGTCCGGGTGCGCCCAGGAGTTGAACGCCGCGAACACGGTCGACGGCGGGCAGGTCTCGTCCTCCAGAGCCGTCGAGAACAGGGCCGGTGCCCGGCCGCGGGCCGCGAAGTGCACGCCGTCGAAGTAGGAGAGGGTGCGCAGCGCCTGCGCCGTCCGGCCCCGGTGGGTCTTCAGGAACAGGGCGACCTCGCGGTAGGGGTGGCGGTCCGTCAGGGTGATCGCGCGCGGGAAGTCGCACAGGAACGGCACGTCCGGCGCCACCGCGGCCAGATCGGGGACCAGCGCGCCGACCGCGAGGGTGATGCCGCCACCCTGGCTGTGGCCGAGCGCCACCGTGCGCGCCGCGTCGGTCAGCGGATGGGCACGGGCCGCCTCGATCGCCCGTACCGCGTCCGTGAACACCCGCCGGTAGTAGTGGTTCTCGGGCGCGTCGATGCCCCGGGTGAGGAAGCCGGGGTGGGCGGGCCCGGAACCCACCGGGTCCGCGGTGCCGCCCCCGCCGCCCCACACGCTGCCCTGCCCCCGGGTGTCCATCACGAAGTGCGCCCGGCCCGTCGACGCCCACAGCAGATCCTCGTGCGCCAGCCCGCGCCCGCCGCCGTACCCGATGAACTGCACGACCAGCGGCAGGGGTTCGCGCGCGCCGGCCGGCAGCCGCAGCCAGCCCTTGACCGGGTGCCCGCCGAACCCGGCGAACGTCACGTCGTACACCTCGACCGTGGCCAGTGCGGACTCCACCGGCTCGAAACGGACGGCGAGTTCGTGCGCGCGCGCCTCGCGCAGGGTGGCGTCCCAGAAGGCGTCGAAGTCCTCGGGTTCGGCGGACTCGCTCCGGTGGGCGCGGAGTTCGGACAGGGGCAGGTCGAACAGGGCCATCGGCCACCGCCTTCGCCGGGGGAGCAGGGTGCGGGGGATCAGGGTGCGGGGAGCCCACCGTATGAGGGCGGCGCGCCGGCCGACCATGGCTCGTCGCGCGGTTGTTCACGCCCTGGGCTGGGTCCACCTCGGCCCGGTGCGGGCCCACGCCCGCTCCCACTCGGCGAGCCGGTGGCGCAGCGCGATCCGGCGGGCGACGGTGTGCCCGAGGAACACCACGCCCCCGGCACAGGCCGCCGCGCACACCCCGACGGTCACCGCGTGCTGGAGGATCTCCGTACCGGACGACGGCGCGGTGACGACCTGGCCCCGGGAGTCGACCCAGATCGGGACCGTGTCCCCGGTCCGGGCCCCGGCCGGCACCCGCGCCCAGGCCGTCCTGGTCCCCCGGCCGGGCTCGGTCCAGTGGATCTCGGTGCGGTGCAGATGCCCGCGCTCGACCCGGACGGCGGGCGGACCGTCGGACACCGTGGCCGTCACCCGGTGGCGCGCGGCCCGCTGCGCCGCCGCGGTCGCCGCGTCCCGGCTCTGGGTGTGCAGCCCCGCGGCCGCCCCGACCAGAGGCGCCACCACGAACAGCAGCACGGCGACGACCAGCACCGTCCACGCCTCGACGACATCACAGCGCCGCCGCAGCGGATTGCGCCGCCAACGCCAGCCACGCACACGCACCCGGGTCCGCATGTCCGCCTCCTCGCCGAAGCCGACCGGCCGCCCGCCCGCGCCGCCACCCGCTCCGGTGTACGCGCACGAGCGTCCTCACCCGTCTCGTACCCCGTACGGCGCACCCGGCCCACCCGGTGAGCCGCGAGTTCAGGCCCACTTGAGGCACGTTCGAGCCAGGTGCCCCGCGAACGCGCCGGTGTCGCGCCTCAGCCGAAGCGTTCGATGCGGATCCGGTCCGCCGGCTGACCGGCGCGGACCAGCAGCCGCGAGACATGCTCGGCGAACCCGTTGGACCCGCACACATACGCCTCCCACCCGCCGGGCGGCCGCTCGGCCAGCAGCGGCGCCAGATGCGCGGCCGTCACCCGTCCCACCGGCACCCCGGCGGGGGCGCTGCGGGTGAACACCGGGGTCGTCTCCGCGCCCAGCTCGGCCGCGTAGATCAGTTCCTCGGGGCTGCGCGCGGACACCAGCATCCGCAGCGGCACTTCGAGGGCGCGCGCCCGGTGGTGCCGGATCATCGACATCAGCGGTACGACCCCGGAACCGGCGCCGAGCAGCAGCGCGGGCCGGTCGCCGGGCCAGGCGAAGAAGCCGCTGAGCGGGCCGCGTACGTCGATCGTGTCACCGGGCCTTGCCACGGTGTGGAACCAGCCGGAGACCTCGCCGTCCGGCACCCGGTCCAGGGTCAGCTCGATATGCCCGCTGTCATCGGGCGCGGAGGCGATCGAGTAGTGGCGCTGCGCCGTGTAACCGTCCCCGGCGGTCAGCCGCAGCATCAGGTGCTGGCCGGGCAGATGCCCCGCCCACCGGGGCACCGCGAGCCGGAACGTGGCCGCGTACGGGGTCTCGCGGCGGATCTCCGTCAGGGTGGCCTGCTGCCACATCGACTCGGCCTGCTCGTTCACGGCGATCCGGCCGGGCACCGCGAACCGGGGCGTCCCACCGGGCATGGTCGTCGTCTCAGTCACCGGCGTACCGCTGCTCTTCCCAGGGGTTGCCGCGCGCGTGGTAGCCGTTGCCCTCCCAGAAGCCCGGCTCGTCGTGGTCGAGGAGCGTGATGCCCGCGATCCACTTGGCGCTCTTCCAGAAGTACAGATGGGGCACCACCAGGCGCGCCGGTCCGCCGTGCTCGGCCGGCAGCGGCATGCCGCCGTACTCCCAGACGATCCAGGCGCGGCCGCCGGTGAGGTCGGCCAGCGGCAGGTCGGCGGTGTAGCCGGTGTGGGAGCGGGCGACCGCGTGGGTGGCGCCCGCGGCGGGCCGCACCACGTCGAGGAAGGCGTCCAGCGAGACCCCGCCGAACCGCACCCCGAACTTCGACCACCCGGTGACACAGTGGATGTCACCCTCGTACGCCGAGGCGGGCAGCGTGTGCGCCGTGTCCCAGTCCCAGGTGTACGGCCGCTCGACCAGCCCGTCGACGCGGAAGGTCCAGTCGGCGGGTGCGAGGTCGGGGGTGACCTCGGCGGACAGGACGGGCCAGTCCTCGCGCGCGTCGTACTGACCGGGCGGCAGCCCCGGCTTGTGCTCGCGCGCGCGACCCGTGAAGCCTCGCGTGACGTTCATCCTTCAACCGTACGCTGTCCGGACGGATGCCCTGTTCGCCGCAAACGGCCCCGGCCGGGCGAGTGGTCGAGCGATCTCTTCGTGATCGACGACCTGGACGAGTTTGCCAAGGCCTACGGGATCAAGCACGACGAGGAGCGGACACCGGAGGCCGGCCGGATCCGGCCCCCCGAAGCCCCGTCGCTTCCCCATCGTGTCCGGTCCTGTCCCGACCGCCGCCTCGTAGTATGTGCGCGAGGTAAACGGGAAGAGATGAAGGTCAGCCTGTGGCACAAGTGCTCGTCGTCGGTGTCGGAGACTTCGACAGCGACGGTTGTGACGAGAGCGCGGACCCTCTTGCCGTTCCGAAGGATCTCGACCCTCTGCCCTCTGTCGCGCCTGCCGTGTCCCATTTGGCTGTGCAATTGAGCAAGACGCCCGGGCTGAGAGTGCTGGGCGGCGGGGCATCGCACGATCCGGACCTGGCGACGCTCACCCGGCTGTGGCGCGGCGCCTGCCAGGAGATGTCCGGCGACGGCTCTTCGGAAGCCCTGATCGTGCACTTCGCGGGACACGGCATCCCGGGTCCGGGCAACCAGACACTGTTCCTGGCCACCCGGGAGACCGACCGGAACAACGCCTGGTCGACCGCGCCGCAGGTGAGCACCTGGCTCGGGGAGGCCGAGAGTTCCCCGATGGGGTCGCCCGTCCTGCTTCTGCTGGACGTGTGCGGAGCCGGGCGCGCGGTGGTGCAGCAACTCCTCGACGGCGTACGGGCCGAGGACCGGCGTGCCTGGATCATCGCCGCGTGCGCTCCCGACGAGAAGACGTACCGGGCGCGGTTCACGACCGCGACCGCCGCCGTGCTGGAGCGGCTGCGCCAGGGGTGGCTCGACCTGTCACCGGCCGTGGAGCATGTGCCGGTCGAGACGCTGGCTCGAGAGATCGACCGTGAGTTGGCGAGGTCGGCGGCCGCCGAGGACTGTCCGCCCCAGAGCGTGCTGCGCACCACCCATCCCGAAGCCCGTGCCCCGGTTCCCCCGTTCCTCCTCAACCCCTCGTACCGGGAGACGCCCGGGGGGCAGTTCCGGCAGGCGGTGGAGACCGGGCTGTGGCAGTTCGCGGCTGCCGTGGACCCGGGGCTCGACCCGCTGCACTTCATCTCGCGGGCCTCCGGCGCGCCCCAGCAGCAGGGGCTCGGGCAGGGCTGTTTCTTCACCGGCAGGGCGAAGCAGCTCAGGACGATCAAACAGTGGCTCGAGGACACCGATGGGCCCTCGCTCCTCGTGGTCACGGGCAGCCCGGGATCGGGGAAGTCGGCACTGCTGGGTGTGGTGGCGTGCCTGGCCCATCCGCAACTGCGCGAGGTGACGAGGCAGATCGCGGCCGTCGTGGACCGCGACGCCAGACCCGAGCCCATGACGGACCTGGCCGCCGTTCACGCCCGTCAACGGGGCCCCAGCGAGGTGTTGTCATCGCTGGCGACGCAACTGGGGCTCGGCGACGAACCCAGCCGGGGTTGGACCACTCGCGCGGTGCTGGACCGGATCGCGGAGCAGCGGGAAAGCCCCGTCACGGTGGTGGTGGACGCCCTGGACGAAGCGTCCCTGGACCGGACGCTCCTCAACGAGGTCCTCATTCCGCTGGCGCGCAGGCGCCGCCGGACCGACGACAAGGAGCCCGGGAAGCATCCCGTGCTGTGCCGGGTGCTCATCGGCACACGACCTTGGTGGGACCAGTACGGGCGACTGCTAGAGGAGTTGGACGGCACTCGACAGCTCGTCGATCTGGACGAGATCTCTGTCGAGCAGCGGACCGGTGAGCTCACCGACTACCTGTGCGACGTGCTGGCCGCGTCAAACGTGTACAGCGGGGTGGCGGTCGCGGATCTGCGCAAGGCCACGGCCGCCGCCGTGGCCCGACGGCTCGGCGCGCATCACGATCGTGGCGCCTTCCTGCTGGCGTCGCTCTTCGCGCACTACCTCGCCCATCAGGACACGGCCCTGCCGGTGGAACAGGTGATGGAGCGCGTCCCCGCCCATCTGCCGGGCATGCTGGATCTGCACCTGGAGGTGCTGCGACGCGAGCATCCGGCCGTGCCGGCCATACTCGCTGCCATCGCGCACGGCTACGGCCAGGGCATGCCGCTGGAAGTCATCGAGCATGTCACGACGGCGTTTCTTCCGGCCGGTACGACGAAACCGGATGTGGACGACATCCGCAAGGCACTCCAAGCGGCCTCGTTCTATCTGCGGTTCGACACGGACAGCGACGGACAGCGCCTGTACCGCTTCTATCACCAGAGCCTGGTCGACCACCTGCGCCGTCAGTACGGGCACGTCAGCCGGCGTGACATCTGCGCTCGTGTGCTGGACACGGTGCCGGGCCCGGGCGAACCGGTCTCTCGCCGGTTCGGGCTCGCTCTGCCCTACGTGCTGCGGCACGCGGCGCAGCACGCCCACGACGCCCGCATGCTGGACCAGTTGCTGCTGTCCGCCTCTTTCCTGATCCACTGTGATCCGCAGTTGCTGCGCGAGTATCTGGCGGCCGGGACGGTGCGCACCGAGATCTCGGCGATCATCAGCGACTCGGCACTGTCCCCGCTCCATGAGCCGTGGCAGCGCCGCCAGTGGCTGCGCAACACCGCCGTGGTCTGGGGAGAGACCTGGCTGGTGAAGGCACTCGACGCGCTTGACGAGCACACGGCGCGGTCTTCGAAGCCCCCCGTTCTGGAATTCCACTGGGGTACGGCCGATCGCCGCGACCGCGCCGGCGGTCCGTTCGATGTGGACGAGGTGTCACTCATCCGTCATGCGGACCGCTGGCTGGCGGTTGTCAGCGATTTCGAGGGCGGTGCGAACGTCTGGGACGTCCGTACCGGTGTGCATCTCTTCCCCCTCGACACCGCCGAGGGCCCCGCGCTGCATTCTCTGTGTACATGGCACAGCTCGGTGGGGACACTGGCGGCCGCCGGGACGGGCGAGGGCCATATCGACGTGTGGGATCTCGACACGGGCGCCTTGCGGGTGGAGATCCAAACGGATGCCGGTTCCGTTGTCGCCGTCAGCGTCGTCCGGTGGGCGGGCGAAGATCTCGTGGTCGCGTGTGGCGCGGGCGAAGTCGTCGCCTACGACCTGTCGGGACGACGGGTCGCCTCACTGGACGTACTCGGCGGATGGCTCACCTCGCTGGAGGCCGAGGGTGCCGTCGGCGACCTGTGGGAACCCGATCAGGACATCGAGGGGTACGACTGCACGGCTGTCGCCACCACCACGCTGGACGGCGTTCCTGTCTTCGTTGCCGGGGCGGTCGACGGCTCTCTGCATGTCTGGGAGGCCGGCGGACGGCACCATCGCATCTGGCCGGGCGGCACCGGCCGGATCCATTCCTTGCAGATCCTGGAAGGGCCTGGCGGGCCGTTCGTGTTCACGGGTGGTGAAGACAGAGGCAGGCTGTGGGACATCCGTACGGGCACGCACCGGCCGCTGAGGACCGTCGGCCACGACACGGGATTCCCGCTGCTCGACGACGCCGGAAATCCCCGCCTTGCCCATTTCAGCAAGGGCGCTGGAATAGTCCTTCAAGACATCAAGGACGGCCCTCTTCTTACCGACCTCTTTTACGAGCTGCCTGAAGATATTTCTGGTGTTCGGGCACTGGCGATGTCGGCGTCCCGATGTGCCGCAGTGGGGTCGGCGCCGTACCGGTCAGAATTCCTCTTCCAGGCGGACGGCTGTCCCGAGAGGACGCTGCACGCGTGGACAGGGCACGATACGGAAGTGGAGCTGGTCGCCGTGGGCGAGGCGGGCAGCACCGGTATCACACCTGCCATCAGTGTGGACGCGGATGGATGCTTCGTGGCATGGAACGCGGCGACCGGCTCGGTGCTGTGGCGGGGAAACCACGGCAATATCACCGCGGTGGCTGCGGGGACCCTCGCGGGCAAGAGCGTCGTAGCTCTGGCGCATGGCTGGGGAAAGGACACATGGACCGATATCATCGACCTCGGTGATCCCTTGTCCGATGGTGATGCCTTGAAGTGGGACACCGCAGTGGACGGCTTGTCGATCGACGTCATCAATGGATCACCGCAACTGACCGTCCAGGCGCCTACCGGAATGTTCACTTATCAGCCCGGTGGCTCGACTTCGAGACTTGACACCGACGAAAAAGAAGAAACCGCGATCCGCTGCTATGCCCGGCATTCTCACAGCGGGCAGGACATCACGGTCGTCGGCACCTCGCGCTCCTGGATGGCGGAAGTCAACCCGAAAGATCCAGCGCTGCTGACGCTGCACCGATCATCCGGTAAGAGCTGCGTGCTGGCCACGAGCGATGTGTACATCGGCTGCACGGAGGTGGGCCCGTGGGGCACGGCCACCGCGGCTGTTTACGGCGACGAGGAAGGGTTCGTCGCGGCCGTATGCCTGGAGACCCGCCAGGAGCTGCACCGCTTTCCGGCACATGAGGGCGCGGTGCGGACACTCGCCTTCGTCCAGCCGCACGGCATCCCCTTGCTGGTGTCCTCCGGTACGGACGACACCATCCGTATCTGGGACCCCCGGCGCCCGGGAACCCTTCTCGGGGCAACCGCCTTCCCCGAGACGCTGGCCGGCGTCAGCGCGTGCGACGCGGGGGTGTTCACGGGGTTCGGAAGCCGCGTCGCCTTCTTCACCTGGGCTGACCTTGCGCAACTGTCTGATCCGGTCGATGGGAAGAGGGGCACATGAGTCGGATGGTCGTCGTCCACGGCGTCCGCAATTACCAGCGGGGCCTTTCCCCGGCCGCGGCCGCGGACAAGCTGGCCGCCGCATGGTCGCGGCAGCTCGTCGCCGGCTATCGCGACGCGCGCCTCGAACACCTCGCGGTACCCGAGATATCCGCTGCGTACTACGCCCATACGCTTCACGACAGTGAGGCTCAGGGCACGGCCCATGGGTTGGAAGACCTCTCGGCTGTGGAGCAGAGCGCCGTGCTGGACTGGCTCGGCGCCCTGGGCATGCCGGAGGAGCCCGCGGAAGGCCAGTCCTGGGGAGGCCTGCCGCTGCGTCAGGCGATCGACCTCGTCGCCCGCAAACGGGGTGTCGCGGCCCAGACCCTGGCCCGTATCGCCGTCGCCTTCATGCCGGAGGTCTACCGGTATCTCGCCTCACCCCACCGCCGTCGGCAGGCGCGGGAAGCCGTGGCCCGAGCCATAGCGGAATCCGGGGGCAAGGTGGTCGTGGCGCACTCCCTCGGATCGGTCGTCGCCTATGAGGCCCTGCACGCCTTCGACGGGCTCGGCGTCGAGTCGTTCATCACCCTGGGGTCGCCGCTGGGGCTGTCCGGAGCCGTGTTCGACATGCTCGATCCCGCCCCCGCCGACGGCTTCGGCAGCCGTCCGCCGGGGCTCCGGCACTGGATCAACATCGCCGACGCCGGTGATCTCGTGGCGCTTCCCCGACGGCTCGGCGACCGGTTCCCCGTCGATGTCCACGAAGAAGTCCACATGGCATCGGCCGACTTCCACACATTGGACATGTACCTCGCCTGCGGCCTGACCGCCGCGGCGCTTGCCCCGCACTGCGCCGCCGGTGAACCGGCGGGCGGGCCGCACACCGAGTCCGCGCCGTAAAGCCGCGAAGGAGGGGCGGCTCCGCAAGGGAGCGTCGGGACCAGAGCGGCGACATTCCTGGTCACCGCCCCGGTGCCCGGCCCCGGGGTGGATCGTTGCGGTCGTATGAACAGCGTGGGGGAGCGGGAATACCGGGCGCGGGACGGTCCTTGGCGATCGGTACCGGCCGTGGTGCGCCGGGGACGGTGCGAGAGAAGCGAGGGATGAGAATGCGCAAGGCGTACGGCTCCGGCACGGTGATCGAGGTGGCCGCGTGAGCGTCATCGGTCCCCGGTCCCCCTCGCACGTCCTCGACAACCCGGCCCTCGCCTCCCTCACCGGCCCGCACGCCCGCTTCGCCGAGCGGCGCGGCCGGGTGCTGCGCTACCCGGTCGACGTCTCCCCGTGGCTGGCGCTGCCCGACGAGCCGGCGGCCCGGGACTGGGCCGACCTCGCCGCGCTGGCCGGGGCGGGCGTGGAGGTCCCGCTGAACGGCTACTGCGGGGACGTCCCGGCGGACTGGGAGATCACCTTCCATGTGGGCGGCGTCCAGCTCGTGGACGACGGTCTGGCCGCGGCGCCGGACGCGGAGGCGGTCCGGCTCGGCCCGGCCGACGTGCCCGAGATGCTGGACCTGGTGGCGCGCACCCAGCCGGGGCCGTTCCTGCCGCGCACCGTCGAGATGGGCACCTACCTCGGCATCCGCCGCGAGGGCGCGCTGGTCGCCATGGCGGGAGAGCGGCTGCGGCCGCCGGGCTGGACCGAGATCAGCGCGGTCTGCACCGACGCCACGGTGCGCGGCCAGGGCCTGGCCAGCCGGCTGATCCGCGCCGTCGCGCACGGCATCCGGGAGCGCGGCGACACCCCGTTCCTGCACACCAGCGCGAAGAACACCAACGCCATCCGGCTGTACGAGTCCCTGGGCTTCCGGCTGCGCAGGACCACGTCGTTCCTGGCGGCGAAGGCCCCGGAACGGCTGACGGACGGACGGGCTGCGGTGCCGGTGGGGTGATGCGGGGTGATCGTCGTACCGGCCGGAGGTGTCGTACGACGTGAGCGCCGGCCTCGTCGTACGACGTGTGGACGGCGCCGGACGGAGCACTCAGTCGGCGCCGATGCCCTCGGCTCCCGCGTTGTAGCGCTCCAGATAGGCCGCGAACCGCACCAGGTCCTCCTCGGGCCACTCGGCGAGCCGCTCCCGGAAGGCGGCGCGGCGGCGCCGGGTGACCTGGGCGAGGATCTCCTGTCCGGCCTCGGTCAGCTGGAGCACCTGGACCCGGTGGTCCTCCGGGTCCGGGCGGCGCTCGATCAGGCCCGCCCGCTCCAGCGCGGCGACCTGGCGGCTCACCGTCGACTTGTCCAGGGCGTAGTGCGCCGCGAGATCGGTGGCCCGGCAGCCGCCGCTCTCCTCCAGATGGCCGAGCAGGGTGTATGACACCAGGGACAGCTCGGGGTGCATACGGCCCGCCGAGGCGCGGGCCCGGCGGGCGAAGACCGTCATCTCGCGCTGGATCGTCTCGACGGCCGTCTGGGCTGTGTGCACGGGACCTCCCTCCTACGGCGTTCCGCGGTGGTCCGCATTCCGGTTGCAGAGTACAACTCGCGACGTCAGGGGGCCGAACCCGGCCAGGTCCGGTGGGGTATGGTGACCGTCCGGTCGCGGAGGTCCGCGGCCCCGAGTGCGAGGAGGTGGGACCCATATCCGCTGTGTCAGCCGGGGTGCTCCCTCCTCGTGACGGCGCGGTGCACCGGCAGCGGTGACCGCGGGAGCGCCCTGTGGTCTCGCGCTCCCGAAAGGCATCCGTCCTCACATGCCCACCCCCTCTTCCCTTTCCCCTGCCGCCGTCGTCTCCGCGTTGCGTGCCGCCGGGTGCGTGTTCGCCGAGGACGAGGCGGAGTTGATACTCGCCACCGCCCGTGACGCCGCCGAACTCGCCTCGATGGTGGACCGCCGCGCGGCCGGTCTGCCGCTCGAACACGTCCTCGGCTGGGCCGAGTTCCACGGGCTGCGGATCGCCGTCGAGCCCGGGGTGTTCGTCCCCCGCCGCCGTACCGAGTTCCTGGTGGACCGGGCGCTGGCCGAAGTCCCGGACGCCTCCGTCGTGGTGGACCTGTGCTGCGGCTCCGGCGCGCTCGGCGCGGCCCTCGCCGCCGCGCTGGACGGGGCGCGGGTGCACGCCGCCGACATCGACCCGGCCGCCGTCCACTGCGCCCGCCGCAATCTCGCCCCCTACGGCGGCCACGCCCACCAGGGCGATCTGTACGCCGCCCTGCCCACTGCCCTGCGCGGCCGGGTCGGTCTCCTGACGGCCAACGTGCCCTACGTCCCCACCCCCGATCTCCCGCTGCTCCCCGCCGAGGCCCGCGACCACGAGCCGTCCACCGCCCTCGACGGCGGTCCGGACGGCCTCGCCGTCCTGCGCCGTGTTGCCGCCGAGGCCGCCGACTGGCTCGCCCCCGGCGGCCGGCTGCTGTCCGAGACCAGCGAACGCCAGGCCCCGGCCGCGGTCGCCGCCTTCACCGAGGCGGGCCTGAACGCGCATGTGGCGGTCTCGGAGGAGTGGTCGGCGCATGTGGTGATCGGCGTGCGGTGATCGGCGTCCGGGACGAAGCCCCGTGATCATCTTCCCTATGATCGGGACATGATCGAGGGAACGCTTGTACGACTGCGGGCGCCGCGCGCCGCGGATCTGGACGTCCAGCTGCGCTGGCGCAACGACCCCGAGGTGGTGCACTGGGCCACCGGGGGCGACCCGCACTTCGGGCCCGTCACCCGGGAGTCCCTGGAGCGCTTCCATGACGCCCAGCTCCGTCAGGACCCACGCGTCGAGGGCACGTTCATCGTGGAGGACCTGGCCGACGGCCGGCCGATCGGGATGGTCGACTACCGCGACGTCAACCCGTTCGCCGGCCGGGTCACGGCCGGCATCACCATCGGCGAGCGCGACCACTGGGGCGGCGGCTACGGCTCCGAGGCGCTGCGGCTGCTGTTGGGCCACCTCTTCGGCGCCTGCGGGTTCCGGCGCGTCGAGCTGGACACCTGGAGCGGCAACGAACGCGCGGTCCGCGCCTTCCGCAGGGCCGGGTTCGTCGAGGAGGGGCGGCGCCGCTCCAGTGTGCGGGTGGGGCAACGGTGGTACGACAGCGTGCTGTTCGGGATGCTGAGCGAGGAGTGGGAGCGGATCACCGACGCGACGACGGCGTGACGGACGGGAGTTGACGTACCGTCAGCATTCTTTGGCCCGTGCGATGAGCAGGGCCACGTCGTCGTGGTTGTCCGGGTGGTGGAGCGTGCGCAGCAGGAGGTCGCAGGTCTCCTCCAGGGGGCGGGTCGGGTCGGTCAGCAGGGACAGCATGAGGTCCAGGCGTTCGTCCAGGGTGTGACGGCGGGTCTCGACCAGTCCGTCCGTGTAGAGGACCAGTTCGTCGCCGGGGGCGAAGTCGACCGTGACCGTGGAGAAGGAGACGCCGCCGACGCCGAGGGGGACGCCGGTGGGCAGGTCGAGGAGTTCCGGGGGGTGGCCGGGGCGGACGCGGGCCGGGGGCAGATGGCCGGCGTTGGCGATACGGCACTGCCGCAGCCGCGGATCGTGGACGGCGTACACGCAGGTCGCGATGGAGTGGTCCAGGGCCGAGGTGGTCTTGTCCAGGTGCGCCAGGAGCACCGCGGGGTCCAGGCCGAGCGCCGTCAGTGTGGTGGTCGCGGTGCGCAGCCGGCCCATCGTCGCGGCCGCCCCGATCCCGCTGCCCATGACATCGCCGACCACCAGCGCGGTCCGCCCGCCCTCCAGCGGGATGACGTCGAACCAGTCCCCGCCGACCTCGCTGGTGGCCCCCGCCGGCTGATAGCGCGAGGCCACTTCGAGCCCGGTGGTCACCGGCGGGCTGCTCGGCAGCAGGCTGCGCTGGAGGGTGAGCGCGGTGTTGCGGGCGTTCTGGTACCAGCGGGCGTTGTCGATCTGGACCGCCGCGCGCGCCGCCAGCTCCCGGGCGAGCAGCACGTCGTCCGCGTCGAACGGCCGCGCGTTGACGGTCCGTTTGAGGTCGAGCGCGCCCAGCACCTCGCCGCGCGCGATGAGCGGCACCGCGAGATAGGAGTGCAGCCCCGCCCGCCCCAGCAGCACGGCCGCCTCCGGGGAGCGGGCGATGCGCGGCAGGTCCTCGTCCTTCACCCGTGGCACCAGCACCGCCTCACCCATGCGCACGCACTCGGTGACCAGGCGGTCGGGCGCGTACCGGGCGATCCTGCCGGGCGTGTCCGCGGCCCGTACGGCGTCCGAGCCGTCCTCGGGGCGCAGCGCGAGGGCCCGGAGCACCGCCGCATCCGCGGGGCCCAGGGTGCTGGGCCGGCCCTCCACCACCGCCTCCAGCAGGTCCACGGCGGCCACATCGGCCAGCTCCGGCACCGCGACCTCGGCCAACTCCCAGGCCGTACGGTCCAGTTCGAGCGTCGTACCGATCCGGGCCCCGGCGTCGGCGATCACCGCGAGCCGGCGCCGTGCCGCCTCCGCCTCCAGGGCGGCCCGGTGCTGCTCGGTGATGTCGGCCACCGAGCAGGCCACGCCCAGCACATGGCCCGCCGCGTCGTCCAGCCGGTACAGCGAGACCGCCCAGTAGTGGTCCGTGTCCGGGTCGGCGGGCGTACGGCCGACGATGGTGTCGTCGATCAGCGGGGTGCCGGTCTCCAGCACCCCGCGGGCGCCGGCCTCCATGCGGGCGGTGTCCAGCAGTGGCACCACCTCGGCCATCCGGCGTCCCAGGTGCTCGGCGGCCGGGCGCCCGTTGATCCGTTCCAGGGCGGGGTTGACCGACACGAACCGCAGCTCCGTGTCGAACACGGCGAGCCCGGCCGGGGACTGCATGACCATCCGCTCGGACAGCGCCACGTCCTGTTCGAGGCGCCGTACGGTCGAGCGGTCGGCGGCGAGCCCGAGGGCGTACACCTTGCCGCGGGCGTCCAGCAGCCGCATGTTGCGGAACTCCACCAGACGGGTGGTGCCGTCCTTGTGCCGGACCGGGAAGCCGCCGGCCCAGCTCTGCCCGGTGGTCATGACATCGGCGAAGAGCTTGCCGACCAGTTGCATGTGCCGCTCGTCCACCATCAGCCGGGCGGCGTACTGGCCGAGCGCCTCCGCCGCCGTGTAGCCGAACAGCTCCTCGGCCTGGGGGCTCCACAGCGCGATCCGGCCGTCGGTGTCCAGGACCACCGAGGCCACCGCGAGCACGTCGAGGAGGCCGCCCGGCGGCACGGGTCCGCGGGCCGGCTCGCCGCCCTCCGTCGCCGCAGCCCCGGCTGCACTCATGCCACGCACCGCCTTCGCCCGTCCGCACGGCACGCCGTCCCCCGTGCCCGTTCCCCACGTCCTGTCGCGCTCACATCCGACTCTCCGACGCCGTTGCCGTCAACCTCCACCATCTCTCAACCCGGCGGCGGGCGTCCGCCCGAACCGGCGCCCGACAGGGGCGCCGGGACCGCTCGCGCGGACCGTACCGCGCGGTCGGGGGCGCCGGGAGAGTTCATGTCCATGTTGCTGCATTGGCCTGTACATGACGATCACGCCACGCCAGACTGTGCGCCGTTCGAGTGTCCCCACCGCCCGTTCGAGGAGTTGGTCATGCCCGCGTCCGCCCGGTTACGCCGCAACGGAGCCCTCGCCGCACTCGGCGCCCTCGCCGCCGCCCTGTCCCTCGCCGTGCCCGCGCCCGCCTCTGCCGCGGGCACCTGGACGGAGACCGGCTCGGACCGCGCCGATCCGCTGACCGAGAGCCAGGGGCTGGCCTCGATCGAGGTCCCGGCGGGCAGCCCCAACCGCTACACCGGCATCGGCACCATCCCGCTCAGCGACTCCGTCCGGGGCTGGAACCACGTCGGCGACCCCGACGCGTCGTACGAGGGCTACTACATCGAGCCCTACCAGGAGGACTCGGGCAACGCGAAGATGTACCGCGTGCAGGCGCCCGACGGTTCCTGGTCGGAGTACGTGCACCAGCTGAGCCCCGGCGAGGCCCTGAACAACTCCTGGGACGCGATCACCCCGGACGGGCAGTGGATGCTGTCCGGCGAGTGGGGCACGATGAACCGGCTGCTGGTCTTCCCGACACCGGGCGAGAACCGCAGCACCTCGCCCTCGGCGAACCTCCCGCAGGCCGCCACGGTGCACCTGGACCACGCCGTCAGCGATGTGCAGGGCTGCGACTTCTCCGGCCCCACCACCCTGCTCTGCTCCTCCGACGACTCCGACGGGAGCCTCTTCGGCATCACCAAGCCGCTGCTCCAGATCGAGCTGTCGGCCCCGCCGAACGGCTCCGCCGATGTCACCGGGCATGTCACGGCCCTGCGCCAGCTGCCGCTGCGCAGCGCGTGCTCCGGCACCTTCGAGGCGGAGGGCATCGACTACGACCGGCGCAGCGGCGTCCTGCGCGTGATCGTGGTGTCGCCGAGCATCTGTGTGCTCACCGACAGCAAGACGTACAAGTTCTCCCTCGGCTGATCCCGCGCAGCGCGTGCGGGTGAAGGGGGGCGGTGTTTTCCTGGGCGGGGGATGGGCGCGGCGCGGCGGGGTACTCCGGGCAGCGCAAAGCGGCCGCGAAAGGAGCGATCAATGGCGAACGAGGACCGGTCGCATCCGGAAACCGTCATGGTGGAGATCAGCGGATGCTCCAAGGAGGACGCGCGTCTCGTCTTCGAGGCGCTGAGCGCGTGCTTCGCATCCGACCGGGGCAAGGACGAGGTGCCCCAGCAGCTCCACGAAACCCGCCCGATGGTGTGGCTCGGCAGTTACGAGGTCGGGGACGCCCGGCGCCAGGGCTGCCCGCCGGTCCACCTCGGCTCGTCCGTCCAGGCGGACGTCCAGGGCGGCTACTGGGCCGTGGACCGCTTCCGCCACACCCTGGACTCCATGTTCACCGTCCAGGAGACCTGCACGGCCTCCGGTGACCAGGAACGCGATCTGCATCTGCGTCTGGAGAGTCTCTGATCCGACGCGGACAACGCCCCCCGACGCCCCGGCCGGTCCCGTACCGGCCGGGGCGTACTGCGTCCGCGTCCGTCCGCTTCCGTCGTGCCGGCGGACGTGGACGCGGGCGGGGGAGCGGTGCGCATCACATCGTTGTGCAACTAGTTGCATAAACGGGTGCGGGTGCTCTACAACAAGATGCGACCGCATCTGTGCACGGAGGGCCTGACATGAGCCGCTACCCCCACCTGCTGACCCCGCTCGACCTGGGATTCACCACGCTGCCCAACCGGGTGCTCATGGGATCCATGCATGTGGGCCTGGAGGAGGCCGAGCGCGGGTTCGAGCGGATGGCCGCGTTCTACGCCGCCCGGGCACGCGGCGGCGTCGGACTCATCGTGACCGGGGGCATCGCGCCGAACGAGGAGGGCCGGCCGTACGAGGGCGGGGCCATGCTCACCACCGAGGCGGAGGCCGAGCGGCACCGGGTCGTCACCGAGGCCGTGCACGGCGCGGGCGGCCGCATCGCTCTGCAGATCCTGCACTTCGGTCGGTACGCCTACCACCAGGACCTGGTCGCCCCGAGCCCCCTCCAGGCGCCGATCAGCCCCTTCACGCCCCGTGAGCTGTCCGACGCCGATGTCGAGCGGACCGTCGAGGACTATGTGCGCGCCGCCCGCCTGGCCCGGCACGCCGGATACGACGGCGTCGAGATCATGGGCTCCGAGGGCTATCTGATCAACGAGTTCATCGCCGCCCGCACCAACCACCGCACCGACCGCTGGGGCGGCTCCTACGAGAACCGGATGCGCTTCCCGGTCGAGATCGTGCGCCGGGTCCGTGAGGCCGTGGGCGAGGACTTCATCATCGTCTACCGGCTGTCCATGCTGGACCTCGTCCCCGGCGGCTCCTCGCACGCCGAGGTCGTCACCCTCGCCAAGGCCGTCGAGGCCGTGGGCGCCACGATCATCAACACCGGCATCGGCTGGCACGAGGCCCGCATCCCCACCATCGCCACGTCGGTGCCGCGCGGCGCCTACACCTGGGTCACCAAGAAGCTGATGGGCCAGGTGACGATCCCCCTGGTGACCACCAACCGCATCAACACCCCCGACCTTGCCGAGGAGTTGCTGGCCGACGGCTGTGCCGACATGGTCTCCATGGCCCGGCCGATGCTCGCCGACCCCGACTTCGTCGCCAAGGCCGCCGCCGGCACCCCCGAGGCCATCAACACCTGCATCGGCTGCAACCAGGCCTGCCTGGACCACACTTTCGGCGGCAAGCTCACCTCCTGCCTGGTCAACCCGCGCGCCTGCCACGAGACCGAGCTGGTGCTCTCCCCGACCCGCACGAAGAAGCGGGTCGCCGTGGTCGGTGCCGGACCCGCCGGACTCGCCTGCGCCGTCAGCGCCGCCGAACGCGGCCACGAGGTCACCCTGTTCGACGCCGCGAGCGAGATCGGCGGGCAGCTCAACGTCGCCCGCAAGGTCCCCGGCAAGCAGGAGTTCGACGAGACGCTGCGCTACTTCCGCCACCAGCTCGACGCCCATGGGGTCGCCGTACGACTCGGCACCTGGGTCGGCGCGGAGGACCTGGCCGGCTACGAGGAGGTGGTCGTCGCCACCGGTGTCACCCCGCGCACCCCCGACATCCCGGGCGTCGACCACCCCCGGGTGCTCGGTTACCTCGATGTGCTGCGCGACGGCGCCCCCGTCGGCGAGCGGGTCGCCGTCCTCGGCGCCGGCGGAATCGGCTTCGATGTCGCCGAGTTCCTCACCGACGGCGGCGACAAGGCGAGCGAGGACCCGCAGACGTACTTCCGCAACTGGGGCGTCGACATGGAGTACACCGCGCCCGGCGGCCTCACCGAGCCGCGCCGCCCGGCCCCGCCGCGCCAGGTCCATCTGCTCCAGCGCAAGACCACCAAGGTCGGCGCCGGGCTCGGCAAGACCACCGGCTGGATCCACCGCACCGAGCTGAAGCAGCGCGGCGTCACCATGGTCCCGGGCGTGCGCTACGACCGGATCGACGACGCGGGACTGCACATCACCGTCGGTGAGCAGAGCACGGTCCTGGAGGTCGACACCGTCGTCCTGTGCACCGGCCAGGAGCCGCGCCGCGACCTGTACGAGGCGCTGGTCGCCGCCGGGCGCAGCGCCCATCTGATCGGCGGCGCGGACGTGGCGGCCGAGCTGGACGCCAAGCGCGCCATCAAGCAGGGCACCGAGGTGGCGGCGGCGCTGTAGGTCCCCTGCGGGGGATCCCTAGGATGAGACCATGTCACTCCCGCACGCGATCCTCACCGCCCTGCTGGAAAAGCCGTCGTCGGGGCTGGAGCTGACCCGCCGGTTCGACAAGTCGATCGGCTACTTCTGGTCCGCGACGCATCAGCAGATCTATCGCGAGCTGGGGAAGCTGGAGGGCGACGGGCTCATCCGGGCGCTGCCGAACGCGCAGCCGTCCCGCGGGCAGAAGAAGAGTTACGAGGTCCTGCCCGCGGGCCGCGCCGAACTGGCCCGCTGGGCCGCCGCCGGGCAGGACCCCAAGCCGCTGCGGGACACGCTCCTGCTGCGGCTGCGCGCCTCGGCGGTGGTCGGCACGGCCGGCCTGGAGGCGGAGCTGCGCCGCCATCTGGAGCTGCATCAGCGGCAGTTGGCCGAGTACGAGGGGATCGAGAAGCGCGACTTCCCACCGGACCGGGACGCCCCCGAGGACCGGCTGCGCCACCTGGTGCTGCGGGCCGGCATCGACCTGGAGACCTTCTGGACCCAGTGGCTCACCCACGCCCTCACGGAGTTCGCCGAGCTGCCGTCGCCCCCGACCGGACCCGAGCCACCCGAGGCCTACCGCTCCTAGGCAGCGCCGCCCGAGCCCGAGCGGAGCCGACCGGGGCCCGGCGCTCCCGGAGGGGTTCAGTACCGGTGCGGCTTCGTGCGGCGGCGCAGGTACCAGGCGGTCGTGACGGCGCTCGCGCCCACCAGTGCCGCGCCGGCGCCGAGCGTCAGTGGGCCGTAGTCGCGGGTGGCGCCGCCGAGTCCGCCGTTCACGCCCCGGTTCGGCGCCGGTCTGGTCGTCGACGTGGTCGTACCCGGCCGGGAGGTCGCCGCGAGGGTCGGCGAGGAACCGGCGGAGACGATCACCGACTGGCTGCCCGCCGTGCTGCCGCTGGAGCAGACCACCACCACGGTGTACGTCCCCGGGCTCACCTTGGACCAGGCCGCGGACTGGCTGATCGTGGTGCCCGACAGGGCCACTTGGCGGCCCTGCGCGAAGTTCGCCTGGCTGCTGGTGAGCAGGGCCGCGGTGCCCCAGCTGCCGTTGATCTGGGTGCACGCGCTGGTGACCACGGAGACGCTGGATCCCGTGGTGCTGACGGAGATGCCGGAGACCGCGGCCGAGGGCACCGCGAGCACGGCCGGGAGCACGGCGGCGGCCGCCAGGGTCGGAGCGAAGCGGAGCATGGATATGGAGTTGCGCATCGGGGCCTCCGGCGGCACGGCCGGCGGTACGTCCCATGCGCCGCCCAGGGTCGGGGAACATCCGTGCTGCCTGGTCAGCAGCCAACGCGGCCCCGGCGCCCGGCGCACCCCGGCGGCACCCGGCCGGGTGACGGCATCCCACGCCCGGCGCAGGCCGCGCCCCACCGGGATGCGCCGGGCGCCGACCTGTGGTCAGGGGCGCGCGCGAGTCAGCCTCCCGTGGTCACCGTGCGCTCCGCCGACCAGCCGCCCCAAGTGCCGTCCGGCAGCCGGGCCCGCAGCCGCACCCGGTGCTCCTCCCCGGCGGTACGGCCCAGATAGAAGCTGTAGCGCGCCCGGCCGCGCGGCGGGGTGCCGCCCCACTCCAGCGAGGTCGTGGTGGCGCGGTCCAGCCGGATCGAGTACTCGGTGATCACCCCGTCGGTGTCCGGCGGGTCCCAGGCCAGGTCCAGATAGTAGGCGCCGTCCGTGCGATGGGTCGCGGCGGTGAAGCCGGTCGGCGCGGTGGCCCGGCCGTCGTCGGTGCCCGGCGTGGTCAGGCGCACCTGAGCGCTGGCGGGGGAGAGGTTGTCGGCCGCGTCCCGGGCCCGCACCGTGAACACATACCGGGTGCCGGGGCGCAGCCCGGTGACCACGGTCGAGGTCTGCGCCCCGCCGACGCTGTGGATCTGCACACCGCCCTGCTCGATGTCGTACGACACCACACCCCGGTCGTCCCGGGCGGCACCCCACGCCAGTTGGACCTCGCGGCTGCCGACGGGGTGTCCGGTGGGGGCGCCGGGGCGGGTCGGCGGCGAGTGGTCGGCCGCGACCCGGGCGGGGGTGCGGGCCCGTACCGTCCGGCTCGGCGGTCCCAGGCGCCCGGCCCTGTCCCGGGCGCGCACGGTGAAGGAGTAGGCGGTGGCGGGGCTGAGCCCGATGACGTCCACCATGCGCTCGGCGCCGGGCACATCGGCCGCTTTGGTGTTGCCCCGGTAGACCTCGTAGGAGCGGATGCCGGCGCCCTCGTCGGGCACCGCGTTCCACATCACATGCACGGTGGTGGCGCTGCCGGCCTGGGCGGTGACCCCGGTCGGGGCGCCCGGCATCCGGCCCTCGTCGCCGTCGTCGGCCCGGCTCAGGCCGCAGGACGCGAGGAGCAGCAGGGCTCCGGCGACCAGCACGAGCGGAAGGGGAACGCGTCGCACGCTTCTGCCTCCACGGCTGTTCGGCATTCGATGACGAGTTCGGCATCGACGGGTCCCGGCAATGGTCCGGACCAATATGGCCCGGCCGGTGTGCCCACGGCAAGGGGCCGTTTCGAAGCACGCCCGGAAGTTACGTATGCTGAACCTCCCTACGGCTGAACTACCCGCGAGAGCAGGGGAGTTCATGCCCCTGGCGCGGAAACGCTGTCGTCGCCGAATCCGCGCCGACGCGGGCGGCCGGGGGGCCCGGATCGAGGCCGGTCCGGGTCCCCGGCCCCTGTTGTCCCCGGACACTCACTTCCGTTTATGCGCTTTGTGCACCAAATGCCGAAAATATTCCCTCATGGGTTGTCAGAAGCGTGCTCCATCCGGTCGCTTCGGGGTGGCCCCGGCGTCCGGGCGTCCGGGCCGCGGACCACAGTGGCCTGGACTTGTCCCCGAGGAGAGGGTTCCTCATCGTGCGTGTGCGTGTCCCGACGTTGACGCTGGCCGCGGCCGGTGTCGCCCTGATCGCCCCCGCCACGCTGCCCGGCGCCGCCGCGGCCCTTCCGCCCGAGGCACGGACCGCGGTCCATGGCGAGGGCGCCGGCGCCGGACAGGGGGCCGGCCCGGCGCCCGCCGCCAGCAGAGACGTTCCTGCCGTCGCGCGCCCCGAGCGGGCCGCCACCACCCCCAGCCGGGGCAGGACCACCACCGCCCCGCCCCGCACGGCCGCCGGGACCGGGCAGGACCGCGCCGAGGGCGCCGTGACCGCCGCCGATCTGCTGGCCAAGGTCGGCACCTGTACCGAGATCTCCAACGGCCGCTACCGCACCGACGCGAACAGCCCCGCGACCGTGCCCGTCTGCGGCGCCCAGGGTGCCGTCTTCTGGCGGGCCGACCTCGACATCGACTGCGACGGCCAGGCGACGGTCCACTGCAACGGCCAGGCCGACCCGCTGTACTCGCCCAGCACCGCCTATGTGCAGTCCGACGGACGGCCGCTGAACGCGGAGACCCTGCCCTATATCGTCGTACCGGCCGCGAGCAGCCGCTGGAGCCCCGGTGCGAGCGGAGTGCGGGGCGGTTCCGTCGCCGCCGTCGTCTACCAGGACCGGGTGCAGTACGCGGTCGTCGGTGACACCGGACCGAGCGATCTCATCGGCGAGGCCTCCTACGCCACCGCGCGGGGCCTCGGCATCAGTCCCGGCCCCAGCGACGGCGGGGTGCCCTCCGGGGTCACCTACATCGTCTTCAAGGACTCCAAGGCGGACCCCATCGAGGACCACCAGGCGGCGGTGTCGACGGGGGAGCGGCTGGCCCGGCAGTTCGTGACCGACAACTGACCAGCCGCGTCGGCGCCCTGATGAGCCGTCACACCTTGCGGTAGTCGTACGCCTCCGTCGCGGCGGCCTCCACCGCGGCCAGGTCGGCGCCCGTGGAGGCCGTCACCACCGCGGCCACCGCCCCCTCCAGGAAGGGCGCGTCCACCAGCCGGGTGTCCTCGGGCAGTTCGTCCTCCGCGAGCAGCGCCTTCACCGTCAGTACGGCGCTGCCGAGATCGGTGAGGACCGCGACCCCGGCACCCCGGTCGACGGAGGCCGCCGCGGCGGAGATCAGCTCGGCGCTGGTGCCGAGCCCACCGCCCTCCGTGCCGCCCGCGGGGGCCACCGGCACCGCGGCGGCGCCGCCCGCGAGCCCCTTGGCCAGCGCCACGACCGAGGCGGCCACCTCCGCGCTGTGCGACACCAGCACGATCCCGACCAGCTTCGCCTCGCTCACGTCAGCCCTCCGCCGTCTCGGCCAGCGCGGCCATCAGCAGCGCCGACGACGTGGCCCCCGGATCCTGGTGCCCGACGCTGCGCTCGCCCAGGTAGCTCGCCCGGCCCTTGTGGGCCAGCAGCGGGACGGTCGCCTCCGCGCCCTGCTCGGCGGCGGCGCGGGCGGCGGCGAAACCGTCGCCGAGCGCGTCCACGGCCGGCAGCAGGGCATCGACCATGGTCTTGTCGCCCGCGGCCGCCCCACCGAGCTTCATCACCCCCTGCACCCCCGTCCGCAGCGCCTCGGCCAGCTGCTCCTCGGTGACCTCCGGGTCCTCCCCGAGCGCCTTGCCGGTGCGGCGCAGCAACGTGCCGTACAGCGGCCCCGAGGCGCCGCCGACCGTCGAGATCAACAGGCGCCCGGCGAGCATCAGCACGGCGCCCGGGGTGCCCGGCGTCTCCTTGTCCAGCTCCGCCTGCACGGCCGTGAACCCGCGCCGCATGTTGCTGCCGTGATCGGCGTCCCCGATGGCCGCGTCGAGGGCGGTGAGCCGTTCCGCCTCGCGGTCGACGGACGCGGCGGTCGCCGTCATCCAACGGCGGAAGAAGTCGGCGTCGAGCACTGGACCTCCAAACATAGTAAGGGCGTTGAGACGTGTACCGCCGTATCACATCCCCCAGCGCAATGCCGGGGTGCGCACCGGCGCGTCCCACAACCCGAGCATCTCCTGGTCGACCTGGCACAGCGTCACCGAGGCGCCCGCCATGTCCAGGGAGGTGACGTAGTTGCCGACCAGGGTGCGGACCACGGCGACCCCGCGCTCGGCCAGCACCCGCTGCACCTCGGCGTTGAAGCCGTACAGTTCCAGCAGCGGAGTGGCACCCATGCCGTTGACCAGCACGAGCACCGGGTTGTGCGGGGGCATGTCCTCCAGGATCGCGTGCACCGCGAAGTCCGCTATCTCCCCGGAGGTCATCATCGGGCGCCGCTCCCGGCCCGGCTCGCCGTGGATGCCGATGCCCAACTCCAGCTCGCCGTCGGGGAGATCGAAGGTGGGGCTGCCCTTCGCCGGGGTGGTGACGGCGCTCAGCGCCACGCCGAAGCTGCGGGAGTTCTCGTTGACCCGGCGGGCCATCGCCTCCACCTGCTCCAGCGGCCGGCCCTCGGCCGCGGCGGCGCCCGCGATCTTCTCCACGAACAGCGTCGCGCCGGTGCCGCGCCGGCCGGCCGTGAAGAGGCTGTCGGTGACCGCCACGTCATCGTTCACCAGCACCTTGGCGACCTGTATGCCCTCGTCCTCGGCCAGCTCCGCCGCCATGTCGAAGTTGAGCACGTCGCCGGTGTAGTTCTTCACCACGAACAGCACCCCGGCGCCGCTGTCCACGGCGGCCGCCGCGCGCACCATCTGGTCCGGCACCGGGGAGGTGAACACCTCACCCGGACAGGCGGCGGAGAGCATGCCGGGGCCGACGAACCCGCCGTGCAGCGGCTCGTGCCCCGACCCGCCACCGGAGACCAGGGCGACCTGTCCGTGCACCGGGGCGTCCCGGCGGACGATCACCCGGTTCTCCACGTCCACGGTCAGATCCGGATGCGCGGCGGCCATCCCGCGCAGCGCGTCCGCCACGACGGTCTCCGGCACGTTGATCAACATCTTCATGCCCGTCTCCCAGAAAGCTCAGCAGGTGGTCCCTGACCGGCGTTCTCCCTGCTCAGGCCGGGTAGGACCGGATAGGTGGTCGGAGCCTTGCACCTCAGTATCGGCCTTGTGGCCGTGAAGGTCATGTGCGCTGCGGCATTCTGCCCGGCCGCGCACCGCCCGAACCGGCCCCGGCGGGGCGTGTCGTGGCGCGGACCGGGCGCGCTCACCGCGCGTCACCTCCCCCCGGCCGGGGCAGCTCGACCACGACGAACGCCTGTCGGCGCGCGGCCGCCGCGTCCGGGTCCGAGGGTGCCCCGGGGGGCGGTGCGTTGCCCTCGGAGCGGGTGGTGACCTCGATGTCCGCCAGGAGCGTGACGGTCTCCCCGTCGGCCTGGAGCCGTGCCAGGTGGACCGCGAGCGCCGAGCGGAACACCTCCGCCACCCCGTCCGCGCGCGCCTGCCCCCGCCGCAGCGCCTCCCCGAAGTGGGGAAGGCCGCCGCGCATCCCGTTGGCGTGGCCGACCACCACCACCCGGGGCGGCGGGAAACCCGCACGCGTGTTCGCCACCGACGCCCATGCCACCTCGGCGGCCAGCCGGTGCACCGTCTCCCGCTGCCCCGCCGTCAGCTCCACCGAGCTGTCCGCGAACGCGACCCCGCCGATGGTGAGGCGCTCACTGCGGTACGACGACGGGGGCGCCGGGGCCGGGTGGGGGGCCGGGGCGGGTGCCGGGGCCGTGGTCGGGTGGTGCGGTTGCCCAGGGGGCTGATGGTGTGTCTGGGCCGCCCGGGGTGCCCGGGGTGCCGCCTCGGACGAGGACGAGGACGAGGACGGGGGCGGGGGCGGGGGCGGGGTCGTGGTGGTGCCGGTGGTGGTGTCCTCCGGCCGGGGATCGTGCACCGTGACCGTCGTCCGGCGGCCCTGCTCCCGGTCGCCGCCCGGCGTGGGGTGCTCGGTGGAGACCGCGACCGGGAAGTCCGCCGCGGTCAGCCGCCGCTGCGCGATGCCGTGCTGGTAGTTGATGAGATACCGGTCGAGCCGGTCCCGCAGCTCCCCGTGCACGGCCTCGGCCCGCTGCCGCGCGGCCTCGGGCAGGACCCCGCCGAGCGTGGGACGGCGGGCGTTGCCGCGCCCGGTCACGGTGATCCGGGGCAGCGGCAGACCGTTGTGGTGGTTCCACAGCCCGGTCCGGGTCGCCAGTTCGGCCACGTAGTTGAGCTTGCGGCCCTCGTCCCTGCTGATCTGCCGGGAGCCCTCGCGGAACCCGATGTCCACCTGCGGAAGCCGGTGGCCGTGCACGATGACGGAGGTCAGCGGGTTGGCCTCGGCCGACGGTTCGTTCGTCAGCAAGTCGGCGCTGACCTCGTGCATGGACTCGCCGGGCCGCTGGGAGAACATCCGGAAGTGCCACAGGTCGCTGCCCTTGGCCAGCTCCGACGCCTGCTTCATGCGCGCCTCGGCCACCTTGACCGCCTTCTCGTACGCGGCGTCGGCGGCCACGCCCTCGGGGCTGCCCTCGGTGGTCGCGTTCCGGGCCTCCCGCGCGTCCACCGCCCTGGCGAGCGCGTCCGCGAGGGCCAGATGCCGCTCCAGCCGCTTGACCTGCGTCTCGTCGGCGGCGCTCCGGCGCGCGCTCGCCAGCTCCCCGCCGATGGCCTCGTGCAGCTTGTGGAAGCCGTCCGGGGTGGCGTGCCGGAGGTTGTGCGCCACGGCCGACTTCACGATGGCGGCGACATGGGCGCGGCGGGCGAAGTTCTCCAGTGTGATCTGGTGCCTGCCGTCCTCGCTGCCGAGCACCACGGCGGCGAAGTGGTAGCCGAAGTGGCTGTGGTCCTGCTCGCCGGGCTTGGCGTAGTTGTGCGCCAGGCTCGGCAGGCCGTCCGCGTCGAGGGCGTTGATCGAATGCACCAGATACGCCTCGCCGACCTTCGCCCAGGCGTGCTCGTTGATGCCGATCTCGCGCGCCGCCTCCGACAGGTTGTCGCGGCGCGGATTGTCCAGCGGGTCGTAACTGAGCGCGCTGCCATAGGACTTGCCCGGGGTGGGGCCGTCGCTCTCGGCGATGAACCGGTCGTCCCGGCGCACCTGCCGGGCCGCCCACGAGGGATCCAGCGCCTCGGGCCGCCGGCCGTCGGCCACCAGGGTGAGGGACTCGGCGAGGTGGTGGATGCCGGTGACCTCCGTACGGCCAAGGGCGTTGATCGGTGCCTTGGCGAGCCCGGTGCCGTCGGGGCCCCGGAAGACCACGTGCGAGGCGGCGACATTGCCGGAGACCATCTGGGCGAAGTCCCGGCAGATCTCCTCCTCCGACTTCCCGGACCGGGTGAGGAACTGCGGTACGACACGCATCAGTTCGCGACGGCCGCCCTGGCCGTCGCCGACCCGCAGCTTGATCCCGTCGGGCTTCAGCCGTACCAGGCTGCCCGCGAGGGCGAGTTGGTGGTTGGCCGACTCGATCGCCTTCGGGGAGGCGAACACCTGCTGCCCGTAACCGCCTTGGCGGTGCGCCAGCGAGAGGTCACCCGACACATGGAGCGGCGGATGCTGGCTCACCGGGGTCTGCCGGTGCCCCTGCGTCGGCACGATCAGCCGCGGTACGTCACCGGAGCCCCGGTCGTAGTCGAAGCCGGTCTGCTGCATGCCGGTCGGCTCTTCGAACAGCGTCGTGTCGGGTTCGGCGCCGATCACCTCGTAGTCGCTGGTCGTCAGCGGGCGGGCGCGCAGCCGGTCCAGCAGGTCGGCTGGGGTCAGGGGCGAGGTGTGCTCGCCCGGGTGCGGAAGCAGTTTGGCCGCGTAGTCGGGGCCGCCGGGGTCGGGCTCCGGGGTGGCGGAGTCGAACAGGTCCAGCGGTCCGTGCGCGCTGCCCAGATGCAGCGACCAGCCGCCGTCGCCGCCGCGCAGATCGAGGCGTTCGGCGCCGGTGCGCCAGTCGAGCATGGGACGCACCTCGGCGCCGGTCGACCACACCGCCGTACCGGCCCGGTCCGCCACGAGCTGCGCGAGCCCCTGGTCCTGTGCGTGCGAGACCAGCAGCAGGATGTCCTGGTCGGGTCCGCGCAGCGGGTCGCGGGCGACGAGCTCGGCGAACTCCGCCGGGCCGGACACCTGGATCGTCCGGCCGTCCACCCGCACGGACAGGCCGTTCCCCGGCGAGCCCAGGGCGGTGACGACGTACGGCTCCCGCCAGGGCGCCGCGTGCTCGGTGGCCGTTCCGTCCGGGCTGGACACCGTGTAGCTCGTCAGGTCCGGCGGCACCGCCCGCGCGCCGGTCCAGTCGCGGCCGGTGACCTGTCCCGAGGCGTCGACCAGCGCGGTGTGGTGGTCGAGCGCGCTGTGCTCGGTGGCCAGGTAGTGCGCGCCGAGCGCGGCGGCGTCCCGCGTCGACTCGGGCCCGGCGTGCGCGGTGAGGGCCAGCAGATACCGGTAGTCGTCCGCGTTCGGCGCTCCGTCCAGATGGAGCACCTGTTCGGCCAGCAGCTCCAGATGCGGCCGGTGCTCCGCGTCCGGCGCCGGGTGCGCCAGATCCATCGACTGGAGGGTGAGCAGGGCGTCATGGGCGCGGTCGTACGACTCCTGGTCGAGCGTCTCGCCGTACAGCCCGTCCAGCCATTCGTACTCGCGCCGGCGCTCCACCGTGTACTCCTGGAGGATGTCCGACCAGTCGAGATCCTCCTCGTCGCGGTGCTCCCCGGAGCTCTCGGACTGCGGCATGCGCGGGTCCTGGGCGGTGTGCTCCTCACCGGAGCCGCGGTCGGGGTCGGTCACCGGGTCGACCCAGACGTGCCGCCGGGTCACGGGCTCGGCGTCCGCACGGGCCTGCTGCCAGCGCGGGTCCCGCTCCGGCGCGGCGCTGTGCGACCGCTCCCCGCCGGTGTGCACGACGGACTCGGGTACGTCGCCGACGAGTGCCCCGAGCAGCTGGAGGTGGCGGCCGCGCAGCCCGCCCTGGGCGAGGCCGTGCGGCGCGGGCTGGTGGAAGTCGCCGAGCAGGCTGCCCGCCACCTGGGCCCGGCCCGGCCCCTCGCCGTCCTCGCGGTACTCGTCGCGCAGCCCGAGCTGGTGGCCCAACTCATGGGCGTAGGCGACCGGTTCGGCGTCCGGCCACCAGGTGCGCTGGTCCATCGGGCGGTCGTGGCCCGCGAGGTCGACCACCAGATGGGGGTCGGATTCCAGGGGCACCCGCTCCACCGTCACATGCAGCAGGCTTCCGTCGGGGAGGCGGTGGCCGGGGCGGTTGTAGAACTCCTCGGCGCCCTGCCGGAGCCGGTGCCAGGCGGTGTCCGGGTCATGGCCCGAGCCGTCCCGGAAGGCGACCCGCACGGTCAGATCGGTGACTTTGGTGTCGCCGACGCGGAACGCGCGGGCGTCGAAGGCGGAGCGGACCACGAAGCGGGGGGTGCGGTCGAGAGGGCGGCGCGGGGCGGTGACGGACCCGGTCCGGTGCGCGGACTCGGGCGCCTTGACCGCCGTGGACTCGGGGGATGCCGTCTTGGTCTCGGGGTTCTTCGGAGCCTTGGGTGCCTTGGGCGCGGCCTCGTGGTCGGTCAGCGGCGGCTTGGCCTTCGGCGGCACGGTGGTGGTGCTCTGGTCGGCCGGATGCGTCGGGGTGCGGCTGGCGTCGTAGTGGTTACGGCCGTTGTAGTACACATCGACCATGCGATTGCCGCCCTGCGGGCCGACCGTGCGCAGATGGGCCGTGCCGTCGCCGGTCGACTGGAACGTCCGCAGCTGGATTCCGAGGGTGTGGGCGACGAGCCCGGGGAACATCTCGCCCTCGTCGGTGTTCCAGGCGTCGTTGCCCGGCACCCAGTTCTGCACGGCCCGGATCAGCGCCTGGTGTTCGGCCGACGTGAGCGGCTGGTGCAGCGCGGTGTCCACGACGGCGCCGACGAGGCGGTCGTGGCTGTCGACGTAGTCCAGGTTCAGCGGGCCGGAGTGGGTGGTGACGTACGCGAACTGGGCGTGCGGGGCGAGAGCGGTGTCGCCGAGCTTCCAGCGGCCCTGCTCGTCCGTGGTCTCGGGCACCTCGGCGGCGGCGCGGTCGGCCGCGTCCTGCGGGGAGAGTTGATGGGGAGGGCCGGTCAACTCCTGGGCGCGCGTGTCGACATAGAGGGTGCGCAGCGCCTGCGGGCTGAGCCAGTCGTGCGAGGTGACATGGTCCACGCCGGCGTCGTTGAGCCGCTGCTGCAACTGCTCGAAGGACTCGCCCTGGAGCGTCTGACGCAGCTGGCTCTCCTGGCTGCGGCGGTACAACTCCGTGACGTCGAACGGCAGATCCTCCGGTCGGGAGGACCGCACCCGGTCCAGCACCATCTGGTGCAGACTGCGGGCGGCCCGGCCCAGCGGGCTGTCGGCGCCGACGCGGCCCCGCTGGGTGCGGATCTGGTGGACGACGGCCCCGTGCTGGGTGCGCGCGTGGTCGGTCGTACCGCCGTGCAGGGCGCTCGGCCAGTGCTCGGGCGGGGTGCTCGCGAGCACGGAGTACAGCAGGCAGCGGCCGTCACCGGGGACGGGGACACGGGGCTGGGGCGGGGCTTCGGCGGTGTGGTCCTCGGCGGTGTCGTCCAGCCGGGTGTGCTCCTGCAGGGTGTGCTCCTGCTGGCTGTGCTCCTGATGGCTGTGGTCCTGCTGGGTGTGCTCCTTCGGTGTGGGGGGCTTGAGGGCCTGGGCCTTCTCCTCGGTGGACTTGGGGTCCTCGGACTTCTCCTGGGCGGGCTTGGTGGACTCGTGCGTATCGACCGGCCTGTTCGTGTCGACGGGCTTCTGGGTCTCGGCCGGCTTGTGCGTCGTGTCCTGCTGCTCGGTCTTCTCGGGCGTCTTCACCGGCTTGGTGACGGTGGTCGTGGTCGCGTCCGTGGTCTTCGTGTCGTTCTTGGACGTGCCGGTGTCCTTGGGCGTCGTGGTGTCCGTGGACGTAGAGGTGGTCGTCGTCGTGGTCGCGTCCTCGGTCTTCTTCGCCGCCCAGTAGTAGACGTGCCCGTCCGTGTGCGCCGTGTTCCCGTACGTGCCGCTCTCGTCGTACTTCTGCGTGCTCAGCCGGACCGGCTGGCGCATCAGCACCTGGGCGCCCTTGACCGTGGCCTTGCCCGGCTCGGTGGCGGTCTTGCCGTGCGGCAGCACCGGGGGCGCGAGGGTGCGGGTGGGGACGCCCGGGGCGCGGGTCACCGGGGAACCGCTCTCGAAGGTCTGGTCGCGGTCCAGCTTCAGGGCGTTGGTGGGGATCGGGACGACGACGCTCGGGTTCTTGGTGGTCACGGGCACGGCCAGCGGCGTCAGACTGGCGTTGACGCCGTTGCTCGCGGTCGTGGCCGACTCGTGCTCGGTGGACACGGTGATCTCGTCGCTGCCGTTGTCCCGGGTGGAGATCTCCACCGCGTCCCCGGTCGGCTCAAGCCGCACCTCGACACCGGTCTTGCCGTCGCTGCCGAGCGGCACCGTGCGATAGCCGCTCGCGGGGTCCTTCAGCTGGTGGAAGACCGTGGGCAGGGTGCCCGAGCCCAGGGCCCGGCGCAGCGAGAACTGCTGTTCCAGCGGCAGGCGTTGCTCGCTGACCAGGGGGTGGGAGGCATCGAGACGGGGATCGGAGACGAAGGAGCCGAGCAGCTTGGTCGCCGCGTCGGGCGTCATGGCCCCGGCCCAGTGGCCGATCGTGGTCGCGGCGGAGCCCAGGCCCCAGCAGAGGGCCGCGCCCGTCTTGCCCAGCACCCCGTCGCCCCAGGGCCTGGGCGTGGTGAGCACCGTCTGCGCCTGGTCGTACAGCCCGGTGTGGTTGTCGAAGCCCACCAGGTCATGGGCGGAGTCCAGCGACGCCTGCCAGCGGTCCCGGTCCGCCTTGGGGACGACGGGCCGCATCTCGACGGTGCCGCCGCCGTCCAGGACCTGCTGCTGCGCCTTCGGTGGCTGCTGCTGTTGCTTCGGGTGGGCGGCCGCCTGTTCGGCGGTCTCCGTCAGGGACTTGGGCACGTCGACGTGCACCCGCCAGGTCGGCTCCACGGGCCGCGGCCTGACGAGGTTCACGAAGCGTCCGTACTCGGTACGCCGGGTCACGGTGACCTCGAAGCGCATACGGTTGCCGAACCGCACCGTGTCGCCGAACTTCGACGTCTTGTGCTCGACCTTGGTGGTGACCCCGGTCTCTGCGCTCTTGCTCCGGCTGCCCTCGGCGCCCCCGGACGGCGCCCAAGCCACGCTGCCCAGACCGGACTTGCTCTCCTCGGCCTTGACAGCGGCGGCGTCCTCACCGGGCTTGGGCTTGACCACCGGGGCGTAGGAGATACGGAAGTTGCCGTCGGCGCCCAGCGACCAGTTGTGCCCCGCGCTGCCCTTGACGGTCTCGGTGAGGCCGACCTTGCGGGTGGTGTCCCCGGTGGAGTGGTCGCCCTCGTCGGTCCACTCGTCCCGCGGCACGCCCCGCACCAGGACCTCGGTGATCACCCGCTGGGTGCGGGACTCCTGCACGTGGTAGTCGAGGACGCCCCGGCCCACGAGGTCCTCGTAGTTGGCCGACAGGTTCTCCGGCGAGAAGGTGTCGGCGAACGGCAGCGCGCTCTCGGGCACGTCGGAGACCGTGTCGAGACCGCGGATCTGCCGGTCGATCTCGCCGAGGATCTCGTCGGAGCGGGGGATCTCGGCGGTGGCACCGCCCAGCAACCCCTTGGAGAGCAGCGGGGCTTGGCGGGTCCCGGTGGTGTCCGGTGCCTTCGAGGCGTCCTCGCCGAGCCGCCGTACGTCGTCGTCGGAGAGCAGCACCAGCACCCGGTGCTTGCTCTGCTGCGGATCCCCGAGGGTGATCTTCCCCTTGGCGTCGGTGACCCGGCCCTGGACGGTGACGTCGGCGTCGGCCTCGTACAGGTGCCAGGTGCCCTTGTACGCGGCCTTGCGCGAGGTCGTCATCTTCTGCTTGATGTTCTCGCCGCTGTTCTGCCCGGCGCCGCCCTTGCCCTTGAAGCCGCCGCGCACCTGGAGGGAGGCGTCGGGGCTGTCCTTGGACGGGAAGCGGCCGGCGTCGAAGCCCAGGCCCGCCTTGAACGCCCGGGTGTTCTTGTCGGCGACCGCCGTGGACACACTGGACTTGGTCTCGATCTCCAGCTTGCCCTCGCCGGGCAGCGTCTCGCGGAAACGGAGATTGCTCAGCCTGGTGCGCGTCGACAGCCCGATGGTGTCGCGGTTGCGGCCCGAACCGACCTGCTCGTCACCGCTGTTGGCCCAGCCGCTGTGCGAGGCGGAGACCAGGGACCGCAGATGGTCCTCGTCGGTGAGTCCGTCCAGGGCGTCCTTCAGCTCGGGCACACGGGTGTGCTCCTGCGACGTCCCGGCCTTCTTCTGGAAGGCGCTGGCCAGGGACTGCTCGGCCGTGGTCCGGAAGCCGTCGGACCCGGTGACATGGCGGATCGCGTGCCGCTGCGGCAGCACCTCCACCTTGGGGATGGACGCCGGGGGCGGATTGTCGGCAGCCTTCGGCTCACGCGCGACCTCGACCGTGAGATGACCGCCGGGCCGCACCTGCTTGATGCGCTGCATGTGCGGGGACGGCGCGATCGTGGACAGGTGCGTGGTCGGCTGCTTCGGGTCCTCGACGCCGACCATGACGTGGTACGTCACCGGGTGGCCGTAGGTGTCGGTGTCCGCCTCCAGGGAGAACTGCCGCTTCACCTCGGTCTCGGTGCCCATGGTGAGCCCGTGCGAGGGGTTGTGGGCGGTGATGTCGAGGCTGCCGATGGTGAAGCCCCGGGTCACATCCGGGTGGTCGAGTGAACTGCGCACGTTTCCGGCGAGGTTGACGACGTGCTTGGCGCTGCGGGTGACGGACTTGTCGGCCCCGGTGGTCCGGCTGGTCACGGCCTTCGTGGTCGACTTCCCGGACCCCAGGTGATCACCCTTGCCGGGCTCGGCCTTGATGAGGATCTCGTGCGTGGTGCCCGAACGCCCCGGCAGATGAGGGCTCTTGAGGGCGATCCGGTAGGTGCCGTCCAGCAGCTTGGCGCCGCCGCCGCGCAGCCGGGAGGGCGCGAGCTGCTGCCGTAGCGCGCGCAGGTTCTCCCACGCCTCGGGCGTGACCCGGGGGTGGGTCGCGGCGCCGCTGGGGGGACGGATCGCCTCCGGGGGCGGCAGCACACCGGGATGGTCCTGATGCATCTCCCGCACGATGTGGTCCTCCAGCTCCGTGGAGCCGGGGACGTCGAGGATCGTGGTGCGCGGGGCGGCGACCGGGTCGGTGAGCCGGGCGGGCGCCAGCTGCGGATGGTCACCGGTGGTGACCTTGGGCAGCTCGTGCGGGACGGCGCGCAGCACCTCGCCGTTCTGCGGATCGATGGTGAGGACGACGTCGCCGGGCGCGGGCGTCGGCTGCTTCACGGACGGCGGCGGGCTGTGGTCGCCGATCTTCGTGGTGGTGGTGGAGCGCAGCCCGTCGGGCCCCGGCCCGAAGTGGTGCCGGATGAGCTGGACCCGCAGCCGCACCTTCGTGGCGACCAGGTCGGCCTTGCCGGTGTGTTCACGGCTGGCCTCGGTGCCGATGGTGTTCTTGCCCTTGACGCCGTGGGCGAGGTTGCTGGAGCCGGTGTAGCCGGCGGTGCCGGTCAGCCAGGTGGACTCCTTGGTGCCGTCCGTCGCCTTCCACACCTCACCCGTGGCACCGCCGCTGAGCCCCAGCGACCAGGAGCTGTTCTCGGTACGGCTCTGACCGTGCTCGCCCGACGACTTCGAACCCAGCGTCGCCTTGTCGTCCACGGTGTGCAGGGCCCGGGAGTCGTCCGGCTCCACCGTCAGCAGCAGATGGGCCTTGCCGCCGTCGCTCAGTGTCAGCGGCTTCGACAGCAGGCCGGCGCCCGAGGCGTGCTCGAACTCGTTGATGACGTTGGACGGTTGGAAGAAGTCCTCGATGTCCTGGTGCGCGGTGCCGTCGGGGCGCGCCTCGCGCGGCAGCGCCTCGTAGACGGCGTTCCGGGCTGTGTCGAGGCCGGTGACGGACACCGGATGCCCGGAGGCGGGCCGGGCGGCGTGGTTCTTGGCCTGGTCGGACTCCCAGCCCTGCCAGGCTTGCGGCCGGTCCTTGTCCAGTTCCTGCGGCCGGGGCACATCGGCGCGGACCTGCCCCTTGATGTCGCCGTCGGCGCCGGGGACGTCGAGCCGGGCGCCCTCGTGGTCCGTGACCTTCACCTGGTAGGTGAAGTCGGAGGTGTAGCTGTCGGTCTTGCCGGTGAAGGCGAACTGATTCGCCGTCTGCGCCGAGGACTTGACCGTGGTCTCGCGCCCGTGCGTGGCGCCGCCCAGCTTGCCGGACGGCGTGACCAGGGCGGACAGCTGGGGGTTGACGGGCCGTACGACGGTCGGCCCGAATTCCAGGCCCGCCTCGGAGGAGGTCATCTCCGTCTTGCGCGGGGCGGTCTCGTGCGTCGACTCCACGGGCACGTCGAAGCCGTCCCCGTCGTTGTCCTTCGCCGCGTCCTTCGTCGGGTCCAGCTGCCAGGCGGAGGCGGTCGCCTTCACCTCGACCTCGTACGGCTTCCCGTCCACCCGCACGGTGAAGCGCCAGCCGCCGTTGACCATCTGCCCGTGCTGCTTGCGGAAGTTGGCGGGGTCGAGGGCCGCGTCCAGGCGCTGGACGACGGAGGTGTCCTTGGAGTGGCCGCCGAGCAGGGTCTCGACCCGGGTGCGCACGGCGTTCGGCCCCGGGTCCTCGGTGATCTTCTTCCCGGCGAGGCCCTGAATGTGCCGCCCGTCCAGGACGGCGTCCGGCTGCTTCTCCTCGGGCTTCGGCTTCTCGTGGGGCTTGGGCTGCTCCTGCGATTCAGGCTGTTCCTCGGCCTTCGCTTCCTCCTTCGCCTTCGCTTCGTCCTCAGCCTTCGGGTCCTCTTCGGACTTCGCGTCCCCTTCGGCCTTCGGCTGTTCCTCGGCCTTCGGCTGCTCCTGCGGCTTCTCCGTCCAGGTGAGTTCGGCGTTCTCCTGGCCGGGGCGGAAACGGAGCAGCGGCTCGCCGTCCGGGCCGTGATGGGCGCCGACGATCTTGTCGAAGACGGTCTTGCTGAAGGGGGAGGGCGGGTCCCAGAACATATGGGCGCCGTGCATCACGGCGATGTCCTTGGCCTGCATCTCCTTGATCAGCGCCTCGTGCTCCTCCGGCGGGATGCGGGTGCCGCCCGGGGTGGAGATGTCGAACAGGTCGTGGTCCCCGGTGATGGGCCGCCGCGTACCGTCCGCACCGACACCGTGGACCACGCCGTCGACCACCACGAACTTGTTCTTCTTCGCCAACAGCTCCATCTTGGCGTTGAGTTCGCGGTATTCGGTGGAGCGCTGGTTGTAGCGGGAGAGGACCTTGTCCCAGTCCCCGTCGGGGACGGTGGTCCGGTCGGGGGTCTTGGGCTTGAAGTAGCCGACGAGTCCGATGTTCTTGGGGTCGGCGCCGAGGTGGATGTCCGCCTCGCTGATCGTCTTCGCCTTGATGTCCTGCGGTTTGGCCATGGCTCCGGCGTCGAGCCACTTCGGCGCGGTGGAGTTGGTGGGGCGGACGTCGATGACGAGGTTCTTCTCGCGGGCGATCTGCCGGAACCCCTTGAAGTTCTTCTCCGGGATGCCGTAAGTGTGCCGCGCCGTATAGGAGTTGACCTCACCCTTCTTGAGCGGCTCGGTCCAGGTGAGTTCGGCGTGCTTGTTCTCGGGCCGGAAGCGCAGCAGCGGTTCGCCGTCGGGACCCTGGTGCGAGCCCACGATCTTGTCGAAGACGGTCTTGCTGAAGGGGGAGGGCGGGTCCCAGAACATATGGGCGCCGTGCATCACGGCGATGTCCTTGGCCTGCATCTCCTTGATGAGTTCGTCGTGCTGGGGGTGCGGGATGCGGGTGCCGCCCGGGGTGGAGATGTCGAACAGGTCGTGGTCGCCGGTGATGGGCCGCTGCCTGCCCTCGCCGTCGATGCCGTAGACCACGCCGTCCTTGACGGCGAACTTGTGCTCCGCCTCGTACACCGCCATCTTGGCGTTGAGTTCGCGGTATTCGGTGGAGCGCTGGTTGTAGCGGGAGAGGACCTTGTCCCAGTCCCCGTCGGGGACGGTGGTCCGGTCGGGGGTCTTGGGCTTGAAGTAGCCGACGAGTCCGATGTTCTCGGGATCGGCGCCGAGGTGGACGTCGGCCTCGTTGATGGTCTTCGCCTTGATGGCCTGGGGCTTGGCCATGGCTCCGGCGTCGAGCCACTTCGGCGCGGTCGGGTTGGTGGGGCGGACGTCGATGACGAGGTTCTTCTCGCGGGCGATCTGCCGGAACCCCTTGAAGTTCTTCTCCGGCATGCCGTACGTCTCCCGCGCGGTCTGCGCGTCGACCTCGCCCGGCTTGGGCTCGGGCTGCCGGGTCGGGTCGGACACCGGGTCCACCCAGGCGTGCTGCCGGGGAACCGCGGGCGCCTCGGCCCGCGCCTGCTGCCAGGCCGTACCGTCCCCGGTGTCCTCGTGCCGGGGGTGCTGCCCCCCGCCCTGCTGGGCGAGCAGGTCGTCATGGCCCGTCGTCAGGGCGCCCAGGAGCTGGATGTGGCGGTCGCGCAGCCCGCCGTGCGGAAGCCCGTCGTGCTCCGGGGCCCGGTGGACGTCGCCCGGCAGGCTGCCGAGGATGTGCGGGCGCTGCGGCGCGGTCTCGTCGGCGTACTCGTCGCGCAGCCCCAGCTGGTGGGAGATCTCGTGCGCGTACTCGACGGGCCGGGCACCCGGCGCCCAGGTGCGCTGGTCCATGTCATGGCCCGCGCCCACCAGGTCGACGGTCAGATGCGGCTTGTCGCCGGGGCCGACGCGCTCCAGGGTGACGTGCAGGCGGTCGCCGTTGGGCAGCGTGTACCGCGGGCCGTTGAAGTACCGCTGCACGCCCTCCTGCGCCCGGCTCCAGGTGTCGTCGGCGTCATGCGCGCCCGAACCGTCCTCCCGCAGCGCCACCCGCACGGTGAGATCGGTGTACGACGTCTCGCCCACGGTGAAGCGCCGCTGGTCGAAGCCGGAGCGCACCACATAGCGCGGGGTGCGGTCGAGCCGCATCCGGGGCGGCGGCCCCGAGGGGCTGTTGGCGGCGGCCTGCCGACGCAGGTCGTCCAACCCCTCGCTGCTGGGGGCGTGCTGCCGGGAGGGGTGGTTCGGGTCCTCCTGCGGCAGCTCCTTCTGCGCCTGGAGCTGCTGGTCCTCCTGCGACTGGTGACGGTGCTGCTCGTGCGGCTGCTGGTGGGGCTGATGAGCGGGCTGCTGCTGCGGCTCGGGGGCGGGCCTCGTCCCATGAGTCGTCTGATGAGCGGTGGAACTGATGGAGTCGTTGGAGTCGGTGCTCGGGGTGTGATCCGTGGGGACCTTGAGGGCGTCGCCCTCGTCCGACGCGGGGGTGTTGTCCTCGGTGGTCCTCGTGTGCTCGTCGGTCCCGGTGGTGATCCGGTCGAGGTGGCCGGGGGACTCGGGGGCGACGGTCGGCCGGGTCAGCTCCTGCCGCAGCGCGCTGGTGCGTTCGTCGTACGTCAGATGGGAGGACAACTCCGTGCGGATGTCCTCGATCCGGCGTGACGTGTCCTCCGGAGCGCCCTCGCGGATCCCGAGCAGCTGCTCGGTGTGCTCCTCCCGCAACCGCTCCAGCCGGTCGCCGAGTTCACGCACCTTGTCCTGGCGGTCCAGTTCGCGCTGACGCAGATGCTGGTCGAGCTTGTCGTGGGCCGCCCTGGCCTCGGGCTCGCTCGCCGCCTCCTGGGCGCGGCGGCGCAGCTCGGCGGCGCGGGGATCGTCCTCGCCGTCGTGCAGGGCTTCGAGGCGTTCGCGCAGTTCGCGCTCGGAGGGGCGGTCGGGGGTGTCCGACTTCAGCCGGTCCAGGCGCTGTTGGAGCCGCTGGTCCGCCCGGTACTCGTGGAGGGCGCGCAGTGCCTGGTCGGCCTCCTGCGGGGTGGCCGCGCGGTCCACCTGCTCGCGCAGCTCGCGCTCGTGCTCGTCCGCGCCGTCGTTGAGGGCGTCCAGGCGCCGGCGGAGATCGGCGTCGCTGCCCGGCGTCGGGGGCCGGTCGGGCGTCGGCTCGTCCGACTTGAGCTGATCGAGGCGCTGTTGCAGCCGCTGGTCCTCGCGGTGCTGCTCCAGATCGTGCAGCGCCTGGTTCGCCTCGTCCGGGGTGCGGGCGTTGTCGAGGCGTTCGTGGAGCGCGGTGGTCTCGGGGTCGGAGGTGGACCGCAACTGGACCAGCCGGTCGTGCAGTTCGGCGTCCTGGCGGGTCGAGCCCAGCTGTTCGCGCAGCCGGTCGGCGGTGGGCTGGTCGGTGGTCAGGGCGAGCCGCTGTCGCAGGTCCTCGACATCCTGGTGGAAGGGGCGCGGAGCGTCGTCGCCGGTCAGCGACGCGGCGGGGACATGGCTCTCGACATACGACGAGTACTCGTTGAGCCTGCTGTCCAGCAGCTCGGAGTCCCCGGAGCGACGGGCCTGTTCGACCGCGTCGACCTTGCTCTGCCACTCCTGCCTGGACCCGGTGAAATTGGTCAGCCGGTCGAAGCCGCCCTGCGTGTGCGCGTGGAACGCGCCGTAGCGCTGATGGGCGGCACGGGTCTCGACATGGGCGCGGAAGTCGGACAGGTGCTCCCCGGCGCGCTGCCAGTCGCCGGACGCGGCGGCCTTGTGCACGGCACCGGTGTACGCCGAGCGGTCGGCGTCGGACATCCCGGCGGCCCGCGCGGCACGGTCCAGGTCCGAGACCCGCTGCCGGATGCCGGCGTCGGGTGCGACCGGCCGGGCCGTCGGGGGCGCCGGCGCCTGGTGGAGCGGGTTCGGGTCATGGGTGGGCACGACGACGGAGTCCAGCTGGTGCAGCTGCTCGGTGACATGCGCGTCGGGGGCCGTGGACTCGGTGTCCACGTGCGGGGTCGTACCGGGCTCGTGCCGGGGGACGTCAGGGAAGGAGGGCGCCTGCTCGGACGTCGGGGACCGGTGTGGTTCGGTGGTCGTGGGGGACTGGTGCTGCTCGGTGGTGGTCGGCGACGGGTTCTGGCCGCCGGTGGTCGGGGAGTGGTTCTGCCCGCCGGTCGTGGGGGACTCGTTCTGCCCGCCCGTGGTGGGGGTCTCGTTCTGGCCGCCCGTGGTGGGTGTCTCGTTCAGGCCGCCGGTCGTCGGGGCCTGGTTCTGGCCGGTGGGCGACTGGGCGCGGGGCGCCCGGGGGGCGACCTCGTCCTGGCCGTAGTCCGTCGTGGGGGAGCGGTGGGACGTGGTGGAGCCCGTCGAGTGGGTGGGGCCGGTCGAGGTGGTGGAGTCGGTGGTCCGGGTGGGCCCGGTCGAGGTGGTGGAGTCGGTGGTCCGGGTGGAGCCGGTCGACGTGGTGGAGCCGGTTGAATGAGTCGACTCGGTGGACTCGGTGGACCCGGTCGATTCCGTGGAGACGTGCGGGGTCGTGGCCGTCTTCTGGGTGGCGCCGGTGACCGGGCCCTCGGACTCGGTGACCGTGGTGTGCGGGGCGGTGTGCGCCGTACTGTCGCCGCTCTCCTCTCCGCTACGACTGCCGCCCGTGGCCGGCGACTCGACGGAACCGGTGCTGCCCCCGGTGCCCACGCCCTTGCCGCCAAGCCCCTTGGTGTCGAAGTCCTCCATGCCGGGCAGATGCGGGCCTTCGCCGTCCAAGGAGAGCTTCGGCAGATGCAGGTCGGGCTCGGACGGGAGATGGATGTCGGGCGTGTGGACCTCGGTGTGTTCGCCCCCGCCGAACCTGCGCTTGCCCCCGCCGCCGCCCATCGCGCCGATGATGCCCGAGGTCAGCGCGGAACCCATGTCGTTCTCGCCGCCGAAGATCTCGGACATCACCTCGGTGGTGACGATGCTGGAAGCGCCGCCGATGAGGCCCTTGCCGATCAGCGAGGACGCGAACTTCGGCGCGAAGGCCGAGCCCGCCCCGGAGAAGATCCCGCCGATCGCACCGCCGATCGCGCCGCCCTCCAGGGCCTGGAGCGTGGCGGCGGTGTCCCACTTGGTGCGGTCGCCCTTGAGGAACTGGATCCCCTGGATCACCGCGTCCATGCCCACCATGAACCCGACGCCGGTGGCGATCGAGATCAGCAGCCGCTTCAGCAGCATCTTGACGATCGCCCGCACACCGGTGACCAGGACCGGGATCGCCTCCGGCGCCCAGAAGGCGAGTTCGGCGATCTCCACCGCCAGCCACACCAGCTGGGCGATGATCATGTACTTGGCGTACTCGACCTGCAACCCCGTGTTCCGGCCCAGCTCGCCCAACTGCCCCGCCGCGTCGGCCATGTCGGGGATGTTGGACTTCAACTGCTGGGTGAAGGCGGTGAACTCGTCGGCGACCTGGCCGCCGACACTGTGCAGCACACCGCTGGTCGCCGGGTCGATCTCCCGGCTGATGGCGGTGAGTTGGCGCGCGGCGTCGTCCCACGCCGCGCCCAGGCTGCGCAGTTTGTCCTCGTCACCCTTGGGCCAGTCCTGTCCGACGGCCAGCTTGGCGACCCAGTCCAGTTCCGGGGGCAGTTCGATGCTCATGACTTGGTGTTCTTCACCCGTGTCTCGGTGGGCTGGACCTCGGTGGTGTGCAACCGCCGGGTCGCCTCGACGTTCTGGTCCTCCATGCGTTCGAGATTGACGGCCATCGTGCGGATGCCGTCGTGCATGCTGTCGACCAGCTGGCCCATCTGCCCGGTGCTGTCGATGATCTGCTTGTGGGGCGTGGCGTACTGCTCGTAGAACTGCCGCCCGGTCGCGTCGTCGCCCCAGCACTCGCCCAGCTCGGAAAGGCGCCCCTCCAGGCCCTTGCCGATGTCCCGGAACCGCGCCGCCAGCTGCTGCACGTACGGCAGCTGGTTGCGCAGCCCGGCGGTGTCGACGTAGAACTCGCCGTCAGCCATGCGTTCCTCCCTGGATCCCGTGGTCGTGGTGGGGTGCGGTGCCCGGCGTCATCGGCCGCCACCGCGTCGTACGTCCGGCCGTCCCTCGGCGATGTACTCGCGCACCTCGGCGGGCATGGCCGGTTCCTCCGCGAGCAGTTCCGTGGCGTCGACCTTGCCCTCGATGAGGTCGGTGAGCCGCACCCCGGCCGGCAGCCCGTGCGAGCCGACCTCGGCGACGGCCTCCAGCGCGTTGGCGCGGGCCTGGCGGATGGTGGACAGCAGCGCCTCGGAGAGTTCCTTCGGCGCCATCCGGTGGTAGGCGCCGGTGGGGAACTCGATCGCGGTGACCTCGCCCTGCGCGTTCACGGTCGCCTTGACGGTCTGCCGGGGCGCGGTCGCCGTACCGGTCACCTCGTTGATCCGGCGCCGCGTCTCCACGGCCTCCGTGCGCTGCTTGCGGTACAGCGCCAGCAGGTCTTCTATCTCCTGGTCGTAGGGGCTGCTCATCCGAGTCTCCTTGCGTCGTGCGATGGTGCGGCGGCGGGGCGGCGCCGGGTGGCGGACGGCCGCCGGGTGGTGGGCAGGCGCCGGGTGGCCGGCATGTGGCGGGGTCCGGGCAGGCGGCGGAGGCCGGGGGCGGTCACAGCACCGCGCCCGAGCCGTCGGAGGCCGCCGTGCCCCAGGTGTCGCCCTCCTGGACCAGCAGGTCCGCGATGCCCCGGGACGGCTGCGCGAGCTCCTCCTCGGCCTCCGTCTCGTCCAACGCCGGGTCCTGCGGGGGAAGTTCGGCGGTGAGCTCCGAGGGGTCGCCGGCGAACGAGCGCAGCCGTACGGCCGGGACGACCATCTCGCCGGGGCCGGTGGGCCCGCTCCGGTTGGGCCGCCAGGTGGAGAGCCGGGGGCCGTCCGCGTCCTCCTCGGCCGTACCGGCCTCGCCTGACCAGGTGCTCGCGTCCTCCGTCGCGTAGCCGGGCGCGAGGACCTCTTCCTCGTCCTCGGTCGGCACGGACCACAGCAGCGGCACGAACGCGGCTCCCGCGCTGTCCCACGCCGCCGTGTCCTCCGCCTCGGCCCCGGCGGCGGGGGCCAACGCCACGTGATCGTCGGGGAGTTCGGGCTGGTCCGGCTCGTCGGGGCGGTCCTCGCCGAGCTGCCGCGCGGTGTCGTCGCCGCCCACCGGCAGCACGACCAGCGCCGCCGCGTCGTCCTCGTGCCGACGCCGGTGCCGTCGTTCGGCGGACTCCTCCGCTCCCGCCGTACCCGCGCCGAGGCCGGACCCGGCCACCGCCGCGGCGGTCGCCCCGGCCGCCGCCCCGAGCAGCACGGCGGGCAACGCGCCCTCGCCCACGCCCTCGTGGGCCGCCACGACCGGACGCTCGCCGTCGGCCTCCGCCTCCGGAGTCCAGGCGTGCGCGTCGGGAGTCAGCAGCCCGGACGCGTCCGACCGCTCGTCCCGCGCCCCGGCGGAGGCGGCGCCCGCACCGGGCATCATGCCGGGCATCGCAGGCACGCCCTCGCCCGCCGCGACGGCACCCGCCTCGCCCGCCACGGCGGCACCCGCCTCTGCCGCCTCGGTCTCGCCCGCGACAGCGGCACCGCTCTCCTCGCCGTCCGCGAGGCGCGCCACGGGAGCCGCCGCCGTGGGCCGCGGCGCGATGGGCAGCCCGTCCGAGCCGATCATCACACCCTCGGTGGGCTCGGGCAGGGCGAGTCCCTCGCCACCCGCTCCGGCGCCCCCGGTGATCTCCTCGGGCACCCCGGGCTCACCGCTCCACGGCTCGCCCTCGGGCTCCAGCAGCCCCGAGGCGTCGCTCGGATCGGTCGTGCCCTGCCCGGCCGGGGCGCCGCCGCCCATGCCGGGCATCATGGGCATGCCGTTCATCCCGCCCATGCCCAGGGCCGAGCCCTCCTCGGCCTCCTCGGCGGCGAGCGCGCCGGGCAGTGCCTCCGCCTCCTCGTCCAGTGGCAGCCCCAGCCCCTCGCCGCCCGCCAGGGCGCCGGCACCGCCGATCTCCTCGCCCACCTCGGGGTCGCCGACCCAGGGCTCGGCCTCGCTGTCGAGCAGCCCGCTGGCATCGCTGGGGTCGAGGGCGCCGCTCTGTGGCATGCCGCCCGCGCCCATGCCGGGCATCATGGGCATGCCGCCCGCGCCGGTACCGGTGAGGCCCTCCTCGGTGGAGAGGTCGCCGGGGTAGCCCGCGGCCTCCGCCTCGTCCAGCGGCAGCCCGAGGCCGTCGCCGCCCGCGTCGGCGCCCCTGCCGCCGATCTCGTCGGCCACGCTCGGGTCACCGCTCCAGGGCTCGGCCTCGCTGTCGAGCAGCCCGCTGGCATCGCTGGGGTCGAGGGCGCCGCTCTGCGGCATGCCGCCCGCGCCCATGCCCGGCATCATCGGCATCCCGCCCGTGCCGAGGCCCTGTTCGCCCTCCGACAGGCCGTCGAGGGCCGGCGACTCCAGCGCGTTGTCCAGGAGGGACGGCGATGCGAGCCCCTCCGGCAGTCCGGACTCCGTGCCGAGGCCGCCCGGGAACTGCTCGGGGGCGACATCGCCGAGCCCTTCGCCCGCGTTCAGGCCGCCGGTGCCACCGACCCCCGTGTCACCGGGGAAGTCCTCGGGAAGCCCACCGGCGTCCGACCAACTGGCCGGATCCTCGGCGAGGTTGTCGGCCAGCGTGGGGAACTTCCCGTCGCCGGTACCGGTGTTCAGGCCGCCCGGGAAGGAGGTGGGCGCGAACGTCGGAAGATTGTCGTCCAGGCCGGAACCGCCGGGGAACGCCGACGGGTTGAGCGCCTTGTCGAGGGCGCTCGGGTCCAGGGTGTCGTTGCCGAGCGCGTCGTCCGGAAGCCCGTCCAGACCGGGCGCGTCGCCGTCCACGCCCGTGCCGCCGGAGTACGGCGAGGGCATGGCGAGCGCGTTCATCGGGTCCACGCCGGGCATTTCCGGGTCCGGGAGGCCCGAGGTGTCGGGCGACGAGAACGCCTGCGGATCCGGCGCGTCGACATTGGGCAGGTTCGGGTCGGTCAGATCGGGATCGGGGACGTCCGGGACGTCGTCCGGCACATCCGGGCTGTCCGTGGGGCTGGTCACGGGCGGCGGGGTGTGCACCGAGTCGATGGTGACCTGGTACTCGCCCGCCAGGCTCTTGAGGACCGCCCGCATGTCGCTGGTCATCATCTCGACCAGCTGCGGCTTCTCGTGGATCGGGATCAGGCCGTTGCTCATCGGCTTGACGCCCATCTTCACTGCCTGGTCGGCGTACCAGGCGTCGATGTCCGCGATCTTGACCTGGGCGTTGTACAGATTGACCGAGTTGTCGGCGAGCTGCTGCGGCACCGAGTTGCCCGCTTCACCGCCGGAGAGTACGTCCGCGGTCGCCTTCACCTGGCGCGAGAAGGTGTTGATCATGTCGCAGAAGGCGTCCGCCGCGGCCCCCTTCCAGGGACCGTTCTCCCCGGCCAGCGCGTTCGCCTGGTCGGCGAGGCTCTTGGCGATGCCGGCGAGCACCACCTCGGCGTTCAGGAAGTGGCCCGCCGCGTCCATCAGGGACTGGGGGTCGGAGATGCCCTTGGCACGCTCCTCGTTGGCGTCGGAACCGGTGCCGGCGGACATGCCATTGATGGCCGCCATGATCTGCTTCCAGTCCCACGAGTTGTAGTCGTCGATCGACCCCGGATCGTTCCCGGGATCGGCGAAGATGCCGTCACCGCTGTCGCTGAACCCGCCGGTGTTGTAGTCCGGGCTGCCCATCTTTGCCCCAGTCTCCCGCTTGCGCCCCTGTCAGGGTCCCCGCCGCCCCCGGTCACCGTCGTACGGCACCGGGGGCGGCGGCGACCACCCGTCAACTTGCTCCGCCGCCGGACCCGCCGGCGTCGGTCACCAGGCTGGTGAAGTCGCTGCTCGTGCTCTGCATGGCGTTCTGCAGATCAGTCGCCTTCATCCGCCCGGCGTCTTCCAGAGTGGTGTAGTGCTGCGCCAACTGCTTGACGCCGTCGCGCAGATCACCCAGGCCCTGGGCCAGGTCCTGGAACACCTTGATGTACGACTCCTTGAGCCCGGAGTCGGCGTTCGGACCGTTGACCTTCGTCCGGATCTGGTTCGCGTGATAGAACGCGCCCGGCTCGGCCTGCACCTTCCCCAGCTCCGTCGCGGCGTCCCGCGTCGGCTGGATCAGCTTGTCGATGTTGTCGGCGAACAACAGCATCGACGGGGTGTCCACACTGGTACCGCTGCCCGAGTCACCCGAACCGCCCGGTACGTTGGGCGGGTTGAAGGTGGTGGACGCGGTCACGGTGCCGTGCCCGGCTTCGATCGTCGTTCCACCGTCGTAGTGCTGCGGGTCCGGAGTCGGCGTCGATGTGTGCGGCTCCGGGATCGGCAAGGGTTGGTCAGCCATCGGTCACCCCCAGAGCGAAACGCCCTGGCGCTCGCCACTTGAGTAGTACTCGTTGATCTCACCGAGCATCTGCGTGGCGGAGGCGGCCTTCTGGGTCATGTCCGCGGCGGCCGCGTCCCACTGCGCCTTGACCTGCTGGTAGGTCTGCTGGGCGTCGCTGGTCCACTCGCTGAGGTGCATCTTCGCCGCGTTGTCCAGCTCGGTGAGAGTCTGGTTGATGCGCTGCGTGATGGAGTTCATCTCGCCGACGATGTAGTCGACCTGCTCCATCTGGACGGTGTACGTGGTCATCTGCTGTCCGGCTCCTTGGGAACGGATGCGAGTACGAAGGGGTGGGTCGGTCGGGGACCGGTCAGGAGGGGAAGCCCGGCAGACCGACGCTGCCCGAGCTGATCTGCTGCGCGACCTGCTGGGCCTGCTGCTGGGTGTTCTCGTGGGTGTTGGCGTAGATGTGGGTGTTCTGCGCCAGCTTCTCCAGCATGGTGCGCAGCGCCTGGTTGACCTTGTCGAAGTCGGTCAGCCAGTCCTGCATGGCCGTGTGGTAGATGTTCGCGGCCTCGCCGCTCCAGCTCGCCCGCAGGCCCTCGATCTGGCCGTCCATCTGCGAGTACGAGCCGGTCGTCTCGTCCAGGGCGGTCTGGAAGCTGCCCTGGGCGGCGGTCATTCCCTGTAGTTCGACTGACGTCAGTGCCATCGTATGGTCCTCTCTCGAACTGTGGCGCCGGCCTTGGCCGTTGACAGCGATGTCACACCCACGGGGAGTGCGTGCCGGCGCCGGATGGTGGGGGGTTCACCCGCCGTCCGCCGCCGCGCACGAGGTCGTGCGCGGCGCCGGGGGCGGACGTCTCTCATGTCTGCACCAGGGGCCTCGCCTGCGGCGGCGGCTCCGTGGTGCCCGGCAGGCCGGCCCCCGCGTGCGGGGCGCTCACCGGCCGCGACGCCGTGTCCGGTGCGGGGTGGGGAGGGTGCGCGCCGTGCGCCCGCGGCGGCGGATCGGCGGGTACGGCTGCCCGCGTGGCCTCGGGCGGTACGGCAGTCCGTGCGGCCTCGGGCACCTGCGCGCCGTTCGCCGAAGGCGCCGGTCCCGCCGCCGCAGAGCCCGCCGAAGTCGCTGCGCCCGCCGAGGCCGCCGAGGCCGACGGGCCTGCTGAGGCCGCCGAGGCCGACGAGCCCGTTGATGCCGCCGCGCCCGCGGGGCCGGACCCCGTTGTCGCGTCGGATGCCGGAGGGCCGGGCAGATCGGTCGCGGAGACGGTACGGGTGCGCGCGGACGCGGCGAGCCGTTCCGCCAGCCGGTGCGCCTCCCAGGCGCCCCCGGGCGGCGGCGCGGCATGGAAGGCGGCGGCCAGCATCTCCGCCGCGTCGTCGGCCAGTTGGAAGCCGAAGGCCCACAGCCGGCGTCGTACCAGCTCGATGGCCTGCTCCACGGTGTACGGGTCGAGCCGCAGATACTCGGCGAACTCCCCGGCGATATCGGCCCGTTCACCCACCAGCGCACGCAGCTCGGCGGGTGAGCCGCACAGTGCGAGCACCGTGTCGCAGGGGGTACCGGCCAGCCGGGCCAGTCCGTCAAGGACCGCCGCGCGCTCGGCGGGCGAACGGCGGCCGAGGGCGTCGTCGAGGCGCAGCACCAGCAGCCCGCCCTCCGCCTCCTCCAGGGCCGCCGCCAACCGGTGGGCGGGCTGCTTCGGGAAGCGTGCCGGGAGCGCGGACAGCCGTACCTCGTGCACGGTGCCCGAGCCGAGCAGGCCCGCCTCGGTCAGACACCGCGCATACGCCCGGGCCAGCGCCCTGCGCCCACTGCCCTGCGGCCCCTCCAGCACGATGTTGGCCTGCGCGGACACCGCCCGCCCGGGCTCCCGCGGGGCACCGGCGAGCGCCGCGACGCGGGTGGCCAGGGCGGCGCGGGCCGCTTCGAGGCCGGTCATCACGGCCAACTTCCGCAGACCCGGAGACTGTTGGGGTGCGGCAGCGAGTGCCGTGGACGGGCCGGGTGCCGGGCTCGCGGGCTGCGAGGGGCGGGCGCCTCGGTCGGCCCGTTGCTCGGTCCGGCCACTCGGCGGGGCCGCCGGGCCGCCCTGCGGCTCCGCCGCGCCGCCCGGCACCGTGATGACGTCCGCGCCGTCCAGGCGGGACAACTCCGTGTCGTCGCCCGGGGGTTGGGCGGCGAGCCGGGACGCCTGCCTGCTGATCATCTCCTCGAAGACCTGGCGGGCGACGCGTCCGTTGCCGAAGGTGGCGCCCTTGGGCACGTCCTGGAAGTAGCGGTCCAGGGCTTCGAGCGCCGAGCCCGACAGCTCGTAGTAGTGCTTGGCGCACAGGCCCCGCACGATGGTGACCAGTTCCTCGGCGCTGTAGTTGGGGAACTCCACGGTGCGGGCGAAACGGGAGGCCATGCCCGGGTTGGAGGCGAGGAACTGCTCCATCTGCGCGGAGTACCCGGCGACGATCACCACGACCTCGTCGCGATGGTCCTCCATCAGCTTCATCAGCGTGTCGACGGCCTCCTGCCCGAAGTCGGGGCCGTTGCCGCGGGACTGGTTGGTGAGCGTGTACGCCTCGTCGATGAACAGCACACCGCCGAGGGCCTTGTTGAAGACCTCCGTGGTCTTGATGGCCGTACCGCCGATGATCTGCGCCACCAGGTCGGCGCGGGCCACCTCGACGATATGGCCCTGGCTGAGGATGCCCAGTTCGGCGAGGACCGCGCCGTAGAGCCGGGCCACCGTGGTCTTGCCGGTGCCGGGCGGCCCCGCGAAGACCAGGTGCCGGCTCATGGGCGGCATCGGCAGGCCCATCTCCTGGCGGCGCTGCGCCATCTTGTTGAGGTTGATCAGCCCGGTGACCTCCAGCTTCACGCTCTCCAGGCCGACCAGTCCCTCCAGCTCCGCGAGGGGTCCGGTGCCGGTGTGCGCGGCCGCCCGGGTCGCCGCCTCGCCGTCCGTCGCGCCCGACTCGCCGGCGGCGGAGGCGCTGGTCGTACGGCCGGAGGGGTCGCCGCCGGTGTCGACGCGCTCCACCGAGACCTGGCCCGTCTTGAGCTGGCGCACCGGGACGCCGCCGTTGTCGCGGATCTCGCAGTCGTGCACCCGTACCGGTTCGTCGGTGTTGCAGCGCACGCCGTCGCCGCCGTTGTCGAAGACGGTGCAGTTGGTCAGTTCGGCCCGCGAGGACGCCTGCACGTTCACCCCGTGGCCGCGCGCGCCGTTGACCCGGCAGCCGACCGCGGTGAGGGCACCGCCCGCGCTGATCCGGATGCCGTCGCCGTCCGCCCCGGTGAACTCGCTGTCCTGCGCGTCGAGTTCGGCCTCCGCGCCGACCAGTGTCGAGCAGCCGGTGAACGCCGAGGCGGACACCTCGGCGCGGGCGCCCGAGGCGAGGGCGAGGCCCGTACCGCCGCCGGAGCGCAGCCGCAGCGCGGACAGCGTCGCCGCGGCGCCCTCGGACAGCTCGATGCCCGTCACCAACTCGGCGTCGCGCACGGTCAGTTTCGCCTCGGCCCCGACACCGCGCAACGCGGTACCGCCCGCGTCGGCCGTCAGCCGGTCCAGCACCACCGCGCCGTCCGCCACATGCACGGCCGCCGTGCCCGCGCCCTCGACGGTCAGCCCCGTGCCCTCGGCCTGCCCGCCCGCCTCCACCAGCAGACCGGTCGGGGTGCCGGTGATCCGGCAGTCCTCCAGGCGGGGCCGCGCACCGGCCGAGACATGGATGCCCTCCCGCCGGGCCCCGGCGACCAGGCACTCGCGCAGCACCGGCGCGCTGCCCTCGCCGACCCGGACCGCCTGACCGCCGGAACCGGTGAACGAGCAGCGGTTCAGGACGACTTCGGCCGCGCTGGTCAGATACGCGTCCAGGGCCGCGCTGCCGCTCACCTCGACGCCGGTCAGCGTGGCGCGCGCGTTCTGCTCCACGGCGAGCGCGGGCTTGCCGCTGCCGCTGATCCGGGTGGCCTCCACCACCGCCGTCGCCTGTCCGTTGACGCAGACGCCGTTGCCCCGGGCCCGGTCGAGCCGGCAGTCGCGCAGCGTCAGCCGGCCGTGCTCGGCCACCACGACCGCCGACGAGCCGACCTCCTGGATGTGCGTGCCCTCCACGGCGTTGGCGCCGCCGGAGGTGACCACGATCCCGGCGCCCTGCGCGTTGGTGACCTGGCAGTCCCGCAGCGCGACCACGCCGTCCTGCCAGGCCAGCACGGCCGCCCACGCCTCACCGGAGATCCGGCAGCCGTCCAGCGCGGCCTGCCCCCGGCGCACGTCGAGCACCGGCGCCTCGCGGTCGGTGCCGGACAACTGGAGGCCGGTGAGCCGGACCGCCTCCGCGTCCAGGACGAGGGTGCTGCCCGAGGCCGCCGCGATCTCCACCGTGCCACCGGCGCCCTCGGCGGCCAGCGTCACCGCGCGGTTGATGTACAGGCTCTCCTCGTAACGCCCCGGTGCGACGGTGATCAGCGCACCGTCGGTGGCGTCCGCCAGGGCGTCGGCGATGGCGCGGTAGGCCCCGGGGCGGTCCGGGGACACCAGTAGCACGGGCCGGGTCACAGTTTCGCTCCCTCGTCAGGCGCACTCAAGGCGCCGCTGTTGCCGTTGCCGTCACCGGCGCCGCGCGGGCGCTGCCGCGGTGCCGGTGCTCCGCCGATCAGACCCGGGGGCGTCCCGAGGCCGTCCTGGCCGCCCCGCTCGTCCCGGCCCGCGGCGTCGTCGGCGCGCAGCGCGGCGGCCGCGCGCTCAAGACCGTCCAGGGCCATCTCGTCCAACGGCACCCGCTGGACGTCCACCTTGCCGTCGGAGGCGATCTCCGACGGCGACAACTCCCGCAGCAGCACCGGGCCTTCGCCCTCCGCGGGGCGCAGCACCTTGAACGTGGTGCCGGGCAGGAACACCACGCGGTCCGGCTCGGCGGGGTCGATCAGATTCGTACGGCGGGCGGTGATCGACCAGATGAGGAAGTCGGTGGCGTCGTGCGGGCCGGGGCGCGGGGCGCCGTACGCCGTGCAGAACGCCCACTCCGTCACCAGCCGGCCCTCCCGGAACCACGCCCGCTCGGCCGCGCTCGCCCGGGCCCGCAGCAGCGCGGCGCCCCGGTAGGACGGCAGCCTGCGCAGCCCGGCCGCCACACAGCGGGCCAATGGCACATGCGGACCGACCGCAGCGGCGCGTACGGCCGCGTTGACCTGTGCGCCGTCCCCGGACAGGAACAGCCGTACGGCCACCAGGTCGGTGAGCGCGTCCGCCGCCTCGCCGCGCGCGCCGCCGCGCAGTCCCGGCGACTCCGACATCACCCGGGACACCGTGCCCGCGACCGCGTTGTACTGCGTGCTCAGCGTCCGCCGCACCCAGTCCCGCTCCTTCTCGGTGCCGCGCTCGGGCGGCACCGCACAGGCGGACGCCTTGGGAGTGGGCTGGACACGGACACCGGGGACGGCCGCGGGGGCGGACGCCGAGGGCTCGGGACCCTCCGGGGCGCCGGGTACGGCGTCGGGGGCGGGCGGCGTCGGCTCGTCGGCCCGGCCGGTGTCGGCGGGCGCCACGGGAGCGGCGGCCGGGGAGTCGGACTCCAGCCGGATCAACGGCGCGGGCCGCGCGGCGGGCGCGGGTGCCGTCGGCGCGGGGGACGCCGGGGGAGCGGAGGGCGCCGTCGGCGGAACCATCGGCGACACCGTCGGCGGCACCATGGGCTGCGGCTGCGGCTGCGGCTGCGGCTCCGGCTCCGGCTCCGGCCTCTCGGCGGCGGGGGCCGGGGCGGGCGGCACCGACGGAGCGGCGCCGGGGGAGTCGGGCGCGTGCGGAGCCGACGTCACCGGCTCCGGCTCCCGCTCCGGCTCCGGCCCCCGCTCCGGCCCAGGTCCTTGCGCCGGCGCGGGTCCCTGCTCCGCTTCCGGGGCGGACGGCTGCGCGGGTACGTCGGTCCGTGCCGGGCCGTCCGTCCCCCGGCCGTCGGGACCGTCCGCCGGGCGCGGGTTCTCCCTCGGCGGCTCGCCGGGGTTCCCCGGGCCGCCCGGATTCCCCGGCTCGGACACGGCCGGAAGGTCGGGCAGCGGAAGGCGCGCGGGCGCGGCGGGCCGAGGCGGCGCGGGCACCGGCGACGCGGGTCCCGGGACCACGGGTGTGGCCTGAACCGGTCCCTGTCCCAAGGGCGTCGGCGCCGGAGCGTCGGTGCGCGGCGCGTCGGGTATCGGCTCCGGCCCGGGGCGCGGGGCCTCCCGCACCGGCTCGGGCACGGGTACGGGCGCGAGGCCCCCGGCCGCCGTAGCCGCCGACGCGGTGGTGACGGTCTCCGGGCGCCCGGCCGTGCCCGCGTCCCCGGGCGCTCCGCTCACCTGGACGCCGTCGGCCGACTCGACCCGCGGCAGCCCGGCCGCCGGCATCTCGGACTCGATCCTGGCCGCGGGGGGTGCCACCGCGGGCGGTGTCGCCGGTGCCGCGTTCCCGCGTACCCGGACGGTCGTCTCGTCGAGGTCCAGTTGCGCGAGCGCCGAAGCCCCACCCGACCCCTCATCTCGTACAACTTCACGCTCCGCCACCGGAGTTGCCGCCTGCGCCGCCGTGCCCCAGGGCGCCGCCTCCGCGGCCCGGACCTGTCCCCGGGACGCGGTGGGGGCGATCGCCCGGGGGCCCGTCGCCGTGGCGTCCGGTGCCGACCACAGGTCGGCGTCGTCCGAGGTCACCACCACATGGCCCGGTTCGTCGGCCGGGGCGATCGTGAAGCCCTCGCGACGCTCGGGGTCCAGCCGCCACAGCATGTCCTCGGCGAGCGAGCGCATACGGTCGGCCGCGCCGGGCGTGCTGCGGTCGTAGAGGATGGCGGCGTAGCCGGGCGCGGCCGGTATGCGGCGTACCGCGTCGCCGTCCGCGGGCTCGGCCAGCGGGCGCATCCACAGCCCGCTCTGCACCACTTCGAGCACCGCGTCGGCGGCGTACTCGTACACACCGGTGGTGATCTCCGGCACCCCGAACAGGGGCCGGCGCAGCCCGAAGAGGGCGGGCGGGGCGGGGGCGCTCCCGGTGCGCGGGAAGTACATCAGCTCGCTGACGAAGGGGTGGTGGCCGAGCGTGCCGTCCGGCCGTACCGCCGCCACCTCGGGCGAGGCGAGCCCGGCGCGCGACTCGACGGGCACGCCCGCGTACAGCACCACCTGCTGGCCGAGCGCGTCGGCGAGTTCCTGGCCCAGCGCCTCGGCGCCCTCGGGCAGCGCGACGGGACCGAGGTGCAGGAAGCGCACCCAGGAGCGGGCGGACGGCAGGACCGTCTCCCACAGCCGGGTCACGTCCGCCAGGGTCACCGGCGGGCCGCCGGGGCTGCCGAGGACCACGGTGAGGATGTCGGGATGGCTGGGCAGCCGGTCCACCAGGCGCCGGCCGCTCTCGGCGGCGGGATGGTCGTGCGGGCTGCGCACCCACACCCCGCAGGGCGCCGGCTCGGCGATGCCGTGGCCGCTGGTGGTCCAGGGGCGGTCGAAGGTGGAGAACTCCCAGCGGGGCTTGGGGAATCGGCGCGAGTCGCGCTCCGCCGAACGGCCGGGCCGGAACCGCAGCCAGCCCGCGCCGTGGTCGCTCGGGATGAACAGGCCGCCGCCGTCGGTCGGCAGCACCGCGCCGTCCGGGGCGAGCACCAGCCGGTCGAGCCGGTCCGCGATCCGCTGTGCGGCGCGCCGCGCCTCCTGGGGCGTGCTGCGGCCGAAGACCAGGCGCAGGCTCTCGCCCCGGCCCGCCAGCAGCCGTGCCACCGCGTCCGCCGAGCCCTCCAGCGACCCGTAGGGGAGATCCACCACGGCCAGGGTGTGCTGCGGGTCGGCGGCGAGCCCCGCGGCGAACGCGGCGGCCTCCGGGTCGGGTTCGCCCTTGGGGTGCACCAGCAGTGCCCGGCCCTCGGCCCGGCACTGCAACGCCGTCCCGCCCGTCCGGGCGGTACCCAGTCCTCTGCGCATCCGCTCACCCCACCCGTGCGGCGGAGCCGGTGGGGGACGGATCGGTGGACACCGCGGGGACCGGGGCCTTGCCCGAGGTCCCGCCGACACCCGAAGTGCCCTGCGGCTGGTGGGAGTCGGCCGAGGGCGAAGCCGTCGCCCCGTCCTGTCCCGCCTTGACCGTCAGCGCCGCCACCGAGCGGTCGAGGACCGGCCCGTGCGGCAGCGCCACCAGCAGGCTCTCCGGCAGCGCGGTCGCGGTGCCGCCGCCGATGCCGAGGGACTGCGCGGCGGAGGAGCCCAGCGGGTAGACGATGCCCTGGTCGGTGATCAGGAAGGTGTGCGGACTCGCCACCTGCGCGGCCACCTCCCGCTGGTCCACGGCGTACACACCGCCCGACGGCGGCACCAGCACCCGCTGCTTGCCCGTCGCGGCGGCGCCGCTCTCCACGACCACGGCCGCGCTGAGCCGGGCGCCCTGGGTGCTCTCGCGCAGGCACACCGCCTGCCCGGAGGTGTCGACCGCAGGGGCGCCGAGCACGTCCGGCACCCCACTGTCCAGGGAGTGATGGGCGGAGACCTTGGCGGAGGCGATGTCGGTCACCGACACCTGGCGGGTGGCCGGAGCGTCGGGCCGGGCCGCCAGCAACGCGGCCTCGGTGGCGCTGACTTGGGTCACTCCACCGGCGGTCATGACATAGGTGTGCCGTGCGCCCGCCGCGCTCATGGTGAACAACTGGCCCACGGCGGCGGGCCGTCCGGCGATCTGCCCGGCCGCCTCGCCCATCCGGTCGAGCTTCGCCGGGGCGAGCGCGGCCCCGGTCGGCACGGCGGCCAGCCACGCGGCGGACGCGGACACCGGCCGGTCGCCGTCGAGACCGAGCGCGATCAGCGCGGACTGCGCGGGCACCGGGTACTTGGTGCCCCGCCACAGCACGAAGCGCTGACCGTTCGGAGCCTTCAACAGCAGCTGCCGCCCGGCGGGGAAGGCGCTCGCGTGCCTGCCCGGCGCGAAGTCGACCACATGGCCGGACGGCAGATCCGGGCGCAGGCAGTCGGTCCAGGGCCCGGTCAGCAGAGTGGCCGGAGTGGGCAGCGAGTCGGGCGCGCCGTCGATACCGACCGGCGCGCCGTGCGGTACGTCGCTCAGCGCCTTGGCCGCCACGGTGCGTACGGCGGCGCCCTTGCCGGTCAGCAGCAGCGCGGAGGCGTAGTTGCGCACCGGGCGCAGCCTGCCGTCGAGGAAGAGATAGCGGGTGCCGGTCTCCTTCTCCACGACGATCGAGCCGGGCTCGCGCCAGGCCGCCGTGGTCACCGGCGACAGCTTGCCGTAGACCAGGAAGCCCAGGGACAGCAGGACGACGAGTCCTGCGCCGAAGAAACTGCCCAGCGCGGCCCGCTTGGTGGGGCTGTCGCCGCGGCCGGGGTCGCCGGTGACGAGGGCGGTCGCAAGGCGGCCCATGGCGAACTGGTACGCCTGCATGTGATCGCGTCGGGTCTGCACGCTGTGGCCCCTCTCAGCTCGTCAGGGCGCGGAAGTAGGCGTACGCGTGCAGGACTTGGAGCAGCAGTGGCAGCAGCGCGATGGCGGTGACCGTCTCCAGCAGGTCGCCGCTGTGCCCCCACACCGGCAGCAGCCGGCCGGTCGGCAGCCGCCACGCGGCCACCAGCAGGGCGAGGACCGCGGCGAGCAGCAGGGCCACCACGATCACCCGGGCGCCGTCGCCCGCCGCGGCGAACCGGGTGAGCGCCACCGTGACCAGACCGGCGGCACCGGAGAGCACGGTCGGCACGCGCTGCGCGGACCGGTTCAGGCCGCGGGCCCGCAGCAGTACCGCGGCCGCGAAGACCAGCGGCAGCAGCCAGCCGATCCAGCCGCCCTCGCGGGTCATGTACCAGAACCCGGCCGCGTAGACGAGCGCGGAGGACACGCTGAGGGTGTCCAGGAAGGAGCTGGCCGCCTTGACCCTGCGCTCCACCCGCTCCTGCGGCTCCGGGTCGATGTCCTCCTGCAACTCGGCCGCGTTGTGCGGGAGCAGGGGCACCCGCAGCCGTGCGGCGCGCAGCGCGAGCCGGGGCCCGAAGTGGCCGAGCACGAACATCGCGACCGCGACCACGGCGACCGCCTGACCGCCGTGCCAGTGGGTGGCGCGCATCAGCCCGGTGCCCACGGCGGCGGCGAGCGCGGTGCCCAGCGCGGTGCCGGGGACGACCAGCGGCAGCGGGCGCAGCGCCAGCAGCGCGACGGCCACCACCACGACACCGCCCGCCGCGGCCAGCATCCCGGGCAGCCCCGGCGCGAACCCGCCGTGCGGCCCCTGGCGGAACGTCAGCCCGGCCAGCGCGCCGAACGCGAGCGCGCCGAGTCCGGCGACCAGCACACTGCCCTGGTCGGCGGAGAGCCGGTCGGCGGCCACGCATCCGGCGGCCAGCAGTACGGCGATCACCCCGGCGCCCACCGAGGCCGCGAGCCCCGGACCGAACCCCAGCAGCGCCCACGCCACCGCGGGCAGCGCCAGCACCGCGAGGGTGAGTGCCAGGCCCCGGGTCAGCGCCGGGCGCCAGCCGCCTGGCAACGCTGTCACGACATGCGCGACCCCGTCGGAGACATCGTCGAAGTGCAGGGCGGGCAACGGCTCGTCGGCGGGCCGCAGATGGAGCACCTCGCCATGGCGCAGCTGCACGGTGGCGGGGGTGGCGTCGGCGTCGAACGGGTCCTCGCCGAGCCGTTGCAGCACCCAGGGCGTGCCGCGGTCGGCCGTCTCCGTCGTCACATGGCGCACCAGCACGGGCAGCAGCGCGGAGACCGGTGTGGTGAGCGGGATCGCCAGATCGGCCTGGCCGGTGGGGCCCACCACCGTGACCCGGCAGACCTCCGAGGCGGGTGCGGTGACCGCGGGGGCTGTGGTCATCGGACTGCTCCTGGGGAGAGGGAGGGAGAAGTGGGGAGGGTGCGTATGCCGCGCACACCGTTCGTGCCGCGCATGCCGCTCGTGCCGTTCATGCTGTTCATGACGACACCAGCCCGGTCTGTACGAGGCGTACCGAACGCCGGGTGACCAGCTGGGCCCGGCCCGCGGGCAGCGTGCGCGGCTTGGCCTCGCCGAGGAACTTGCCCTCCTCCTTGGGGTAGGAGAAGAGCAGGCCGGGGTTGCCCAGTTCCCACAGCCGGCGCAGCACCGGGTCCATCATGGCGCGGATCGATCCCGAGGTGCTGCGGGCGACGACCAGGTGCATGCCGATGTGCAGGCCCTGCGCGAGCAGCGGCACCAGGGGCGCCATCGGGGAGGGGGCGCCCGGTGCCCCGGAGAACAGGTCGTAGTCGTCGATGAGGACGAACAGCAGCGGCCCCTCCCACCAGTCGCGGCGGGCGAGCTGCTCCGGGCTGATGTCCGGACCCGGCACCCGCTTGCCCACCGACACCGAGGCGCTGGTGGCCAGTTGGGCGAGCGCGTCGCTGTCCACGACATACCCGACCCGGTACGCCTCGGGCACCGAGTTGAGGAGCCCGCGCCCCGGGTCGGCGACCATGATGCGCGCCTCCTCGGGGGTGTAGCGGGCGGTGATGGCACGGATCATCAGGCGCAGCGCGTTGGTCTTGCCGGTCTCGCCGTCGCCGAACACCATCAGATGCGGGTTGGTGGTGAAGTCGTGCCAGACCGGTTCGAGGCGCTGCTCGTCCCAGCCGAGGCAGACCTTGAAGTCGCCCTCGGAAACCGGGAGTTCGGTCACCGGAAGGCGGGTCGGCAGCAGCCGTACGCCGGGGGCGGGGCGGCCCGTCCAGAAGGTGTCGATCTCCGCCACGGCCGACTTGGTGGCCGTCGTGAGATCGCCGGTCTCGCCGGAGCCGTCCAGCCGGGGCAGCGCGGACAGGAAGTGGTGGGTGCCCGCGGTCAGACCGCGACCGGGCTGGTGCGGTACGGCCGCCGCGATCCGGGAGCCGACCTCGGACTCCATCGAATCGCCCAGCCGCAGCTCGAACTTGGTGCCCAGCAGGTCGCGCAGCCGGGGCCGGAACTCCGACCAGCGCACGGCCGAACCGATCACATGCAGACCGAACGACAGCCCGCGCGCGGCCATCTCGATGACCCGGGGCTCCAGCTCCTCGTAGTCCTGGCGCAGTGTGCCCCAGCCGTCGACCACCAGGAACACATCGCCGTAGGGGTCGTCGATCTCGCCCGTGGCCCGCAGCCTGCGGTAGGCCGCCATCGACTCCAGGCCCCGCGAGGTGAACTCCTCCTCGCGCTTCTCCAGCAGCTGGCTCAGCTCGGCGACCGTACGCAGGACGCGGTCGCGTTCGAGGCGGGTGGCGACCGAGCCGACATGCGGCAGACCGGCCGTGGAGACCAGACCGCCACCGCCGAAGTCCAGGCAGTAGAACTGGACCTCCTCGGGAGTGTGGGTCAGCGCCAGGGACAGCATCAGGGTGCGCAGCAGGGTCGACTTACCGGTCTGCGGGGCACCGGCCACCCCGATGTGGCCGTCGGCACCGGAGAGATCGGCGACCAGCAGCTCCCGCAGCTGCTCGAAGGGCCGGTCCACGATGCCGAGCGGCACCCGAAGCGAGCTGAGCGAGGGATGGTCCGCCGCGCTCATGCCGCGCACCGGGTCCGGCACGATGCCCGGCAGCAGCTGGTCCAGGCTCGGGGACTCCGTCAGCGGCGGCAGCCACACCTGCCGGGCCGGCGGCCCGCTCTCCGCCAGGTGCCCGATCAGCACCTCCAGGAGACTCTCCTCGTTCTGGTCGCCGCCCGACGCCTGCGCGGCGGCCTTGCGTTCGGCGGCGGCCGACGCCTCCCGGGCGGCCTCCAGCGCCTGCTGCTCGGCGATCCGCTCGGACATCAGGGTGCCCTGCCGCTCCAGCCCGAACAGGGTGATCTCCTGCCCGGCGGCGGCCAGTTGCGCGGAGTGCTCGGCCTCGCCCACCGGCTCCGGGGCCGCCCCGGAGACGTAAGCGGCCTTGAAACGGACCAGGTTGGTGGTGTCCACCTTCAGGTAGCCGTTGCCCGGCGCCGACGGCAGCTCATAGGCGTGCGAGACGCCGATGACGCTGCGCGACTCCATCGCGGAGAACGTCCGCAGCGCGATCCGGTACGACAGATGCCCCTCGACCTTGTGGATGCGGCTCTCGTCCAGCCGCTGCGAGGCCAGCAGCAGATGCACCCCGAGGCTGCGCCCGAGACGGCCGATGGAGACGAACAGGTCCACGAACTCCGGCTTGCTGGCGAGCAGTTCGGAGAACTCGTCCACGATGATCAGCAGCGAGGGCAGCGGCGTCAGGTTCACCCCGGCGCCCCGCGCCTTCTCGTAGTCGAACAGCGAGGAGTACCCGGACTCGCGCAGCAGCTCCTGGCGGCGGATCATCTCGCCGTTGATGGAGTCCCGCATCCGGTCCACGAGATGGATCTCGTCGGCCAGGTTGGTGATGACCGCCGAGGTGTGCGGCAGCCGGTCCATGCCGAGGAAGGTCGCGCCGCCCTTGAAGTCGACCAGCACCAGGTTGAGGATCTCCGAGGAGTGCGTGGCGACCAGGCCCATCACCAGGGTGCGCAGCAGCTCGCTCTTGCCGGAGCCGGTGGCACCGATGAGCAGACCGTGCGGGCCCATGCCGCCCTGCGCCGACTCCTTGATGTCCAGCTCGACGACCTCGCCCTCCTCCGTGACGCCCAACGGCACCAGGAGACGGGCGGACTGGGTGGCCCGGGGGCGCCACTTGGCGGCCACGTCGAAGCCGCGCGGGTCCCGGATGCCCAGCAGCGCGGTGAGATCGAAGTCCGACTCCAGCGGCCGGTCCACCAGGTCCACGCTGCCGCTGGTGCGCATCGGCGCCAGCAGCCGGGCCAGGGTGTCCGCCTCCGTGCGGCTCAGCGCGTCGGCCTCGGCGGTCACCGTGTCGTCACCGGCCGGGAATTCGACGCTGCCGCCCCGCGTGGTCAGCCGCAGCACCTTCGGGCCGCCGGTCATCGCACCCGTCGCGTCCAGCAGCACCACGTTGCGCAGCCCGCCGTGCGTCAGCCGCGAGGTCTCCGGCAGCCGCACGCCCTGCGCCACGACCACCACGAACGGCTCGGCCACGCTCGGCGAGGCGTCCGGGTCGTGGTCCGGCCGGTCCCGCACGTCGGTGCCGAGCAGGTCCATCAGCGCCTCGTGGTCCTCGGCGGCGAGCCGCACCTGACCGGCGTCGTCCTCCTCGTGCGGATGCGCGTTGTGCGGCAGCCACTTGAGCCAGTCCCACTCGGCCCGCGCCGACGCCCCGCCCAGCAGGGCGATCCGCAGCTCGTCGGGGGAGTGGAACGCGGCGAGCTGCGCGACCATCGCCCGCAGCAGCCCGAGCGCGGGCTCCGGCTCACCGGCCAGCTCCACACTGGTGAACCGCCGTAGCGCGACCGGGATCGGCAGCCGGGGCACCGTCTGGTGCGCCTTGGTGAACCGGCGCAGCGAGATCGCGGTCAGCGGCTCCAGGTCCTCCACCGGCTTGGTCTGCGGCGGCAGGAACTCCAACGCGGCGCGGCGTACGCCCTGTCCGATGCGGACCCGGCCGAAGTCCTCGTGCGCCGGGCGGCGTTCCCACAGCCGGGCGCCCATCGCCAGCGCCCACAACCGACCCGGCTCGGGATTGTCCCAGAGCAGGGCGGCCCGCTGCTGCTCGGCGGCCTGCCGGGCCTGCCGGCGCTTCTGCGCGAGATAGCGCAGATAGTCACGCCGCTCGGCCCGCATCCTGCGCCGCCGCTCGGCACCGGCCCGGCCGATCTGGGTCAGCGTCATGCTGACCATGGCGACGCCCATCATCCCGGACATCATGTACGTCGTCGGTCCGGCGCTGCGCATGGAGAACATCAGCACCATGGCGCCGCTGCCCAGCGCCATGGGCAGATACATCAGCGCCGATCCGAAATCGGCGCTCGCGGGCTCCCCCAGAACCGGCGGCTCCGCCAGCTCGACCTGTCCCTCGGGGAGCTGCGGACCCTCGGCGCGCGGTGAACGTTTGGCCACCACGGTGCTCAATGGCAGGGACCTTTCTGAAACGCTCACGCGGGCATGGCTGGTCAACCACTTGTGCGTGGGTGCGGGTTGATGCTTGGCGATGTGGAGGGAAGTGATCCACTACTGGGCAGATGATAAGCGCGGGAAGGCTGAGACGGGTGAACACATCTCGACCCTGGGACGCCAACTCGGAAATTTTGCTTGGCTTTTGAAATAGATGATTGGCTCGTTTCGCGATAACTGGCGCTCACTCCCTTGAGATCCAGGGGTTGTTGATGATCGCTTGAGGTTCATCGGGGTACGGCCGGAGGAAAGTGAACCTCTGGTTACGGAGACGTGGACACATGGTGCGATTGCCGCATCCATCGCCGTGCGCGACGTCTCGGACACACACCGTGATGCCGCTTCGGCGCCTGTGCGCGGGGAACTCGGAGACCTGGATGCCGCCGACCGCGGAGGAGGTGCCGTCGCCGTGGACGACTGGGAGATGTGGGACAGGCGCGAGAGGACCCGGCTGTCACCGCGCGAGCGGCTGGCGCTGCTGGAGATCGAGGCGCGTCTTCGGGAGGACCGGGGCTTCGCCCGCCGGATGGGCGGCGGGGCCCATCGTGAACGGGCGCACCGGGCGCACCGGCGGATCTGGCTGCCGGCGGGCGTCCTGCTGCTGGTCCTCGCCTCCGCGTTCTGCGCGGTCATGGGCATTCGCACCGCGGACGCCGGGCTGCTGTGGTGCTTCGCGGTGCTGTGGCCGCTCACCCTCTTCCAGGCGTTCCGGCTGCTGTGCCGGCTGGCCCGTCGGCGGGGGCGGGTGGGGGAACGGGCGAGCTCCTGGCTCTGAGCCGCGCTGCGGCGGCCTCGCGGTCGGGGCCGCACGGGCCGACCGTACGGAGACAAGGGTCGCCGCACCCTGACGGCCGTATCCTCCGGCTGTCCTCCGTCCCTTCGCCGCGTCCGGTTGAGAGCGGGGCGCCCGCCGTGCATGGTGGGTGGTCCAAGGTCAGGTTCATGGTCAGGAAGTGGCCGCGCCGGCCTCTGCCCGACCTGCCCGGGTGATGCCATGAAAGCCTTCTCGCCGCAGCCGGGCGCACCGGCCCCCCTGGTGATCGAGTCCTCCGTCGTGGAGGGCCTGCCCGCCGAGGGCGCGCTGCTGCTGCGCATGTCCGGCACCCTGGACGCGCACGGCGCCCACGCCTGGTCGCAGGCACTGCGCGGCCATCTGGAACAGGCGGACCGGGCCGGCCTGCGGCCCGTCCTCGACATGGCCCACGTACAGCTCGGCGGCGCCGCCGTGCTGCGCACCCTCAGCGAGACGACCCGGGTCCGCACCGGCCGCCCCGACCTGATCATCGTGCGGGCCCGGCCGGGTGTCCGCGAGGCCGTACGCCTGGCCCGCCTGGACGGCGTCCAGCTGTACGCCACCCTGGACGAGGCCGTACGCGAACTGGCCCGCGCCGCCGCCAAGGTGGAGGAGCTGCCCGCCTGGCGCTCACCGATGGCCGATCCGCTGCGACCGTCGTACCAGGACCTGCACCAGGAGGTCCGCGCCCTGCGCGCCCGGGTCCGCACCGCCCCGGTGATCGGCATGGCCCAGGGCATGCTCCTGGCCCGCTACGCCCTGCCCGAGACCGGCGGCGCCTTCCGGGTGCTGCGGGAGACCTCCCAGCGGTTCAACGTGCCGCTGCGGGTCCTCGCCTCAGCCGTTGTCGTGGCCCGCCCACCGGACGGCACCACCTGGTTCCCGGCCCGCCGCCCGCTGCCCGTGCCCCCGCTGCGCGTCCTCGGCCGCACCGACCGCGACCCCCGCTACCGCGGGCAGATGATCGACGCCGTACTCCGCGAGGCGCTCGCCATCGCCCGCGCCCCGGCCGGTCACGTACTGTCCGTCGATCCCGCCGTGAACGCGCTCGCCCTGGAGGCCCGGTACGGCGCCGGCACGGACCCCTACCTCGACCACCTGGGCCGCGGCCGCGACGACGGTACGGCCGAGGCGGTCGCCCGTACCCGCGGGCGGCGCGTGAGCATGCCCGACGTGGCCACCGACGCGCTGCTCTCCGAGGACAGCCGGCACGCCCTGCTCGCGACGGGCGCGCGGGCCGTCCAGTGCGTCCCGGTCCTGTCCTCGGCGGGCTGCTGCGCCGGTCTGATCACCGTGCACTGGCCGGACGCCGGACACCGGCCGACCTCCACCCGGGCAGGCCCTCGGCCTGCTCGCCGCCGACACGGCGGCCTGGCTGGCCTGGTACCACCGCACGGTCCTCCTCGACGCCCTCGAACACCTGCATCGCCGGCTGACCCGAGGACCTGAGCCCCGGCACCCCAGGCCCTGAGCCCGGCCGGGCCTCGCGGGAACCCGGACAGGCGAAACGTGGCCCGCGTCGCCGCGGGCCACGGTCACCGATCGTCAGTGAGCGCCGAGCCCCCCGCCTCCGAAGGACCCGCTGGACCCGCTGCTCCAGCGCGGACGCTTCTGGTCCTCGCTGGTCTTGGAGTCCATGTTGCTCAGCTCGTAGGGGGTGAGCGGACGGCCGCCCTTGGGTGTCTTGGGAACCTCCTGGTAGTCCCGGTTCTCCCGGATCTCGTGCACCGCGCCCTCCGGCGGCAGCTTGGGCTGCTCCTCGGGGCGTGGGCGAGCGGGCTCGCGGGACTTGACGCGCGAGGTCAGCCAGAAGCCGCCGGCGAGCAGTGCCAGCAGCCCGACGGCCACGACGAAGAGCACGAGGCTCATCAGGCCGCTCGGCGCGGCCAGCTGCATCGATGCGGTGTTCATAGAACAGGGATACCCCTCCTATAACCGTACGAATCGAACAAATGAAATAAATGGGACCTGGGTGGCACAGGGGCAGGGGTTTGCCCCGGTCTCCCGGGGCAACCCGCACCCTGTGACCCAGCAGGCTTCCCCGCAGCAGCTCTACCGGTTCCTGGAGGACCGCTTCAGCTGCGCACAGGCGTGCACGGAGTGTGCCCGTGCCTGCTCGGTACGGGTCAGCCTGGTCGATCCGGGCGGCCCCGACTGCCAGGAGCGGGTGCGCCGACTGGGAATCATGTGCGCGGAGGTGTGCGACGCCACCTGCCGGCTGCTGTGCGAGGAGAGCAGACAGGACGAGGAGGGGCTGCGGGGCCGGGTGGACCGGTGCCGCCGGACCTGCCTCGAAGGCGCCGGCGCCTTCGAGGAGTACCCGGGTGCCGAATCGGCCGCGACGGCCTGCCGGGCGTGTGCCGACGCCTGCGTCGACTTCCTGGAGACGCTGGTCTGACGCTTCCCAATTTCTGGAACACGTTCTACGGTGTGCGCCGTCAGGACCACCCTTGGGGAGCCTGGAGGCGCCGTGCACCTCGACCACACGCCCGAGCAGCAGCGACTGCGCGCCGAACTGCGCGCCTACTTCGCCCGCCTGGTCCCGGACAACGCCTACGCCCGGTATGCCGACCCGGCCGCCCGCAAACGCTTCTACCGCGACACGATCCGCACCCTCGGCACCGACGGCTGGCTCGGCGTCGGCTGGCCCGAGGAGTACGGCGGGCGGGGCATGTCGGCGATGGAGCAGTTCATCTTCTTCGACGAGGCCGCGCAGGCCGGCGTGCCGCTGCCGCTGATGGCGCTGAACACGGTCGGGCCGACCCTCATGAAGTTCGGCACCGAGGAGCAGAAGACGTACTTCCTCCCGCGCGTGCTGTCCGGCGAGATCGACTTCGCGATCGGCTACAGCGAGCCCGAGGCGGGCACCGATCTCGCCGCGCTGCGGACCAGGGCCGTACGCGAGGGGGACACATACCTCGTCAACGGGCAGAAGATCTGGACGACCAACGGCGACACCGCGGACTGGGTGTGGCTCGCCGTGCGCACCGACCCGGACGCGCCGCCGCACCGGGGCATCACCATGCTGCTGGTGCCGACCTCCGACCCCGGTTACTCCTGCACCGTCATCAACACCCTGGCCTCCCACGACACCACGGCCAGCTACTACGAGAACATCCGCGTCCCCGTCTCCCGTCGCGTCGGCGCCGAGAACCAGGGCTGGCGGCTGATCACCAACCAGCTCAACCATGAACGCGTCACGCTCGCGGCGCACGGCACGATGGCCGTCCGCGCCCTGCACGACGTCCAGCACTGGGCCGCCCGCACCGAACTCGCCGACGGCCGCAGGGTGCTCGACCTCGGCTGGGTACGCCGGCTGCTCGCGCGCACCCACACCCGTCTCGAGGCCCTCAAACTCCTCAACTGGCAGATGGTCACCGCCGTCGAGGACGGCACCCTCACCCCGCAGGACGCCTCCGCCGTCAAGGTCTACGGCTCCGAGGCCCGCCGCGACGCCTACGCCGCCCTCATGGAGATCACCGCCGCCGCCGGCCCCCTCAAAGAGGGCTCGGCGGGCGCTGTCCTCCACGGCGAACTCGAACGCGGCTACCGCTCAGCCGTCATCTTCACCTTCGGCGGCGGCAACAACGAGATCCAGCGCGAGATCATCTCCTGGATCGGACTGGGGATGCCGAGGGTGCGGCGCTAGTGGGATGTGTCCGAGCATGTCCGTCGGCACCTGAGCACGGTAATAGGACGAGCAGGCTGGTACGACAACTGGCTGAAGGCCAGGCGCGTCGTGCGGTTCCTTGAACCGGGCGCCAGCGTCCACGCCACGGCTGCCCCGCCCGGGCGCCCGTCAGATCGACAGCGCCGTACGCACCATGCGCCACGCCACGCGCTCGGCGGCGTCCTCCTCGTCCTGGTCCAACTCGACGCTCTCCCGGCCCTCGGCGTACCGCAGCACGTTGGCCAGCGTCTCGTGGTCGGCGGCGCCGTGCGGGCCCTCGAAGGGAGACTGCAGGACCGGCGACAGCGCCTGCCGCGCGGTCGAGTGCGTCGGCGAATCCGGCGAGCAGCGCGAGATCCGCTTCGGCCACCTCGATGGCGGTCAGATGCACCACCCTCCCGCCGTCGGGCCCGATCAGCAGCAGCGCCTTGGACATGGGCGGATACTCCTCCACCATCCCGGCGGCGAACTCCGCCGTCCCCTCGGGCAGCGCGTCGCGCACCCGGAAGTACGCGTCTGCGACGTCCTCGATCGGCGCTCCGGGGACCGGCACCCCCGCAAGACCCATGACATCCGTCATCTCCCCGTCCTGGTCCAGGATCAGGACGTTTCCGAGCCTCAGGAGCAGCCCATCCAGTTCGAAAGACCGGCCAGGGCGTCCTGCGGGAGTGGCAGCAGCAGGGTGCGGTCGGGGGCGGGCCGCGGCGCCGACAGCTGCCGGCCGTCGGCGCGCGTACGGTCGTTCGCCCGCATCGCCTCGGTGTACCGCATGCCGGTGGCCCGGATCTGCTCCCGGAGCTCCCGCGTGCGCTTCCGCGACTTCCTGGGCCGGTTTGAGAACATGTCTGACTCCGTACGGCAGCGCGTCTCACGCCCACGCCGCTCAGAAGGCAGGCAGGGTCGGATGCACGATGCGTCGAAGGACGGCTTGGCCTACCAACAGGGGCTCCGGCGTGAGCGGAAGACCCCTTCAGCGGACGGCGGTCGCGGCCGCCTGCCCGGCAGCATACCGGCCCGGCGACAGCGGCACCAAGGACCGACTGACGACCTTGGCCCGCTGCGGCTCCCGGAGAAGCCCGAAGAAGAGGCATGACACCGATGGCGGGAAGGCGACGTGAGATCGCGCAATCTGTCCGAAGCCGGGGCGACCGGGCATCACGGGTCTACCGTTTCGCGGCCGCGGTTGCTGCGCGCCGACAGCCACGCGCTGCACCGCGAACTGATGGCCCTGAGGCAAGCCGCCGAACTCCCTGCGACCGTCAGTGTGTTGCGGGTCTGCGACGTGGTGCTCTGGATGCATCACCGTACGGATCATCAACAGAGAGGCTGCCGATCCTGGCAACAGCCAGTCAGCCAGTCAGCCAGTCAGCCAGCCAGGCAGCCGGTCGGGGTCAGCCTCGGTCCCGCCGCTCCGCGGTGATCTCGTACCGCACGCCCCCGTGCTCCGCGCCCTCGACCAGCTGCATGTCGGGGGGAGTGGGGATGTGGTCCGTGAGGGTCATGCCGAGTTTTTCCATGACCTTGCGCGAACCGCGGTTCATGGTCATCGTCTCGGCCCAGATCGTGCGCACTCCGAGTTCGGTGAAGCCCTTGTGGAGCAGGGCACGCGAGCCCTCGGTGGCGTAACCCCTGCCCCAGGCGGCCTGCCGCAGCCGGTAGCCCAGTTCGGCCTCGTGCCGCGGGCCGTCCGGCTCGGGGCGCAGGCAGAACCAGCCGATGAACGCCCCGCCGTCCCTCTCCTGCGCGGCGAACAGCCCGAGGTCGCCGCCCCACTTCTCGTAACCGGCGATGATGGAGGGAAGGTGGCGTTCGCGGACGATCTCCGGCGCGGTCGCCTCGCCCCCGCTCAGATAGCGCATCACGGCCGGATTGCCGTCCAGTTCGATCAGCAGATCGGCGTCATCGGCCGTGAAACGGCGCAGGGTCAGGCGCTCGGTCTCCAGATATACGTCCACGGAACAGATCATGCCCGAGCCGGGCACGGTCCCCAACGGCTTTTCCATGACGCCGCATTACGTCGGCCACCCACGGCACCGGTCGAGCCGAGCCCGCGCATATCGCTGCGCACCAAGCGCTCCGTGTCCCAGGATGGGTGGTCCGGTACCAGGGGGTCTGGCACCGGAAGGTGGGGGAGGACGCGGTGGCAGAAGGCCAGTTGGTCACGATGGCTCTGGACGGCGAGGGCAAGGACATCGCCGTCTTCGAGGTGGACGGTGACCTCACCGGCTCCGATCTCGAACTCGCGGCCGGTGGGGACCTTGTCGGCAGGGCGCGGGTGTCGGTGTCCGAGGCGCTGGACCAGGTGCGGCCCGTGCTGGCGCGGGTCGTCGAGACGACGCGGGACCTGGGGCCGCAGGAGGTGGAGATCCAGTTCGGGCTGAAGATGGGCGGGGAGACCGGCGTGATCATCGCCAAGGGGACGGCAGAGGTGAACTTCGCCGTCCGCATGGTCTGGCGTCGCCCCGCCTGAGCCGCATGCGGGTACAACGCGAGGCGTTCATCGTCAAAGTCCGGCGCGGGACCTCGGACGAGGCCGTCGGGGTCGGCTTCGTGGTCGGCGACAAGCGGATCGTCACCTGCGCCCATGTCGTCAACGTGGCATTGGGACGACACAGGCCCGACCGGAGCGAGCCACCCGAAGGCGCCCGGGTCCAGGTCGAGTTCGTGCTGCTGGGCGACGCCGAGGGCGGTCCGGTGCGCAACTGCCGGATCAGCGCCTGGGATCCGCCCTCCGCCGCGGGCTCGGAGGGACGCGACGTCGCCGGTCTCACCGTCGTCGGTGGGGACGAACTGCCCTCCAGAGCGGGCCCGGCGCGCCTCCTCGACGCGCAGGCGCGCGACACGGACGTCTCGGCCTTCGGCTATCCCCGCACCCCCGCCCGCGGGGTCAACGGCGCCTGGACCTCATGTGTGCTGCGCGGCACGGTCGGCGGCGGGCTGATCCAGCTGGACGCCGGCAGCGAGGCGGCGTTGCGCGCGCAGCCGGGCTACAGCGGATCGCCGGTCGTGGCCAAGGACCGGTGGGGCGACGCCGTCGTAGGGATGCTCACCATCGCGAGCAAGGACGGCACGGCGGCGGACGCCTACGCGGTGCCGCTCTCCGAGATCGCCTCCGCCTGGCCCGAGACCCTCGGCCGTAGCGTCCTGCCACCCTGCCCCTACCGGGGGCTGCAGGCCTTCACCGCGGCGGACGCGGAGGCCGGCCTGTTCGTCGGCCGGGACTGGGAGGTCAAGCGCCTGCGGGACATGGTGCGGACCCAGCCGCTCGCCATGGTGACCGGCCCCTCCGGCGTCGGCAAGTCCTCGCTCGTCGCCGCGGGCCTCCAGCCGGCCCTCGAAGAGGAGGGCTGGGTGGCGGCCGCGTTCCGGCCCGGGGCATCTCCGTACGAGTCCGTCGCGCGCGCCATCCTGGATCTGGAACACCCCGACGCGACCCACACCCTCGACCAACTGGAGTCCCGTACCGCCTCCTTGCGAGAGGAGGGCTTCTGGAAGGTCGCCGAGCGCCTGGCCATTCTCACCGGCAAACGCCTGGTGTTCATCGGCGACCAGTTCGAAGAGGTGTTCAGTGGTGGGGCGGACGCGCGAGAGCGGCTGGCGTTCCTGCGGCATCTGTTCCCGCCCGCCGACTCCCTGCCGAGCCCCGACGTCAGACTCGTCTGCACGCTCCGCGCGGACTTCCTGCCCGATCTCCTCGAACTCCCCGACGTGGGCTCGCGGTTCCAGGACCGCCAGCTGAACGTGTCCCCGCTGGACGAGGACGCGCTCACCACGGTGATCGTCGAGCCCGCGAGACGCGCGGGCGTGGCGTTCACCCCGGGTCTCGCCGAGGCCATCGCCTGCGAGGCGAGCAAGTCCGCGGGAAGCCTGCCCCTGCTCGAATTCGCCCTGACGGAACTGTGGCCGCTGCAACGGGACCGCCACATCAGCTTCGACGGCTACCACAGTGTCGACGGCGTCTCCGGAGCCCTGAACCGGCACGCGGAGAGCGTGTACACCTTCCTGGCCGAGCAGTTCCCCGAACCGCGGATCCGCCGGGCCCTGCTGTCCATGGTCAGGGCCCGCGGCGGTTCCGCGAGCGCCGTCCGTGTCACCGCCCACCGGGCCCACCTGGGCGGCGACTGGTTCATCGCACAGCTCCTCGCCCAGCCCGAACACCGGCTGGTCGTGATCGGGCCGGGCGGGGCCGACACCGCGGAGATCGCGCACGAGGCACTGATCCGCGAGTGGAAGCGGCTGGCCGGCTGGGTCGACGAGGACGCCGACTTCCAGCAGTGGCTCGCGGTCCTGGAGGAGCGCGCGAGCGAGGGAGACCTGCTGTCCGCCACCCGGGTGGCCGAGGCACAGCGCTGGCTCGGCGAACGGCACACCGACATCCCCGAGGCCGTCCGTGAACTGATCGAACACAGCAGCTCGGAGATACTCCAGCAGCAGCGGACCCAGGAAATGCTGAGCCAGTCACAGGAATTGACCGAGCAATTGCGCGAGCGCTCCGAGCTGCTCGCCCGGCAGAACCGCGATATCGAGCTCAGGCACACGGAGACGGAGGAGGCACGGCAGGTCCTGGAGGAACGCGCCGAGCAGCTCGCGGTCTCCATGCGCTACATGTCCGAGTTCCTCGGCAATGTGTCGCATGAGCTGCGCACCCCGCTCAGCTCCCTGCTGATCCTCGCCAAGCTGCTGGCTGACAACGCCGACGCGAACCTGACGCCCGTACAGGTCGAATACGCCGAGACCATTCACGGGGCCGGCTCCGACCTGCTCCACCTGCTCAATGACCTTCTTGATCTGTCCATGGTCGACGCAGGCAAGATGGAGATGTCACCGACACGGATCGCGCTGGTCCAAGTGGTCGACCATCTGGAGGCGCTGTTCCGGCCGCTGATGGAGGGCAAGGCGCTCGACTTCTCGGTGCGGGTCTCGCCCGAACTGCCCGCCACCTTCCGCACCGACGAACAGCGGCTCCTCCAGGTGCTGCGCAACCTGCTGTCGAACGCGGTGAAGTTCACCGAGGCCGGCACGGTGGACCTGGTGATCCAGTGGGCGGGCGCGGATCTGCCGGAGCCGATCCGGGAGCAGTTCCTGGAGACGGGGCAGCTCCACGCGGAGGACGAGGCGGTGATCGCGTTGTCGGTGACCGACACCGGCATCGGCATCGCTCCGGACAAGATGGAGTCCATATTCCAACTCGTCAGACAGGGTGCCACCACGAACCGCAAATTCGGCGGTACGGGCCTCGGCCTGTCGATCAGCCGGGAGATCGCCCGGCTGCTCGGCGGCGAGATCTTCGTGACGAGCGAGCCGGGCCGAGGCTCGACGTTCACCCTTTTCCTGCCGCTGCGCGCCCTGGCGCCTGATCCGGCGAGTCACGCGTCGGCCACGACGACTCCGCTGCTCCGAAGGGCCGCTGCGGCGGTCGGCCCGCATCCCCACCGTGACGGCGCGTTCGGCGGCGAGAAGGTGCTGATCGTCGACGACGACATCCGCACCGTGTTCGCGCTCGCCACGGTGCTGGAGGCCCACAACGTGAATGTGGTGTACGCCGAGGACGGCAGGGAGGGCATCGCCATCCTTGAGCGGAACACCGATACCTCGCTCGTCCTGATGGACATCGCCATGCCCCATATGGACGGACACGCGGCGATCAGGGCCATCCGGTCGATGCCGCAGTTCACGAGGCTGCCGATCATCGTGCTGACCGCGCACGCGATGAAGGCGGACCGTGAGAAGGCGATCGCTTGCGGAGCCTCCGGCTTCATGACGAAGCCGGTCGACTCCCAGCATCTGCTCACCGAGATCCGGCGATGGCTGGAGGAGTCCCCGTACCACCCCGGACAGGGCGGTACGGGCGGCCGGTTCCCGGGGTGAGCAGTCGGTCCTGTCCGACCGGCGGTACGGGGCCGAAGCGGCGCGGGATCGGGTGCGTGGCGGTGTCGGGGACATCGATGGACTCGTCGGCCCGCGCGGACTGCGACTCCTCGGGCAGCAGCCGGGGCACCTCGGCGGCGACGTGGGCAGTCTGTGCGATTTTTCTGGCACATATGTGCGCTGTCCGGGTCAGTCGGCCGCGAGGTGTGCGCGTTTTGTCCGTCATGCGCTTCTACGCTTCGCCACGGTCCACCGTCCGCAGCGGCCCGGAGAGGCCGAGAGAGGACTCACCCATGTCAGCTCCCGTGGTCGTCATCACCGGCGCGCTCAGCGGAATCGGGCGTGCCACCGCGCTGGCCTACGCCCGGCAGGGCGCCGATGTCGTGGTCTCGGGCCGGCACCCGGACCCCGGCAAGGAACTCACCGGGGAACTCGAAGGCCTGGGCGGCCGGGCCCTGTTCGTGCAGGCCGATGTGCGCCTGGAGGACGACGTCCGCGACCTCGTCGACCAGGCCGTCGACCGCTTCGGCCGGATCGACGTCGCCCTCAACAACGCCGGCACCGAGGGACGGTCCGCCCCGATCACCGCCGTCACGGACGACGACTACGCGGCCACCTTCGACACCAACGTCAAGGGAACCCTGCTGAGCCTGAAGCACGAGTTCCGTGCCATGCGGGAGCGCGGCGGCGGCAGCATCGTCAATGTCAGCAGCGTGTACGGCCGGATGGGCTACCCGGAGGTCGCCGTGTACGCCGGCAGCAAGCACGCCGTCATCGGCATCACCAAGGCGGCCGCCCTCGAAGGCGCCGCGCACGGCATCCGGGTGAACGCGGTCGCCCCCGGATTCACCCGGACCGGGATGTACGAGCGGGTCACCGGGGACGACCGGACGCGCGAGGCGGTGAACTCCGTGCTGCCCCTGCACCGGCCGGGCACCCCGGAGGAGGTGGCCGACGCCGTGGTCTTCCTCGGCTCCGGCAGGTCGACGTACATCACCGGCCAGACGCTCACCCTGGACGGGGGCCTGATGGCGGGCGGCCCGCTCTTCCCCGGCGCCTGACCCGCCCCTCGACCCCCGTCGCTTCACCGGTTCCCCGACTCGCCGCCGCATCGACCCGCCGGTTCAGCCGGTGGCCGTCCCCCGCGACCTCAGTTCCGCGCCCCGGCGGCGCACGGCGTCCGGGGTGCGCAGTTCATGGGCGAGCAGGCGGGCGGCGAGGCCCTCGCGGTCCTCGGGGGCGAGGGCGGTCACCGCGGCGATCAGCTTCTCCGCCGTGGCCCCGTCGACGATGGCCGGGAGAGGGTCCTGGCCCAGCAGGCGGGCCGTCTCCGCATCCAGCGGGCCCGGGTTCTCGGCGGCCGGGGCGAGCGGCGCGCGACGCAGGGGCTCGGCGGCCTCCTCCGGCAACAGTGCGGCGTAGCGCGGGAGTTCGGCGTCCGGGGCGATCAGCAGCAGATGCTTGGCGATGAGGGCGGCCTCGGGGAAGGGGGTGCGTACGGCGAGCGGGGCCAGGGTCTCGGGGGACAGGCCGAGGACGCAGCCCGCGTGCAGCAGCACCTCGCGGACCCGGGTCGCGGCGGGCGCGTCGGGCAGCAGGGCGCCGGTGCGGGTGAGGAACCCGGCGACGGTCTTCTCCGCGGCCGTGCCGTCGAGGTCCTCGGTGCCCCGGTAGTAGCGCGTCAAATAGGCGTACCACCAGGCGAGTTGGACCTCGTACAGCTCGGCGACCACCGACTCGTACGCCTCCTGCGGCAGCAGCTCGCGCAGGGCCGGGACCAGCTCGCGGTAGACGAGGCGGATCCAGGTGTGCGGGGAGCGCTGGATGCCCCAGCACTCGCCGTGCGCGTAGTCCCCGATCAGCTCGGCGACGCTCAGCTCCCCGGCGGCGAACTCGGAGCGCACCCCGGTGCCGGTGGTCTCGAAGCGGTAGAAGTGGTCGGCGGACTCCGGGGGCCGGGGCGTGGGCAGCACCTGGTCGATCAGCTGCTCCAGCTCCGCGTAGCGGGAGTGGAGTCGATCGAGGTCGAGCGGCAGGCGCGGGAAGAGCGGGTCGGTGAACTGCCGTTTGACCTTGGCGATCTCCTCCGACAGCGCCTGGTAGAGGAAGACCTTGTCGAAGCGGTGGCTGAACGACAGCCCGATGTACGGGAAGACGGTGCAGCTGCGGCACTCCGAGCGGTGGCCGACCTCCTCGTCCCGCACCCGCAGGAACTCGGGGTCCTCGACCAGTTCGCGCAGCGGGCGGTCCCAGGCGACCGAGTTGTCGAAGGCGTGGTAGCAGGGCAGGACGAGGCGCCCGTCGGGGCCGACGGTCAGGATGCGCTTGTTGGCGTAGCAGTCGGTGGGCGCGGTCGGGTCCAGGGTCTCCATGTACTTGCGGAAGTGCAGGTTGACCAGTGCGTACGGCTGATGCAGCAGCCGTATCAGCTGCTCGGCGATCGGTCCGCCGGTCGGTTCCGACTCGTCCATCCGTCCGGCGCGGCCCGCCGTGGCGTCGGCGAGCGGCTTGCCGTTCTGCTCGATCAGCTTCAGCTTGCGGGCCGTACGGTTGGTGTCGCGGACGGTGTCCTGCTCGTCGAAGTACTCGAACATCCCGGAGAAGTAGACGGTGGTCCGGTTCTCATGGGCGAAGCGCAGCAGGTCCGGTATCTCGTCCACGTTCTCCCGGGTCACCACGCAGATCAGCTTGAGGTTGCCGCTGCCGGTGGCGATGACCTTCTGGATGACGTCGAGGGCCCGGTCCAGGGTGGGCACCCCCCGGATCTGCCGGTAGCGGTCGGGCCGCAGGGTGTCCAGGGAGACGTTCATGGTGTCGACGTAGGGCACGATCGCCTCGATGTGCTGGGCGAAGCGGATGCCGTTGCTGGTGATCTCCACGGCCATGCCGAGCGACTTGGCGTGCTGCACGATGCCGTCGATGTGCGGGTGCAGCACCGGCTCGCCGCCGGTGAAGTCGACGTAGCGCACCCCCAGTTCGTACAGCTCGTCCAGGATCTGGCGGCCCCGCTCCAGGGTGAGTTCCTCGTAGCCCTTGAACTTGTCGTCCTGCCAGACGTTGCAGTAGCCGCAGAGCGAGTTGCAGCGGAAGGTGATGTAGAAGCGGGCCGAGGTCAGCCGGCCCCGGTCGGTGGTGGTGCTCGCGGTCACGGTCGGTACTCCGTCGGTCGGTACGGCGGGGGAGAGCGGGCGAGAGGTTCCGGGCGGGGGCCCCGGTGCGGTGGCGTCGGGCCCTGGGACGGGGCCCTAGGGGCGGGGCCGGACACCTGAGGGGGGAGCCGGACCCCTGGGGGGAGCGGCTCCCAGGGGCCGGTGGGTCAGGGCAGCGGGGTGCCCCGCGCCGTGATCCACAGCTCGTACCACTCCTCGTGGGTGAGGTCCGGTGCGCGCAGCGCCGCGTCCCGGCAGGCGCGGATCCGCTCGGGGCGGCTGGTGCCGATCACCGGGACGATCCCGGCGGGATGGCGGGCCAGCCACCACAGCAGGACCGTCTCGGGCGTGGTGTCCTTGCTCCGGGCCAGCCGGCGCAGCAGCTCGGCGGTGGGGGAGTCGGCGTCCCCGGTGTAGCGGCCACGGGCCAGGGCGCCCCACGCCTGGAGCTGGATCCCCCGGTCGACGCACGCTTCGAGGGTCCCCTCGGGGAAACCGTTGGACGTGGCCGCCGAGGTGTTGAGCAGCACCCCCGCCTCGACCCAGTCGCGCCGGGCCAGGCTCATCTCCAACTGGTTCGCCACCAGCGGGAGTTCCAGCCGGGACTGGAGCTGCGCGATCTGCGCTGCGCTCATGTTGGAGACGCCGAAGCGGCGCACCAGCCCCTGCCGGTGCAGTTCGCGCAGGGCGGCGGCGATCTCGTCGGGGCCGGTCAGCGGGTCGGGGCGGTGCAGCAGCAGGGTGTCGATCACCTCGGTGCGCAGCCGGGCGAGGCTCTCCTCGACCCGTCGCAGTATCGAGTCCCCGCGCAGGTCGTACAGGCCCGGCCGGTCCCCCTCGGCGAGCCGGATCCCGCACTTGGTCTGCACGGTGATCCGCTCCCGCAGCCCCGGCGTCCGGGCCAGGACCTCGCCGAACACGGCCTCCGAGGTGCCGAACCGGTAGATGTCCGCGAGGTCGAACACGGTGATCCCGCACTCCAGCGCGGTCTCCACGGCGGTCTGCGCCCGGTCGACGTCCTCGGCGGTGTACGGCGCCCGGTCCCAGCCGCCGCCGAGCCCCATGCAGCCGTAGATCAGCCGCGCCTCGGGAGCGCGGGCGGCGGGATCGGTGGATACGGTCGTCAACGGGCCGCCTCCTTCAGGGCGTCGGCGAGCAGTTCGGCGGCGGCGAGCACCGGGAGCTGGGTGTTGGCCGCGGGGGCGGAGGGGAGCACGGAGGCGTCGGCGATGCGCAGATTGGACACGCCGTGCACCCGGCCCGTGCCGTCGGTGACCGCCAGCGGGTCGGCCGCGGGGCCCATGGCGCAGGTGCCGACGGGGTGCCAGTAGGTGCCGAGCCGGGCGCGCAGTTCGGCGTCGGTCAGCCCGGACGCGGAGGCACCGGAGGTGGCGGCCAGCGGGGCGAGCGCCGAGGTGGCGGCGAGCCGTTCGACGATCTCCAGGCCCTCCCGCAGCACCGCCGCGTCCCGGCCGTCCGGGTCGGTGAGGAACCCGGGGTCGATGTCGAGGGGTTCGGCGGGGTCGGCCGAGCGCAGCCGGACCCGGCCCCGGGAGGTGGGCTTCATCAGGAACGCGGAGATCCCGGCCTCGTACTCGCCCGGCGGCAGACTCCCGAAGAGCGGGTCACCGGCGGAGGGCAGGATGTGCAGGTCCCAGCCGTCCGTCGGACAGTGCGTGCTGGCCGCCCGGATCAGCATCCGGCTGACGTACAGCTCGCCCTCCTTCTCCCGCGCGGCCAGCGCCGCGTTGAGGTCCGGGGTCGGGGCGAGGGGGACGAACACACCGGGCTGGTCCGACAGGTTGGCGCCGACGCCCGGCAGGTCCACCTCGGCCCGCAGGCCCCGCGCGCGCAGTTCGTCCGCGGGTCCGATGCCGCTGCGCAGCAGCAGTCCGGGCGAGCCGAAGGTGCCGCAGGCGAGGACGTAGGTGTCGGCGGTCAGCGTCGCGCGCCGCCCGTCCCTGACGACCTCGGCGCCGACGACCCGGCCGCCGTCGAGGACCAGCCGGTCCGCCGTCGTGCCGCCGAGGACGGTGAGGTTGGCGCGGGCGCGGGCCGGGCCGAGATAGCCGAAGGCCGCGTTCCAGCGCAGCCCGTCGAGCGCGTTGAGCAGCGGGGTGCCGCAGCCAGGGGAGCCCGGGGCACTCATGTCCACGTCCGCGTATCCGAGTTCACGGGCACCGGCGAGCGCCGCGCGCGCCCAGAGGCTGAACTCCCGCTCGGGTACGGGCCGTAGCCGCATGGCCGTGACGGCCCGCTCCCGGTACGGCGCCATGGCGGCGGCCGACCAGCGGGGGCCGCCGGCCCGGGTCCACTCCGCGTGGTCGGCGGCCGAACCCCAGGTGTGCCAGCAGCCGTTGACGCAGGAGGAACCGCCGAGGACCCGGGCGCGCAGCCGGTGCACGGCGACCCCGCGCTCCCACATGTGATCGCGGGGCAGGGCGTGCGCGTCGCGCAGCGAGCGCGGCCAGTCGTCCGGGTCGGCGCCGTGGTCGGGCCCGGACTCCACCAGGCAGACGGTGCGGGCGGGGTCCTCGCTGAGCCGCGCGGCGAGCACACAGCCGGCCACGCCGCCGCCGAGCACCAGCACATCGTGGTGGCCCATGACAGGGCTCATCCGCCCACCTTGGCGGCCTGCTCGTCGGTGTCCGACTCGGCGACCCGGGCGAGGAGCTGGTCCCGCGAGATGGCGTCGGCGCGCGTCGAGGGCACGGTGCAGGCGTGGGCGCCCGCGATCGCGCCGTAGCGGGCACAGCGCAGCGGGTCCAGGCCGTCCAGCCAGCCCAGCAGGAAGGCGGCGGCGAAGGCGTCGCCCGCGCCGTTGGAGTCCACGACGGGCGACGGCGGGGCGACGGCGGGCACCCGGGTCAGCTCGCCGTCGACCAGCAGGTAGGCGCCCTCGGCGCCCGCGGTGGCCACGACGATCCGGGCCCGGCCGCGCGCCGCGATGTCCCGCATGGTGTGCTCCGGGTCGGCCAGCGCCGTGGTGGACAGGAAGACCAGGTCGGCGGCGAGCGCGAAGGGCTCGTGGTACGGGTTGGCGCCGTCCCAGTTGTGCAGGTCCGTCGAGACGGTCAGCCCGGCCTCGCGCAGCACCGGCAGGGCGTACGAGCAGGGGTGGGTGATGACCACGTGCGCGTGCCGGCTGCTCGCGGCGAGGGCGCGCAGGGTGTCCTCGGGCAGCCGGTCGGACTCCTGGCTGCGGGTGTCGTCGTACAGGGACAGCCGGCGTCCGTCCGGGCCGACCAGGTTGACCGCGCGCTTGGTGCCGGCGGCCGAGGGCACATCGGTGAGCGGGATGCCCCGGTCCCGGTGCAGCGCGCGCACCAGGTCGCCCTCCGGGTCGGCGCCGACCAGGTCGATGTGGTGGGCGCGCAGACCCAGGGCGCTGACCCCGAGCGCGACGAAGTCGCCGCTCTGCCCGGCGCGGGTCACGATGCCCGGCCGGATCATGTAGCTGTCGGCGTAGGGGACCGGCAGTTCCGGCACATGGACGACGGTGTCCACGCCCGCGCCGCCCAGGACGAGGACGTCGGTCTCGGTGGTCATGGCAGTCGGCTCGTTTCTCTCGCGTCGCTCGGGTTGGTGAGTCAAGCAGCCGCCCACCCGGCTGGCAAGAACTTGCTGTAATTTTCAGCAAGTTGCACCAGCGAGTGGGTCAACCGGGGGGCGTGCGTTCAGGGGAACAGGCGTTCAAGGACGGCCGCGACGCCGTCCTCCTCGTTGCCGGGCGCGATCTCGTCGGCGTGGCGCTTGAGTTCGGGGTGGGCGTTGCCCATCGCGACGCCGTGCCCGGCCCAGGCGAGCATCGGGATGTCATTGGGCATGTCCCCGAACGCGACCGTGTGAGCGGCGTCGAAGCCCAGTCGCCGCCCGGCCGCGGCGAGACCGCTCGCCTTGTCCACCCCGTCCGGCAGCAGCTCGACCATCCCCTCACCGGAATGGGTGACCCCGATCAGTCCGGCGCACACGGAGAGCGCCAGCGCGGCGAGGGAGTCGTCGTCCAGCGTCCGGCTGCGGATGAGGACCTTCTCCACGGGCCGCGCCCACAGCCCCTCCGCGTCCTCGACCAGCCGCCAGCCGTGCCGCACCCGCTCGCCGAAACCCGGCGTGACCAGGAACTCCCCGGCCAGCCCCGCGGTCACCACGCCGAGCGCGAGGGGGCCCGCCGCCTCGGCGATCCGTGCCACCAGCGCCCGTACGACAGCCCGGTCGAGGGTCGCCGAGGACAGCAGCCGGTCGGCGCCGACGTCGTACAGCTGCGCTCCCTGCCCGCAGATCGCGAGCCCCCGGTAGCCGAGCGGGGCCAGCAGGCTCCGGCAGCCCGCGGCCGGGCGGCCCGTCACCACCAGGTGCCGGGCGCCGCGGGCGGCGGCCCGGGTGAGCGCGGCCCTGGTGCGCGGGGAGACGGTGAGGTCCCCGCGCAGCAGGGTGCCGTCGAGATCGGTGGCGACGACCGAGTACCGGGGCGTCATCAGGACCCGCCCCCGTGCAGACCCAGCAGGGTGTACGCGGCCAGGGTCGCCGCGTCCGTGATCCGTCCGGAGCAGACGAGGTCGCGCCACTGCGCCGGAGCCGCCCGGCGCTGGCGCATGTCGGCCTCGGTGGCCTCGCGTTCGGGCGGGCCCTGTGTCAACTCCTCGGCGAGGAAGACGTTGCAGCCCTGGCTGGCGTAGCCGTAGGCGACGTGCACCAGGCCCAGGTACGTCATCCGGGCGGCCCGCAGCCCGGTCTCCTCGCGCAGTTCGGCGCGGGCCAGTTCGAGCGGTGGCGCGCCCGCGTGCCCGGCGGGCCAGGAGCCCTGCGGGAACTCCCAGTAGCGGCCCGCGACGGGGTAGCGGTACTGCTCGACCAGATGCAGGGCGCCGTCCTCGTCCCGGGGGATCACCAGGGCGTAGTCCGGCTTGTCCACGACGCCGTACACGCCCTCGCTGCCGTCGGGGCGCCGGATGTCGTCCTCCCGGACGCTCATCCACGCGTTGCGGTACACCTCCCGGGAACGCACGGTACGGATCACGGCGCGGCCTCCAGCAGGGCGCGGATCCCCTCGGCGACACCGCGCACCCGCAGCCCGTGCCAGCGCAGCACCTCGTCCAGGAGGGTGCTGGTCAGACAGGTGTGGGCGGGCCGGCTGGCATACCGTCCCGCCGCCCGGGGCACCGGGGTCACCCGCGCCCGGGGCACGCCGAGACCGTCGGCGATCGCCGCCGCCCACTCGGCCCGCGAGACCCGGTCGGGGCCGCCGAGATGCAGCAACCCGGGTGCGCCGGGCTCCAGTACGGCGGCGGTCACCGCGGCCACGTCCTCGACCAGCACCGGGGTGGTCCACTGGTCGTAGGGCGCCGCCACCTGCTCGCCCGCGCGCAGCCCGTGGGCACAGGCGGCGAAGAAGTTCAGCCACTTGGCGCGGTCCGCGGGCTCCCAGCCGTAGACCAGGCTCACCCGCAGCACGGTGGCGTCGGGGGCCGCGGCCACGATCCGTTCGGCGGCCAGCTTGGCCCGCCCGTAGGCGTTCGCGGGAGCCGTAGGGGTGGCCTCATCATTGTCGGCGCCGCTGCCGTCGAAGACGTTGTCCGTGGAGATCAGCACGGTACGACGGCCCCGCGCGGCCGCCGTCAGATGGCGGGCCGCGGCACTGTGCAGCGCGATCGCGCGCTCGGGGTCGGCCTCGCACCAGGTCACGTCGGAGGGGCCGTGCACCAGCACCAGCCGGTCCGGCCGTACCGACTCGACCACCTGTGCGCAGGCGTCCGCGTCGGTGGCGTCGAGCCGCACCCAGGGCGCGGGGCCCTCGGGCGGCGGGGTGCGGGAGGCGAGCACGGGGGTGCCGCCCCGCGCGGCCAGCCGGACGGCCACGGCGCGTCCGACGAAGCCGCTGCCGACGATCAGCGTGGTCGTGCTCATACGGCCGTCACCGCCCCGAGTCCAGCGCCCCGCGCCGCCAGCAGCCGCCCGGCGCCGATCAGACCGTGGTCGTCGTCCGGGGCGCCGAGCGTCACCATGCGCCGGATGCCCTCGGCGTCCAGACCGAAGCAGCCGAGCCGCTCCAACTCCTCGGTGAGCAGCTGGACATAGCGGGGTCCGACGGCGAGCGCGAAGCCGCCCATCAGGATGTAGCGGCGGATGCCGATGGAGGTGAACACGGAGATGATCGCGGAGGCGAGATGGGGCAGGACCGAGCGCAGGACACCGGTCGCGAACGGGTCGCCGGACCGGATCGCGGCGACCAGCGCCGGGTTGTCCAGCCGGTCCGGATCGGGCGTGACGGCGCCGAGGGCCGAGCGGGCGTAGCCGAGGGGGTCGGCGTGGGCGGCGCGGCGCGCGGCGGCGAGGGTGCCGCGCCCGGAGGCGATGCCGCCGAGATGGCCCCGGCCGCCGCAGTCGCAGCGGGGCGCGTCGGGGGAGGGATCGCAGGGCCAGTGGCCGAGTTCGCCGCCGTGGCCCTCCGCGTCGAGCAGCACCTCGCCCGCCCGGTACACCTTGCTGCCGATCCCGGAACTCACCGTGATCAGGCAGAACGGCGGCTCGTCGGGGCCGTGCACATAGCGCCAGGCGGCGGCCGTCAGATCGTTGACGACGACCACGGGCAGGCCCAGGCGGTCCTCCAGCGACTGCCGCACGGCCAGCGGCTCGCCGGGCCCGCCCCAGATGGTGGGCGCGGCCAGCGCCCGGCCGTCGGCGGTGACGGGACCGGCGAAGGCCACGGCCAGCGCGCCGCTGCCGTGTCGCCGCACCGCCTCGGCGCACCGCGCGGCGAGCTGTTCGCGCACGCGTTCCTGGAGGACCGCGACGGGCGCGCCGGGGTGCCGGTCCAGGCCCTCGGTCGGGGTGCGGCGCACATCGGACAGGGCGCCGGTGGTGAGGTCGTAGCGGGCGGTGCGCAGGGTGGTGCCGCCCAGATCGACCACCGTGCAGGCGGGTTCAGACATGGGCTCCTCCTCGGGGGGAGGCGGGCGCGACGGACTGCACCGTGCCGTCCTCCAGGACGATCGCGGAATCGATGTCGGCGCCGTCCGGCACCTCGGCGCCCGGCAGCAGCACACTGCGCCGCACCCGCGCCCCGGCACCGATCCTGGCACCGGGGAAGGCGACGCTGTGCTCCAGCAGCCCGCCGTTGACGAGATCGGCCGGAACCAGACTGCGGGTCACCCCGGGAGCGGACCCGACGACCGCGCGCGGCACCTCGGGCCTTATCGTGCACGGAAGTTGACCGACCGTCAGCGACGGCCGCTCCGCGACCAGCGCCAGATGGGCCCGGTGGTAGCGGTCGACGGTGCCGATGTCCTCCCAGTGCCCCGGCACCTCGTGGCCGAGGATCAGCTCACCGTCCGCCAGCATCGCCGGGATGACGTCCCGGCTGATGTCGTGCTGCCAGTCGGTGCCGTCCAGCCGCTCCAGACAGTGGTGCAGCCGGGCCGCGTCGAAGACGCAGAACGCCGCGAAGACCAGATCGCTGGTCGGCTCGGCGGGCTTCTCCACGAACGCCGTCAGCCGCCCGGCCGGATCGAAGTCGACCATCCCGAACAGATGGACGTAGCGGCGTTCGATCCGCTGGTAGGCGAGGGTGAGCGCGGCGCCGGAGCGCCGGTGGGCGGCGATCAGCGGCCCGTAGTCGAAGCGGTACACATGGTCCGCGTGCAGCACCAGCACCTCGGAGGTGTCCGGTCCGAACAGGTACGGCGCCTTGCGGATCAGCGCGTCCGCGGTGCCCCGCTCGGGGGTGCCGCCGGGCGGCGGGGGCAGATAGCCGGTGCCCTCGCGGTACGCGCGGTCGTACGGTCCGAAGTGCACCCGGAATCCGGGCCGCCACCAGGTGCGGTACAGGTCGTCCATCAACTGCCGCTCCTCGTACTGGGACAGCAGCAGCACCTCGCCGAGCCCGGACGCCTCGGCGTTGGCGAGCGAGAAGTCGATCAGGCGGCCGGCTCCCCCGAACGGCACCAGCGGCTTGAGCCGGCCGTGTCCCAGCGGACCCATCCGGCGGCCCTCGCCACCCGCGAGCAGCGCGGCGCGCACCCCGTCAGCCACGGCGCACCACGTCCCAGGCGGAGCGCCCGTCGGCCAGGGTCAGCAGCAGGTTCAATTCCCCTCCGGTGTACGGCAGTTCGTCGAGTCCTATGGTGAACTCGCCCGGCCCGGTCGCGACCGCCCGGTGCACCACCGTGCCCCGGCGCCCCGCACCGGCGGGCTCGGCCCACAGGACCGCCTCGACGCGGGCGGCATGCGGCAGCCGGTAGACCAGCCGGTCGTCGGTGAGCGAGTGGCGGGCGTCCAGGCGGGCCCGCAGCTCCGGGTCGCAACCGGCGGCGCGGGCACAGCGCGCGAAGTCGGCGCGCGCCCAGGCCGCGTCGAACAGGGCGCGGCGCGCCCCGGCGTCCAGGGGACGGCAGCGGGCGTAGGCGTCGGCGTCCCCGAACCGGACGGCGGCCTCGGCGATCGCGTCCGCGTGCGAGCCGTACGCCTCCTCGGGCAGCAGATCGAACCAGCCGTGTCTCAGAAGGAGTTGCACATCCCGCGCGGGCCGCTTCCCCTCCCACAGCGGGGTGAAGGCGGCCAGATGCTGCCGTGCCGTGTTCGCCCAGGTGAACTGCCGTGCGTTGGCCATGGAGTCGGCCCGCAGCCGCGCGTACTCCTCGGGTCGCTCGCGCAGCAGGGCGGCGGCCTCCTGGATACGGCGGGCCAGCGCGTCGGCGAGCAGCGAATCGTCCTCGGCGAAAGAGCGGTTGACGGCGAAACCGGTGGCCCCGGGAGTGTCCAGCGGGTCGGCGACATGGCCGAAGTGGGCCATGCCCAGCTGGGCCGTGGCGATCGGGACGGCGCCGACGGCCATCGCCTCGCCCTGCGCGATCAGGAAGGTGTCCATCTCGAACTTGGACGGGAAGAGACAGAAGTCCGAGGAGGCCGCGTACGCCATGATCCGTTCCTCGGCGACCCGTTCGCACTCCAGGTGGATCCGGTCCTTGTGGCGCTCGACCACCTCGCGGATGTACGGATCCCCGATCCCGTCGTCGCTGAGGCAGCGCAGCACGAAGTTGGCCGCCAGACCCTCGGCGAGGACGCGGTCGACCGCGCGGAACAGCTCCAACTGCCCCTTGTGGTTCACCGCGTAGCGCGCGTTGTGGAAGAACGTGGGCAGCGCCGGGTCGAGACCGAGGCCGCCGAGGACGGCCGCGCGGTCCACGGCGGGCCGCTCCGGCGCGGTCCAGCGGGCGCCGATCGCACAGCCGCCGACGAAGCTCTTGTGCGCGTTGCGGCGCACCGTCTCGTACACCGGCAGCGTGCGGAACGGCTCCTCGAAGGGGGTCCCGGCGAAATCGGTGTAGAACTCCAGATGCCCCGGCGAGAGGAAGTCCACCAGGTCGGCGTGGTCGGCGACCAGGTCGTAGACGCCGATGTGCCCGGGGCCGTACTCGTAGTGCAGATGGGTGCGTTGCTGGTAGGCGCCGCGCACGGATGCGGGGGACGGCCGCTCGGCGGGCAGCGCGAGCGGCGCGTCCAGGAACTCCAGGAGCCGTTCGACCTCCGGCCGGTACACCTTCTTGGTGATCGGCATATTGCTCTGCACGGTCCCGACGACCAGCTTCGAGGGGTCGGCGCGGAACGCCGCCGGCATCAGATAGTGGTAGTACGGCTCATGGGCGTGCACGAGCGCCTTCTCGTCCCCGAACCGGGCGCGCACGAAGCGGATCGTGTCGACCTGGTAGGCGAGCGACTTGAAGAAGACCAGATCGTGGCCCTTGCTGTCGTACGGCGGGTAGAAACGGTCAGGGAGCGCGTCCAGCAACTCGTTGGACAGGAAGTACAGATCGACGCCGTCCAGCCGCAGCCGGTGCGCGGTGGTGGTGAGCGGGACGCCCACCTCGGCCGGGAAGCGCTCGCCCCAGACGTCCGGGTCGAGGACGAGCGGCAGCTCGTAGGTGTCCTCGTGGTCGAGGGTCTCCAGGTCGTAGGAGGCCCGCAGTTCGGCCAGTCGGCCGTGGGCCGGGGTGACGACCGAGACGCGGTGGCCCGCCTCGGCCAGCGAGGTGGAGAGATTCCAGAGGTAGACGGATATCCCGCCCTGGAGGAAGCGGTGGTCGAAGCCCCCGCACTCGAAGTACGTCTCGATGATGTGCACGGGTGTCCTCATCCGCCGGCCGGGAGACCGGGGGCCTCCACGGCGTGCCGCAGGTTGATCGCCGCGTGGTAGGCGCGGTCGTGGGCGTAGGCGTAGTCGAGCTCATGGATCAGCCGACGCAGCCTCAGCAGCCGCCAGGCCGGGTGCGCGTCCCGGTCCGGGCCCGCGTCGGCCAGCAGGTTCCCGGCCCGCGCGGCCCACAGCCCCGCCGCCCGCCGCAGCCGGGCGAGACCGGCCAGCCGCCCCTCGGTCCAGCCGGGCGTGTCGGGGCGGGCGCCCGCCGCCTGGAGCAGCGCGGTACGGCAGGTGTCCTCCGGGTCCATGCCGAGGACGCCGGCCGCGTGATCGGAGAACTCGTCGGCCGTGAAGATCTCCAGCCCCCGGGTGAGGGCGGCCAGATCCTGCCACGGTGACTGCGCGGTGGCCGGGTCGGCCGGGTCGGCGCGCGGGGTCGACAGGTCGATCACGCACAACTCCCAGCTGCCGTCGGCGCGTTCGCCGCGCAGCACATGGGACAGATGCAGATCGCCGTGGCAGGGACCGGCGGGCCAGGGCCGCGCCGGGAGACCGGCCGTGCGGGTCAGCTCACGGGACAGACCGGTCGCCGCCGCCTCGCGCACCGGCACCGGGTAGCGGGTGTCGGCGAGGATCTGCGGGGTGAGCCGGGCGAGCCGCTCGGCGGTCTCGTCGAGGACCGCCCCGGCGGGGAACTCCGGGTGCGGGCCCAGCCGTTCGGCCAGCTCCCGGTGGAAGTCGCGCAGGAAGTGCCCGGTCTCCCGCAGCGGCGCGACCAGCTCCCGCTGGGAGGCGTCGACGGCCGCGCCCGGCTCCACGCCGTCCGCGAGCAGGGGCCACAGCGCCCGGATCCCCGCCCGCAGGGGCACATTGAGCCCCTCGCCCTCGGCGAACCGGTACAGCACCCCGAGCGGCTCCCGCGCCCCGGTCGCCGTATCCACGTATGTGTAGTCGCCGACCGGCTGCTGGGTGCGCCCGCCGTCCGCCATCAGGCGCAGCAGCTCGGCCTCCCGGTTGCCGGTGCCGATCCGCCGGTAGCTCTTGTGGGTGTGCGCGATGCCGCCCAGGTCGATCAGGGACAGCGCGTTGGAGCACCAGCCCGGGTCGAAGGGCAGCGGGCCCCGGTAGGCGGCGGGCGCGCCCCGGAACTCGATCGCGTTGCCGCGCAGGGTCGGCAGCCGCAGCCCCGCGCGCAGCGCGTCCACCACCGAGCGGTCGAACGCCGTCGTACCGGCGGCCGGTTGCCCGGGGTCCGCGTCGAGGACCGGTACGAACCAGCGGGTGGCGCCGGCCCCGACCAGCAGCAGCCGGACCTCGCCGAGCACGGCCTGGTCGTACAGCTCGAAGGGGCCGTGGCGCCCGGCCTCGTCCATCCAGGAGGCCGCGCGCAGCAGGGCGGCGGTCGCGGGCGCGGGGGCGCCGGGCAACAGGGTGTCCAAGGGTCAGCTCCCGGTCATCTCGTAACGGTCCACGCCCCGGTGCCAGACGACCAGGGCGAGCGTCACCGCACCCGCGGTCACCACGAACAGCCAGGGCAGCATCCCGGTGCGCCCGAAGAGCAGATAGGTCGCGGGGACGTAGGCGGTGAAGGCGTAGGGCAGCAGCCAGGTCAGCAGCCACCGCAGGGAGGGGTGGTACAGATCGAGGGGGTAGCCGGAGAAGTCGCCCAGCTGGTTGGCCGCGTACAGGGCCGGGAAGCTGTTCGTCGTCCAGAACGCCAGGGACGCGAACAGCGTCTTGATCGAGGCGAGGACCAGCGTCCCGCACAGCACGAGCAGCGGCAGCAGCAGCCACTGCACGACACTGAGGCGCAGATCGAGCCGGTCGGCCGCGTACCAGGTCAGGGCGGCGCCGGTGAACAGCTCGCCGAAGCCGTCCGGGTACAGGAAGCGCTCGGACAGCAGCGAGAACAGCGGATGCACCGGGCGGATCAGATAGCGGAAGAAGTCGCCGTTCTGCACCAGTTTGCGGGCCATCACCCACAGCTGGTCGGTGAACATCCGGTCCAGGCCGCGCGGCAGCAGCGAGAAGCCGAGCAGGAACAGCACCTCGTGGTAGTCCCAGCCGGCGATCCGGGGGGTCTGCCGGAACACCATGCCGACCACGGCCACCTGGCACACCACCCGCAGCACCAGACCGCCCGCGCCGAGCAGGAAGTCCATCCGGTACTCGGTCAGCCGGTGCACGCTGACGGCGCTGAGATGCCAGGTCAGCCGGGCGTAGCGGGCGGCCGTCGAGAAGGGGCCGGGTGCGGTCATCCGCCCAGCACCTCCACCCGTCGTACGGCACCGCGCCAGGCCAGCGCGGCCAGTGCGCACAGGGCCAGTGCCCAGCCGAGCTGCACCGCGAGGATCCCGGCCGCGCCCGCCGCCCCGTCGTAGCGGCCGAGCAGCAGCCGCAGCGGGCCGTCGACCATGCCCTGGAACGGCAGCACCCGGGCCACCGCCGCGAGCGGCCCCGGCATCAGCGCGAGCGGCACCACCTGCCCGGCGAAGAACGCGACCACGCTGTCCTTGACGACGCGCACGCCCCAGATGTTGGTGGTCACGAACCCGGCGAGCCCGACCAGCAGATTCACCCCGAAGCCGATGACCAGGGACAGCGCGGCGGAGAACGCGAAGAGCAGCAGGCCGCCCCAGGTCGGCGTGGTCAGCGGCAGCAGCAGCGCGTACAGCGCGACGACGGGCACGGCGACCAGAGTGGCGTTGGTGAGCGAGACCGGCAGCCCGGTGGCGAACCGGGACAGCGGATAGCTGACCGGGCGCAGCAGCGAGACGGCGATGTCCCCGCGCTGGACCTCCCCGGAGACCTCCTCGTCCACCCGGCTGGCCTGCATCAGGCCGAGCACCTGGGCGAGCAGCACATACGTCGTCAGGCGCGGCAGGTCGTAGCCGCCGGGCAGCCCGCCCGGCTGACCTCCGTACACCGCGCGCCACAGGAAGACCTGGACGCCGACGGCGGTGGTGGCGGTCAGGGCGTTGATCAGGAAGGTGGAGCGGTACTGGAGCAGCGACTGGAGGCTGGAGGCCGCGAACGGGGTGTAGCGGCGCAGGGCGGGGGCGTTCACGCGGCCGCCCGGCCGGCGTAGATGCGCCGCAGCACCATCTCCACGTCGGGTTCGGGGGCGACGCAGTCGGTGACGTCGAAGTGGTCGAGCAGGAAGCCCATCACCTGGCGGGCGGTCCAACGGGCCACCGGATACTCGACCTTGACCCGTCCGTCCTCGGTCAGCGTCGCCGACGCACCGTCGAGTCCCTTCTCGATCAGGCCGATCGCCTCGTCGGCGGTGCCGTGCTGCTCGAAGACCACCGCCCTGGTGTCGGCGGTGCGCAGCAGTTCGTGCATGGTCCCGCGGTGCACGACCTCGCCGTGGTTGACGACCAGCACCCGGTCGCAGATGGCGGTGATGTCGCCCATGTCGTGGCTGGTGAGAAGCACGGTGGTGCCGAGTTCGGCGTTGACATGGTTGACCAGCCTGCGCACGGCCTCCTTGAGCACCAGGTCGAGGCCGACCGTCGGCTCGTCCAGGAAGACCACCTTGGGGTCGTGCACCAGGCTCGCCGCGACCTCGGCCCGCATCCGCTGGCCCAGACTGAGCTGCCGCACCGGGGTGTTGCCCAGTGCGTCGAGGTCCAGCAGCTCCTGGAAGAGGGCCATGTTGCGCCGGTAGACGGCGTCCGGGATCTCATGGATCCGGCGCAGGATGCGGAACGAGTCCGGCACCGGCAGGTCCCACCACAGCTGGCTGCGCTGCCCGAACACCACCCCGATGTTGGCCGCGTTGCGCCGCCGCTCCCGGTACGGCTCCAGGCCCGCGACCAGGGCCCGGCCCGAGGTCGGGGTCATGATCCCGGTGAGCATCTTCACCGTGGTCGACTTGCCCGCGCCGTTCGCCCCGATGTACGCGGCCTTCGTCCCGGCCGGGATCTCGAAGGACACCCCGGCAACGGCCCGCACCAGCCGGTGCTTCCGGCTGAACAGCGTGCTCAGGCTGCCCAGCAGACCGGGCTCCCGCTCGGCGACCTTGAACTCCTTGACCAGGTTCTCCGCGACGATCACCGGGTGTCCCCCGTGGCCCGCTCCAGGGCGCGGTCGAGCAGTGTCACGCCCTCTTCGAGGAGCGCGCGGTCGATGGTGAACGGCGGTGCCAGGCGCAGCACATGACCGCCGATCGCGGTACGCAGCCCGAGGTCCAGCGCGTGCCGGTACACGGCCTGGGCGATCTCGGGCGCGGGCCGCCGGCTCGTACGGTCGTGCACGAACTCCAGCCCGTGCAGCAGCCCGAGCCCGCGCACCTCGCCCAACACCTCGTACTTGGCGTGCAGTTCTGCCAGCCGCGCATCCAGTACGGCGCCCAGCTCGGTCACCCGGGCGAGCAGCGTGTCCCGTCGTACGACCTCCAGCGTGGCCTTGGCCGCGGCGATGCCCAGCGGATTGTTCGCGTACGTCGAGGCGGTGGATCCGGCGCGGCCCGCCTCGGGGTGCCGCAGCACCGCGGACCGGCCGGCCAGCGCGGCGAACGGGAATCCCGAGGCCAGGCCCTTGGCGAGGGTCACGAGATCGGGCTCGACGCCGAACCGCTCACTGGCCAGGAAGGTGCCGGTGCGGCCGCCGCCGGTGAGCACCTCGTCGGCGACGAGCAGCACCCCGTTCTCCCGGCAGCTGTCGGCGATCTGCTCCCAGTAGCCGGGCGGCGGCACGATCACCCCGGCCGCGCCGAGGACCGGTTCGAAGACCAGCGCGGAGATGTTCGGCTTCTCCGCGATGTGCCGGCGCACCAGCGAGGCGCAGCGCACCCCGCAGGAGGGGTATTCCAGCTCCAGCGGGCACCGGTAGCAGTAAGGGGAGTAGCCCAGCACGCTGTTGCCCGAGAACGCCTGGTGGCCGATGTCCCAGTGGACCAGCATCCTGGCCCCCTGTGTCTTGCCGTGGAAGCCGTGGCGCAGTGCCCCGATCCGGTTGCGGCCCGGTTCGGCGACGGCCGCCACGGCGCGCAGCGCGGCCTCCACCACCTCGGCGCCGGTGGAGAAGAAGGCGTAGGTGTCCAGCTCCTCCGGCAGCAGCTCGGCGAGCAGCTCGCACAGGGCGGCGCGGTCGGCGGTGGCGAAGTCGTGCACGTTCCACAGCCGCCCGGCCTGCTCGGTGAGCGCGGCGACGACCTCGGGGTGGCCGTGGCCCAGCGACTGGGTGAGGGTGCCGGCCGCGAGGTCGATGTACTGGTTGCCGTCCAGGTCGGTCAGGACCGCGCCGCGGCCCTCCACGAAGACCCGGCGGCCCAGCGCGGACTCCTCCGAGGCACCCGGCGCCAGATGCGCCGACTCCCGCTCCAGCAGCTCCCGTTGGCGCGGGCCGGTCATCCGGCACCGCCCAGCGGGCCGACCTCGAAGACCAGCAGGGTGATGTCCTCGTCGCCGTCGTTGGCGAGCCCGTGCTCACCGTAGGGGCGGTTGGGGACGAGGTCGCCCGCGCGCACCGTGAACTCCTCGCCGTCCAGCGTCATCCGGCCCCGGCCGGAGAGGATCACGTACGTCTCCTCGTCGTCCGCGTGCCGGTGCAGTCCGATGGAGGTGCCCGGGGGCAGCACGACCAGGTCGATGAACGCGATCGGCGCCCTGGCCCCGGCGCCGAGGTAGGCCCGGTGGGCGCGGATCGTGCCGGTGCCGCCGTGGTCGCCGGTCACCTCACGCAGCAGCCCCTCGTACAGGTTGGTGACACGGGTGCGGACGGGTTCGGGCGTCGGGGCTCCCGGCTCCGGCAGGGCAGGACTCATCGCGGTACGGCTCCAAGGCGCTTGCGGGGAAAGGTGGTTCGCGGCGGGGGGCCGTTCAGCAGGCGGCCGTGAGCGGCGCGGCGGCGTTCCCGGCACGGGCGGCACGGGCGGCCAGAGCGTCCAGCGCCTCCTGGAGCGCGGTGCCGGGGATGTCGTCCAGGTCGTCCACGAAGACCGCCGAGCCGATCCCGTCCGGCACCACAAGGTGCAGCCGGCGGCCCCGGCGCTCCCAGGACGCCTTCAGGGCCCGGTCCATCAGCTCGGGCGTGCAGGTCTCCGGGTCGAAGACGGGCAGCCCGAGCGCGTCGATCAGGGCGACGATCCGCTCGCAGTCCCCGGCGTCCAGCAGGCCCAGCACCCGGGCGAGTTCACTGGAGAGGGCCATGTCGATCGCGACGGACTCGCCGTGCGCGATCCGGTACTCGCTGGCCGTCTCCATCACGGGCCCGAAGGTGTGCCCGAAGTCCACGAGCCGGGCCAGGTCGTGCTCGCGCAGATTCGGGCACAGCTCCTCCATCATGAGCCGCATCGAGGTGCGCAGCACATAGTCCTCGACGCCGTGCCGCCCGAGCCCGTCCTCGGCGAGCGACGCCGGGACGGCGTACGGCCGCTGGAAGACCTGGGGGCACTCCTCCAGGGCCTGGAACAGCCGGGCGTCCTTGATGATCGCCATCTTGGCCGTCTCGCCGAGCCCGCAGCGGATGTCGCGGGGGGCCAACGACCGCAGGAACGCGGGGTCGTTGAGGGAGGCGTGCGGCGGGTGGTAGGCGCCGAGCATGTTCTTGGTGCCCAGGGCGTTGATGCCGGTCTTGACGCCGACGCCCACGTCGATCTGGCCGACCAGGGTGGTGTTGACCTTCACATAGCGCACGCCCCGGCAGTAGATCGCCGCCGCGAACCCGACCAGGTCGCAGGTGACGCCCCCGCCGACGGCGAGCATCACACCGCCCCGGTCCAGACCGGCCGACTTGGCCAGCGCGCAGATCTCCTCGACGGTCTCCATGCGCTTGCGGTCCTCGCCGCCGGCCAGGACGTGCACGCTCCAGGTGCCCGGGGCGAACCGCGCGTCCAGATAGGCGCGCAGCCGGCGTCCGTACAGCCGGTCGACGGTCGGCCCGGTGAAGGCCACCACCCGGCGCCCCTCGCAGCACTCGGCGAGCAGCGGGTTGGCGGGAGAGAACACCTCGCGGGTGAGATCGACGCGGTACGAGGTCCCGTCCGGTGCGCGGAGGGTGAACCCGTTGTCATCGCCTCGGACCCCGGATTCGGCGGCGGATGTCTGCGCCGTCACGACACTCCTCGAATCGGCCGGATTCACCACCGGCTGGCCGTCAACTGCGATCAACAGGGCTTGAGTTAAACAGGTGATCGAGCACGTCTGCAAGAAGTTGATGAAACTTGCTGCTGATTCTTGCAAGCGGAGGCGGTCATACTGGTGGACATGGGTGACCCCGGTCTCTACACCCCGCGCTCCGTGACCTGGCAGCTGCACGGCGACCCCATGATGTGGGTGGCCGGCGTCCGCGCCCTCTACCTCCAGGCCCTGCTCCCGCGCGCGGTACGCGGCGTGCTCCAGAACTCCGACTTCCGGCGCGACGCGTGGGGCCGCCTCGGGCGCACCGCGGACTTCGTCGGCGTGACGACGTACGGTTCGACGGAGGACGCCGAGCGCGCCGGTGCCCGGGTCCGCGGTATCCACCGCAGGCTCATGGTCACCGACCCCGTGAGCGGCGAGCGGTACGGCGTCGGCGAACCCGGGCTGCTGCGCTGGGTGCACTGCGCGGAGGCCGACTCCTATCTCCAGGTGCTGCGCCGCTCCGGCTACCCGCTCACCGACGCCCAGGCCGACCGCTACATCGCCGAACGCCGCGTCAGCGCCCGCCTGGTGGGCCTCGACCCGCAGGAGGTCCCGGCGAACCGCGCCGAACTGGCCGCGTACTTCGCGGAGATGCGCCCCCGGCTCACGGCAGGACCCGAGGCCCGGGAGGTCGACGACTTCCTCCGACGCCCGCCGGTGCACCCCCTGTTGATCCCGGCGCGCGACCTGCTGTGGCGCCGGGTGGCCGCCCTCGCCTACGCCGCGCTGCCCCCGTACGCCCACGACCTGTACGGCAGACCGGCCCCCGCCCCCGCTGCCGTCACCCACCGCCTCCGCACCACCGGCACCCTGCTGCGCCGCATCCCGCCCCACCTGCGCTGGCAACGCCCCCCGAAACACATCCTGCGCGCGATCTCCCGCCTGGGCCCCGCCGCGTGCCCGGCCCCGCACAAGATCCCCTAGCGCCCCTCTGGCCCACCGGATCACCCCGTGTTACGAAGGACCATGTCCGTGAACCAGGGAACCCGCGCGTACGACGCCGTCATCGTCGGGGCAGGCCACAACGGTCTGGTCGCCGCCGCCTATCTGGCCCGGGCCGGGCGCTCCGTGCTGGTGCTGGAGCGGCTCGGACACACCGGCGGGGCCGCCGTGTCCAGTACGCCGTTCGCCGGGGTGGAGGCCAGGCTGTCGCGCTACTCCTACCTGGTCAGCCTGCTGCCGCAGAAGATCGTGGCCGACCTCGGCCTCGACTTCCGGCTGCGCTCGCGCACCATCTCCTCGTACACCCCCGTGGAACGCGCGGGCCGCCCCACCGGACTCCTCGTCGGCGGCGGCGAGGCACGGACCCGGGACGCGTTCGCCCGGCTGACCGGCGGCGCGCGCGAGTACGCCGCCTGGCAGCGCTTCTACGGCATGACCGGCCGGGTCGCCGAGCGTGTCTTCCCGACCCTCACCGAGCCGCTGCCCACCCGGGACGAGCTGCGCCGCCGTATCGACGACGAGAATGCCTGGCGGGCCCTGTTCGAGGAGCCGATCGGGGCCGCCGTCGAGGAGTACTTCGAGGACGACCTGGTCCGGGGCGTGGTCCTCACCGACGCCCTGATCGGCACCTTCGCCGATGCCCATGACCCCTCGCTGGCCCAGAACCGCTGCTTCCTCTACCACGTGATCGGCGGCGGCACCGGCGCCTGGGACGTGCCCGTGGGCGGCATGGGCGCCCTCACCGACGCCCTCGCGACGGCGGCCCGTGCGGCGGGCGCGGAGATCGTGACCGGACACGAGGCGGTCCGCATCACCGGCGACGAGCACGGCGCCGAGGTCACCTATCGCACCGCCGACGGCGAGGGCGTCGCCGCCGCCCGCCACGTCCTGGTCAACGCCGCACCGCGGGAGCTGGCCGCCCTCACCGGGGACACACCCCCGGAGCCCGCCGAGGGCGCCCAGCTCAAGGTCAACATGCTGCTCACCCGGCTGCCGAAGCTCCGCGACCCCGATGTCGACCCGCGCGAGGCGTTCGCCGGCACCTTCCACATCGCCGAGGGATACGGCCAGTTGGCCACCGCCCACGCCCAGGCCGCCGCGGGCCGGCTGCCCGCCGCGCCGCCCTCCGAGATCTACTGCCACTCGCTGACCGACCCCACCATCCTCGGCCCCGAACTCGCCGGGCGCGGCTACCAGACCCTCACCCTCTTCGGCCTGCACACCCCGGCCCGGCTCTTCGACCGGGACAACGACGGCGCCCGCGAGGAACTGCTGGACGCCACCCTCGCCGAGCTGGACGCCCATCTCGCCGAGCCCCTCGCCGACTGCCTGGCCACCGACGCCGACGGCCGCCCCTGCATCGAGGCGAAGACCCCGCTCGACCTGGAGCGGGACCTGCGGCTGCCCGGCGGCAACATCTTCCACCGCGCCCTGTCCTGGCCCTACTCCCAGGCGGACACCGGCCGTTGGGGCGTGGAGACCCCGCATCCGCGCGTCCTGCTGTGCGGGGCGGGAGCGGTGCGCGGGGGAGGGGTGAGCGGCGTACCCGGACACAACGCGGCGATGGCGGTACTGGAACAGGGAGCCTAGCGAACAGAACTGACGGTACGTCAGAAAAAGCCTTCCGTCGTACGGGCCGGTGCGGCATCCTGCGCCCATGCAGACGGAGCTGAGCGACCAACTGGGCATCGAGCACGCCGTCTTCGGCTTCACGCCGTTCCCCGCCGTCGCCGCGGCCATCAGCCGCGCCGGTGGCTTCGGCGTGCTCGGCGCCGTTCGCTACACCGCGCCCGACGACCTCAGACGCGACCTCGACTGGCTCGACGCACACACCGAGGGCCGCCCCTACGGACTGGACGTCGTCCTGCCCGCCCGCAAGGTCGAGGGCGTCACCGAGGCCGACGTCGAGGCGATGATCCCCGAGGAGCACCGGCGGTTCGTGCGCGACACCCTCGCCGCGCACGGGGTCCCCGAACTGCCCGACGGCGAGGCGGCCGGCTGGCGGATCACCGGCTGGATGGAACAGGTCGCCCGGAACCAGCTGGACGTCGCCTTCGACTACCCGATCCGGCTGCTCGCGAGCGCCCTCGGCTCACCGCCCGCCGACGTCGTCACCCGCGCCCATGAGCGGGGCGTGCCCGTCGCCGCGCTCGCGGGCAGCGCCCGGCACGCCCGCAAGCACCGGGACGCGGGCATCGACATCGTGGTGGCCCAGGGCTACGAGGCCGGCGGGCACACCGGGGAGATCGCCACCATGGTGCTCACCCCCGAGGTGGTGGAGGCCGTCGCCCCGCTGCCCGTGCTGGCCGCAGGCGGCATCGGCAGCGGAGCGCAGATCGCCGCCGCCCTCGCCCTCGGCGCCCAGGGCGCCTGGCTCGGCTCCCTCTGGCTGACCACCACCGAGGCCGAGCTGCACTCGCCCGCCCTGACCCGCAAACTGCTCGCCGCCGGATCCGGGGACACCGTCCGCTCCCGCGCCCTGACCGGAAAACCCGCCCGCCAGCTGCGCACCGCCTGGACCGACGCCTGGGACGACCCGGCGGGGCCCGGACCGCTGCCCATGCCGCTCCAGGGACTGCTGGTCGCCGAGGCGGTCTCCCGCATCCAGAAGCACGAGGTCGAACCCCTGCTCGGCACGCCCGTCGGGCAGATCGTCGGCCGGATGACCGAAGAACGCCGCGTCCAGGACGTCCTGGACGACCTCACCCGTGGCTTCGAGCGGGCCGTGGACCGGATCAACCGCATCGCCAGAAGGAGCGGCACATCATGAGCGCACCGGTGACGCCCCCCGCCGGCTTCTGGGCCCAGGCCGCCCAGGACCCCGGCCGCACCGTCCTGATCGCCCCCGACGGCGCGGAGTGGACCGCCGGCCGCCTCGCCGGCGCCGCCAACCGGCTGGTCCACGGGCTGCGTGCGGCGGGCCTGGAGCGCGGCGACGCCTTCGCCGTCGTCCTCCCCAACGGCGTCGAGTTCCTCACCGCCTATCTCGCCGCCACCCAGGCCGGGTTGTACCTCGTCCCGGTCAACCACCATCTGGTCGGCCCCGAGATCGCCTGGATCGTCGCCGACTCCGGTGCCAAGGTGCTCATCGCGCACGAGCGCTACGCCGACACCGCACGCGCCGCCGCCGACGAGGCCGGCCTCCCGGACACGGCACGCTACGCGGTCGGCACCGCCCCGGGCTTTCGGCCGTACGCCCGACTCCTCGAAGGGCAACCGGAGTCGGCGCCCACCGGACGCGAACTCGGCTGGGTCATGAACTACACCTCCGGTACGACCGGACGCCCGCGCGGCATCCGCCGTCCGCTGCCCGGCAAGCCCCCCGAGGAGGCGTACCTGGGCGGCTTCCTCGGCATCTTCGGCATCACGCCGTACGACGGCCATGTGCACCTGGTCTGCTCGCCGCTCTACCACACGGCCGTCCTCCAGTTCGCGGGCGCCTCCCTGCACATCGGCCACCGGCTGGTGGTGATGGACGGCTGGACCCCGGAGGAGATGCTGCGCCTGATCGACACCCACCGGTGCACCCACACCCATATGGTCCCGACCCAGTTCCACCGGCTGCTGGCCCTCCCCGAGGAGACCAGGGCCCGCTACGACGTCTCCGCCATGCGGCACGCCATCCATGGCGCCGCGCCCTGCCCGGAGCACATCAAGCGGGCCATGATCGACTGGTGGGGGACCTGCGTGGAGGAGTACTACGCGGCCAGCGAGGGCGGCGGCGCCTTCGCCACCGCCGAGGACTGGCTGAAGAAACCCGGCACGGTCGGCAGGGCCTGGCCGATCAGCGAACTCGCGGTCCTCGACGACGACGGCAACCGGCTGCCGCCCGGTCGACTGGGCACCGTGTACATGAAGATGAACACCGGCGGCTTCGCGTATCACAAGGACGAGGACAAGACCCGCAGGAACCGGGTCGGCGACTTCTTCACCGTCGGCGACCTCGGCTACCTGGACGAGGACGGCTGCCTGTTCCTCCGCGACCGCAAGATCGACATGATCATCTCCGGCGGGGTCAACATCTACCCGGCCGAGATCGAGTCCGTGCTGCTCGCCCACCCCGCCGTCGCCGACGCCGCCGCCTTCGGGATCCCGCACGACGACTGGGGCGAGGCGGTCAAGGCCGTCGTGGAACCGGCCCCCGGGCACCGGCCGGGCCCCGAGCTGGCCGCGTCGATCCTCGGCCACTGCGCGGACCGGCTCGCCGGGTTCAAGCGGCCCCGCAGCATCGACTTCGTCGCCGAACTGCCCCGCGACCCCAACGGCAAGCTCTACAAACGACGGCTGCGCGACCCCTACTGGCAGGGGCGCACCCGCCCGGTCTGATCCGGCACCCGCTCGACGGCGGCGCGCGCCCGGCCGCAATCCGGTCCTGCCACAGCCCTTGACCTGCGCGTCCGGCGGCCGCAAGATCTGCGGTCATGAGCAAGGCACAGGGCGGCACGGCCGGCGGACAGGGCGACAGCACGGTCGACGCGATGCTGCGGCGCAGCGCCCGCCGCACCCCCACGCGGATCGCGGTGGAGTACGGCGAGCGCTCCTGGACGTACGGCGAACTGGACGACGCGGTCTCCCGCGCGGCCGCCCTGCTGCTCGCCGAGGGCCTCGTTCCCGGCGACCGGGTCGGCGCCTTCGGCCACAACTCGGACGCCTACCTGATCGCCTTCCTCGGCTGCGCCCGCGCGGGCCTGGTCCATGTCCCGGTCAACCACCACCTCACCGGCGACGACCTGGCCTACCTCGTCGGGCAGTCCGGCAGCACCCTGGTGCTCACCGACCCCGATCTCACGGACCGGCTCCCCGAGGGGGTGCGGTCGCTGCCGCTGCGCGATGCCGGGGACTCGCTCCTGACACGGCTCGCGGACACCGCGCCGTACGACGGCCCGGGACCGCGCTCCGAGGACCTGGCGCAACTGCTCTACACCTCCGGTACGACGGCGCTCCCCAAGGGCGCGATGATGACGCACCGGGCCCTGGTGCACGAGTACTTGAGCGCGATCACCGCCCTGGACCTGCGCGCGCAGGACCGCCCCGCGCACGCGCTGCCGCTGTACCACTCGGCGCAGCTGCACGTCTTCCTGCTGCCCTATCTCGCGGTCGGCGCCACCAGCGTCATCCTGGACGCGCCGGACGGGGACCTGCTGTTCGACCTGATCGAGGCGGGCCGCGTGGACAGCGTGTTCGCGCCGCCCACCGTATGGATCGCCCTGGCGAACCGGCCCGACTTCGCCACCCGCGACCTCGACGGGCTCCGCAAGGCGTACTACGGCGCCTCCATCATGCCCGTGCCGGTCCTGGAGCGGCTGCGCGAGCGCCTGCCGGACCTCGCCCTCTACAACTGCTTCGGGCAGAGCGAGATCGGCCCCCTCGCCGCGGTCCTCGGCCCGGCCGAGCACGCGGAGCGCCCCGCCTCCTGCGGGCGGCCCGTGCTGTTCGTGGAGGCCCGGATCGTGGACCCGGAGGGCCGAGAGGTGCCCGACGGCACGACCGGCGAGATCGTCTACCGCTCGCCCCAGCTGTGCGAGGGCTACTGGGACAAGCCCGAGGAGAGCGCGGAGGCGTTCCGCGACGGCTGGTTCCACTCCGGCGACCTCGCGGTCCGGGACGCCGAGGGCTGCTTCACGATCGTGGACCGGGTGAAGGACGTCATCAACTCCGGTGGTGTGCTGGTCGCTTCACGGCAGGTCGAGGACGCCCTCTACACCCATGAGGCGGTCGCCGAGGCCGCCGTGGTCGGCCTGCCCGACACCCGCTGGATCGAGGCCGTCACGGCGATCGTCGTACGGCGCGGCGAGGTGACCGAGGAGCAACTCGTCGCGCACGTACGGGAGAAGCTGCCGTCCTTCAAGGCACCCAAGCGGGTGCTGTTCGTGGACACGCTGCCGCGCAACGCCAGCGGGAAGATCCTCAAGCGCGAACTGCGGGACCGCTTCACACAGGGGTGAGGCCATCGCCCGCGGGTCGTCGGGCGATGACGTACGGCACCTTCGCCGCTCAGCCCTGTCCGGTGTCGCGCGGGCGCAGGTCCACGATCCGGCGGATCTTGCCGACCGAGCGCTCCAGTGACTCCGGCTCCACGATCTCCACGTCCACCGACACCCCGATGCCGTTCTTCACCGCGGTCACGATGGACCGGGCCGCCGCCTCCCGCACCTCCGGGGTGGCACCGGCGCGCGCCTCGGCGCGCACGGTGAGCGAGTCCATCCGGCCCGTACGGGTCAGCCGCAGCTGGAAGTGCGGCGCCACCCCCGGCGTGCGCAGCACGATCTCCTCGATCTGGGTGGGAAACAGATTCACCCCGCGCAGGATCACCAGATCGTCGCTGCGCCCGGAGATCTTCTCCATCCGCCGGAACACCCGCGCCGTGCCGGGCAGCAGCCGGGTCAGATCCCGGGTCCGGTACCGGACGATCGGCATGGCCTCCTTGGTCAGCGAGGTGAACACCAGCTCGCCCCGCTCGCCCTCCGGCAGCACCTCGCCGGTGAGGGGATCGATCACCTCCGGATAGAAGTGGTCCTCCCACACGGTCAGCCCGTCCTTGGTCTCCACGCACTCCTGCGCCACCCCGGGACCGACCACCTCCGACAGCCCGTAGATGTCCACGGCGTCGATCGCGAACCGCTCCTCGATCTCCCGCCGCATCTGCTCGGTCCACGGCTCGGCCCCGAAGATCCCGACCCGCAGCGAGGTCGTACGGGGGTCCACGCCCTGCCGCTCGAACTCGTCGAGGAGCGTCAGCATGTACGAGGGCGTCACCATGATCACGGCCGGTTCCAGGTCCTGGATCAGCTGGACCTGCCGCGCCGTCATGCCACCGGACGCGGGGACGACCGTACAGCCGAGCCGCTCCGCGCCGTAGTGGGCGCCGAGCCCGCCGGTGAACAGCCCGTACCCGTACGCCACATGCACCACGTCACCGGCGCGCCCGCCCGCCGCCCGGATGGAGCGCGCGACCATGTCGGCCCACATGGACAGATCGTTCTCGGTGTAGCCGACCACCGTGGGGCGCCCTGTGGTGCCGCTGGAGGCGTGCAGCCGGCGGATTTGCTCCCTGGGCACCGCGAACATCCCGAACGGGTAGTTCTCCCGCAGGTCCGCCTTGGTGGTGAAGGGGAAGCGGGCGAGATCCTCCAGCGAACGGCAGTCCTCCGGGCGGATCCCCGCCTTGTCGAAGGACTCCCGGTAGAACGGCACCCGCTCATAGGCGTGCCGCAGCGAGGCGCGCAGCCGCTCCAGCTGGAGCGTCCGCAGTTCCTCGGGGCCGAGCCGTTCGCCCGCGTCCAGCAGCTCTCGCGCGTCCGCCATCGGCACGTCTCCTCACCAAGTCGGTCCGGACCGTGACAATCCGGACGACCGATCATTCGGTCGAACTGTTCGGGGTCAGTAATTCAGGCCGAAGGGGTTCGGGACAAGGGGGCTGCGGAGATTTGTCGTGCCGCCTGCGGAAATACCTTGCGGCCGGGCGCGCCGGGCCGACAGCATCATGTCCATGCCGACCTTCACCACGCCCGACGGCACCCGCCTCGCCCACCATCTGCGGGGCGCGGGCGAACCTCTCGCCGTACTGCCCGGCGGCCCCCTGCGCGCCTCCGCCTATCTGGAGGATCTCGGCGGGCTCACCGCGCACCGCCGCCTGGCCCTGCTGGATCTGCGGGGCACCGGTGACTCGGCGGCTCCGGCCGACCCGGCGACGTACCGCTGCGACCGGATGACCGAGGACGTGGAGGCCTGGCGCGACCATCTCGGTCTGGACCGTTTCGACCTGCTCGCCCACTCCGCGGGCGCCGCCCTGGCCATGCTCTACGCGGCCCGCCACCCGCACCGGATCAGGCGCCTGCTGCTGATCACCCCGAACCCGTCCGCCCTCGGCCTGCGCGCCACCCCCGAGGACCGGCTCGCCGCGGCCGCGGCCCGGGCGCACGAGCCGTGGTTCCCCGAGGCGTACCCCGCCCTTCGTGCCTGGCTCGCGGGCGAGGCGGACTTCGACGAGGTGTTCCTGCCCTTCTTCCACGGCCGCTGGGACGACACCGCGCGGGCGCACGCGGACGCGGAGCTGGAGCAGACCAACGAGGAGGCCGCCGACCGGTACTTCGCCGAGGGCGCCTTCACCCCGGACGCGACCCGCGCCGCCCTCGCGGCCCTGGGGGCCCCGGTCCTCGTGTACGCGGGCGCACTGGACGGCGGGCCGCGCCCGGACCTCGCCCGCCGGACAGCGGAGTGCTTCCCGAACGCGGAGGTCGTCGTCCAGCCGGGTGCCGGGCACTATCCGTGGCTGGACGATCCGGCGGAGTTCCGGGGGCGGGTCGCCGGGTTCCTCGACCGGTGAGCGGTGAGCCGGGCCCCACCTCCGGCCCGGTCCCGCTGTCCGAGCCGAATATCTCAGGATTGATACGCTCCGGACATGACCGACTCCTTCGACGGCCAGAACCCGGTCCCCGGGTTGCCACTGCACGACCTGGCGGGCTTCACCCATCGTTGGGTCGAGGGGGACGGCGTCCGGCTGCACGTCGTGGAAGGCGACCGGTCGGCGGGCCCCACCGTCGTCCTGCTCGCCGGATTCCCGCAGACCTGGTGGGCCTGGCGCACGGTGATGCCCGCCCTCGCCGAGCGCTTCCATGTGATCGCGGTCGACCTCCCCGGACAGGGCCACTCCGAGCGCCCGCACGGCAGTTACGACACGCACACCGTCGCCGCGCATGTCCAGGCGGCGCTGAGCGCGCTCGACGTGCCGACGTACTGGCTCGTCGCCCATGACATCGGGGCCTGGGTCGCCTTCTCGCTGGCCCTGAAGTACGAGGAGCACCTGCACGGCGTCGCGCTGCTCGACGCCGGCATCCCCGGCATCACCCTCCCGGAATCCGTCCCGCTCGATCCCGAACGAGCCTGGAAGACCTGGCACTTCGCGTTCCACCTGGTACCCGAACTGCCCGAGACACTCCTCACCGGTCGCGAGCGCGCCTACGTGGACTGGTTCCTGCGGGCCAAGACGCTGTCCCCGGACACGTTCGACGACGCCGAGGTCGACCAGTACGCCGCCGCCATCGCGGCCGAGGGCGGGCTTCGTGCCTCGCTCGCCTACTACCGTGACGCCCCGAGGTCGGCGCGTGCGAACCGTGACGCTCTTGAGCGGGGACGTCTGACCGTCCCGGTCCTCGGCATCTCCGGCTCCCACGGCTCGATCCCGGACATGGCCGCCTCCCTCGGCCCCTGGGCGGAGAACACGACCGGTGTCGTCATCCCGGAGGCCGGCCACTTCATTCCCGACGAGCAGCCCGGCGCGGTCGTTCAAGCGCTGACCGCGTTCCTCGATCAGGAGCGCGCCGGGTGGTCCGCCGTCGCCACCTCCCGTGCCCACCGGTAGTCCGCCTTGCCGCTCGGTGAGCGGTGGATCGTGTCGGTGAGGACGAGCTGGCGGGGGATCTTGTAGCCGGCCAGCCGGGTACGGCAGTGGGTCCGCAGCTCCGACAGGGAGAGGCGGGGCGCGCCCGCGCGGAGCTGCACCACGGCCGCCACATGGTTGCCCCAGACGGCGTCCGGCACCCCGGCGACCAGCGCGTCGTACACGTCCGGATGCGCCTTGAGGGCCTGTTCGACCTCCTCCGGGTAGACCTTCTCGCCGCCGGTGTTGATGCACTGGGAGCCCCGGCCGAGCACGGTGAGGACGCCGTCCGCGTCGACGGTGGCCATGTCGCCGAGCAGCACCCAGCGCACCCCGTCCCGTTCGAAGAAGGTCTCGGCGGTCTTGCGGGGGTCGTTGTAGTAGCCGAGCGGGACATGCCCGCACTGCGCGACCCGGCCGGTATCCCCCGGGGCGACCGGCTCATGGGATACCGGATCGACCACCCGGGTACGGGAGTTGACCCGCAGGCGGAAGCCGCGCTCGGGCCCGGAGTCCGCCGTCGCCGTGCCGTTGAAGCCGGACTCGGAGGAACCGAAGTTGTTCAGCAGCACGGCGTTCGGGACGAGTGCGGCGAACTGCCTGCGCACCGTCTCCGACATGATCGCGCCGGACGAGGAGACGCTGAACAGCGCCGAGCAGTCGGTGTTCTTCATGGGCCCGTTCAGCGCGTCGATCAGCGGGCGCAGCATCGCGTCGCCGACCAGGGACATGCTGGTGACCTTCTCCCGCTCGACCGTGCGCAGCACCTCCTCGGGCACGAACCTGCGGTGCAGCACGACGCGTTGGCCGAAGTTGAAGCCGATGAAGGCGGTGAGCGTCGAGGTGCCGTGCATCAGCGGGGGAGTGGGGAAGAAGGTGATGCCGGAGCCGCCCGCGGCGACCCGCTCGGCCAGCTCCTCGGGCGTCTTCACCGGCTCACCCGTCGGCGCGCCACCGCCGAGCCCCGCGAAGAACAGGTCCTCCTGGCGCCACATCACACCCTTCGGCATACCGGTCGTACCGCCCGTGTAGATGATGAACTGGTCGTCCCCGGAACGGGCCTGGAAGCCGCGCTCCGGCGAACCCGACGCCTCGGCGCGCGCGAAGTCCCGCGCCGTACCGATCCCGGCCGGGCCCGGCCCGACCCGCAGCAGATGCCGCAGCCCCGGCGCGCGCGGGACCGCCGCGCCCACCCGGTCCTCGAACTCCGCGTCATAGACCAGCGCCACCAGATCCGCGTCCCGGTAGAGGTACACCAACTCCTCTTCGACATAGCGGTAGTTGACGTTCACCGGGACGATCCGGGCCTTCAGGCAGGCCAGTACCGTCTGCACGTACTCGACGCCGTTGTACAGATGCAGGCCCAGATGCTCCCCGGGACGGATCCCGCTGTCGGCGAGGTGATGCGCGAGACGGTTGGCCGCCGCGTCCAACCCGGCGTACGTCAACCGGCGTTCCGCCCCCGTGCCGGGATGGTCGAGATATACGAGCGCCTCGCGGTCCGGCACCGCGTCGACCACCGACTCGAACAGGTCGGCAAGGTTGTACTCCACCGCTCCTCCTGACCCCGTCGGTCCGTCCGGACATCAGCAGAGCAAAGCCCGCCGCAACTGGGAAGGCCCCGGAACAAAAGAAACTGACTGAGCGTCAGAAAACTCTTGAAGTGCCCGCCCGACTCCTGCAACCTGTTCTCGTTCTCACCGAACCGAGGGGAGAGGCCCATGGGCGGGACGGAACACCTCACCGTGCGACGCGAGGGCGCCACGCTGGTGCTCACGCTCGACCGGCCCGAAGCCAGGAACGCGCTGTCGCTGCCGATGCTCGTCGGCCTCTACGACGGCTGGCTGGAAGCCGACGCGGACGACACGGTCCGCTCGATCGTGCTCACCGGGGCCGGCGGCTCCTTCTGCTCCGGCATGGACCTGAAGGCACTGGCCGGCGACGGCATGCGCGACCAGGCACACCACGACCGGCTCAAGGACGACCCCGACCTGCACTGGAAGGCGATGCTGCGCCACCATCGCCCCCGCAAACCGGTGATCGCCGCCGTCGAGGGCCCCTGCGTCGCGGGCGGCACCGAGATCCTCCAGGGCACCGACATCCGGGTCGCGGCCGAGTCCGCCACCTTCGGCCTGTTCGAGGTCCGGCGCGGACTCTTCCCGATCGGCGGCTCCACCGTCCGCCTGCCACGCCAGATCCCGCGCACCCATGCCCTGGAGATGCTGCTCACCGGCCGCCCCTACAGCGCCCGGGAGGCCGCGGACATCGGACTGATCGGCCATGTCGTGCCCGACGGCACCGCCCTCGGCAAGGCGCTGGAGATCGCCGAGCTGATCAACGCGTGCGGCCCGCTCGCCGTCGAGGCCGTGAAGGCGAGCGTGTACGAGAGCGCCGAGCTGACCGAGACCGAGGGGCTCGCCGCCGAACTCGCCCGCGGCCTGCCCGTCTTCGCCACTGCCGACGCCAAGGAAGGCGCCCGCGCCTTCGCGGAGAAACGGCCCCCCGACTTCCGGCGCGCCTGACCGGCGGAGTCCCGATGCCCGACGCCCTCGAACAACGCGCCTGACCCGAGGAGCCCCCGATGCCCGACGTCCGCAAAGCGCCCCTCGTCCTCGAATTCCCCTTCACCCGCTCCCTCGGCCCCGTCCAGCGCGCCTTCCTCACCGGACTGCGCGAACGCGTCGTCCTCGGCGTGCGCACCACCGCCGGACGCGTCCTCGTGCCGCCCGCCGAGTACGACCCCGACACCGCCGAGGAACTCCACGACCTGGTGCCCGTCGCCGCCACCGGCACCGTCACCACCTGGGCCTGGAACCACGCCCCCCGCCCCGGCCGGCCCCTCACCGGCCCCTTCGCCTGGGCCCTGGTCCGCCTCGACGGCGCCGACACCGCCCTGCTGGGCGCCCTCGACGCCCCCGGCCCCGACGCCGTACGCACCGGCATGCGGGTACGCGTCCGCTGGGCCGCCGAACGCACCGGCGCCATCACCGACATCGCCTGCTTCGAGCCGTACGACGGCCCCCCGGAGCAACCCGCCCCGCACCCGGGCGAGTTCGAGAACCCGGTCACCGGAATCGTCGCCCCCGCCCGGCTCGACTACACCTACACACCCGGCCGCGCCCAGTCCGAGCACCTCGACGCGCTGGCCGAGCGGAAGATCGTCGGCGAGCGCTGCCCCGGCTGCCGCAAGGTCTACGTCCCGCCCCGCGGCGCCTGCCCCACCTGCGGCATCGCCACCACCGAACACGTCGAGGTGGGCCCGCGCGGCACCGTCACCACCTTCTGCGTCGTCAACATCAAGGCGCGCAACCTCGACATCGACGTGCCCTACGTCTACGCGCACATCGCGCTCGACGGCGCCGACCTCGCCCTGCACGCCCGGATCGGCGGCATCCCCTACGACCGGGTGCGCATGGGCCTGCGGGTGGAACCGGTGTGGACCGCGGGCGCCCCGCACCCCGACCACTACCGCCCCACCGGCGAACCCGACGCCGACTACGACACCTACAAGGAGCTGCTGTGACCCGGCAGATCGCGGTCGTCACCTACAGGGAGCTGCTGTGACCCGGCAGATCGCGGTCGTCGCCTTCGCGCAGAGCGACCACCGGCGCAGCACGGACGAACTGTCCGAGGTCGAGATGCTGATGCCGGTCCTGCACGAGGTCCTCGCGCGCACCGGCCTGAAGACCGCCGACATCGGCTTCACCTGCTCCGGCTCCAGCGACTACCTCGCCGGGCGCGCCTTCTCCTTCACCATGACCCTCGACGGCGTGGGCGCCTGGCCGCCGATCTCCGAGTCCCATGTGGAGATGGACGGCGCCTTCGCCCTGTACGAGGCCTGGTCCAAGCTGCTCACCGGGGACGCCGACACCGCCCTCGTCTACGCCTACGGCAAGTCCTCGCCCGGCTCGCTGCGCGATGTGCTCACCCGGCAGCTCGACCCCTACTACCTCGCCCCGCTGTGGCCCGACTCCGTGGCCCTCGCCGCGCTCCAGGCACAGGCCCTGCTCGACGCCGGGGACACCGACGAACCCGCGCTCGCCGCCATCGGCGCCCGCAGCCGCGCCGCCGCTACCGCCAACCCGCACGCCCAGCTGCGCGGCCCGGTACCGCGGGGCGATCACCTCGTACGGCCCCTGCGCACCGGCGACTGCCCGCCCATCGGCGACGGCGCCGCCGCGGTGATCCTCGCCGCCGGCGACCGGGCCCGGCGGCTGTGCCCGCGACCCGCCTGGATCCGGGGCCTGGACCACCGCATCGAGCCCCACTCGCTCGGCGCCCGCGACCTCACCGACTCACCCTCCACGCGGCTCGCCGCCGAACGAGCCGGCGCCTTCGAACGGCCCGTGGACACCGCCGAGTTGCACGCCCCCTTCAGCTCCCAGGAGGTGGTCCTGCGCAAGGCGCTGCGGCTCGGCGAGGAGGTGTGCGTCAACCCCTCCGGCGGGGCCCTCGCCGCCAACCCCGTCATGGCCGCCGGACTCATCCGCATCGGCGAGGCCGCCGCCCGCATCCACCGGGGCGCCTGTGACCGCGCCCTCGCGCACGCCACCTCCGGCCCCTGCCTCCAGCAGAACCTGGTCGCCGTACTCGAAGGGGATCCGCGATGAGCAAGGAGCCCGTGGCCGTCACCGGCATCGGCCAGAGCAAGCACGCGGCCGCCCGCCGCGATGTCTCGCTCGCCGGGCTCGTCCGCGAGGCGGCCCAACGCGCGCTGGACGACGCCGAGTTGGGCTGGGCCGACATCGACGCCGTGGTCATCGGCAAGGCGCCCGACTTCTTCGAGGGCGTGATGATGCCTGAGCTGTACCTCGCCGACGCCCTCGGCGCCGTGGGGAAACCCCTGCTGCGCGTGCACACCGCGGGCTCCGTCGGCGGCTCCACCGCGCTGGTCGCCGCCAACCTCGTGGCCGCCCGGCTGCACGGCACCGTCCTCACCGTCGCCTTCGAGAAGCAGTCCGAGTCCAACGCCATGTGGGGACTGTCCCTGCCCATCCCCTTCCAGCAGCCCCTGCTCGCCGGGGCGGGCGGCTTCTTCGCCCCGCATGTGCGCGCCTACATGCGGCGCAGCGGCGCCCCCGACACCGTCGGCGCGCTGGTCGCCCACAAGGACCGGCGCAACGCGCTGAAGAACCCGTACGCGCATCTGCACGAACACGACATCACCCTGGAGAAGGTGATGGCGGCGCCGATGCTCTGGGACCCCGTCCGCTACTCCGAGACCTGCCCCTCCTCCGACGGCGCCTGCGCCATGGTGCTCACCGACCGCGCCGGAGCGGCCCGCGCGCCCCGGCCGCCCGCCTGGCTGCTCGGCGGCGCCATGCGCAGCGAACCCACCCTGTTCGCGGGCAAGGACTTCGTCTCCCCGCGGGCCGGCCGGGACTGCGCCGCCGATGTCTACCGGCAGGCCGGGATCACCGATCCGCGCCGGGACATCGACGCCGTCGAGATGTATGTGCCGTTCTCCTGGTACGAGCCCATGTGGCTGGAGAACCTGGGCTTCGCCGAGGAGGGCGAGGGCTGGAAGCTCACCGAGGCCGGGGTGACCGCGCTCGACGGCGACCTCCCCGTCAACATGTCGGGCGGGGTGCTGTCCACCAACCCCATCGGCGCCTCCGGCATGCTCCGCTTCGCCGAGGCCGCCCTCCAGGTACGCGGCCAGGCCGGGGAGCACCAGGTGCCGGGGGCCAGGAAGGTGCTCGGGCACGCGTACGGCGGCGGATCGCAGTTCTTCGCCATGTGGCTGGTCGGCGCCGAACCGCCGGAGCGCTGAACGTCCTCCCCACGTGGGCTGTTGGGCACCGTGAGCGGTCGCTAGGCTGACCCGCGGACGACGACACCGGGAGGAGCACGGACGTGGCCGAGAGCACCACCCAGCACATGCCGCTCAAGGGATGGGACAAGCCGGACCTGGACCTCAGCGAGGCCGAGTGGCAGTCCAGCAGCCGAGGCAGGGGCGATGTCCAGATCGCCTTCGTCGAGGGCTTCATCGCGATGCGCAACAGCGAGCGACCGGAGAGCCCCTCCCTGATCTTCACCCCCGCGGAGTGGGGCGCCTTCGTCTCCGGCGCGCGGGAAGGGGAGTTCGACCTCACCTGAGGACGGGCCGGACCGCGGGCCTGATCTGAACCGGGGGTGTTGCGCGCCGATTTCCGGACACGCGACCTACAGCGCCCTGCCGGGGCCGATGCCTGATGGAGGCTGGCCCCAGCAAGGGAGAAGGTCGTGTTCCGGAGGTGAGGAAGCATGAGCGCTGCGCCGGTCATCGCCGCGGTGGACGGTTCCGAGGACAGTCTGCGCGCGATGGAGTGGGCGGCGGACGCCGCCCGTCGCCGTGCGGCACCGCTGCGGGTGGTCCATGTCCGCCAGTACGCCGCCTGGGGGCAGACCGACGTCCTGGTGGCCGGGCCGCCCGAGGAGGAGGGCGATCCCGTCCTCGACGAGGTGCGCGCCCGGCTCGCGGGTCACGCGCCCGAGACCGTGGAGTACATCGCGCTGGAGGGGGCGCCCGGCGCGGTGCTGCCCGAACTGGGCGTCGACGCCCAGCTGATGGTGCTCGGCTCCCGGGGGCGCGGCGGCTTCGCCAGCCTGCTGCTCGGCTCCAACAGCCTCGCCGCCGCGCGGGACGCCGAGTGCCCGGTGGTCGTCGTACCCCCGCCCGACCGGGAGGTGCACGGTGAGGGAGCGGCCGAGCCCGGAGCCCGGGTGGTGGTCGGCGTGAACGTCGACAGCCCCGACGAGGCCACGCTCGCCTTCGCCTTCACCGAGGCGGCCCTGCGCGGCGCCCGGGTCCAGGTGATCGCCGCCTACCCATGGCCCCTGCAGACCTGGTCGGCGCCGGGCCAGCTGGTGCCGCCCATGCCCGACGAGGAGGCCATCGCGAACGAGACCCGGGCGCTCGCCGAGGGCTTCCTCGCCCCGCACCGCGAGCGCCACCCGGGCGTCCGCGCGGACTCGCAGGCGCTGCCGGGCGACGCGGCGGGCAACCTCGTGGCCGCCTCCCGCGACGCCGAACTGGTCGTCGTCGGCCGCCATCGCCGCCGTCTGCTGGCCCCGGCCCGCATGATGGGCTCCGTGACCCAGGCCGTCCTGCTGCACGCGGCCGCCCCGGTCGCGGTCCTTCCGCCGACGCCGGGGGAGGGATGAGCGGATGAGGTGAGGGCGGTGGTGGAGACGCGCCGGTCCGCCGGGGCGGCGCGGGTCGCCCGTGCGGTGGTGGTGCGCGCGGGTGGTGGGCAGCGCCGCGCTGTTCGCCGTCAGGGGCCCGTGTCGCCGTTCGGGTGCGTGGGGGCGATGGGTCGCGGGGGCGGGCTGGCGGACGTGCGGCGTGCGGTCCGCGTCCCGTGCCGGTGGGTGCGGTGCCTGGCGAGCGTGGGCGGTCCGCGCGGTGCCGCAGCAAGAGCCGTGCTGCTTGTCGGCAGCGACCCGTTTCGCCGTTCGGGTGCGTGTGTTTGAGTGCGGGGCCGGTGGGTTGCGGGGGTCGGTCGCCCGGCATGCGGCGCGCGATCGCCGACCCGGCCCGTGCCGGGGCGCTCAGGAGTGCGCCGGTCGGTGCGGTGAGCGTGGGCCACGGGCCGCGCAGGGCGCCGGGAAGGCCCCGCGCGGTTCGCCGGTCCGCTTCCGGTCCGTCGGCGGTCCGCCTCGTACGGCAGGCGCCGGTACGACCCCGGCCCCCACGCCCCGTCGGGCCGGCGCCTCCCCACACCCCGCCACCGCGCCCGCCCCCCCATACGACGGCGCCCAGCGGCCCCCGCACCCCGGCCCCCTCGACCCCGCAGGCCCCGCACAGCCGACCGCCTCCCCCGATGAGGGCGCCCCCCCCCGCGGCCTTCGTGCCTCTGTCCGCCCCCGCGTCGCGGCCCCCTCGACCCCGCGGCCCCACACAGCCGGTCACCCCCGTCCGGCCCTCCCCGTCAGCTGCCCCGCACACCACCTTCCGCCCCTCCCCGGCACGCCTTTGGCCGCCCCACCACTCGGGTGCCCGCAGGTCACTCAGTTCTGTCGGGGCACGTACCATGGCGGCATGTCGTTCCTCCGCCGCCGCAGCGCCACTCCCGCCGGACCCGACTTCGACGTGCTGGCCATGGACCCGGGCGACTGGCCGGGCAATCTCGGTGCGGGTCTGCTGCCCGCGCCCGACGGCACCTGTCAGGGTGTCTTCCTGCGCTACGACCTCTTCGGCGGCCGCGGCCCCGCGATGATCATCGGCAATCTGCCGCAGGGCTCCCCGGCCCGTGAGGTGGCCGAGGAGGAGATCCCCTTCGAGGTGGGCCAGCTGCTGCTGGCGCTGGAGAACGACGAGGAGGTCACCGTCGTCGGCACCGAGGACACCCCGGTGCTCCAGGGCGACAACCTCCTCATCGTGCGCCGGCTGAAGCTCTCCGAGGGCCGGATCTCCTGTGTGCAGTTCGACCGCAGCGACGGCGTCCTCGTGACCATCGCCGCCTGGGACCGACCCATCACCGACGACCTGTACGCCCTGCTGAAGCCGCTCCCGGCGGAGCTTTTCCAGCAGGGCTGAGGCCCGGCAGCGGTCAGCTCGCCGAGTTCTCCACGGTCACGTCCGCCGCACGGACGAACTCGACCCGGTGGCCGTACTGGATCTCGTAGTAGAGATCGTTGCCCCGCACCACCTGGTGCGAGTCCGGGGTGAAGGTGACCGAGTAGTAGTACTCGCCCGGCATCTCGTCACCGACCACGTACTTCTGCCCGGCCGGAACGGTGTACGGCAGCGCCACCACCGACTGGGCGGGCACCCCCGCCGGGTAGGCGGACTTCTCCGGGTAGGCGCGGCCGTAGACCGGAATGCTGGTCAGCCCCTCCTTCGGAGTGATCACCATTCCCTTGGCGGAGACGGCCGTCGGCTGCTTCGCCGGGTTCCGGAACCACGCCTTCTGGCCGAGGTACCAGATGGCCGTCCAGTCGCCCCAGTGATCGGCGACCGCGTACTGCTGGCCGGTGGAGGCCCGCGAGGACACATCGTTGACATCGATCGTCGGCGTCGTACCGAGCCCGATGTCCTTGATCAGCGGCGCGTTCACATCATGGTCCGAGTACAGCCGCACCTCGCTGGAGGCGTGCGCCGCGCAGGGCTCGCCCGCCGTGGTGCAGCCCGTGTAGGCCGGCTGGTTGGCGGCGTAGTCCGGCCGGATGGTCACCAGCCCGCCCTGCCTGCCCGCGGTCTTCTTGAACGGGTGGCCGAGCAGCTGGAAGTAGTGCGCCCAGTCCCAGTACGGCCCGGGGTCGGTGTGCATCCCGGAGATGGTGGACGCGGTCGGTCCGGGCACATTGTCATGGCCCAGGATGTGCTGCCGGTCCAGCGGAATGCCGTACCGCGCGGACAGGTACTTCACCAGCCGCGCCGAGGACCGGTACATCGCCTCGGTGAACCAGGCGTCCGGGTCGGTCAGGAATCCCTCGTGCTCGATGCCGATCGAGCGCGCGTTGACGTCCCAGTTGCCCGCGTGCCAGGCCACGTCCTTCGCCTTGACGTGCTGGGCGATCAGCCCGTCGGTGGAGCGGATGGTGTAGTTCCAGGACACATAGGTCGGATCCTGGATCAGGTTCAGGACCCCGTCCCAGGCGCCCTCGGTGTCATGGATGACGATGTACTTGATCGCCTGCGACGCGGGCCGGTCGCCGAGGTCGTGGTTGCCGTAGTCGTCGTCGCCGAACTGCGCGTACGCCGCCGGGAGCCACTCGCAGGACACCGACTTCGGGCACTCCGCGCCGTCGTCCTTGACGGTGCGCAGCCCGGTCCGGGACAGCTGCGCGGTGTCCGGGGCGAGCCCCGGCTCGGCGGCCAGGGCGACCCGCTGCCCGGCGTCCGTGGTGCGCCGCTCACCCGTGTGCAGCACGTCGTACACATCGTTGGCGTACGCCGCCGCCGTCGCCGTGTCGTCGGCGCCGGAGAAGCGGGCCACCGCGCCGTACCAGTCGGCCGGGTCGGCACTCAGCGGCTCGCCCAGCCGCTGCTGCGCGGCGGCCAGCAGGGCGGCGCCGCCGGAGATGTTCGCCGCCGGGTCGGTGCGCAGCTTCGCGGCCGGGATGCCGGTCAGCTTCGCCGCCTGGGGCAGGGTCTTCAGCCGGTCCGGCAGCGCCGAGTCGGCCGGCAGCTTCGCCTCGGGGTGCAGGGCGGGGCGGGAGCTGTCGCCGCGAGCGTCCTCGGTACCGTCGGCGAAGTGCTCCGTGGCGGCGATCGCCGTACGGGCGTCCGTGAGGTGCATCGGGCCGTAGCCGCCGGACACGCTGGGCGCGCCGCCGTGGTAGTCCCAGCGGGACTGGAGGTAGGAGACGGCCAGCAGCACACTCCCCGGCACGTGGTACTCGGCGGACGCGGAGGCGAACGCCGACTGCAGCCGGTCGGGGGAGGAGTCCGGGGCGCTCTGGGCGGGGGCCGCGCCGAACAGCGGCAGCAGCAGGGCCGCCGCGGCGAGCGGTACGGCGGCCCGCCTCAGATGTCTGTGGCCGGGCGTGGACGGGGAATCAGGGGCGGAACCTCGCAATGCGGCCTCCTGTGACGGGCGGGCGTGGCGGGGCGTGCGGCGCCGAACTGGGTCAGTGGTATCGGCTGGCCGACGATCCGTCAATGATGCAGTCGCCAAGGAGATTTCCCACGTCACGACGGGTTTCGGCGAGTTTCGCGACGGCGGTGGGCGGGCCTGCGGGGCGTCAGTGGCGTAGACCAATGGGCCGCGTCGCTGGTCGCGGCCGTACGGTCGTGGTGCGGCGCGGGCCGTACGGCGCCAGGTGCTCGCCGGCGCCCGGCCGAAACGATTCCCCCGGGCAGTGGCGTCCGTACGCACGAGGGCCCGCGGTGCGCCGCCACTCCTGGCGCACCGCGGGCCCTCGCTTCTTCAGCGCGTGCCGACCGCCGCACGCACCGCCCTGCGGGCCATCTGGCAGTCGTCGTGCAGCCGCCGCAGCAGCAGCCGCTGCTCCTCGCCGGAGGGCACGGCGCCCGGGTGGGGCATACCGGGCGCCACCGGGGGCGGGTCCTGCATCGAGCGCTGGACGGCCGTCTCGTACCGGCGGATCTCCCGGGTCAGCAGCAGCATCAGATTCACCAGGAAGGCGTCCCGGGAGGCCGGGCCCGCCGACTGGGCGATCTGGCTGATCTGCCGCCGCGCCGCCGGGGCCTGACCGAGCACCAGCCACAGCGTGGCCAGGTCATGGCCCGGCAGGTACCAGCCGGCGTGCTCCCAGTCCACCAGCACCGGACCCGCCGGGGACACCAGGATGTTCGACAGCAGGGCGTCGCCGTGGCAGAACTGGAGCATGGCGCCCCGGCCCACCTCCTGCGCGATGCCGTGCAGCAGCTTCTGGAGATCGCCGAGATCCCGGTCGGTGAGCAGCCCCAACTCGTGGTAGCGGGACATCTGTTCGACATAGTCCAGGGGCATGTCGAACAGACCGGCGGCCGGCCGCCAGGCGTTCACCCGGCAGATCGCGCCCAGCGCCGCGCGGATGTCGGCGCGGGGCGGCGCCTCCATCGGATGCCGCTGAAGTGCCGCCACCCGGCCGGGCATCCGCTCGATCACCAGGGTGCAGTTGTCCGGATCCGCCGCGATCAGCCGGGGCGCCCGGACCGGGGGCCGGTGCCGGACGAACGAGCGGTATACGGCTATTTCGTGGCGGCTCCGCTCCGCCCATGCCGGCGCGTGGTCCAGCAGGCACTTGGCGACGGCCGTGCTGCGCCCGGTGGTGCCCACGAACAGCACGGAGCGCGCGCTGCGCCGCAGCACCTGGACCGGCGCGAACTCCGGGCAGATCCGCTGCACCGCGGCGAGCGCGGTGCGCAGCGGGGCGCCCTGGGGGCCGGAGAGGTCCAGTCTCCCGCTGAGCGGCGGGAAAGGCTGCCCCTGAACCCGCCGGGAGCGGGGCGCGCCCAGCACGGAGCCGCCCGGACGCACCGCCGGGTCGAGGTACGGTCCGCCGCCCGCCGGGCGGGGGCGCAACGGCCGAAGCGGGGCGGACACGGAGGACGATGCCGCGTACATGGGAGATACAGATCCCTTCGTTGCCTGCGGTGCCTGCCTGTGAGGTCCTTGCGTCAACCCGGCCCGGTCCCCGGGTACACCCTGGGGAATGTCCCCGGGGGGACCGGGTCGGGGTGGCGCTTTCCTACCTGACACCCGATGGCCCGTGGCACACCATCTGGCGCACCCTGGCGAACCCTGGCGAATAGTCGCCCGGCAACTCTCACCGGGCTACTGTCAACTCAGCCGAGAACCTGGGGGCTTGACGTGAGCGGACGACCCAACACCCGCCTTTCCGATCTGTTCGGCCTGGCCGGCTGGTCGAAGGGCGAACTCGCGAGACTGGTCAACAGGCAGGCGGCGGCCATGGGCCACCCCCAACTGGCGACCGACACCTCCCGGGTCCGGCGCTGGATCGACATGGGAGAGATCCCGCGCGATCCCGTGCCGCGGGTGCTGGCGGCTCTGTTCACCGAGCGTCTCGGCCGTGTCGTGACCATCGAGGACCTCGGTCTGGTGCGCCACGGGCGGGCAGGGAAACGGCAGGGCGACGGGATCGAGGAACATCCCGACGGAGTGCCGTGGGCGCCCGAGCGGACCGCCGCGGTCCTCACCGAATTCACGGGAATGGACCTCATGCTCAACCGACGCGGCTTGGTGGGCGCGGGTGCCGCGCTCGCCGCGGGATCCACACTCAGCAGCGCCATGCACGACTGGCTGCACACCGACCCGGTCCTCAAGGCGGACGGCCCCGCCCTGGACGACCCCCTGCACGCCGACCCCGCCGGTTTCGACCGCTACGAGGCCGCCCCCATCGGCTCGGAGGAGGTCGCGGAGCTGGAGCGCTCCGTCGAGGTCTTCCGGGCCTGGGACGCGGCCCGCGGCGGCGGCCTCCAGCGCAAGGCGGTGGTGGGTCAGCTCAACGAGGTGGGCGGCATGCTCGCCTACCGTCATCCACCCCACCTCCAGCGGCGCCTGTGGGGCGTCGCCGCCAATCTGGCCGTCCTCGCGGGCTGGATGTCCCATGACGTCGGCCTGGAGCCCACGGCGCAGAAGTACTTCGTCATCGCGGCGCACGCCGCCAGAGAGGGCGGTGACCGGCCGCGCGCCGGGGAGGCGCTGTCCCGGGCGGCCCGCCAGATGGTCCATCTGGGCCGGCCCGACGACGCGCTGGACCTGATGAAGCTCGCCCAGTCCGGCGCGGGCGAGCGCCTCCAGCCGCGCACGAAGGCGATGTTCCACACCATCGAGGCCTGGGCGCAGGCGGCGATGGGCAAGGGCCAGGCGATGCGCCGCACCCTCGGACAGGCGGAGGACCTGTTCGTGGCCGACCGGGGCGACGGCGAACCCCTCGACTGGATGCAGACCTTCAAGGCCGAGGACCTGTACGGCATGCAGGCCCTGGCCTACCGCACCCTGGCCGAGTTCGACCCGGACGCGGCCGTGCACGCCCAGCACTTCGCGGACCGGGCCCTGGCACTGCGCATCGACGGCCGGGAACGCTCGAAGATCTTCGACCATCTCTCCATGGCGTCGGCCTGCTTCATCGCCGACGACCCCGAACAGGCCGACCGCTACGCACGGCTCGCCCTGATGTCGATGGGCGCGAACTCCTCGCGCCGCACCTGGGACCGGCTGCGCCAGATGTACCGGCTCACCGCCGAGTACGCCGGATACCCGAGGATCCATGAACTGCGGGAGGAGATCAGGCTCGCCCTGCCCAAGCCGAGGAGCAAGGGCGCGAACAGCGCGCAGGCGTAAGGGCCCGCGCACCGTATTCCCTCATACCGGTCGGCGTATCCGGCGTCCGGTCGTATCCACTGTCCACCGGTGTCGGCTCAGGCGGTGACCCTGGCGACGAGCACACACGCGTCGTCCACCCGCCCGGCCCCGCCGAACTCCTCCACGAGCGCCCGCACGCAGTCCTGTGCGCCCCGGGCATCGTCGAACCGTGGGGCGAGGCCCAGCAGCCGGTCCACGGCCGCCGCCCGGCCCTGCCCGGGTACCAGCCCCTCGGTGTGCAGCAGGAGCAGATCGCCCGGTACGAGGTTCACCTCGGCCTGCCCGTAGACGGCACCCGAGGTGGCGCCGAGCAGCACTCCCGCGGGGGCGTCGAGCGCGCACCCCGTCCCGTCGCGGAACAGCAGCGGGGCGGGGTGTCCTGCCTGCCCCCAGACCAGGGTCCGGGTGGCGGGCCGGTAGCGGGCGCAGACGGCGCTGCCGAGGGCGGGCTGCACCGTGGCGTCGAGCAACTGGTTGAGCAAGGAGAGGAGTTGGCCGGGCTGGGTGCCGGTCATGGCCATGCCGCGCACCGCGCCGAGCAGGGTCGCCATGCCGGAGGCGACGGCCACCCCGTGCCCGGTGAGGTCGCCGACGCTGAGCAGCGTCTCGCCGTCGGCCAGCTCCAGCGCGTCGTACCAGTCCCCGCCGATCGGTGCCCCGCCGTCCGCGGGCAGCCGGTGCGCGGCGAGGTCCAGGGTCCGCGGGCCCTGGTGCGGGGGGCGCAGGGAGCCGCGCCAGGGCGGCAGCACGGCCTCCTGGAGTTCGGTGGCGACCCGGTGCTCGGTCTGCTCCCGCTGGCGGTGCCGGTGCAGCGAGTCATGCGTCTCGCGCACCGTGCGCCGGCTGCGCCGCAGCGTGCTGACATCGCGCAGCACGGCCCACATCGAGACGGTGCCGCCGTCGGCGCCGAGCACCGGCTCGCCCATCATGTGCACGCTGCGCACGGAGCCGTCGGGGCGGCACACCCGGAACTCGCCGTCGATCGGGCGGCCGTCGATCAGACAGTCCGTGACCATCGAGGTCAGTTTCGGACGGTCCTCCTCCACGACCAGCGAGGGCAGTTCGTCCAGGGTGAGGGCGGGCCGGGCGGGGTCGCGGCCGAGTATCCGGTACAGCTCCCCGGACCAGGACGCCTCGTCGGTGAGCAGGTTCCACTCCGCGCTGCCGACCCGGCTGAGCAGCGCGCCGCGCGGGGCGCCGACGGGGGCCGGGCGGACGGCGGGGGCCTCGGCGGGCTCCGGGGGCTCGACGGCCGGGGGCAGGGGCGCGGGTCCGTCGCGCAGTTGGGCCAAGTGGGCGTCTAAATCGTCCAGTTGATGCAGCGCCAGATCGTACAGGGCGCGCTGCCAGCGTTCCTCGGGGTCCGTGTCGTCGCAGCGGACGTCCCGCCGTACCGCGTCCACGTCGCCCTTGAGCCGCCGCGCCTGCGTGATCAGCGCCTCGACCGGGTCGTGCCCGGGTGGCTGGGCGGCTGGGCGGTCCGCGGAGACCGATGACGGCATTTCGCACTCCGAACGAAAAGGGGACGGCAGGGCCGGGCGGGACGGGGACCGTAACGACTCTCGCACAGCGCGGGGCGCGCCGTAAGGGATTTGGCAACACACGATACGGTGGTGCTTCCGGCATATGCCAGAGTCTTCCCGAAGCGATCCCCGAGCGCTCCGGAATGCCCGGTGGGGCGATCAAGTCGTAGACAATCTACGGGAGTTGACGGACCCGGCGGTCCCTCGACAAGACCCCCGGACCAGGCAGTCAACCGTCTGTTCGACGGCCCCGCGTTCCCGGCTGTTCGGGACCGGCCTGTACCCATCGAACTCTGACCGGATTTGGCGGCATGCGAAGGGCCTCTCCGGACTCCATAAAGGCATGGAGACCACCATCGAACTGCCCGCCCTCGCCCGGCTCGTGACCGCCGAGGACCAGGAGATCCCGCTCACGGCCACCCTGCGCTACACCACGGGCGACCCGCTCGCCGTCTTCGTGGACTTCCCGGCCGAGGCGGCGCTGGAGGGCGAGGACGTCAGCTGGACCTTCGCGCGCTCCCTGCTCGACCAGGGGCTGCGCACCCCGGCCGGACACGGCGATGTGCAGATCTGGCCCTACGGTCGCACCCGGACCGTCCTGGAGTTCCACTCGCCCTTCGGTCTCGCCCTGCTCCAGTTCCCCACCTCGACCCTGCGCCGCTTCCTGATGCGCAGCTACGAGGTGGTCGCGGCCGGCCAGGAGGACATGGCGACGGTGGTGGAGCGCGGGCTGAACGCGCTGTTCGGAGGGGTGTGAGGCGTCCGCCGGAGTTGTCCCGGTGCACCCCGGCCGGTTTTGAATATTGTTCACCTTCGCCTCACCGCACGGGTATGGACCCCGACGACCGGCGCGGGCACCCTGGCCCGCGGTGTGCCGCAGGGGCACTCCCGTGACCGAGGACGGACGAATGACACCGATCAGCCGAAGGGGCTTCGTGGGGCTGGGCGCATCCGTGGCGGCGGGAGTGGCGCTGGGCGCCACCACGCGCACCACCGCGGCGGCCGCCACCACGGCGACCGGCACGATCAAGGACGTCAAGCATGTGGTGATCCTGATGCAGGAGAACCGCAGCTTCGACCACTACTTCGGCCGCCTCAAGGGCGTGCGCGGCTTCGACGACCGCAGCGGCATCACCCTCAGCGGCAACTACTCCGTCTTCAACCAGCCGAACCTGCTCTCCCGCCAGTACCCGTGGAAGCTCAGCTCCACCCCCTCGGCGGCCGGCAAGGACGGCGAGACCCTCGCGCAGTGCAACGGCGACCTGCCGCACTCCTGGTCCTCGCAGCACTCCGCCTGGAACAAGGGCCGCCTGGACAACTGGGTCCTGGGCGTCGGCAACGTCCGCTCGCTCGGCTACCTGGACCGCTCCGACATCCCCTTCCACTACGCGCTCGCCGACAACTACACCATCTGCGACGCCTACTTCTGCTCCACGCTGAGCGCCACCGGCCCCAACCGCACCTACCTGTGGAGCGGCAAGGTCGACTCCTCCAGCAACGACGGCGGCGACGAGTCCGGCCTCACCTGGGGGACCTACGCCGAGTCGCTCCAGGCCGCGGGAGTGAGCTGGAAGGTCTACCAGAACGCCGCGGACAACTACGGCGACAACGCCTGCGCGTACTTCAGCACGTTCGCGAACGCCAAGGCGGGCGACCCGCTGTACGACCGGGGCATGTCCTCGGTGCCGAAGGCGACTGGCTCCACCCCGGACGACATCGCCGCCGCCATCAAGGCCGATGTCCAGGCGGGCACCCTCCCGCAGGTCTCCTGGGTGGTGGCCAACCAGGCGTTCTCCGAGCACCCCTACGCCCCGCCCGGCGACGGCGCCCACTTCGTCAACCTCGTCTACCAGGCCCTGGCCGCCGACGAGGACGTCTTCGACTCCACCGTCATGTTCCTCAACTACGACGAGAACGACGGCTTCTTCGACCACGTGCCCCCGCCGTCCCCGCCCGCCGGAACGGCCGGCGAGTTCCTCAACGGGGTGCCGTTCGGCTTCGGCTTCCGGGTGCCGATGATCGTCATCTCGCCCTGGACACGCGGCGGTTGGGTCTCCTCGGAGGTCTTCGAACACACCTCGGTGCTGCGCTTCCTGGAGACCTGGACGGCCGCCCTCGGCACGCCCGCGAAGTGCCCCAACATCAGCGACTGGCGGCGCACGGTGAGCGGCGACCTCACCGGTGTGTTCGACTTCGCCCACCCGGTCAAGGGCGCCGTCGCACTGCCCGCGACCAGCGTCATCGGCATCGACAACTGCACCCTGCTGCCCAACCCGGTGCCGACCGACAACGCGCTGCCCGCCCAGGAGTCCGGCACCCGCCCGGCCCGCGCGCTGCCGTACCAGCCGGGCGGCTATCTGGACCGCCTGGAGTTCGACGCGGGCGGCAAGACGCTCGCCTGGTTCGTCATGACCAACCAGGGCGCCCCCGCCTCCCGCGCGGCCCACTTCTCCATCCACCCCAACGCCTACCGGGACACCACCCCCTGGCAGTACACCGTGACCGCGGGCGGCACCGCCACCGACTACTTCAACATCGGCTCGGGCTACGGCGACGGCAAGTACGACCTGTCGATGGCCGGCCCCAACCGCTTCCTGCGCCGCTTCCAGGGCGACGCCACCAAGGCGGGCAAGTCCGCGGAGGTGAGCACCCGTTACGCGGTCGAGCCGGGCACCGGGAAGCTCGCCCTCTACTTCAAGATGACCAACTCCGGTGCGTCGTCGGTGAAGTTCACCATCACCTCCAACCACTACCGCTCCGACGGCCCCTGGACGTACACCGTCGCCGCCGGCGCCTCCACGGAGGACTTCTTCAACGCGGTCGCGTACAACAACGGCTGGTACGACTTCACGATCACCGTGGACTCCGACTCGACCTGGTCGCGCCGGTTCACCGGGCACCTGGAGACGGGCGCCGCCAGCGTCAGCGGCTGACCGCCGCGTACAGGTCCGGGCGCGGGGCGAGTTCGACGGCCACCCGGCCACCGCCCGCCAGCGCCCGGACCCCCGCCTCGGCGACGACCGAGGCGGCATAGCCGTCCCAGGCGCTCGGCCCGGTCACCCGGCCCGCCCGGACGGCGTCCACCCAGTCCTGCACCTCGCGGTCGTAGGCGTCGGCGAACCGCACGAGGTAGTCCGGCGCCACCTCCCGCCGGGCGCCGTCCGCGCGGGTGACCACCATGGCGTGCTCCTCGCCGATGCGCGCGCTGCCCGCCTCGCACACCGCCTCGCAGCGCACCTGGTAGCCGAACCCGCAGTTGACGAACACCTCGACGTCCACCAGGACCCCCCGCTCGGTCTCGAAGAGCACGAACTGCGGGTCGATCAGCCCCTCGGGCGCGCCGCCGGAGGACACCGGGCGCCGTACCGTCACCGCCGTCAGCTCCTCGCCCAGCAGCCAGCGGGCCGCGTCGATCTCGTGCGAGACCGAGCTGTTGATCAGCTGGGCGCTGGTGAAGCCGGGCGGCGAGGAGACATTGCGGTGGACGCAGTGCAGCATCAGCGGCCGGCCCAGGCCACCGCCGTCCAGCAGCGCCTTCAGGCGCAGGTACTCGGCGTCGTACCGGCGCATGAACCCGACCTGCGCCAGCCGCCGCCCGAGCCGTGCCTCGGCCGCCACGATCCGCAGCGCCCCGGCGGAGTCCGGCACCATCGGCTTCTCGCACAGCACCGGCAGATTCCGGGCGAACGCGGCGAGCAGCGCGGCCTCGTGCGCGGGCCCCGGGGAGGCGATCAGCACGGCGGCCACGCCCGGCGCGTCCAGCGCGGCCTCGGGGTCCGTGTGCACGCGCACCCCGGTGATGCCCGCGCCGGCCGCCCGCGCCCGCTCGATGTCGGGATCGGCGACGGCCGCGACCCGGGCGCCGCTGACCACCCGGTCCAGGCGCCGCACATGATCGGCCCCCATGCTCCCGGCCCCCAGCACCGCCACACCCAGCGGCTCACCCATGCGCGCGCTCCCTCACGTCGACGATTCCCGCGTAGCGTACGTCGACGGGGGAGCGCGTACTCAGGGGCCGCGGGGGCCCGTAGACACGGTCCGCAGAGTCAAGTGCTCACGGTCTGCGGGGACGGGTCGCTCAGGGTCCGCTGGGTCGAGTGCTCACGGGCCGTGGGGACGGGTCGCTCAGGGTCCGCTGGGTCGAGTGCTCACGGTCTGCGGGGACGGGCCGCTCAGAGTCCGCAGGGCCGAGTGCTCACGGTCCGCGGGATCGGACACGCGCGGGCCGCAGGCGCGAGGCGCGGATCAGAATCGCAGCACCCCCGCGATCCCGTCCTCCTCGCCCAGCGTGCCGTCGGGCACGAAGCGGACGGCGGCGCCGGTCTCCAGGCACTGCTCCACGATCTCGTCCACGATGTCGTCGCGGGCGTCCAGGTCGCCGGCCTCGGCCGGTACCAGGTGGTCGCCGTCGTCGCGGACCACGGCCCGGAAGCCGTCCTCCACGGCGAGCAGCCGCACCCGGCCCTCCCGGGCGCTGAGCCACAGCTCGTCCAGGCCCGCCGCGAAGGTGCGGTGGCCGCGCGCCGAGGTCAGTTCCTCGACGACGGAGTGGGCGTCCTTGGACTCCTCCGCCTCCAGGACCGGCCGGATGGCCCCCCATACCGCCTCGGGACCGGAGTGGGCGAGCCCGCCGTGCCCGACGTGCACCGCGCCCCTGGCGACCGTGCCGGCCTCGTCCAGCAGGGAGAGCGCCGCGCGTTCGCCGGTGACGTACAGCGGGCGGGGCTGCTCGCGCAGGACCGCGGCCATCGCGTTGTCCGCCTCGCGCAGGAACTGGCGGGTGCCCTCGTCACGGAAGGTGCTCGGCAGATCGCCGATGCGCTCCTGCCGCTCGGCGTCGAAGTTCGGCCGGCTGCGGGTCAGCGGGAAGCCCCCGGAATGGTCCTCCACCACCCGGTCCGTGCCGCCGCTCCACAGGGTGACCTGGTCGGCCGAGACCGACAGCACCCAGAAGGGCCGCTCCGCCGCCTGCGCGGCGACCAGATTGCGGGTGAGGAAGGTGTCCGCGAGCACCACGCGCTCGGGGACGCTGCGGGCCAGCGACCAGACCTGGTGCTCACCCGGCGCGGCGAAGATCACCAGACCGTCCTCGGCATGCGCGAGATCCACCTCGGCGAGCGCCCGGTCGAGCTGGGCGTCCACGTCCGCCCGCCGCTCCCGGGTCACGGCCGGATCGGCCTCCAGGCGCTTGCGGGCCTCGGCCAGCACATTGCGCAGCCGGACCGGATCCTGGTCGCTGCCGGATCCCCTGCGGTGCGTCGGGGTCAGCACCGACACCGCCGGATAGGGCCGCGGACGCCGCAGTTCGGCAAGGGTTGCGGGACTCAGTGCGTGCTCCATGACAGAACCATAGGGCTGATTCACACGTACGGCATTCGGGGTATTCCGGACTTATGGCCGTGTGCCGGGACGCGCCCGCGGGTACCCCGGTGGCCGGGCCGCTCGGGCACCCGGGACGGTTTCCGACCGGGACGCCATGCGGCGCGCCCCCGCTTGGGAAATTTTTTGCCCATGGCCGGTTCCCGGCGCCTGTGGCGCTCCCGGCGTCGCGATTCCCGATCTCGCGGAGGCAAAACGCGGCCGAAACCATCGGGCGAACGATGTCGGCCGTGTTACGTCCGCGTTGACCGGCGCCGGGCGCAGGCGGACCCTCGTCATATAGGTGCTGGATACAACTGGTTCGTCGGCCGGTGCCGCGGCCCCGCGAAAGCACAGGTGAGCGCGGCACCGGCGGCCGACCGGAGGCAGGAGGCAGCGCATGTGCGGCATCACCGGATGGGTGTCCTTCGATCGTGACCTCAGCGCCGAGGCCACCACATTGCATGCGATGACCGAGACGATGGCCTGCCGCGGCCCGGACGACCGCGGCACCTGGACCGAGGGGCCCGCCGCCCTGGGCCACCGCCGGCTCGCCATCATCGACCTGCCCGGCGGCCGCCAGCCGATGTCCCTCGCGACCCCCGAGGGCACCGTCGCGCTGGTCTACTCCGGGGAGACCTACAACTTCACCGAGCTGCGCCGCGAACTGACCGACCGCGGCCACCGGTTCACCACCGACTCCGACACCGAGGTGGTCCTGCACGCCTACGTCGAATGGGGCGACGCGTTCGCCGAACGCCTCAACGGCATGTACGCGTTCGCCATCTGGGACGGCCGCCGCGACAAGCTGGTGATGATCCGCGACCGCATGGGCATCAAGCCGTTCTACTACTACCGCACGCCCGACGGCGTCCTGTTCGGCTCCGAACCCAAGGCGATCCTCGCCAACCCGCTGGCCCGCCCCCGGGTGACCCTCGACGGACTGCGCGAACTGCTCGTGATGATCAAGACCCCGGGGCACGCCGTCTGGGACGGCATGCGCGAGGTGGAGCCCGGCACCGTCGTCACCGTCGACCGCTCCGGGCTGTCCACCCGCGTCTACTGGCGCCTGGAGACCCGTCCGCACGAGGACGACCGCGACACCACCATCGCCACCGTGCGCACCCTCCTGGACGACATCGTGCGCCGCCAGCTCGTCGCCGACGTGCCCCGCTGCACCCTGCTCTCCGGCGGCCTCGACTCCTCCGCCATGACCGCGATCGCCGCCCGGCAACTCGCCGAACAGGGCGAGACGGTGCGCTCCTTCGCCGTCGACTTCGTCGGCCAGACCGAGAACTTCGTCGCCGACGAACTGCGCGGCACCCCCGACACCCCCTTCGTGCACGACGTCGCCCGGCGCTCCGGCACCGACCACCAGGACATCGTGCTCGACGCCGAGGCCCTCGCCGACCCCGCCGTGCGCGAGCAGGTCATCCGGGCCCGGGACCTCCCGGCCGGCTTCGGCGACATGGACGCCTCACTGCTGCTGCTCTTCCGCGCCATCCGGCAGAAGTCCACGGTCGCCCTGTCCGGCGAGTCCGCCGACGAGGTCTTCGGCGGCTACCTCCAGTTCTTCGACGAGGACGCCCGCAGCGCCGACACCTTCCCCTGGCTGGTGCGCTTCGGCCGGGACTTCGGCGACGACTCCGACGTGCTGCGCACCGACCTCGTCAAGCAGCTCGACCTGGAGAAGTACACGGCCGACGGCTACCGTACGGCCGTCGCGGGCATCGAACGGCTCGCCGGGGAGAGCGACTTCGAGTTCCGGATGCGGCAGATCTGCCATCTGCACCTGACCCGGTTCGTGCGCATCCTGCTCGACCGCAAGGACCGGATGAGCATGGCCACCGGCCTGGAGGTGCGGGTGCCGTTCTGCGACCACCGCCTGGTCGAGTACGTGTTCAACGCGCCCTGGGCCCTGAAGTCCTTCGACGGCCGGGAGAAGAGCCTGCTGCGCGAGGCGTCCAGGGACGTCCTGCCGCAGAGCGTGTACGACAGGGTCAAGAGCCCCTACCCGTCCACCCAGGACCCGCGCTACGCCCGCGCCCTCCAGGCCCAGGCCAAGGACCTGCTCGCCCGGCCCTCGCACCGCGTCTTCGACCTGGTGGACCGGGACCGGGTCCGCAAGGCCGCCGAACGCGAGACCCCGGTGTCCGACCAGGCGGCCCGGCGCGGCCTGGAACGCACCCTGGACCTCGCCCAGTGGCTGGACCTGTACGCGCCGGAACTCGTCCTCGGCTGAGCGGCCCTCTCAGTAGGGGCCGAGGCTGCTCACGATCAGCTGGGGCCGGGGCTGCCCACGGCCGGGCTGACCGGGCTCGTCGGCGTGGCGCCGGTCGGGCTCGGGCTGGTCGGCGCCGGGCTGGGGCTGGCCGGGGGCGTCGGGCTCGGCCGGTGCGGGGCCCGCCTGGTCGGGCTCGGGCTCGGTGTCGTACTGGTCGGGGTCGGCGTGGCCCTGGTCGGCTTCGGCTTCGGGCTCGTCCGAGGCGCCGGTCCGAGCCCCAGCGCCCGGTCCGCGGCCGTCGCCGAGGACTGCCAGGACGTCGTCACCGGCTCCCAGACCGCCACCTTGGATCCGGTGCCGAGCCGGGCGGGGGCGAAGACCCGGCCCCAGCGGCCCGTCCAGTCGCCGACGGTGACCGACGCCGCCTTGCGGGCCTGCGGGTCCGCCGCGCGGACGATGGTGCGCACATCGGCGTGGACGGTCGCGCCCGCCGCGAGCCGCAGCCGGCCCGTGCCGTCCCCCGACACCGGCAGCGCGGCCCCGTCCAGGCCGCCGAACGTCACTAGCGGCACCCTGTCGATGGCGCAGGCGCGCCCGCTGTGGTTGGTGACGCTGACGCGCACCACGGTGGGCCGGTGCGGCACGGTGGCCGCCCGCAGCGTCAGCTCCCCCTGGACGCAGGGTGCCACCCGTGGGGCCCGGGGGGCCGCCTGTCCCGGCGGCGCGGTCAGCAGCAGGGCCGCCGCGGCGGCGGAGGCGGCGGGTACGGCGATGGCGGCGCGCATGCGCATGATGGTGTCCCTCCGGTCACGGACGCCGGTCGGCGGCCGGTGCCTTCATCGGTCGATGCGGTTCGGGAAGACGCTCCACTCCTTCCCGTCCGCCGGGCAGGAGCTGCCGTACGCGGGCAGGGAGCCGTGGAGCAGGAAGTCGTCCACCGTGCGGTGCACGCACACGGAGGAGCCGTAGCCGGTGTGCCCGTCGCCCTTGTTGTCGAGGACGACGGCCGCGGGGCCGAGCCGCTGCGCGGTCCTGACGGCCCACGGGTACGGCGTCGCCGGGTCGCCGCGCGTGCCCACGAGCAGCATCCGCGGCGTGTCGACGTCCTTCACCCGGGCGCGGATGAAATCGGTGCCCTTGGGGCGGCCGTAGCACATCAGCACCTGGGTGAGCCGGTAGCGGCCGAACACGGGGGACGCCTCGTCGTACGCGGCCCGCAGCCGCTTCAGGTCCCCGGCGATCCGGGCCGCGGACGGCCGGTCGGGGTCGTCCGCGCAGTTGATCGCCATCAGGGCGGCCTGGAGGTTGTCGGCCGGCACGTCCTGGGGGTCGACCAGACCGTCGTGCCCGGGCGCCGGACGGCCCAGGACAGGACCGGCGCCGCCGGTGGCGAAGCCCATGATCCCCCGGGGATCGCGGTCCTGGGTCAGCGAGCCCAGCGCCCGCTCCAGCGACGGCCACAGATCCTTGCTGTAGAGGGCCTGCACGATGGCGGCCACCAGGTCCTGCCCGGAGAAGGGATCGCCGCCGTCCGTCGTGACCGGCCGCCGGTCCAGCGAACGCACCAGCCGGACCACCGCGTCACCTGCCGTGCGCCGGTCCCGCCCGAACGGGCAGCCCGCGTCCCTCGCGCACCAGTCCAGGAAGTCCTCCAGCGCGGTCTGCTGCCCGCGCGCCCCGTCGATGCCCTGCTCGGCGAGCGACTCGGTCAGGGTGTCCACGCCGTCCAGCGCCATCCGCCCCACGTTGTGCGGGAACTGCGCCGCGTACACCGAGCCGAGCCGTGTCCCGTAGGAGAACCCCAGGTAGTTGAGCTTTTGCTCGCCGAGGGCCTGGCGGATCACGTCCAGGTCCCGGGCGGCGTTCACGGTCCCTATGTACGGCAGCACGTCACCGGAACTGCGCGCGCAGGCGGTCGCGCTCTGCCGCAACTGCCGCAGCAGCGCCTGGGGATGGGCGAGGTCGGCGTCCGCGCCGGTGACGGCCGCGGCCTGGTCGCCGCCGTCGCCGCAGCTGACGGGGGAGGAGCGGCCCACCCCGCGCGGGTCGAAGCTGACCACGTCATAGCCGTTGGTCAGCTCCATGAACTGCTTTCCGTCGTACGCCAGTTCGTTCACCCCCGCGCCACCGGGACCGCCGAAGTTCAGCAGCACCGAGTGATGGGACCTGCCGGTGCCGCGATAGCGGGCCAGCGCGAGGTCGAGCGTGCCGGTGGCGGGGCGGCCGTAGTCGAGCGGGACCGTCACCTTCCCGCACTGCATGTCCCTCGGCATGCCCGGACCCGCGCAGGCGCCCCAGGCCACCTTCTGCCGGTAGAACCGGGACAGGCCGGGGCGGTCCGCCGCGGCCGGTGCGAAGGCCGCGGCCGCGGGCGTGGGCAGGACGGAGCCGAGCAGCGCCAGGGCGAGGACTCCGGTACCCGCACAGCGCCGCACCGCGGACCGCGTGCACAGCTTGGCCAGCATCGATCGCCTCCCGAGGCGCCCGCAGCGGACCGGGACGGCGCCTTTTCGCTCACCATAAGTGGGCCCCGTTCGGCCCGCCTCCGGGCGAGCGGAACGGCCCCGGGTGCCGTATGCTCCGCGCCCGATTGGTGATCATTCATCGGCCTTACAAGCGGTTTATCGACCGTGCCACTCGATGGGGTGAAAGCCCGATGGGCCATAACTCGGCCGGTTCGCCCGCGTTTTACCGGGTGCGGGCGACTGCCCGCGAACTTGTCTGGAAGGCAGGAACCAATGAGACGGGCTACCCGAAACGGTGTGATCGCCGCCGTCGCCGCCTCCGGTGCGATGGCCCTGGCGTGGCCGGTGTCCGCCGCGTTCGCGGCCGACGGCGCGAGTGCCGACGGCGTCGCGGCCGGCTCGCCCGGACTGATCTCCGGCAACGGCATCCAGCTGCCGGTGGACGTCCCGGTGAACGTGTGCGGCAACACGGTCGACGTGGTCGGGCTGCTCAACCCGGCCATGGGCAACCGGTGCGCCAACGAGACCGGTGCCGCCCAGGGCGGTTCGGCCACCTCGGGCGGGGCCGCGGCCCACGGCGCCGCCCAGCACTCCCCGGGAGTGATCTCAGGAAACGGGATCCAGCTCCCCATCGACCTGCCGGTGAATGTCAGCGGCAACAGCGTCAATGTGGTGGGGCTGCTCAACCCGGCCATGGGCAACACCTCCGTCAACGGCGGCGGTGAGACCCCGACCCACCCGGTGGCGCCCACCCCGCAGCCGCCGGCCCCCATCAAGTCCCACCCGGCCGTTCCGCACACCCCGCGGCCCGCGCCGGAGCCGGTGACCGCCTCGCTGGCCCACACCGGTACGGACATGACGGCCCCCGCGGCGGTCGGCAGCGCGGCGCTGCTGCTCACCGGCACCATCCTCTACCGCCGCTTCCGCCCGACCCGTATGCGCTGACCCCCCACCCTGTCCCAGGCCTCCACCGGCCACCGGGCCCCCACCGTCCAGCAGTCGACCGGACGCCGGCCCGGTGGAGCCTCGCGGCGAACGCGCGCACAGCGGCGACACCTTCGCGGCGCCGACACCTTCACAGCGGCGCCCCGGCCCCCTCGGGCCCTCGCTCCAGGTCCTCTTCATCGCGCTGTCCGTCCTCGACCCCCTGGTCGCCGTCCTGCCGCGGTACGCACGCCCGGTGGGCGTTCCGCTCGCGGCCGTCGTGATGACCGCCGACGCCCTCGGCAACCGGTACGTCAACCGGTCCCGGCCGGGCGCCGACCGGGCCCGGCCGCCGCACCCGGTGGGGATGCTCCCCCTCACCCTCTTCGCCCTGTTCGTCCTTGCCTCGGCGATCCCACCGGCGCGCGCGCCGACCGCCCCGCGACCGGTGCCGGTCGGCTGATCTCCCCGTGGTGCGAAGGCCGTTGATCCGCGAGGATGCTGCGGACACGGGCCGTCCGGTACGGCGGCCGGCCCTCGACGCAATGGAGCGCACCGATGACTTCTCCCGCCCCCCACGACCTCGTCGTCACCCGGGCCGGCCTCGAAGACTGGCCGGTGATCAGCGGGTGGGCGGCGGCGGAGGGCTGGAACCCCGGACTCGCCGACGGACCCGCGTTCTTCGCCCAGGACCCCGAGGGCTTCTTCCTCGGCCGGATCGACGGGGAGCCGGTCTCGGCCGTCTCCGTCGTCAACTACGGCGCCGACTACGCCTTCCTCGGCTGCTACCTCGTCCGCCCCGACCTGCGCGGCCACGGCCACGGCCTCACCACCTGGAAGACCGCCCTGGCCCACGCCGGCACCCGCACCATCGGCCTCGACGGAGTCGTCGCCCAGCAGGACAACTACCGCCAGTCCGGCTTTCAACTCGCCTACCGCACGATCCGGTTCACCGGCACCGCCCCCGAGACGGACACCTCCGCCGGAGTCCGCCCGGCCGGGCCCGCCGACCTCGCCGCGATCACCGCCTACGACAGCGCCTGCTACCCCGCCGAGCGCCCCCGCTTCCTCGCCGAGTGGCTCACCGCCCCGGGCCACCACACCGTCGTACGCCACCAGGACGGGCGGCTCACCGGGTACGGCGTGATCCGCCCCGGCCGCGAGGGCCTGCGCATCGGCCCGCTGTTCGCGGACGGCGCCGAGGACGCCCGCGCCCTGTTCGCCGCGCTGGCCCGGGAGGCCGCCGGACGGGAACTCGCCGTCGACGTACCCGAACCCAACGCCGCCGGGATCGCCCTCGCCGAGGCCGCCGGACTCGCCCCCTCCTTCGAGACGGCCCGCATGTACACCGGCCCGGTCCGCGCCCACGCCCAGGACCGCGTCTTCGGCGTGACCACCCTCGAACTGGGCTGACCGGGTAATTGCGTTGCCGCGCCCCCTCCCGCGTGATCGGGTGGGCGGCCATGGAGAAGAACGAGATCCTCGCCCGGTACGACCGTGACCTGCGCCTGAACGCCGTCCCCGACGGCCCCGGCGCCCGAATCGAACGCGTCGGGGAGGTGGTGCGGCAACGCGCGGACGCGCACGGCTGGAACGGCGTGCTGTGGACCGGCCTCGACGAGGCGGGCGCGGACGCGGCGATCCAGGAGCAGATCGCCGCCTTCACCGCCCTCGGCCATGACTTCGAGTGGAAGCTCTACAGCCACGACCGGCCCGCCGACCTCGGCGACCGGCTCACCGCGGCCGGATTCCGGGCCGAGCCGGCCGAGACGCTGATGATCGGCGAGATCGACCGGCTCGATCTGGACGCCCGGCTCCCCGAGGGCGTACGGCTGGTGGAGGTCGTGGACGAGGCGGGCGTCGACCTCTTCATCGAGATGCACGAGAAGGCGTTCGGCACCGACGGCACCCGGATGCGCCTGCGGCTCCTCGACCAACTGGCCACCGATCCCGGCGCGTTGGTCGCCGTCGTCGCGCTGGCCGGGAGCGAGACCGTCAGCGCCGCCCGGATGGAACTGGTGCCCGGCACCCCGTTCGCCGGCCTGTGGGGCGGCGGCACCGCCGAGGCGTGGCGGGGCCGGGGCCTGTACCGCGCCCTCGTCGCCCACCGCGCCCGGATCGCCGCCGCCCGCGGCTGCCGCTACCTCCAGGTCGACGCCTCGCCCATGAGCCGCCCCATCCTGGAACGGCTCGGCTTCCTCCCGCTGAGCATCACGACCCCGTACCTCTATGAGATCAAGGGAAGTTGACGGTACGTCAACGACGTGACCTCGCCCGATCGAGTGCGCTGATCCCCACGGCCGCCAGGGCGATCTGGATGAGCCACTCGATCCAGTCGGGCCCCTTGGTGTCCGCGACCCCGATCCCCGCCGCGATCGCGGACCCGATCAGCGCGGCCACGATGCCGACGACGATGGTCCACAGCACCCCGATGTGCTGCCTCCCCGGTACGACCAGCCGGCCCAGCACCCCGATGATCAGGCCGATGACGATCGCGCTGATGATGCCTGAAATCTCCATCTCCACCCCTCCGCACGGCGACATCCCGTCTTGGGAGAAGGTGCCCGCTGCGGGCGCGGACAGTCCGGCGCGCTTTATTGCCGGGACTTTCTGTTCATCGGCGCTTCATGCCATGTACCTTTCAAGTCATCAACGCGTGTAGAACCCTCAAGCGGGTTCTACGCGCGCAGATTTGGCGCGCCGCAACTCCTTCTCCCCACACCCCACAACGGAGGTTCGCCGGATGCTCGGATCCAAGAGATCCCGACGCAGAGTCACCACCGCACTCGCCGGTTTCGGCCTGCTCCTGACCGGAGCGGCCGTCCAGGTCGGTGCGAGCGCCCCCGCCCGGGCGGCGACCACGCACCGGGTCCTGTTCGACAACGCCCACGCCGAGACGGCCGGCAACGCCGACTGGGTCATCTCCACCAGCCAGCCCGACCCGCTGGGCCAGAACGCCAATCCGCAGTCCGAGACGGACTGGACCGGGGCGCTCTCCTCCTGGGGCGTGGCGCTGCAGAAGACCGGCGACTACAGCCTGAAGACGCTGCCTTCGGGCCAGAGCCTGACCTACGGCGGCTCGTCCGCGCAGGACCTGTCGAACTTCGACACGCTGGTCCTGCCGGAGCCCAACACGCTGTTCACGACCGCCGAGAAGACGGCGATCATGAACTTCGTGAAGAACGGCGGCGGTCTGTTCATGATCTCCGACCACACCGGTGCCGACCGCAACAACGACGGCAACGACGCGGTCAAGATCCTCAACGACCTGATGACGAACAACGGCGTCGACAACACCGACCCGTTCGGCTTCTCCATCGACTCGCTGGACATCAGCTCCGGTTACCCGGCCGCGATCAGCGACAGCACCGACCCGGTGCTGAACGGCTCGTTCGGCAAGGTCACCAAGAGCCTGTTCGCCGACGGTACGACCGCCACCCTCAAGCCCGCCGACAACGCGGCCGTCAAGGGCCTGGTCTACCGCAGCGGTTACTCGGGCAACACCGGTGCCTTCTTCCTGACCAGCACCTTCGGCTCCGGCCGCATCGCGTTCTGGGGCGACAGCTCCCCGATCGACGACGGCACCGGCAGCTCCGGCAACACCCTGTACGACGGCTGGAACGACACCGGCGCCACCAACGCGGCGCTCGCCCTGAACGCCACCGCGTGGCTCGCCGGTGACGGCGGCACCAGCGGCGGCGGTGGCGGCACCGGCGGCGGTGGCACGGGTGGCGGCGGCACCGGCACCTGCACCGCGGGCCAGCTGCTCGGCAACAACGGCTTCGAGTCGGGCAACACGACCTGGAGCGCGTCCAGCAAGGTCATCAGCAACGCCGCGGCCGAGTCGGCCCACTCGGGTTCGTACTACGCCTGGCTCGACGGCTACGGCACCGCGACGACCAACACGCTGTCCCAGTCGGTGGCCGTCCCGGCGGGCTGCACCTCGGCCAAGCTGAGCTTCTACCTGCACGTCGACACGGCCGAGACCTCGACCACCACCGCCTACGACACCCTCAAGGTGCAGGTGCTGAACGGCTCCGGCACGGTGCTCGGCACCCTGGCGACGTACTCGAACCTCGACGCGGGCTCCGGCTACACCCAGCGCAGCTTCGACCTCAGCGGCTACGCGGGGCAGAACATCACCCTTCAGTTCACCGGCACCGAGGGCTCCAAGTACCAGACCTCGTTCGTCGTGGACGACACCGCGCTCAACGTGAGCTGAGCGCCTCCGCACGCGAGGGGGGTGGGTCCGGCGGGGCCCACCCCCCTCGTCATGCCCCCGGCACGGTCCGCTCCGGGGTGTTCCACCCGGAGACCCGCACCCGCGGGGCCGCGCCGTGCAGATCGGCCGTCCGGTAGACGGCGGTCAGCGTCACCGACTCGCCCGGCCACAGCCCGACCTCGTTGTCCGACCAGCGCACCGGCAGCACCGGCGCCCCGCGCCCGTCGACCAGATGCACATCCGTCAGCAGCGAGGGCGTCCGCCCGTCCGTGGTGTTGCGCAGGGTCACCGTGGTGGTCGAAGTGCCGCCGTCCGAACGGGTGGTGGCCGTCGCCGCCACCGGCACCGGCGCCATCGAGGCGAGACCGGTGAGGTCGGCGTAGCCGGTCGTCGGCGTGTACCACCAGGTGGTGCGCGGCCAGTCGAGCGTGTCCTGCTTGCCGGAGAGCCAGTACACGTTCCGGCTCACCTCCCGGCCGTCCGCGTCGGTCAGCACCAGTCGCAGCAGATACGTCCGCGACAGTCCGGGCACCGCGTCCGGCAGGGTCAGCGCGTTCGTGTGGGCCCCGTCCCCGGCCACCGAGAGCCCGGTGGCCGTCCCGTCGTAGCGCAGGGTGCCGTCCGGGTCGAAGAGCGTGGCCCGTGCGGACAGGCCCCGCCGCGTCGTGTGCCGGTTGTTCACCACCGTCACCGAGCGGTCGTCGTAGCCGTACTGGATGTGCAGCGGCTCGTTGGCCTTCTTCGCGCCGAAGTAGGCGCCGTTCTGGTCGAGATAGCGGTCCGTCAACTGCCAGTGCAGGGACGTCCAGCCGCTGTTGAACATCCAGTGGATCACCCCGGTGGACGGCTCCTGCGGGTCCGTCGCGTTGCGGCCGTACGCCTCGAACTGGGCCCGCACGTTCTCGTACTGGGCCAGCTGGGCCTTGCGGACGTAGTCGGCCAGGCCGGTGGGGGCGCCGTAGCGGGCGGCGAGCGCGGCGTCGTAGAGCGAGAGCGTGCCGAAGGTGGCGGACGGCGAGCGGTGGTACTGCTTGGCCCCGGGATCCCGCCAGAGGCTGTCCAGCTCGGCCGGGGTGAGCATCCGGCGCAGGGTGTCCAGGGTGGGGATGCTCGGGCCCGCGCTGGTCTCGGAGTTGAAGCCGGTGGCCCCGCCCTCGCGCTTGGCGTACCAGTAGTCCGGCGGCACCCAGTCGTAGGGCCCGGTCATCTTCATGCCCGAACTGCCCAGCTGCGGCGAGGACTTGGCGGAGGCGGCGGAGACGACCGGGAGGTTCCAGTCGGCGGCCCGCAGCGCGTCCAGGTAGTTCTTCTCGATCGTCGCGTCGGGCGCGAAGTCGCTGCCGATCAGGAAGGAGATCACGCTCGGGTGGTCCCGCAGCCGGGCGGCCTCGGCGGCCATGGACGCCTTGGCCACCGGATAGTCGGCCGGGGTCCACTTCTCCCCGTTCTCCGTGCCGTTGACCTGCCCCTCCCACTTGGTGCAGCACTCCCAGCCCGGCAGCGTGAGCACCCCGTACCGGTCGGCCAGTCCGAAGAACTCGTCCGGCTCCAAGTGGCCTTCCAGGCGCAGGGTGTTCAGACCGAGGTCGATGGCGTACCGCAGCCGGTCCTCGGCGTAGCCGCGGTCCCAGCGCAGGAACTCGTCCGGGGACCAGCCGCCGCCCTTGATCAGCAGCGGCTGGCCGTTGATCCGGTACTGGCGCGCCCCGGCCGCGTTCAGCGGTGCCCGGACGTCACGGATGCCGAAGGACTCGTGCGCGGTGTCGGAGGCCGTGCCCGAGACCCGCGCGGTCAGGTCGAGGTCGTACAGCGGCTGTCCGCCCATCCCGGCCGGCCACCACACCCTCGGCGCGGCCAGGCGCAGTCGGGGCACCTCGGCGGGGGAGAAGGTGACGGTCCGTGTCTCGTGCGCGGCGAGCCGGACCGCCTTGCCGAAGCGCGCCTGGCCGATGGCGCCGGTGATCTCGGCGGTGACCGGCGCGTCGGAGTCGTTGCGGGCCCGCGCCCGGACCGTGAGGTCGGCGGTGGCGAGGGACGGCACGGCCAGCTTCGTGACCACGTGCGCGTCGCGCAGCGCCACCGGGCCGCCCCGGCGCACCAGGACGTCCCGGACGATGCCCATGTTCCGGTCGGGCGGCGGCTGCAGCCAGTCCAGCCAGCCGATGGTCAGTTCCTTGCTCGGCTCGTTGGGCCGGATGCGGAAGGCGACCGTGTTGACGCCGGGGCGGACCAGGGCGGTGACATCCAGCTCGTGGTGGGTGTAGGCGCCGGTCACCTCCCGTGCGGCGGCCACCCGGCGGCCGTTGACGTAGACGTCGGCGGCGGAGACGACCCCGCTGAAGTCGAGCAGGGTGCGCCGCGCGGTGTCGGCGACGGTGAAGTCGGAGCGGTACCACCAGGGCACCTCGAAGTCGGCCTTCGGGATCTTCGCCAGATTGGTGGAGCGGAACGGGTCGTCGTACACCCCGGCGGCCAGCAGCGCGGCCAGCACCGTGGAGCGCGGGCCCGCCGGGTACCAGCCGCGTGCCGGGTAGCCGGGGGAGGAGACGGCTACGGGGGAGTCGCCCACCTTCGCCGTGGACTGGACGGCGAAGGCGGCGAGCGGGGTGGCGGTGCCGGCGGCCGAGGGCACCGGGGTGATCCGGGTGGGCGCCTTCAGCTCCGCGACCGGGCGCAGCGGGGGCGCGGGGACATGGGGGTCGGCCCACGCGCCGGTGGTGAGGTAGCCCAGCAGGGCGAGGAGTCCGGTGGCCGTGGCGAGCCGATGGCCGGGGGCGGGGCGAGGGAACACAGACGGTCTCCAGGCTCGTAAAGTTAGGAAACTTTACTAACCGGGCTTAAGCTAGGTCGCCGTCCCAGGGCTGTCAACGACCGTCGCCACAGCGCCCGCTGAATATCCGTCAACCGCCTTCACCCGGCGCGCGGATTCTCATAGGGTCCCCTCCCCGACGCCTCCAGGAGTCCCCATGTCCGGTAGCCCGCCGCCCCCGGGCGGCTTCGTCCGCCGGGTCGGGCTGTTCCAGGCCACGGCCATCAACATGAGCCAGATGTGCGGCATCGGCCCGTTCGTCACCATCCCGCTGATGGTCGCCGCGTTCGGCGGGCCCCAGGCGGTCATCGGATTCGTCGCGGGCGCGCTGCTGGCGTTGTGCGACGGGCTGGTCTGGGCCGAACTGGGCGCCGCGCTGCCCGGCTCCGGCGGCAGTTACGTCTATCTGCGCCAGGCGTTCCGCTACCGCACCGGGAGACTGATGCCGTTCCTGTTCGTGTGGACGGCGATGCTGTTCGTGCCGCTGATCATGTCCACGGGCGTGGTCGGCTTCGTGCAGTACCTCGGCTATCTCGCCCCCGGCCTCGGCGGCCCGGCCGGTGATCTGACCGGCCTCGGCGTCATCGCCCTGGTCGTGCTGCTGCTGTGGCGCGGCATCGAGCACATCGCGCGGATCACGGCCGTGATGTGGACGGTGATGATCGCCTCGGTGCTCCTGGTGATCGCCGCCGCCGCGACCGACTTCAGCCCCCATCTCGCCTTCACCTACCCGGCGGGCGCCTTCGATCTGACCGGCGGCCACTTCTGGGCCGGCTTCGCGGCGGGCCTGACCATCGGCGTCTACGACTACCTCGGCTACAACACCACCGCCTACATGGGCGCCGAGATCAAGGACCCCGGCCGCGTCCTGCCGCGCTCCGTCATCTACTCGATCCTCGGCATCATGGCGATCTACCTGCTGCTCCAGATCGGCACGCTCGGCGTGGTCGACTGGCACCGCATGAGCGACCCCGGTGACATCGCGTCCACCTCGGTGGCCTCCGCGGTCCTGGAGCGGACCTGGGGCAGGGGCGCCGCCGACACGGTCACCGTGCTCATCCTGATCACCGCCTTCGCCTCCGTGTTCACCGGACTGCTCGGCGGTTCCCGGGTGCCGTACGACGCCGCGCGCGACCGGGTCTTCTTCCGGCCGTACGCCAGGCTGCACCCCCGGCACCGCTTTCCGACGCTGGGCCTGGCGACCATGGGTGTGATCACCGCGGTCGGCTTCCTGATCGGCCGGCACACCGATCTCGCGACCCTGATCCAGCTGCTCACCACCGTGATGGTGATCGTGCAGGCGCTGGCCCAGATCGTCGCCCTGACGGTGCTGCGCGCCCGGCGGCCGGATCTGCGCCGCCCGTACCGCATGTGGCTCTACCCGCTGCCGTCCCTCGTGGCCTTCGTCGGCTGGTGCGTGATCTACGCCTACGCTGACCGCAACTCACCGGGCCGTCACCCCATCGAATGGTCCCTGGCCTGGCTCGCCCTCGGCTGTGCGGCCTTCTCGGTCTGGGCGCGCTGGGAGAAGGTCTGGCCGTTCGGGCCGAAGGAGGCCGAAGAGGAACGGCCGGCCGGACGGGACATCGAGACCGTGTGAGCCTCAAGGGTCTATGATCCGAGCAGCGTGATGAGCCTCCCCGGCCGGACGAGAGTCCGCCCGGGGAGGCTCTCGTTCATGACCGACGTGAGCGAAAACATGAACGAGACCATGAACGAGACCGGGACCGTGGACCTGCGTGTCCGCCTCGCGACCATCGACGACCGGCCCGCCGTGGAGCGGCTGTGGCTGATGTTCCGTCATGACATGTCCGAGTACCAGGGCGGACTGCCCGCGGCCGACGGCACGTTCCGCAGCGAGCGGCTGGAGTCCGCGTTCACCGGCGACGGCTGGGCACCGTATCTGCTGACCCGCGGGGACCATCTCGCCGGGTTCGCCTTCGTACGGGGGCTCGACGGACCGGTGCGCGTGCTGAACAGCTTCTTCGTGGTGCGGGGCGCCCGGCGCGGGGGAGTGGGGCTCCGCGCCGTACAGGAGGTGCTGCGGCGGCATCCGGGCCGGTGGGAGGTGGCCTTCCAGCGGGACAACGCGGGCGGGGCGGCCTTCTGGCACCGGGTCGCGGAGGAGGTCGCGCCGGGGGAGTGGAGCCGTACCGAGCGGGCGGTGCCGGGGCGGCCGTCGCTGCCCGCCGACCTGTGGCTGAGCTTCACCGTGAGCTGCTGAGCCGCTGAGCCGCGGGTCATCGGACGAGAAGGCCGCGCGGGGCAAGGAGGGAGGACCGGTCCGCTGGGCGCACCGGCCCTCCGTCCTTCTTCCTTCCGTGTTCTTCTTCCCTTTCTCGTTCTCGACGATCCGCTCCTTCCTCGTGCGTCCTCGTCGTGCTTCCTTCCCCGCTAGGGCCTGGGCGTGCTCTTCGTGGCCTTGGTGGCCTTCGCCGACGTCGCGGCGCAGACGATTCCGAGGAGGAGGGCCAGTGCGCCGATCACGACGTTGTTGATGATCACACCGGTGTCCGGGGCGCTCCCCACGATCCACGGGGCGATGATCATCCAGATGCCCAGCGCGCACATCGCCCAACTGAGGCCGTACATCCGCTCGGGGGCCCTGGTGAATCCCAGCGCCAGCAGCCCGATCGCGATGCCCATGATCAGATTGTGGGTCATGAGCGCCGGCTGGCCGGCGGAGTAGTGCAGGATCCAGGGCGATGCCGCGCAGTACAGACCGAGCAGGAACACCGGGCCGTCCACGAGTGCCACATCGCGACCGCCGAGCATGCGGTCGTAGCGTTCCCGCATTTCGGAGACATCGGGGTGGGTCGACATGTCACCCCTGTGCGAGACGTTGGCCATGACTTTGGTCTCCTTCGAATGCGCAGGCCAGACCAATGGTGGATGCGGTGTTCAGCGAGCACCGCACTACCTATTTTGCGCCTGTTCGCGGCTTATGTGTAGCGGAGGAGCTGGTTGTCATGTATGGGGTTGTTCCGCAGGGGCTGGTACAACCTTCAATCGGTCGGACGGGTCTTCGTGGGCGCGAGCGACGCGCCGACGAGAGGGGGACATGAACAGGCGAGTCCGGCTGGGCGGGGTGGGGGAGACGGTCACGGCCGCTCTGGCCCTGGATTTCCACGGTGGCCCGGTTCAGGCCCAGTTGGACGCCGAGAACAGCATCCCGTTCGCCCGGGTCGAGGTGCGGTTCCCCGAGGGCGTGACCGTGCTGAGCGTTCCGGAGGGCTGCGGGCCCACCGATGTCCGGTCGAGGCCCGCCTCTTACCTGTGCGAGTACGGGCTCTACACCACCGGCTTCGACGTGCCGATGCTCCGGGACGGCTTCCACCGGGACTTCCCCTTCACGGTACGGATCGACGATCCGTCCCAGCACACCGCGGGGCGATCCGTGTCGACGCGCCCGAGCAGCGGCTGCGGGAGGACGCCGACCCCGGCAACAGCATCGCGCCCATCACCCCGGGCGCGATCAGCGCGGGGGTGATCGGCGCGGCGGACGAACCGGGCCCGCCCGCATGGGCCGTCGCGGCGGGCGCCGCCGCCCTGGCCGGGGTCGTCGTCGGGGTTCTCGCCCTCGTCCGTCGTCGGGCGCGCTGACCTTCGAGGCGCTCACCCGCTCCCTGCGGATCCGGCCCGGCCGTACGGAACCGGGCCGCCCCGGGCGACCGCCGTGGGCGACCCGCGCCGCGTCGGCCGCCCGTGAGCGACCCGCGCCGCGTCCGCGCGGTCACCGGACACGCCCGCACCGCGTCCAGGTGGGCGACACGCCGTACCGCGGCCCCCGCGGCCGACCGGCGGGGCCGCCCCGCGCGCCCGTATGACTACCATCGTGTAGACGGTCCGCACACGGACGACGAGGAGGGTGAGGACATTTCCATGACCGACGACGGCAAGGACGAACGCCGGCCGGCCGGTGGACTGGAGGCGAGCGTCATGGCCGCGCTCTGGGCCGCCGGCGGTCCCCTGACCCCCGGGCAGGTCCAGTCGAGCCTGGGCGCGGACCTGGCGCGTACGACGGTGACGACGATCCTCAGCCGCCTGCACGACAAGGGCGTCGTCGAACGGCAGCGCAGGGGCCGCGGCTTCGTGTACTTCCCCGTCCAGGAGGTCCAGGACGCCCACGGCCTCACCGCCCGGCGGATGCACACCGAGCTGGACCGGGACAGCGACCGCGAGACCGTGCTCGCCCGCTTCGTCGCCCAGCTCAACCCCGACGACGAGCGCATCCTGCGGGATCTCCTCGAATCCGACGGCCGATGAGAGCCCCCGGCCGATGACCGCCCTGCTCCTGCTGCCCCTGCTGCTGCCCTGCGCCCTGCCGGTGCTGGCCCGGCGGGCCCTCGCCCGGCTGGCCCCGGCCGCCGCGCTGTGGGCCGTGACGGGCTGCGCGGTGGTCCTCGCCGGCTGTTCGCTGGCCGCGCTCGGCGCCTTCGTGCTGATCGGGCTGCTCAGGCTGTCCCTGTTCGCCGCGTTCGGCGAGTTCATCCACCCCCTGCACACCGCCTCCGCCCTGATCGTGGTGCCGGCCGCCGCCACCTCGGTCGGTGTCCTCGCCGTCTGCTGCTGGACCCTCGTCCGCTCGGTGCTGCGCCAGAGCCGGGCCTTCCGGATCGCCCGCACCGAGGCCGGGCGGCGGCCCGCCGCCGGTGATCTGTGCGTGGTGGACTCGCCCCGCCCCGACGCCTACGCGCTGCCTGGCCGCCCGCACCGCATCGTGGTCACCACGGCGATGCTGCGCAGCCTGGACGGGCCCGAGCGGGAGGCGCTGTTCGCGCACGAGCGGGCGCACAACGAGGGCGGCCACCACTACTTCCTCGCCGCCGCCGAACTCGCCGCGCACTGCCATCCGGCGCTGCGACCGGTCCGTACGACCATCCGGCTGGCCGCCGAGCGGGCCGCCGACGAGGCCGCCGCCGCGCGGGTGGGGGACCGGCGGCTGACCGCGCGGGCCATCGCCCGTGCCGCCCTCGCCGGGCATGCCGCAGGCACCCCGCGGCCGGACTTCGCGGCCGCGGCGACCACGGGCCCGGTCCCGCAGCGGGTGCAGGCCCTCCTGGGCGCGCCCGGCAGGCCCCGCGCGGGCCGGGCCGTCGCCGCGCTGCTCATCGCCTGCACCGCCCTGTCCGGGATGACCGCGGCGGCCGGGCTGGTGGACTTCCACCACCGGGTGGAGGTGGCGCAGGGCGAGGAAGCGCCCTGACGCGGCAGGGCCGGGACGCTTCCTCGGCGCGAAACCCGCGGGGGCCCCTGGCGTGACCCTCGTGAACGGCCCTGCGTGGCCCCCTGAACGGCCTTGTCACGACACCCGTCCGACGTCTTCGCGACGCGCGTAGACAACTCCCTGGCAACGCGCGTAGACAAGGATCTGGTTTTACGTATAACCTCACCGGCTAACCAACCCCGTCGGCACCGTCGGCCGCCTGATCGACCCCGGTACAACCCTGCTGAGGAACGCCCTGCCATGACCGCCCCCCGCATCGACACCGACACCCTCCGCCGCCTCCCCAAGGCCGTGCTGCACGACCACCTCGACGGCGGCCTGCGCCCCGCCACCCTGGTGGAGCTGGCCGCCGAGGTCGGGCACCGGCTGCCCACCACGGACCCGGACGAGCTGGCCGCCTGGTACGTCGAGGCCGCCAACTCCGGTGACCTGGTGCGCTACATCGCCACCTTCGAGCACACCCTCGCCGTGATGCAGACCCGCGAGGGCCTGCTGCGCACCGCCGAGGAGTACGTCCTGGACCTCGCCGCCGACGGCGTGGTCTACGGCGAGGTGCGCTACGCCCCCGAGCTGAACACCCAGGGCGGGCTGAGCCTCGCCGAGGTCGTGGAGAGCGTGCAGGAGGGCCTGGCCGCCGGTATGGCGAAGGCCGCCGCCGCGGGCACCCCGGTGCGCGTCGGCACCCTGCTGTGCGGCATGCGGATGTTCGACCGCGTCGCCGAGGCCGCCGGCCTGGCCGTGGCCTACCGGGACGCCGGTGTCGTCGGCTTCGACATCGCCGGTGCCGAGGACGGCTTCCCGCCCGCCGACCACCTGGCCGCCTTCGAGCACCTGCGCCGCGAGAGCGTGCCCTTCACCATTCACGCCGGTGAGGCGTACGGCCTGCCCAGCATCCACCAGGCGGTCCAGGTGTGCGGCGCCCAGCGCATCGGGCACGGCGTGCGGCTGACCGAGGACATCGTGGACGGCAAGCTCGGCCGGCTCGCCTCCTGGGTGCGCGACCGCCGGATCGCCCTGGAGATGTGCCCCACCTCCAACCTCCAGACCGGCTGCGCCACCTCGATCGCCGAGCACCCGATCACCGCGATGAAGGACCTCGGCTTCCGGGTCACCCTGAACACCGACAACCGGCTGGTGTCGGGCACCACCATGACCCGGGAGATGGCGCTGCTGGTCGAGGAGGCCGGCTGGGGCGTCGAGGACCTGCGGACCGTCACGGTGAACGCGCTCAAGAGCGCGTTCATCCCGTTCGACGAGCGCACGGCCCTCATCGAGGACGTGGTCCTGCCCGGCTACGCCGCCGCGCTCTGAACCAGCCCCTTGAGGTAGGCGGCCTGTCCGATGTGCTGGAGATCGTCGGACAGGACGCTCACCAGGCGGACGCCGAGCGTGACCGGCGGGTCCCAGCGCTCGTCCACGACGCCTTCGAGGTCCTTGGCGGCCAGCGAGCGCAGCGCGCCCAGCGTCCGCTCGTGCACCGCGTCGTAGTACCCGGTCAGCAGCTCGGCGCTGTCCACCCGCACCTTCGCGACCTTGGCCGGGGTGTGCCCGTAGCCGGTGTCGGCGCGCGGCAGATCGAGCCCGAACCGCTTCTCCCAGCCGTCGGAGAGCCACACCTGGTCGAGGCCGAAGGCGTCGGCGATGTGATCGTCCTGCACCCGGGTGAGATGCCAGACCAGCCAGGCGATGGTGTTGGCGCCCGGGGCCGGGCTGTGGTGCAGCTCGTCCGGTCCGAGGCCGTCGACGGTGTCGTGGACTTCTTCCTGGATGCGGCCGTAGCCGTCGATGAGGATGTCCTTGGCATGCATACCGTCCACCATCACAGATGGACGGCGCGCCCGCGTCCGCAATTCAGGACGACCGGTACGGCGCCAGGCCCTCCGACTCCAGCAGGGCGACGAGGGCGCGGGCCGCGGGGCTGGTGGAGTGCTCGTGCGGCAGCAGGGCCACCGTCTCGTACGCGGCCTCGCCCGTCCCCTTGAGCGGCAGCGCGGTCAGCGTGGGCCGCTTGTGCCGGAAGTGCCGGGGCACGACCGCGATGCCCAGGTTCTCGTCCACCAGGTCCAGCAGCGTGTGCACGTCGTTGACCTCCAGCGCGACCGTGCGCCGTACCCCCGCCGCGGCGAAGGCGGCGTCGGTGGCGCGGCGCGGGCCCCAGTCCGGATGGAAGTCGACGAAGACCTCACCGGTGAGGTCGTCCGGGCACAGCAGGGCCCCGGTCGCGGCGAGCCGGTGCCGGGGATGGCACAGCACGGTCATCGGCTCGCTGGTCAGCGACACCGAGCGCAACTGGTCGCCGTCCGCGCGGGTGCGGTACGCGAAGGCCAGGTCGAGGCGCCCCGCCGCGACCTCCTCGGCCAGCGCGCCCGAGCCCGCCTGCCGCAGCCGGATCTCCACGTCCGGGTGCTCGCGCCGGAACGCGGCCAGCAGCCGGGCCACATGCACCCCGGCGATGCACTGCTCGGTGCCCAGCGCCAGCGTGCCGCGCAGCACGCCCTGCACCGCCGCGACCGCCTCGTGCGCCGCGCGCACCTGCGCGAGGATCCGCTCGGCCTCCGTCAGCAGCGCGCGTCCCGCCTCGGTCAGCGTCACCCGCCGGGTGGTGCGCACGAACAGCGGTGCCCGCAGCTCCCGTTCCAGCGCCCGGATGGACGCGGACAGGCCCGACTGGGACACCATCAGCCGCTCGGCGGCCCGGGTGAAGTGCTGGTCCTCGGCGACCGCGACGAAGTGCTGGAGATGACGCAGTTCCATGATTGAGCAGCCTAACCGCTCAATTCCATCCGATTCTCCCATTGGACCGTCGGCCGCCGCCGGGGAATCCTGGACCGGAAGATCCGTGCCCACCCCCTGGAGTCGCGTTGTACACCGCATCCCCCGACCGTTACGCCGAGATGCCCTACCGGCGCACCGGACGCAGCGGCCTCAAGCTCCCCGCGCTGTCGCTCGGCCTGTGGCACAACTTCGGACCCGACCGCCCCGTGGAGACCCAGCGGGCCATCCTGCGCCGCGCCCTCGACCTCGGTGTCACCCACTTCGACCTGGCCAACAACTACGGCCCGCCGCCCGGCGCCGCCGAGTCCGCGCTCGGCGCCGCCCTCGCCGCGGACCTCGCGCCCTACCGCGACGAGCTGGTCATCTCCACCAAGGCCGGCTATCTCATGTGGCCGGGCCCGCACGGCGAATGGGGCTCGCGCAAGTACCTGCTCGCCTCGCTCGACCAGAGCCTGAAGCGGATGGGCCTGGAGTACGTCGACATCTTCTACTCGCACCGCCCCGACCCGGACACTCCGCTGGAGGAGACGATGGGCGCCCTGCACACGGCGGTCCAGCAGGGCAAGGCGCTCTACGTCGGCATCTCCAACTACTCCGCCGAGCAGACCCGGGAGGCCGCCCGCATCCTCGCCGACCTCGGCACCCCGCTCCTCATCCACCAGCCGCGCTACTCGATGCTCGACCGGCGCCCCGAGGACGAGGGCCTGCTCGACGCCCTGGACGAACTGCGGGTCGGCTCCATCGTCTACTCCCCGCTGGAGCAGGGCCTGCTCACCGGCCGCTATCTGAAGGGCATCCCGGAGGGCTCCCGCGCCGCCGGCGACAGCCCCTTCCTCAGGCCCGAGGCGGTCACCGAGGACCTCGTCGGACGGCTGCGCGCGCTCCAGGAGATCGCCGAGTCCCGCGGCCAGAGCCTCGCCCAGCTGGCCCTCGCCTGGGTGCTGCGCGGCGGCAGGGTCACCTCCGCCCTGGTCGGCGCGAGCAGCGCCCGCCAGCTGGAGGACAGCGTCGGCGCCCTGCGCAACCTGGACTTCGACGCGGCGGAACTGAAGCGGATCGACGCGATCGTACGGCCGTAGCACCGCACCCCTCGCGCCGACCCCCGCACGCGGCCCGGCCTTCGCCCCACCCGGGGCGGGGAAGCCGGGCCGCGTGCCGTCACGCACCCTCGGGGACCCGGTCCAGGAACCCCATCACCTGGCGGATACGGCCCTCGCCGTCCAGGGTGACGACGTCGAACCCGGCGACCGGCGCCGAACCGTCCGCCTCGTTCACCAGCTCCCAGCCGAAGCGCACCACGTCGTGGTGCCCGTCCACCGCGCCGAGCGGGCGGAAGGCGAACCCGGGGAACTGCTCGTGGGCCGCGGCGATCACGGCCGCCACGCCCTCGTGCCCGCGGACGTCGGCGAGCGGGTCGGTGTAGGAGCCGTCCGCGGCCCAGGCGGCGGCGACCGCCTTGCGCAGCGCCTCCGGCTCGGTGGCGTTCCAGGCCTCGAAGTAACGCGCGGCGGCGGTCTCGTAGCGTTCGGTGTTCACGGACATGGTGAATCAGCCTCCGTCAAAGTCGTCTGTGCTGGTCGGACCCCGGATCGGGGTTTCGCCGACCCGGTGGAACCACCATGCCCGAGGGGTGCCCGACGGGTCGATTACCTCCGGGGTCATGCCCGCGGCGCCCCGCAGGACCCCATCATTTCGACCAAAAAGGGTGGGGAATATGCCAACAGAGTGGCCGGAAAGTCGTGGTGACAGTGTTTCGGCCGTGGCGATACTCGAACATCGAGGGGCACTTCACCGCACGGAGCCGCACGGAGAGCGAGGTCCGCCCGGCACACCGGACGAGGCGACGGGGGAGTGATACGTGCACGACGAATTCCTGTGCCATGTCACGGCATACGGGGTGTGCGGCGGCCGGCGTATCGGCGTACCGCTCGGCACCTACCGTGCGCCGACCCTGGCACTGGCTCTGTGGTGGCTGCGCGACCGCGCGTCCTGGATCGCCGAGCGGCTCGACCCCAGTCCGGAGGCCGTCCCCTTTCCGGCGGGGGCGCTGGTGCCGGTCGCGGAGACGGTCGCCGACGTACCCGCGCTGCTGCGTGCCTGGTGCGCCGACGACGGCCAACAGGAGCGCGTGGCCGAGGAGTTGGCGGAAGGGCGGCTGGTGCGGATCGCCGCGAACGACGACACCACCGAGTACGAACTGCTCGCCGAGTCCGTCGACGCCCTACGGATGCAGCGCACCGTTCCCGCGCTCGTGGTGCCCATCGGGTGACCGCCGCCCGCGGCGCACCACCGGGACGAGCAGCGCGCCGAGGAACCCGGCGACCAGCCCCCACAGCGCGCCCAGACCCACCGCCTGCCAGGTCCGCGGCCGCAGCAGCAGCTCCCCGGACAGCCCGCCGCCCAGGTCGCCGATGCCGAGCAGGGACAGCCCGTAGTGCGCGGAGATCCGGCACAGCAGGCAGATCGCGAGCAGGGTGAGGGCGAGCGCGACGGCGAGGCGCACGGCGTGCAGCCACGGCGGGGTGCGGGGCGGTGAGCGCAGGGCCGCCCGGACGGCGACCCCGAGCAGCAGCACTCCGGCCGCCACCGGCAGCCAGACCATCCGGCCGTCGTACTCCGTCAGCGTGCGCAGATTGACCTCCGAGACATCGGGGGTGCGCAGCAGCACGTCCAGGATGTGCGGGGCCGGCAGCCCGAACGGGCCGTCCACCCGGCCGTTCCAGGTCGCGCCGAGGCCGACGGTCAGCGCGGGCCAGACCAGGTTGGGCAGGCCGAGCAGGATCAGCGCGAACGTCGTCCGCGCATGTCCCCGGGAGGCCGCCGTGACGAGCGCGGCCACGAGGCCCACGACGACCGCGGCCAGCAGCAGCTCCACCATCGCGCGGGCGACGGGACGCGCCCGCTCCCGCCACCGCGGCAGCCGTCCCGGCAGCGGCACCCGGCGCGCCACCAGCAGCGCCACCACCAGCACCCCGGCCAGCCACAGCAGCGCGAACAGCACGGTGGTCGGCACGTCCGCGGCGAACCCGATCCGGGGCTCCGCCTCGAACAGCGAGGTCAGATCGTTGAGCGTGCCGCTGCCCACGTCCACCGCGAACGTCTCCCGGGCCGCGAAGGCGAGCCCGGTCAGCGCCGGCAGCCACAGGACGGCGATCCGCGCGGCCCACCGGGCCAGTTCCCCGGCCGAGGCGACCGTCCGCCGCCGCAGCGGGCGCAGAAAGCCCGCGCCGAGCACCAGCGCACCGGCCAGCGCCACCGACAGGGGGAGTACGGTGATCCCGGCCTCGGTCCTGGCCAGGGCGCCCGCGTCGCCGGCGAGCTTGATGCTGCCGCCGACCGCCGTCACCACGGTCGCCGCGAGCACCCGGGGGAACGCGCCGTCCGGCAGTCCCGCCGCACCCGCCGCCCACAGCCCGGCCGCGGCCACCAGCACCATCACCGCGAGCCCGGTCAGCACCAGGGCCAGCGCCTGGGGCCAGCCGTGCCGGGCGACGGGCCGCGCGCAGACGGTCAGGGGGCTCACGCCTGCCACGCTAAGCAGCGGCCGGGCACCCCGCCCGCCGGGTGGTCCGTCCGCGCCGCGGGCCGGGCGGGACCGTGACGCTCGCCACGGTGCGCGGTCGGTGAACGCCTGGACTGCGGGGCGCGGCTCGGGGTAAGAGGACTGGTGCGAATACGGCCGAACGGACCGGGCCCGTGGCCCGCGAGAGAGACAGCATGACCGAGCATCTGGGCGGGGCAGTGATACCGACCGGCTTCGACGTACCCGTCGAGCCGCTGAGACGCGCGACGCATTTCACCGGCGAACCCGGCTGCATCGCCGAGGCGCGGGCCTTCGCGGCCCAGTTCCTGGAACAGCTGCGCACCGAGTGGTGCGCCGACATCGACCGCGGCGCGGACGGGGAACTGCTCCTGCTGGTGAGCGAGCTGGTCACCAACGCCGACCGGCACAGCGACGGCCCCTACATCCTGGAGCTGGAGGGCACCGACACCGCCGTCACGGTGTCCGTGTGCGACAGCAGTACGGCGCTGCCCCAGCTCTTCCCCAAGAACCCGCAGCGCATCGGGCGGCACGGCCTGGAGATCGTGCACGCGCTCGCCACCGAGGTCGCCGTCGAGCGGGTCCCGGTCGGCAAGCGGGTGATCGCCCGCTTCGCGCTGCCACGCTGAACGCCCGGACCGTCTCGGTGCCGGGCGTTCAACGTGCGATCAGCGTGCGGGAAACCCTCTTGTCTCGTTCGCCTCGCGGCTCAGGCGCAGCCCAGCTCGCCCAGCATGCCCTGCCGCAACCGGGTGATGATCCGCTTGATCAGCCGTGAGACATGCATCTGGGAACAGCCGAGCCGTTCCCCGATCTCCGCCTGGGTGGCCTCCTCCACGAACCGCAGATGGATGATCTGCCGGTCCCGCTCGCTCAGCTCCGCCATCAGCGGCGCCAGCGCGTGGAAGTCCTCCACCAGGCGCAGCCCCTCCTCCTCCACTCCGATGAAGTCGGCGAGCACCGCCTCGCCGTCCTCGGGACCGTCACCCGTGAGCGCGGCGTCCAGCGAGGAGGAGTTGTAGCCGTTGGCGGCGAGCTGCCCCTCCAGCACCTGCTCCTCGGAGAGGTTCATCAAGGTGGCCAGCTCGGCGACCGTCGGATCCCGGTCGAGACGGCTGGACAGCTCCTCGCGCGCCTTGGCCAGCTCCACCCGCAGCTCCTGGAGCCGCCGCGGGACGTGCACCGCCCAGGTGGTGTCGCGGAAGAACCGCTTGATCTCACCGACGATGTACGGCAGTGCGAAGGAGGTGAACTCCACCTCCCGGGACAGCTCGAACCGGTCGATGGCCTTGATCAGGCCGATCATGCCGGTCTGGACGATGTCCTCCATGTCGTCGCCGCGGCCCCGGAAACGGCCGGCCGCGAACCGCACCAGCGACATGTTCATCTCGATGAGGGTGTTGCGCGCGTACTGGTACTCGTGGGTCCCCTCCTCCAGCTCGGTCAGCCGGCGGAAGAACTGGCGGGACAGCTGACGCGCGTCCCGCGGGGCCACGGACGTGGGGTCCCCGATGCCGGGCAGTGTCCCCGTGTCCGTCCCGTCCTGCTCGGTCCTCTCGACGACCACTGTCTGCGACCGCATCCCGGCGGTATCCATTACCTCTCCCACGAAAGTCACGGTTCGACGTCTGCCCTTTTCGGCCTCTGCGTCCGGTCCCTGCACTGCTGTGTCCTCGGCGTGTACCCCGGATCCGGTAGATCATTCCTGCCGGTGGGGTCGTTCACGGCGCGGGTACCCCCGGTGACTCGGCGCATGCTCACCTCGTACGGCACTGGCTGGAAACAGCCGTTCCGGTCGGGCCCGGGCGCGGGAGCGGCCTCTCCCCGGCCGTGCGATATTTCCCCGTAGCTCAGGGAAGAACGCCCGTACGTCCCCGGCCGGCGCGACAGGCCGCACCGATGAGTTTTCGGCCGCGCGCCGGTCTGTACCCCGACCGGATTTCCCTTATCCAGGAGGTGCTCATGACCACCGACGGATTCACCACATGCCTCTGGTTCGACGGCCGGGCGGAGGAGGCCGCGCACTACTACGTGTCGATCTTCAAGAACTCCCGAGTGGAGCGCGTCGGCCGCCACACCGACGCGGGACCCGGCCCAGCGGGCTCCGTGCTGGCCGTCGAGTTCACCGCCAACGGCCAGCGGTTCATGGCGCTCAACGGCGGCCCCCAGTTCACCTTCAACGAGTCGGTCTCCTTCCAGATCTTCTGCTCCGACCAGCAGGAGATCGACCACTACTGGAACCGGCTCACCGAGAACGGCGGCGAGGGCGGCTCGTGCAGCTGGCTCAAGGACAAGTACGGCGTGTCCTGGCAGGTCGTCTACGACCGGCTGCTCGACCTGTTGAACGACCCCGACCCAAAGAAGTCCGCCCGCGTGGCCCGCGCCATGATGAGCATGGGCAAGCTGGACGTCGCCGCCCTGGAGAAGGCCTACGCGGGGGACTGACACGGAAAGCTCTCACGGAGGACCGGACTCACCCGGCCTCGGTGAGGATCTCGGCGATCACATGCCGGGAGTTCTTTGCCAGGGCCGGGTTGGTGTCCCAGTAGTACGGCAGCTGGATCAGCGCGACCGACAGCGCCCAGCCCCGCCCCCGCGCCCACTCGGCCTCGTCCGCGCCGGCCGCCTCCCGGAAGACGCCCCGCACGCAGGCGGGCAGCAGGTTCCACGCCGGCATGAGGTCCACCGCCGGATCGCCCGCCCCCGCACAGCCGAAGTCGATGACCGCGCCGAGCCGCCCGCCGTCGACCAGCACATTGCCGGGGGACAGATCGCCGTGGGCCCACCGCGGCGGCCCGCCGTGTGCCGGGGCGGCCACCGCCCGCTCCCACAGCTCCGTGACCGCCCGCGCGTCCACCCGGTCGCCCAGCTCGGCGACCGCCGCGCGGGTCGGCTCGTCCCGCTCGGGCAGGGGACCGCCCCGGTAACCGGTCGGCGCGCCGTCCGCCTCGACACGGCGCAGCGCCCGTACGAACAGCCCCAACTCCTCGGCCAGTTGCTCCGGTCGCTCCACCGCTCCCGCCACCGGATTCGTCCCCGCGAGCCAGCGGTAGACGGACCAGGGCCAGGGAAAGTCCGCGTCCGGCTCACCCGCGCCCACCGGCTCGGGTACGGCCACCGGGAGCCGCGGTCCCAGCACCGGCAGCCAGCGCCGCTCGTGCGCCAGGTCCGGGACTGCCCCGGGACGCCGGGGGAGCCGTACCACCAGCTCGCCGCCCAGCCGGAACATGGCGTTCTCGGTGCCGGAGGAGGCGAGCCGTCGTACCGGCAGCGCGGACCACTGCGGAAAGCGGCGGGCGATCAGGCGCCGGACCAGCGGGGCGCCGAGATCCAGTTCGTCGGCGTGCATCCTCGGTGTGTTCACAGTGGCCATCCGAGCGCGCCGACGCCCCCGCTGTCGAGGGAATTTCAGCGCCCCGGCACCAGCACCGCGGCGCCGTCGAAGCGGCCCGCCTTCAGATCGCGCAGCGCCTCAAGGGCCCGGTCGAGCGGATAGGGGTGGGTGGTCGCGCGGACCCCGTAGCGGGCCGCAAGGGTGAGGAACTCCCGCCCGTTCGCACGGGTGTTGGCGGTGACGCTGCGCAACTCCTTCTCGTAGAACAGGTCCGTCTCGTAGTGCAGCGGCGGTACGTCACTGAGATGGATGCCCGCCACCGCCAGCACCCCGCCCCGGTCCAGGGCGCGCAGCGCGACCGGCACCAGATCGCCGACCGGCGCGAAGAGGATCGCCGCGTCCAGCGGCTCCGGCGGCTCCTCGTCCAGATCCCGCGCGGAGGCCGCGCCCAGCTCCAGGGCGAGCCGCCGCGAGACCTCGTCCCGGGTGATCACATGCACGGTGGCGCCCTCGGCGAGCGCGACCTGCGCGCACAGATGGGCGCTGCCCCCGAAGCCGTACAGGCCAAGGCGCCCGCCCCGCGGCAGCGCGGACCGGCGCAGCGCGCGGAAGCCGATGATCCCGGCGCACAGCAGCGGCGCCGCCGACACATCGTCCAGCGCCTCGGGCAGCCGGTAGGCGAAGGCGGCCGGCACCGTCGTGTACTCGGCGTAGCCACCGTCCGCGTCCCACCCGGTGTACTGGGAGCGCGGGCACAGATTCTCGGCGCCCCGCGCGCAGTAGGCGCACACCCCGTCGGTGCGGCGCAGCCAGGCCACGCCCACCCGGTCGCCCGGCGCGAAGCCGAACACCTGCGAGCCGAGCCCCGCCACCTCGCCGACCACCTCGTGTCCGGGCGTCACCCCGGCCCGGCGCAGCGGCAGCTCGCCCTCGGTGACATGCAGATCGGTCCGGCACACCCCGCACGCCCGCACCCGCACCAGCAGCTCGTCCGGACCCGGGGCGGGCACCGGCCGCTCCACCAGCTCCAGCGGCTCGCCCTCGACCGGCCCCGGCGCCACCACCGACCACGCCCGCATCGTCATCGCCCAAGCCCTTCCGCAGACGGCCCCCGTCCAGTGTCCGACAGCGATCCGCTCGGCGCGCGGCCCGGCCGGGGGCTGGCTAGCGTGAGCAGGCGGGGGCCCCGACGACTCCAGGAGGGCCGCGAGCATGGCCGTACATCCCGAGGGAACGCCCTGCTGGGCCGATGCGATGTTCACCGACCTGGAGAGCGCCAGGAAGTTCTACGGCGAGGTCCTCGGCTGGACCTTCGCCGACTCCACGGCGGAGTACGGCCACTACACGCAGGCATCCGTCGACGGCAGGGCCGTCGCCGCCGTGGTCCCGCCGATGCCCGGCCAGGAGGGCCAGTCCCGGTGGTGTCTGTACTTCGCCTCGCCGGACGCCGCCGCCACGGCCGAGAAGGTACGGCGGCACGGCGGTGACGTACTGATGGAGCCCATGCGGGTCGGCGACCTCGGCACCCTGTGCCTGGCCCGGGAGCCCAGCGGGGCCGTGTTCGGTGTGTGGCAGGCGGGCACCCACGAGGGCTTCGAGGCGACGGCGGTTCCGGGCGCCTACTGCTGGGCCGAGGTGTTCACCCGCGAACCCGAGAAGGCGGACGCGTTCTTCCGCGCGGTCTTCCCGTACCGCACCAAGGACATCGTGGACGACGCGGTGGACTTCCGGATGTTCGCGGTGGGGGAGGACACCGTGCTCGGACGGATGCGGATGACCGACGACTTCCCGCCCGAGGTGCCCTCCTACCTCAATGTCTACTTCACCGTCGCCGACTGCGACGCGGCCGTCGCCGCGGCGACCCGGCTCGGCGGCACCGTCCGCTTCGGGCCGATGAGCAGCCCCTTCGGCCGGTTCGCGACGATCAGCGACCCCCAGGGCGCCGACTTCTCGGTGATCGACATCACCACCACCGAGGGCGAGCCGCCCCGGATCGAGGACGCCTGAGCGAGGGCCTCCCCGGCTCGGTCGGGGCACCGGCGCCGTCATGGGATGATCGTGCGCATGCGTGAACGAGTGGTGGCCGCGTGCGACGGGGCTTCGAAGGGAAACCCCGGACCGGCCGGATGGGCATGGGTGGTCTCGGACGACGACGAGCGGACGCCCGCTCGCTGGGCGGCGGGCCCACTGGGCCGGGCCACCAACAACGTCGCCGAACTCACCGCCCTGGAGCGGCTGTTGAGCTCCGTCGACCCCGCCGTCGAACTGGAGATCCGGATGGACTCCCAGTACGCGATGAAGGCCGTCACCACCTGGCTGCCCGGCTGGAAGCGCAACGGCTGGAAGACCTCCGGCGGCAAGCCGGTCGCCAACCAGGAGCTGGTGGTCAGCATCGACGCGCTCCTGGAGGGCCGCTCGGTGGAGTTCCGCTACGTCCCGGCCCACCAGGTCGACGGCGACCCGCTCAACGACTTCGCCGACCGCGCGGCCAGCCAGGCCGCCGTCGTACAGGAACCGGCGGGCAGCGAGCTGGGCTCGCCGGTGCCGCCGCCCTCGCCCGACACGCCCAAGTCGGGCGCCCCGCGCAAGAAGACGGCCCGCCGCACCGGGGGCGCGTCCGCCGCGTCCTCCTCGTCGCGCACCATCAAGGCGAAGTTCCCCGGGCGCTGCCTGTGCGGCCGCTCCTACGCGGCGGGCGAGTCCATCGCCAAGAACGCGCAGGGCTGGGGCCATCCGGAGTGCCGCACCGCCGAGGCCTGAGCGGGCCGCCGCCCCGAGCGACCCGGCCTCCCGTGGCAGCGGGCGCCGGGTGACAGACTGTCGCCATGGACGAACGTGTAATCGACAGGTCGGGTCAGTGGGCGTCGGCGGTCGGGCTCGGCACCTGGCAGCTGGGCGCGGACTGGGGCGATGTGGCCGACAAGGACGCGCTGGCCGTCCTGGAGGCCGCCGCCGAGTCCGGGGTCACCTTCTTCGACACCGCCGACGTCTACGGCGACGGGCGCAGCGAGCAGACCATCGCCGCCTTCCTGAGCGGCCGCCCCGATCTGCATGTGCTGGTGGCCACCAAGATGGGCCGCCGCGTCGACCAGCTCCCCGAGAACTACGTCCTCGACAACTTCCGCGCCTGGAACGACCGTTCGCGGCGCAACCTCGGTGTCGACCGGATCGACCTGGTGCAGCTGCACTGCCCGCCCACCCCCGTCTACTCCACCGACGCGGTGTACGACGCGCTGGACACCCTGGTCGAGGAGGGGCGTATCGCCGCGTACGGCGTGAGCGTGGAGACCTGCGCTGAGGCGCTGGCCGCGATCGCCCGGCCGAACGTGGCCAGTGTGCAGATCATCCTCAACCCGTTCCGGATGAAGCCGCTGCGCGAGGTGCTGCCCGCCGCCCGCGCGGCCGGTGTCGGCATCATCGCCCGGGTGCCGCTCGCCTCCGGGCTGCTGTCCGGCAAGTACACCAAGGACACCGTCTTCGCCGCGAACGACCACCGCACCTTCAACCGGCACGGCGAGGCGTTCGACCAGGGCGAGACCTTCTCCGGCGTCGACTACGAGACCGGTGTGGAGGCGGCCGCCGAGTTCGCGGCGCTCGCCCCCGAGGGCTACACCCCGGCCCAGCTGGCGCTGCGCTGGATCATCGAGCAGGACGGCGTCACCACGGTCATCCCCGGCGCCCGCAACCCCGAGCAGGCCCGCGCCAACGCGGCCGCCGCGAAGCTGCCCCCGCTGCCGCCCGGGACGTTCACCGCGATCCGGGACCTGTACGAGCGGCGGATCGCGGAGCAGGTCGAGCACCGCTGGTAGCCGCGCGGGTGCGCACCGTTTGAAGGCGCGGCCGGGCGGTTACCTGGATCGCATGACCGAGGACGACCGCCACCGGGGGCGCCATGAGACCGAGGAGGAGCGGGCCGACCGGATGTGGGGTGAACTCATCCAGGAGGTCCGCGTCGCCCAGACGGGCGTGCAGATCCTGTTCGGCTTCCTGCTGACCGTCGTCTTCTACCCGAAGTACGGCCAACTGCCCGACACCGACCAGCACATCTACATCGTCACCGTGGTGCTCGGCGCCTGCACCACCGGCGCCCTGATCGGACCGGTCTCGCTGCACCGCCTGGTCTCCGGGCGCCGGGTCAAGCCCCGGGCGGTGCGGCTCGCCGCCCGGCTGACCTTCCTCGGCCTGGTGCTGCTGCTGGCCACCATGACCTCGGCCCTGCTGCTCATCCTGCGGGTGGCCACGCACGACAGCTATGTGCCCTGGCTGGTCGCGGCCGTCGTCGCCTGGTACCTGGTGTGCTGGTTCGGCCTTCCGCTGTGGGCCGGGCGCCGGCACACCACCGCCCCGGAAAACCGGTGACGGCCCGGCGAGCGGGACGCGTAGGGTCCCGCCATGCCCGAGCTGCAACCGCTGCGCCCCGACCACGCCCCCGCACTGCTCGCCTTCGAGCGGGAGAACCGGGCGTACTTCGCCCGCGCCGTCCCCGACCGGGGCGACGAGTACTTCGCCCGGTTCGCCGAGCGGCACCGGGCGCTGCTCGCCGAACAGGAGGCGGGCGGCTGCCGCTTCCATGTCGTGGCCGGCCCGGACGGGGAGATCCTCGGCCGGGTCAACCTCGTGGACATGGCGGACGGCGGCGCCGCCCTCGGCTACCGGATCGCCGAGCGCGCCACCGGCCGGGGCCTGGCGACCTGGGCCGTACGGGAGCTGTGCGCACGGGCCGCCGACTCGTACGGGCTGACCTTCCTGACGGCCGCGAGCAGGGTGGAGAACCTGGCCTCGCGGGCCGTGCTGGCGCGCACCGGTTTCACCGTGGTCGGCGAGACCCGGCTGTCCGGTCTGCCGGGCCTCACGTACCGGCGCGCGCTGACGGCCGCCCCGTGACGGCAGCCGCTCATCCGGTGGCGAGGATGTCCGCCAACAGCTCGTCCACCGGGGCCCGTTCACGGCCCGGCGGCACGATCTCCCGGGTCTCGCGCAGGAACATGGCCACGGCCGGCGCCCAGGCGTGCACCACCGCCCGCTGCCGCCCGCCGTCCGGACGCGTCTCCCCGAGGAACTCCAGGCGCAGTTCGTGCCACATCCCGGTGTCGGCGGGCCGCAGCCGTACGTCGCCGACGCCGACCGGCCTGTCCAGTCCCTCGGCGAGCATCTCCCGCTCCAGGCGCCACTGGGCCAGCACATGGCCGTCGTGGGCGAAGACGGCGGTGACGGCGAAGGGGTCCTCGGCGTCGTAGCCGAGATGGGCGAGGACCGGGAAGCGGCCGGTGCCGGGGGCGTGGAGCTGCACCACCAGGGTCTTGTGCACGAAGGTGTTCACGCTGGGAACCTCCCGGGACGATCGGCGTATGTGCCTCCATGTACCCCGTTCGCCCCGGTCGAGGCCCCGTCAGCCGAACGCCTCCCGCAGCGCGGGCAGCAGGGTCTTCGCCGACCAGCGAAGGAACTCGGGCTGGGTGTCGCCCCCGATCTGCACCAGGGCGATCTCCTCGAACCTCGCCCGCGCGTACGGTCGTACGGCCTCCAGGAAGGCGTCCGGGTCGTCGCCGCACGGAATGGAGGCGGCCACGTCGTCGGGGGTGACGAATTGGGTCGCGGACTCGAAGGAGTCGGGGTGGGGCAGCTCGGCGTTCACCTTCCAGCCGAGGCCGAACCAGCGGAACTGGGCGTGGGCGCGCTTGACGGCCGTGTCCCGGTCGGGGTCGTAGCTCACCGGCAGCTGGCCGACGCGGGGCTTGCCGCGGCCGCCGTGGCGGTCGAACGCCGAGAGCAGTCCGGGCTTCGGCTCGGTCGCGATCACCAGGTCGCCGAGCCGCCCCGCGAGCCGGCAGGACTGCTCGCCGGAGACCGCGATGCCGATCGGCGGGGGCTGTTCCGGCACGTCCCACAGCTTGGCCGACTCCACCTGGTAGTGCCGGCCGTGGCGGGTGACGTGCTCGCCCCCGAACAGCGCGCGGATGATGTCCACGGCCTCTTCCAGCATCTCGTGGCGCACGTCGACCGGGGGCCAACCGCCGCCCACCACATGCTCGTTCAGATTCTCACCGGCGCCGAGCCCGAGCCGGAACCGGCCCTCGGACAGCAGCTGCACGGTCGTCGCCTTCTGGGCCACGACGGCCGGGTGGTAGCGCCGAATGGGACAGGTCACATAGGTCATCAGCGGGATCCGCGAGGTGGCCTGCGCGGCGGCGCCCAGCACGCTCCACGCGTACGAGGAGTGCCCCTGCGCACGCAGCCAGGGAAAGTAGTGGTCCGAGATCACCGAGAAGTCGAACCCGCTCTCCTCGGCTCCCACCACATGCTCCACCAGCTCCCGGGGCCCGGCCTGCTCGGTCATCATCGTGTATCCGATTCGCGCCATAGGTGCCGAGTCCCCGGCTCGCCGCCCCTGAAAACGACAGGGGCGGCCGGGCTCCGCGGGCAGGCGGGGAACGGACGGGGGCCCGGGGGCCTCACCCCAACCCGAAACGCTCCGCCCAGCCCGTCACCTCTGCCAGTGTCGTGTTGCCGCCGCACACCACGAGGCCCAGCCGGGCGCCGGGGCCGACGCGGGAGAGGATCTCGCGGGCGGCCGGGAGCAGACAGCCCGCGGCCGGTTCCGCCCAGAGTTTGGCGTGGGTGGCGAGGTCCAGACAGCCCCGGACGGCCTCGTGGTCGGGAACCACCAGGACGTCCTCGACCAGCTTGGCCGCGTGGTCGTAGGTCAGCCGGGACACCGTGGGCGCGCTGAGGGTGGTGACCAGGGAGGAGAGCGGGACCGGCACCGGGCCGCCCGCCGTGAGCGCGGCCGACATCGCCTCGGCGCCCGCCGTCTCCACGCCCCACACCCGCACCCCGGGCCGCCGGGCCCGCAGCGCCGCCGCGATGCCCGAGATCAGCCCGCCCCCGCCGATGCTGACGACGACGTCCGTCAGGTCCTCGGCGGCGTCCTCGGCCAGTTCGAGGCCGACCGTGCCCTGCCCGGCGATCACGGCCGGGTCGTCGAACGGGTGGACCAGCGTCAGCCCCTCGTCCGCGAGCCGCATCCCCAGCTCGAAGGCGCCGTCCATGCCGTCGGTCAGCCGCAGCGACGCCCCGGCCTCCTCCGCGAGCGCGCGCGAACGCGCGGGCGCGGTGCGGGGCATCACCACCGTCGCCTTCACATCGAGGGCCGCCGCCATCACCGCGAGCGCGATCCCGTGGTTGCCGCCGCTGACCGCGACCACGCCCGCCGCCCGCTCCGCCTCGCTCAGCGACAGCAGCTTCGCCGCCGCCCCGCGCGCCTTGAACGAGCCGGTGCGCTGGAGCAGTTCGAGCTTGACGGTGACCGGGGCGCCGAGCAGCGCGCCGAGCCCGGGGCTCGCCACGGTCGGCGTCCGCACCACATGCGGGGCGATCAGCTCGGCCGCGGCTTCGATCTCGGAGATGCCGATCACGGTGTGCCACCCTTTCCGTTCAGTGCTGCTGCGGCTTGTGCTGGGTCAGCTCGCTCGGACGTACGACGACCACGCCCTCGCCCCGCAGCATCAGCTGTACGGCCTCGCCGGAACCGCCGCGCAGCATCGACCCTATCGACTGCGAGCGGTGCAGCGAGGTCTCCAGCGCCTCGCTCCAGCCGACCACCGCGTCCGTGTCGACGTACACCGGCTGCTCCGCCGAGACCGGGATGACCAGCGGCTCGCCGTCGCAGACCAGACCGAGTCGGCCGCTGCCGCTGAACACGCTGTTGAACAGGCCGCCTGCGGTGATGCCCGAGCCCTTGACCGTCCGGATCTCGTACGACAGCGACGGGTCGAAGCACAGCACATGCCGGCCGCCCACGGTGAACCGGTCGCCGGGCTCCAGCTCCACGACGAAGCAGTTCTGCGCCTCGTGCGCGAGCCAGACCTCGCCCCGCCCGCGCACCGCCATCAAGGGCAGCCCCTCTCCGGTGACCGCGCGCTTGAGCATGCCGCCGACGCCCTGACCCTTGCGCTCGAACCGCAGGTCACCGCGGTGGGCGACCATCGCGCCCTGCCGGGCGTACATCTCGCCGTCCACCGTGTACCGCAGGCACTTGGCGTTCTCGGCGGACATCCCGGGTTCGGTGGCCGCCCGTACCATGTGCCGACTGGAAAAAAGATCACCCTTCATGCGGGCATCCTGACCCGAGGGCACACCTTCTGCCAAGATCAGGACGCCCGCCGTCCCGCTCCTAGTCCTTGCCCGCGGCCGGGGGCCAGCGCTTGCCCTGCTTGCCGCAGAACGCTGAATCCAGCGTCCCCGCGAGCGTGTTGAGCACTTCACCGTTGTTGGACGTGGTGGCGACGGCCGTCATGCTCCGGCCGCCGTCCTTCGTCGCGAACGCGTACGTGTAGTAGCCCTGCACCGTCCCGGTGTGTCCGTACACCGAGATCCCGCACGACAGATCGCGGCGCCGCAGCCCGAGCCCGTACGCCGTGGTGGCGTTGACGCGGTTCATCTTCTCCATCTCGGCGAGCCGCGCCGCCGACATCAGCCGGCCGCCGAGCAGCGCGCTGTAGAAGGTGTTCAGGTCCCGCGCGCTGGAGATGATCGCGCCCGCGCTCTGCGCCCACGACACCGTCTGCTCGGTGGCGTCCACCAGCGGATCGCCCGCCTTGTCGGGGGTGAGGTAGCCGTGCGCGTGGGGACCGGGGATCGCGGTGTCGGGGTGGACGTAGAAGGTGTCCTGGAGCTTCAGCGGCCCGAAGATCCGGTTCTGGTACTCGGTCCGCACCGAGTGCCCGGTGATCTTCTCGATGAGCATGCCGGCGACCACGAAGTTGGTGTTCGAGTACGAGTACGCGGCGCCGGGCGCGTTGGTGCGGGGGTGCTTCAGGGACAGCGCCACCAACTCCCGGTAGGTGAAGACCCTGTTGCGGACCGCCTCGAACCCGGGGACGCTGTTCGCGAACATGTCGTTCGTGAAGTCGTACAGCCCGCTGCGGTGGCCGAGGACCTGGCGCACCGTGATCGCGTCGTCCGGCAGCAGCCCCGGCAGATAGCGGTTCACCGGCGCGTCCAGCTCCAGCCGGTGCTCGTCGACGAGTTGCAGCAGGACGACCGCCGAGAAGGACTTGGTGACGCTGCCGACGCGGAACCGGTCCCCGGCGTCCATGGCCCGCCGGGTGCCGCGGTCGGCGTACCCGTACGTCGTCCGGTACATCGTGCCGTGGTCGTCGACCCGGGCCAGCGCGCCCGGCGCGCCCTGGGCCACCGCCGACCGCAGCACCGCGGTCAGGCCCGCGGTGTCGGGTGCCGGAAGTCCGTCCGCCGCAGCCGATTCCACCGCCGGTACCGCGAGCAGCGACAGCGCGACCGCTCCGAGGACCGCGCCTCTGCTCACCATGGCTGACACCATCGGGCATCCACTCCCATCCGTACGACTGCCGATGCGACATCGGTCACATTCCGGCCTGGGAACCTAGGGGATCGAGGCCACGTCTCCACAGCCGACACACAGTTGGTCATTTCCCGATCACTCTCTGGCGCCGATTTGCAAAGGATTGCCCTAGAAGATCGCGAAATGGATCATTCCTGGTTTACGTGCACATGACTGATCCGTAAGGGTGAGCCCTCGGGGGCCCGACCAGCCCCCTGGTGCCGAAGGGCGCCATGTCACAGGGCGGTTGACGTTCCGCCGCCCTTCACAGAAGGAACCCTGATCAGATTGCGTAAACCGCACATACGCTCAGTGGCGGTCGCGGTCGCGGTGGCGACCGCCGCAACGGGCCTGGCCGGTACGGCCTTCGCGGGCCCCACGACGGGGGAGGCGCGCTCCGTCGCGTCCGTCACCGACTCCGCCGCCGTGGTGACCGCGGCCCGCACCGCGGCCTTCGCGCACGCGTCCGCGACCGGCGTCTCCACGGGTGACGAACTCCGGGCCCAGGACGTCATGCTGGACCCCGAGGGCGCCCGGCACGTCCGCTTCGAGCGCACCCACAACGGCATGCCGGTGCTCGGCGGCGACCTCGTGGTCCACCTCGACCACAAGCTCGCCTACACGGGCGTGACCCGCGCCGCCGGCCAGACCGTCAAGCCGGCCGCCGCCACCAAGGCCAAGCTGACCGCGGGTCAGGCCGCCGCCAAGGCCGCCCAGGCGGCCAAGGGCGAGGCCGGCACCGCCCAGCTCGTCGTGGACGCCCGCGACGGCGCCTCCGCGCTCGCCTACCAGGTGACCGTGACCGACCAGGACGGCACCAACACCGTCGTGGTCGACGCCGTCACCGGCAAGGTGCGCAGCAACACGCCCGACAGCGACCAGTTCCTGTCGCCGAAGCTCGTCAAGAGCCTCCAGAAGAGCGGCGTGACGGCCACCCCGTCCACGGGTGACGCCCGCGCCGCGGCCCTGGGCCGCGCCGACGCCCCCACCGGCGCCAAGACGGCCTTCCCGTCCGCCGCGAACGGCACGGGCAAGACCCTCTACGTCGGCAGCGTCGGTCTCACCACCACGCAGACCTCGCGCGGCCACTACCAGCTCGCCGACCCGAGCCGGTACGGCACCGAGGTGCGCGACGCCAAGGGCAAGAGCACGGAGAGCTTCACCGCCGGTACGAAGTTCACCGGCACCAGCAACGTGTGGGGCAACGGCGCGACCTCCAACCGCGCCAGCGCCGCCGCCGACGCCCAGTACGGCATCACCAAGACGCTGGACTTCTACAAGAAGACCTTCGGCCGCAAGGGCATCGCCGACAACAGCAAGGCCGCCCACGGCCTGGTGCACTGGGGCAACAAGGTCGCCAACGCCTTCTGGGACCCGACCTGCAACTGCATGCTCTACGGCGACGGTGACGGCCAGACCTTCAAGAAGCCGCTGGTCGTCCTCGACGTCACCGGTCACGAGCTGACCCACGGCGTGGTGGACTCGACCGCCAAGCTGGAGCCGACCTACGTCGACGCGGACGGCAACCAGTACGGCGAGCCGGGCGCGCTCAACGAGTCGCTGGCGGACATCTTCGGCTCCAACGTCGAGTTCTACGCCAACAACAAGCAGGACACGCCCGACTACCTGATCGGCGAGAAGCTGGGCCTTTCGCAGAAGTTCCTGCGCCGCCTGGACCACCCCTCGCTGGACAAGCTCGAGGGCACGATCGACTACTGGACTCCGGACACCTACTACACCGAGGTGCACGCCGGTTCCGGTGTCTCGTCGCACGCCTACTACCTCCTCGCGGAGGGCAGCGGCAAGAAGACGATCAACGGCGTGGCATACAACTCGCCGACGTACAACAAGTCCACGGTGAAGGGCATCGGCCGCACCAAGGCCACCGCCATCTTCTACCGTGCGCTGACCCGCTACATGGTGTCCACGACCGACTTCCACGGCGCGCGCCTCGCGACGCTCCAGGCGGCCAAGGACCTGTACGGCGCGAACAGCACCGAGTACAAGACGGTGAACCAGGCGTGGGGGGCGGTCAATGTGACCGTCGCGAACACGCCGGCCGCCAAGCACTGACGGCTTCGCGTACGACCGGATGCCCCGCCTCGCGCGGGGCATCCGCATGTCCGGGCCCGTGCGGGGCAACCGGACCTCCCGACGCCGCCGCACCCATGGACGGTGGCGAGCCGACGAGGGAGGGGAATCGATGACCGCCCACCGAGGTGCGGATCCGGGCCCGCGGCGGGACCATGTCGTGCGTGGGATACGCGGGTACGGCCGCGGGGGTCCGGCCGGGTTCCGACGGGCCGGGCGCCTCGTGAACGGCCGGTTCGGGCGCGGCTGCCGCCTTGCCGCCGCCCTGCTGACGGTCGCCGCCTGCCAGGCCGGCCCCGCCGCCCGCGCGGTCCTCCATCCGCCCGGCGCCCCGGGCCGCCCCTCCGGAGTGCTGACCTGGGCGGCGAGCGCGGAACGCATGGGCGCGGGCGTCGCGGGCGCGCAGTACCGGATGATCGTGCACGCCAGTGTCGGCGGCAGCGCGCCGCGGATCCGCTTCACCAACGCCTTCGGCGACCGCCCGCTGACCCTCGACCATGTCTACGCGGGCCTGCGCGCCCGGGGTGCCGCCCTGCGCCCCGGCGGCAACCACGCCCTGACCTTCGGCGGCGCCCACCGCATCACCGTCCCGGCCGGCTCCGTGGCCTGGAGCGATCCGCTGCCCGGCCGGGTGCCCGCCGGTGCCGACCTCGCGGTGAGCCTGCGCACCCCGGGGGCCGGGGGCCCGGCCAGCGGCCATGAGCTGGCACTGCAGACGTCGTACACGGGGCTGGGCGGCGACCTCACCGCCGAGGACGGCGGCGCCCACTGGACACGGACCACCGGCGCCTGGTGGTACGTCGACGCCGTCGCCGTACGCCCCGACCGCCCGGCCACCGGCGCCGTGGCCGCGCTCGGCGACTCCCTCACCGACGGCTGGCAGTCCACCGCCGACCGCAACCGCCGCTGGCCCGACTACCTGGCCCGGCGCCTGCACACGGCCCAAGGCGCCCTCCAGGGCGTGGCCGACGAGGGCATATCCGGCGACAAGCTGCTCGCCGACAGCGCCGGGGACGGCGCCGGGCAGAGCATCCCGCACCGCCTGGACCGGGATGTGCTGTCCCAGCCCGGGGTGCGCACCGTCGTGCTCTTCGCGGGCGTCAACGACCTCAAGGCGCACACCGGCGTCACGGCGGCCGAACTCATCGCCGGATACCGGCGGTTGGCGCACCGGGCGCACGCGGCCCACCTGTGCGTGGTGGCCGCCACCATCAGCCCCTTCAAGGGCTGGCCGGAGTGGGACCGCGACGCGGAGGCCGTACGCCGGGAGGTCAACCACTACCTCCGCGGCCGCGGGGAGTTCGACGCCGTCGCCGACTTCGACCGCACCTTGCGCGACCCCCGCGACCCCGAGCGCCTGCGGCCCCGGTACGACGGCGGCGACCATCTGCACCCCGGTGACCGGGGCATGCGGGCCCTCGCCGACAGCCTCGACCTGAAGCGGCTGGACTGCGCGCGCTGAGGTTTCCCCGCCGGGGCTTCCGCGCCGGGGCTTCCGCGCTGAGACTCACGTCCCGAGGCTCACCCCAGGTTCCGCGCCCAGTCCTGCGGCACCCGCCCCGCCGGGCCCGGCACCGGCTGATCGGCGGGATGCCCGGCCGGAGGGGCGAGTTCGGGCCCCTCGGCGAACAACTCCCCGGTGGCGAAGTTCCAGAACCACGCCTCGTCCGGCTCGAAGCTGCGGATCACCGGATGCCCGGTGGCCCGGTAGTGCGCGGTGGCGTGCTTGGCGGGCGAGTCGTCGCAGCAGCCGATGTGCCCGCACTGGGCGCAGCGCCGCAGATGGAACCACCACCCGCCCGCCGCCTCGCACTCCAGGCAACCGGTGCCGCTCGGCGAAACGTTCGGTTCGATGCCCTCGACGCCGCTCATACGGCCTCCTCCGTTCGTTCCCCGGCCGAGTCGGCTGATTCGGCCGATTCGGCCCCCTCGGGCTGTTCGGCGGTCAGCGGCAGCAGCACCTGGAAGCGGGTGTCGCCGGGCTCCGAGTCGACCCGCAGCGTGCCGTGGTGCTTGTTGACGACGATCCGCCAGGAGATGTCAAGACCGAGCCCGGTGCCCTCGCCGACCGGCTTGGTGGTGAAGAACGGGTCGAAGATCCGGCCCCTGATCTCCGCCGGGATCCCCGGCCCGGTGTCCCGGAACTCCACCAGCACCCGGTCGTGGTCCCGCGCGGTGCGCACCGTCAGAGTGCCCTCACCTCCCGAACTCCGCATCGCCGAGACCGCGTTGTCGATGAGGTTGGTCCACACCTGGTTCAGCTCCGCCGGGCAGGCGGGCACCGACGGGAGCGTCCGGTCGTACTCCTTGACCACCCGGATGCCGGACCCGAATTTGACCGACAGCATCAGCAGCGTGCTCTCCAGGAGTTCGTGCACGTCCACCGCGCGGTACGGCGCCCGGTCCAGCTGCGCGTACTGCTTGGCCGCGTCCACCAGATGCGAGACACGGGTGGTGGAGTCCTCGATCTCGGTCATCAACAGCTCGGTCTCGACGGTGTAGTTGAGCCAGCCGACCGCGCCCGGCAGGATCTCCTCGTCCACGGCCGCCGCGACCTGCTCCAGCCAGTCGACGTCGAGTCCCGCCTGGACGAAGGTCGGTGCCAGCTGCCAGCCGTCCGCGATGCCATGGTCGTCCAGCCAGTCCCCGAGCAGATCCTCCCGGTCGGCGGCCTCCAGCGGACTGAGCGCCGGGGCCTTCGCCACCCGCTCGGCGGTGCGCTCCTGGATCTCGACCAGGCTCGCCAACGCGTCCCGGGAGAACGGCCCTTCGGCGATCACGGCCAGCTTGCGCCGCATCTTCGCCACCCGCTCCCGCAGCGTGGCGGTGGCCCGCACCGCCGCGGCCGCCGGATTGTTCAGCTCATGGGTGAGCCCCGCCGACAGCGAGCCGAGCGCCAGCAGCCGCTCCCGCTGCCCGACCGCCGCCTGGGTGTTCTTGGACCCGAAGAACAGGCCCTCCAGCAGATGCACCGCCATCGGGAACCACTCGTGCATCACCTCCGCGAACAGGTCGGCCGGCAGCACGAAGAACCGCGTCGGCTCCGTGACCCGCAGCGAGTTGGTGTACACCTGCCGCACCCGGTCGCCCAGATACGCCTGCATCGCGCCGCCGTACACCCCGCGCTGCGAGGTCCGGGCGACCTCCACGTCGTCCCCGCCGACCCGGCGCGAGATCACCGCCGTCCCCTCGACCATCACGAAGAAGCAGGTCGCCGGGTCGCCCTCGGTGTACACCGGGCCCGGCGGGAAGAGCTCCACCCGGCCCTCGGCGCACAGCCGCCCCAACTGCTCGGGGGCGAGCTTCTCGAAGAGGAACAGCGACCGGATCTCTTTCGGGTCGCACGGCATGATCTGCCCGCTCATGACTGCTCCAGATACCGGTGGACGAGCATGACGGCCATCGCGCCCTCGCCGACGGCGGACGCGACGCGCTTCGCGGACTCGGCGCGCGCGTCGCCCGCCACGAACACCCCGGGCACGCTGGTCTCCAGGTGGTACGGCGGCCGGTCCAGCTCCCACCCGGCCGGTGGTGTGCCGTCGGGGGTCAGATCGGGGCCGGCCAGGATGAAGCCGCGCTCGTCGCGCAGCACGCCCTCGCCGAGCCAGTCGGTCAGCGGGGCCGCGCCGATGAACACGAACATCCACTGGGCGTCGACCCGTTCGGTCTCCCCGGTCCCGGTATGACGCAGCGTCAGCTGCTCCAGATGCCCCGCGCCATGGGCCGCGTCCACCACCGTGCGGCAGCGCACCTCGATGTTCGGCGCCTCAGTGATCTGCTGGATCAGGTAGTACGACATCGACGCCGACAGATCCGCGCCGCGCACCAGCAGCGTCACCGACTTGGCACCCCGGGCGAGGTACATCGCCGCCTGGCCCGCCGAGTTGGCGCCGCCGACGACATAGACGTCCTGGCCCTGGCAGCCGGCCGCCTCGGTCAGCGCCGAACCGTAGTACACCCCGCAGCCGGTCAGATCCGTGCAGCCCTCGGCCTCAAGCTGCCGGTACTGCACGCCGGTCGCCAGGATCACGCTGTGCGCGGCGATCGCCGTGCCGTCCGCGAACCGTACGACCCGGGCGGCGCCGCCCGTCTCCAGGGCCGTCACCTCGCGCGCGGTCAGGATCTCGGCGCCGAACCGGCCCGCCTGCCGCCGCGCCCGGTCGGTGAGCTGGGCGCCGGAGACGCCGTCCGGGAAGCCCAGGTAGTTCTCGATCCGGGAACTCTGCCCGGCCTGCCCGCCGGTCGCCGAGCGCTCCACCAGCACCGTGCGCAGCCCCTCCGAGGCCCCGTAGACGGCCGCGCCGAGCCCGGCCGGGCCGCCGCCGATCACCACCAGGTCGTAGAAGTCGGCCGTCGGCGTCGTGGCCAGGCCCACCCGCGCGGCCAGTTCGGGCGCCTCGGGCTCGACCAGCGCCGAGCCGTCCGGGGTGACCACCACCGGCAGCCGCTGCCCGTCCTGCCCGGCCGCCGCCAGCAGCCGCCGCCCCTCCGGCTCCTCCACCGAGTACCAGCGGTAGGGCACCTGGTTGCGGGCCAGGAACTCCCGCACGGCCGAGGACGGCGCCGACCAGCGGTGCCCCACCACCTTGGTGCTCGGCACCGGCTTGTGATCGCCGGCCCGCCACGCCGTCAGAAGATCGTCCAGCACCGGGTAGAGCTTCTCCTCCGGCGGATCCCACGGCTTGAGCAGATAATGATCGAGGTCCACCACATTGATCGCGTCGATCGCCGCGTTGGTGTCCGCGTACGCGGTCAGCAGCACCCGCCGCGCCCCCGGATACACATCGAGCGCCTGTTCAAGGAACTCGATGCCGTTCATCTGCGGCATCCGGTAGTCGGCCAGGATCACCGCCACCAGATCACCGCGCAGCTTCAGCTCCCGCAGCGCCTCCAGCGCGGACGGCCCGGACTCCGCGCGCACGATCCGGTACGAGGCTCCGTAGCGGCGTCTGAGATCACGGGCGACGGCGCGGGAGACCCCCGGGTCGTCGTCCACGGTCAGGATGACGGTCCGCGCCGCGTCGGCGGCCGGAGCCGACGGGGCCGGTGTCCTGGGCGCGGCCTGTGTCATGGATCTCCCACCCCGAGCGCCGGAATCCCGAGGCGCGGTGGCACGGGCGCCACCGCACCGGTACGCGCCCATCGTATGTTCGATCGCCCGGCTTCGCCCCGGCGTCCGGGTCCGCCGAACGACGCGGAGGGCCGGGGTCCGGCCGGGGCACACCGTGTCCGATAGTGGGCATCAGCAGCATGAACGGTCGGTACGACGAGGAGGCCACGGATGACACGGGCGATCACGGCAGGGCTCGACGGCACGGAGGAGAGCCTGGCCGCGCTGGACTGGGCGGCCAGGGAGGCCGTACGCCGGGGGCTGCCCCTGCGGGTCCTGCACGCGTGGCACCACGCCGAGAAGCTCGCCGGGTCCGACCGCGACACCCAGCGGGGGTGGGCCGAGGAGGGCGTCGCACAGGCGGTGCGCGAGGTCGCCGAGCGGCATCCGGAGCTCACGGTGAGCGTCGACGTGGTCGAGGAGGACGCCGCCCCGGCGCTGGGCCGCGCGGCGCGGGACGCGGAGATGCTGGTGCTGGGCTCGCGCGGGCACGGGCCGGTGGTCGGCTTCCTGCTGGGGTCGGTGGGCCAGCATGTGATCGCCGAGGCCACCCGGCCCGTGGTGCTGGTGCGCGCCGGGGACCGCCCCGCCCTGGAGGCCGCCGGGCGCGAGGTGGTGGTCGGCCAGCACGGCGACGCCGAGGACAGCGCGGCCGCGCTGCGCTTCGCCTTCGAGACGGCCGCGGCCCGCGGCGCCACCGTGCGTGCCGTACGGGCCTGGACCCTGCCGCCGGTCTTCGCCTACAGCCCCGGCTCGCTCAGGCTGCTGGACGAGGCCGGGGGCCTGGAGCCGTACGAGAAGCAGGCGCTGGCCGACGCGCTGCGGCCCTGGCGCGAGCGGTTCCCCGGGGTGCCGGTGGCCGAGCAGGTGGAGATGGGCAGCGCGGGACAGGTGCTGCTGTCGCTCGTCGGCCGCGCCCAGCTGATGGTCGTCGGCCGCCGGGCCCGCCGCACCGCCGTGGGCGCCCGCATCGGCTCGGTCGCGCACGGGGTGCTGCACCACGCGGACTGCCCGGTGGCGGTGGTCCCGCACGACTGACCGGCGTCAACTCGCCTTCGGCGTACGGGATTTGCGGGTGGCCCGGTCCCGGGCCTGTTCGGCGGCGGCGCGCACCGCGCCCCGGTGGACCGGGCCGTGACCGGGCAGCAGGGTGTCGCCGTCGAGCGCCGCGATCAGATCGAGGGAGGCCACGACCCGGCCGCGGTCGTGGTCGAAGAGGCCGGGCAGCAGCTGCGGCCCCTTGGTCCAGGAGACGGCGTGCCCGCTGACCAGGGCGTCCCCGGAGATCACGATGCCGGTCGCGGGCAGATGGTAGACGCAGTGCCCGTCGGTGTGGCCGGGGGTGTGCACGGGAACCGGGCGGCCCGGCAGGTCGAGCGCGCCCTCGCCGGGGAACGGCTCGGGCGCGGTGACCGGGTTGTGCTCCATGCCGCCCGCCTTGATGACATGCGCGGCCCAGGGCAGCATGCCCGGCCGCCAGACGTTGCGGACGACATCGCCGAGGGTGGCCTGGTGCAGGAACTCCCGCCGGGCGTGCGGGACTTCGGCCGGGTGGAGGTAGACGGGCGTGCCGTAGGCCGAGCGCAGGTACTCGGCCGAACCCAGATGGTCGTTGTGCGCGTGGGTGATCAGCACCGCGGAGACCGCCTCGGGCGAACCGCCCACCGCCGCAAGGGACTCCAGGATTCCCGGCCGGTCCCCGGGATACCCCGTGTCGATCAGGGTGAGGTCGTCCCCGTCCTTCAGGATCACCCAGTTGACGTTGTTGCCGTGCACCAGGTAGGTGCCGTCGGCGACTTGATGTACCTCTGCCCGCATGGTTTCTCCGCGCCCGAGTGCCAGTGATCTTCGGGGGGACAGCCAACCAGATCCGCCACCGTGCGGCGCAAGGGGGCGGCGAGATGGCTCAGCGCACGCCGTGCGGGCGGAACTGCACGCTGATCCGAGGCCCCGCCGCCCGTGCCGTCTTGGGCACGCAGTGCTCCCAGGTGCGCTGGCAGGAGCCGCCCATCACGATCAGATCGCCGTGCCCGAGCGGCCGCCGTACCGTCCCGCCGCCCCCGCCGGCCGGGCGCAGCAGCAGATCGCGGGGCTCGCCCACGGAGAGGATCGCGACCATGGTGTCCTCGCGGGCGCCCTTCCCGATCCGGTCGCCGTGCCAGGCCACGCTGTCCCGGCCGTCGCGGTAGTAGCACAGCCCGGCGGTGGTGAACGGCTCGCCCAGCTCCTTCGCGTAATGCCGGGACAGGGCGGCGCGAGCCTCGTCCAGGACGGGGTGGGGGAGCGGGTCCGCGGCGCCGTAGAAGGCCAGCAGGCGGGGTACGGCGACGACGTTGTCGTACATCTTCCGCCGCTCCGCGCGCCAGGGGACCTCCGCCGCGAGCCGTTCGAACAGGGCGTCGGCGCCGGTCAGCCAGCCGGGCAGGACATCGATCCAGGCACCGGCGCCGAGCACGGTCCGGCGCAGCCCGCGCAGGGCGCCCAGGCGCAGCTCGTCGGTCTGGTCGAACAGGGAGCCCTGGAGGTGCGTGGCCATGGGGCCAGCGTAACTCGTATTCGAAAATACGTTCCAATATGATCACCGGCCCGGGTCGGCCCGGCCCGGGTCGGCTCGCCGAGGTCTTTCGATACATCGGCGTATCCGATACATTCATGTATCGAACGGAGGTGCCGTCATGGTCACGCAGGACACCGCCAAACGCGTCACCCGGCGCCGCGCTGAGACCCGTGCCCGGCTGCTCGACGCCGCGTTCGGGGTGTTCGCCGCCAAGGGGTTCGGGCGGGTCTCCATCGAGGAGGTCTGCGAGGCGGCCGGGTACAGCCGGGGCGCCTTCTACTCGAACTTCGCCACCCTGGACGAGCTGTTCTTCGCCCTCTACCAGGAGCGCGCCGACCTCATCGCCGCCCAGGTCGCGGACGCCCTCGCCGAGGACGGCCCCGGCCTCGACGTACCGGCCGCCGTGGACCGCGTCACCGAGGTGCTGCTGCTCGACGTGGACTGGCTGCTGGTGAAGACCGACTTCCTGGTGCACGCGGCCCGCGACCCGGAGGTCGCCCGCGCCCTGCTCGGCCACCGCGCCCGGCTCCGGGAGGCCGTCGCCGACCGCCTCTTCCGGGCCCGGGGTCACACCGAACTCCCCGCCGTGCTCGGCGACACGGCCGGCGCCGCGCACGCCGTGGTCGCTGCCTACGACGGCGTCACCACCCAGCTGCTGCTGGACAGGGACGTCGAGCACGCGCGGAGCTGGCTCAAGCAGCTGCTCACCGCGCTGCTCACGGACGGCGGCGGCGCGCCGGCCGCTGCCTCGACAACGCACTGACCCCTCGACAACGCACTGACCCCTCGACAACGAACCGACCCCTCGACAACGCACTGAGGAAGGAAACTCCACGCCATGGACGCGGACGTCATCGTCGTCGGAGCGGGCCTCGCCGGTCTGGTCGCGGCTCATGAACTCAACCGCCAGGGACGCCGGGTGGCCCTGGTCGACCAGGAGAACGCCGCCAACCTCGGCGGCCAGGCCTACTGGTCCTTCGGCGGCCTCTTCCTCGTGGACTCGCCCGAACAGCGCCGCATCGGCATCAAGGACTCCTTCGAACTGGCCTGGAGCGACTGGCGCGGCAGCGCGCGCTTCGACCGGATCGAGGACGAGGACTCCTGGGCGGTGCGCTGGGCCCGCGCCTATGTGGAGTTCGCGGCCGGCGAGAAGCGGTCCTGGCTCCAGGGGCACGGCATCGACCTGCTGCCCACCGTCGGCTGGGCCGAGCGCGGCGACCTCAGGGCCGACGGGCACGGCAACTCCGTGCCCCGCTTCCACATCGCCTGGGGCACCGGCACCGGAGTGGTCGAGCCGTTCGTACGGTACGCCCGGGGGGCCGCCCGGGACGGACTGCTGACCTTCTACCACCGCCACCAGGTGGACGACCTGATCATCGAGGACGGCACCGCGCGGGGCGTGCGCGGCACGGTGCTCGCCCCCGACGACGCCCCGCGCGGCGTCGCCTCGAACCGCGAGCGCGTCGGCGACTTCGAACTCACCGCCCAGGCCGTCGTCGTCACCACCGGCGGCATCGGCGCCGACCACGACATCGTGCGCCGCTACTGGCCCGAGCGGCTCGGCACGCCCCCCGCCCAGATGGTCACCGGCGTCCCCGCCCATGTGGACGGCCGCATGCTCGACATCAGCGCGGCGGCGGGCGTCCGCCTGGTCAACCGCGACCGGATGTGGCACTACACGGAGGGGCTCAAGAACTGGGACCCCGTCTGGCCCGGCCACGGCATCCGCATCCTGCCCGGCCCCTCCTCCATCTGGCTCGACGCCCTCGGCCGCCGGCTGCCCGACCCCTGCCTGCCCGGCTACGACACCCTCAGCACGCTCAAGTACCTGCGCACCACCGAGGACATCGCGGGCTACGACCACTCCTGGTTCATCCTCACCCGGAAGATCATCGAGAAGGAGTTCGCGCTCTCCGGCTCCGAACAGAACCCCGACATCACCGCCAAGGACCGCAGGGCCGTGGTGCGCAACCGGCTCGTCGGCAAGGGCGCGCCCGCACCGGTGCAGGCGTTCCTCGACAAGGGCGCCGACTTCGTGACGGCGGACAGCCTGGAGCGGCTGGTCGAGAAGATGAACGGCCTCGCCGGGAAGCCGCTGCTGGACGCGGCCGAGGTGCGCCGGCAGATCGAGGCCCGCGATCTCCAGATGGCCAACCCGTACAGCAAGGACTCCCAGGTCCAGGGCATCCGCAACGCCCGCCGCTACCTCGGCGACCGGCTCGGCCGGGTGGCCGCGCCGCACCGCCTCCTGGACCCGGCCGCGGGCCCGCTGATCGGCGTACGGATGCATGTGCTGACCCGCAAGACGCTCGGCGGCATCCAGACCGACCTCGACTCACGCGCCCTCGGCGCAGGCGGGGCGCCGATCGAGGGGCTGTACGCGGCCGGTGAGGTGGCCGGGTTCGGCGGTGGCGGGGTGCACGGCTACAACTCCCTGGAGGGCACCTTCCTCGGCGGCTGCCTCTTCTCGGGTCGCGCCGCGGGCCGGCACGCGGCCCGGCACACCGGCTGAGCTCAGCCGCCGAGCAGCTCCAGGAGCACCTGGGCATGGCTGCGCTCCGGTGTCTTCGTCGCCGTCAGCAGGGTCACCGGGCCCTTACGGACCGACTCCCGCAGGCCGTCGAGCAGCCCGGCGGCCTCGGGGGCGTCCAGCTCCGCCTCGTACCGGGCACGGAACTCCTCGTACGACCCGCCGCCGTGGAACCAGGTGCGCAGCTCCGCCGAGGGGGTGAGCCCCTTGGGCCACTCGTCCACGTGTGCGGCCTCCTTGGCCACGCCCCGCGGCCACAGCCGGTCGACCAGGACCCGCAGTCCGTCGTCGGGCTCGGGCGATTCATAGATCCGGCGCACGCGCACGCTCACGATCGGGCCCTTCCTCCACCTCGGCGGCCACTTCCGGCGAGCGTACTGCGCGGGCCACGGGGGCGCCGGTCGGCGGCCCGGACCCCGTCCTTCGGTGTGCGGCTCCGGTCCACCCCCGCCGAGCAGCGATCCGGCCACCAGGTGGCCAGAATGAAAGGGGAGACCCGAAGACACCGGCGCCTCTAGTCTGTGGGCCAGCCGACCACCTTCCGAGGAGCGCACGTGACGTCACCCCGCAGACAGCCCGCACGCCGTCGTACCACGGTCCTCGGCCGCAGGGCGGTGCTCGCCACCGTGCCCGTCGCCGTGGCCGCGCTCGTCGGTGCCGCAGGACCGGCCGGCGCGGGCACCACCGGCGCGGCCGGCGCGGGCGACCCCTACTTCCCGCTCAGCGGCAACGGCGGGTACCACGTGCGCCACTACGACCTGACGCTGCGCTACCAGAGCGACGGCCGCCTGGACGGCACCGCGGTCCTCACCGCCCGCGCCACCCAGCCGCTCACCCGCTTCGACCTGGACCTCAAGGGACTGACGGTCGGCGGCGTCAAGGTCGACCGCACCGCCGCGGGCGTCAAGCGCTCCGGCCAGGAACTCGTCATCACCCCGCGCCACGCCCTGCGCGCGGGCCAGGACTTCAAGGTCACCGTCACCTACCACGGCACGCCCAAGCCCGTCACCGACCCCGACGGCTCGGCGGACGGCTGGATCCCCACCGACGACGGCGCGTTCGTCGCCAATGAGCCCCAGGGCGCCATGACCTGGTTCCCGGCGAACGCCCACCCCAAGGACAAGTCGTCGTACGACTTCACGATCACCGTGCCCAAGGGCCGTACCGCCGTCGCCAACGGGGACCTGCTCGGACAGCGCACCGTCAAGGACGAGACCACCTTCCGCTGGCGCGAGAGCCGGCCCATGGCCGCCTACCTCGCCACCGCCACCATCGGCGACTTCAAGGTCACGCGGTACACCACCCGTGACGGCATCCGGGTCTACGACGCCGTCGACCCCCGCGAGGCCAAGGCCGCGACCCCGGTGCTCAAGCAGCTGCCCTCGGTCCTGGAGTGGGAGAGCAAGCTGTTCGGGCCCTACCCGTTCACGTCCGCCGGAGCCATCGTGGACCACGCGAAGGTCGGCTACGCCCTGGAGACGCAGACCCGCCCGCTCTACGACTCCGCGCCCGACATCCTCACCCTCGTGCACGAGAGCGCCCACCAGTGGTTCGGCGACTCGGTGTCGCTGACCTCCTGGAAGGACATCTGGCTCAACGAGGGCTTCGCGACCTACGCCGAGTGGCTCTACTCCGAGCAGCACGGCGGCGCGAGCGCCCAGAAGACCTTCGACGAGCTCTACGCCCGCCCGGCGGGCAACGAGCTGTGGGCCTACCCGCCCGGCGACCCGGGCAGCGGCGAGAACATCTTCGGCACTCCCGTCTACGACCGCGGCGCCATGGCCCTGCACGAGCTGCGCAAGGCGGTCGGCGACCGGGAGTTCTTCGCGATCCTGCGCGCCTGGGCCGCCGAGCACCGGGACGGACACGGCACCACCGCGCAGTTCGTCCGGCTCGCCGAGAAGAAGTCCGGAAAGCCGCTGGACTCCCTCTTCCACACCTGGCTGTTCACGAAGGGCAAGCCGAACAAGGCCTGAGTTCTTACCAATTCCACATAACTGTCGGCCAAGCTCGACAGCATGATCAACCGCAGAACCGCTCTTCCCCTCCTCGCCTCCCCGCTGCTGCTCACCGGCTGCGGCGGGAGCGGCGGGGAGGCCGGGCACCGGACGCCGCCCACCCGGCCCGCGCCCGCGACCGGCACCACCTCGCAGGCCGAACAGGCTCCCCGCGGCATACCCGGGCTCGGCCCCACCCGGACCGCGGCGATACCGGAGCAGTGCACCCAGGCCGTCGTCGCCACCGGGCGCGGGCCCAACTCCCCCCAGTGCACGGTCGTCCTGCACCAGCGCACCGCCGACGGCTGGCAGCCGGGCCCGAGTTGGCCGGCCCACAACGCGCTGCACGGCTGGAGCTCCCACCACATGCTGGGCGACCTGCGCTCCCCGCTCGGCGTGTACACCCTCTCCGACGCCGGGGGACTGCTGCCCGATCCCGGCAGCAGACTGCCGTACCACGAGTCCGCCGGATTCCGCTCGCCCGGCACCGGCTTCGAGGGCGAACCCCTGGACGGCTGCTTCGACTACGTCATCGCCATCGACTACAACCGCAGGCCCGGTACCTCCCCGCTGGACTGGACCCGCCCCCTCGGCCCCAAGCGCGGCGGAGGAGTGTGGCTGCACGTCGACCACGGCGGCCCCACCCATGGCTGCGTCAGCGTCGCCAAGGCCCATATGAAGGACCTGCTGCGCACCCTCGACCCGGCCCGGCATCCGATCGTCGCGATGGGGTACGCCGACTGGCTCGCGGTCTGAGCCGTTTAGGATCCGCAACTGTGTGCGCACATGTGCTGGTCGCCGAGGACGACGAGAAGCAGGCCGAACTGATCCGTCGCTCCCTGCTGGCCGAGGGACACATCGCGACGGTGGTGCACGACGGCGCGGCCGCGCTCGCCACGGCCCGCCGGCTGCGGCCCGACCTCCTCGTCCTCGACCTGATGCTGCCGGTCCTCGACGGCTTCGGCGTCTGCCGTGAACTGCGCGGCGACGACGGTGAGCTGGACGTCCCCGTGGTGATGCTCACCGCCCGCTCCGGCGAGGACGATCTGCTGCTCGGCCTCGAACTGGGCGCCGACGACTACCTCACCAAGCCGTACAGCCCGCGCGAGCTGATGGCCCGCATCCGCACCGTGCTGCGGCGCAGCGGACGGGGCACCGGCGCGCGTGGCGACGACCCGGCGGTGCGGGCCGCCGGGCTCAGCGTCGACCCGGTACGGCACGAAGTGCGCTGCGAGGGCGCGCCGGTGGACGTCACCCCGGCCGAGTTCCAGATCCTGCTGGCGATGGCGGCGGAGCCGGAGCGGGTGTTCACCCGGCGCCAACTCCTCCAGTACACACGGGGATTCGACCGTTCCTCGACCGAACGGGCCGTGGACGTCCACATCATGAACCTGCGCCGCAAGATAGAGGCCGACTCCCGGCGTCCGGTACGGCTGCTCACCGTGTTCGGCGTCGGCTACAAGCTCAGCGGCCGACCGTGAAGTCCCGCACGGGACGGGGGAGTCGGGGGCAGGGCGCCCGGCGCCGGATCCCGCTGCGCAAGCGGCTCCTGGTCCGGCTGCTGTCCGTCTCCGCCCTGATCGCCGTCTGCTCGGTGGCGGCCACCGCCTGGCTCGCGGTGACCACCACCACCAGCGCCCTCAAGGAGGAGCAGGGCCAGGACCTTGCCGCCGACAACAGCATCCTCGCCCAGCTCAGCGGCTACGCGGCCACCCATTCCGACTGGTCCGGGGTCCAGCGCTCGGTACGGGACCTGGCGGAGCGGACCGGCCGGCGGATCGCGCTCACCACCCCCGACCGGGCCCTCGTCGCTGACTCCGCGCCGCGCGGCACCCCGCTGCCGCCCCGGCCCGCCGCGAGCGTCGACCCGCTGCGCACCGACACCTACAGCGAGACCGGCGCCCAGCTCAGCGGCATCGACCCGCGCGCCGTCGGCCCCTACAAGCTGCCCGCGAAGGAAAGCGCCGCACTGGAGTCGCAGGCCACCCGGGACCGGCAGTGCTACGCCCGCTACGGCCTTCGCACCACCGTGCGGCGCACGCCCAGCGGACGTCCCGTGCTCACCGGGTCCGACGGCTCCGACCCGTCCCGCTACGGCGTGGCGGACTGCGGGACCGACGGGCTCGACGCCCCGACGCCCACCGAGACCCGGGCCCTGGACACGCTGTCCGGGCTCGCCCGCCCCTGTCTGCGGCAGGCGGGCCTCGACGTCGGCGGCGGCCCGCTGTTCCTCGCCTTCGACCCGGGGGCCGAGGACCACTTCGGCGGCGGTCCGCTGCTCGCCAAGGTCGCGGGCAAGGACCAGGAGGCCACCGTGCGTACGGCCCAGAGCTGTGTGCTCAGCGCGCGCCGCGCCCAGCTGGAGCCCTATGTCGCCCCGGCCGCCGACCTGTTCCTCGGCATCGGCGACCAGAACCCGTCCCGCTTCGACATATCGCCGGCGAACAAGTCCAAGGTGGTCTCCGCGGCCGGACTGGTCCTCGCCGTCACCGTCGCGGTGACCGCCGCCGTCGCCATCCGGCTGGTACGGCCGCTGCGCGCGCTGACCGAGGCCGCGCAGGCGCCGCCCGAGCGGCATGTCCGGGTGCCCGTGACCACCCGGGACGAGACCGGCATCCTCGCGGAGGCGTTCAACGAACTCACCGAGCGCCGCGAACGCCTGGAGGCCCAGCGCAAGGCCATGGTCAGCGACATCGCGCACGAACTGCGCAGCCCGCTCACCAATATCCGCGGCTGGCTGGAGGTGATGCGCGACGGCGTCGTCGACCCGGACCCGGGCCTGCTGGACTCCCTGCACGAGGAGGCGCTCGTCCTCCAGCGGATCATCGACGACCTCCAGGACCTGGCCGCCGCCGACGCGGGCACCCTGCGCCTGCACCGCGAACCGCTGTCCGCGGGCGAGCTGTTCGACCAGGTCGCCGCCGCCCACCGGGTGGCCGCCGACGCGGCCGGGGTCGCACTGGTGACCGAGGCCGACCCGGCGGTCTGGCTGGACGCCGACCCGGTACGGATGCGGCAGGTGCTCGGCAACCTCGTCTCCAACGCACTGCGGCACACCCCGGCCGGGGGCGCCGTCACCCTACGGGCCCGCCGGGACGACACCGAAGCCGTGCTCACTGTCGCGGACACCGGCGCCGGCATCGCCGCCGAGGACCTGCCGCATGTCTTCGAACGGTTCTGGCGCGCCGAGAAGTCCCGCAGCCGCCGCACCGGAGGCAGCGGCCTCGGCCTCCCGATCGTCCGCCAGCTGCTCGCCGCCCACGGGGGCACGGCACATGCCACGAGCGAGTCCGGCGAGGGCGCGGTGTTCACCCTCCGGCTCCCCGCGACGCGGGCACCGGGGGAGGAGCCGGTCGAGAAGTCGTAGCGCCCTGAGCCTCCTTCAGCCCGAGCGCGGGCGGGAGCGGGCCCGGCGGCGGAGCTTGCGGCGTTCCAGTTCGGTGGTGCCGCCCCAGATGCCGATGCCCTGACCGGTGTCCAACGCCCAGTCGAGGCACTGCTGTTGCACCGGGCACCGCTCGCAGATCTTCTTGGCCCGCTCGGCCTGCACCTGCGCGGGCCCGGTACTGCCGATGGGGAAGAACAAGTCGGGGTCCTCGTAACGGCACTCGGCGTGTTCGCGCCAGTTCTCCATGGAAGTCTCCCGCTCGGATCGGGGTCGTCCGCGCCGCGGCGGACGCGTGTCTCCGAAGCGGGTGACCGGTCGGCGCGGCATGAAACGGCGCCCGCCGACAAGCCAGGGGAATTCGGCCACGGCCCAACGGACTTCGGCCATGACTCACTGGGCTTCGGCCACCCTTCGGTCTCAGCCGCGCAGCGCCCCGGCCGCCGTCGCCGTCACCGCCGCGGCCAGCGCGGCCAGCGCCGGGGAGTCGAGCTTCCACTGCTGCCAGTACAGGGTGACGTCCATCCACTCGCCGGGTGCGAGGAGGGACAGCCGGCCGTCGGCCAGCAGGGGGTGGGCCTGGACCTCCGGGACCATGCCCCAGCCGAGGCCCGCGGCGACGGCGTCGAGGAAGCCCTCCGAGGTGGGCACGTAGTGGCGCAGCGGGGCCGCCGAAGTGCCGCCCAGCCGGCGGACATAGCCGTCCTGGAAATCGTCCTTGCGGTCGAAGACGATCACGGGCTCCGTGGCGAGGGCGTCCGGTAGGGGGCGCCCGGCGACCCGGGTGCGGGCGAACTCCGGTTCCGCTACCGGGAGATAGCGCATCCGGCCGAGCGGCCGCGCCGTGCAGCCGGGCACCGGGTCCGGCGAGGAGGTCACCGCCGCCATCACCAGGCCCTCGCGCAGCAGGACCGCCGTATGCCCCTCGTCCTCGCGGTGCAGCTCGAAGCAGAGCCCCGGCGCCCGGCTCAGCGCGGGCAGGAACCAGGTCGCCAGCGAGTCCGCGTTCACCGCGACCGACACCCGGGTCGGCTCCCCCGCGCCGCTGAGCCCCAGCTCGCCCCACGCGTCCCGCTCCAGCCGGGCGAGCTGACGGGCGTAGCGCACCAGCACCGCGCCCGACTCCGTGGGCCGTACCGGCTTGGTGCGCTGGAGCAGCACCCGCCCGGTGCGCTGTTCGAGGGCCTTGACCCGCTGGCTCACCGCCGACGGCGTCACATGCAGGGCGGCGGCCGCCGCGTCGAAGGTGCCCTCGTCCACCACCGCGAGCAGCGTCCGCACCTGATCCAGGGGAAGGTCCATCACAAGCGCTAAGGATACGTAAGAATCTTTAGCTGTACTTGAGGGGCCGGGTGTCCTTAGTTTCGAGCCATGAACCACACCGCCCTGACCGCCGCGGTCGCCGGCTTCGGCACCGGCCTGTCCCTGATCGTCGCCATCGGTGCCCAGAACGCCTTCGTCCTGCGCCAGGGGGTGCGCCGGGACGCCGTACTCGCCGTGGTCGGCATCTGCGCCCTGTCCGACGCGGTGCTCATCGCGCTCGGCGTGGGCGGCGTCGGCGCCGTCGTGGTGGCCTGGCCGGGCGCGGTCCGGGCGGTCGGCATCGTCGGCGGCGTCTTCCTGCTCTGCTACGGCGCGCTGGCCGCCCGCCGCGTCGTACGGCCCAGCGGGACCGGACTGACCGTGACGGGCGAGGCGGCCGGGTCCCGGCGCCGGGCCGTGCTCACCTGCCTCGCCATGACCTGGCTCAATCCGCATGTCTATCTGGACACCGTCTTCCTGCTGGGCTCGCTCGCCGCCGACCGGGGCCCGCTGCGCTGGACGTTCGGGCTCGGGGCCGCGCTCGCCAGCCTGTGCTGGTTCACCGCGCTCGGCTTCGGCGCCCGGCTGCTCGGCCGCCCTCTGGCCCGGCCCGGCGCCTGGCGCCTCCTGGACGGCCTGGTCGCCCTCACCATGCTCGTCCTGGGTGTCTCCCTGCTCGTCGGAGGCTGAGACAGGTCTCTCGAAGCGAGACGTTCCCCCGCCGGTGCGATGAGATAGTTAGGCTCTCGAATCGAAAAGATGTAACGAGCAACCAGGACATCCGTGAACACCAGCGAGAGCAGTACCGAGACCGGCGACGACGCCCCGGCGGCCGACCCACCGCCCCATCGCGGCTGGCGCCGCTGGGCGATGGACACCCGCCCGCTGCGCATCCCCGCCTACCGGCGCCTGTGGTCCTCGACCATCGTGACCTCCGTCGGCAGCCAGCTCACCGCCGTCGCCGTGCCCAAGCAGATCTACGACATCACGCACTCCTCCGCCTGGGTCGGCTACGCCAGCCTCGCCGGGCTCGTGCCCATGGTGCTGTTCGCGCTGTGGGGCGGCGCGGTCGCGGACACCGTGGACCGGCGCAAGCTGCTGCTGTGGACCAACATCGGGATCGCGGTCACCTCGCTGCTGTTCTGGGCGCAGGCCGTCACCGAGCTGGACTCCGTCGTGGTCCTGATGGTGCTGCTCGCGCTCCAGCAGGCGTTCTTCGGCCTCAACTCCCCGGCCCGCAGCGCCTCCATCGCCCGGCTGGTCCCGGTCAGGGAACTGCCCGCGGCCAACGCGCTCAGCTCCACCGTGATGCAGACCGGCCTGGTGGCGGGCCCGCTGCTCGCCGGTGTGCTCATCCCGGTCATCGGCCTGCCCGAGCTGTACCTCATCGACGCCCTCGCGCTGTGCGTCACCGTGTGGGCCGTCTTCCGGCTGCCCGCGCTGCCCCCGCTCGGCGACGCCCCCACGCGCCGCGCCGGGGTGCGCGAGATAGCCGAGGGTTTCCGCTACATATCCCGGCACAAGGTGCTGCTGCTGTCCTTCCTCGCCGACATCGTCGCCATGGTGTTCGGCATGCCCCGCGCCCTGTTCCCGCAGCTGGCCGCCCAGACCTACCACTCCTGGGGCGAGGGGCTCGCGCTCGGCGTGCTGTTCGCCGGCATCCCGGTCGGCGCGGTGCTCGGCGGGCTGTTCTCGGGCGCGTTCTCCCGCGCCCGGCGGCACGGCTGGATGGTCATCGGGGCCGTCGTCGCCTGGGGTGTGGCCATCGCCGGGTTCGGGCTCAGCGGCAACCTCTGGCTCGCCCTCGCCTTCCTCGCCGCGGCCGGTGTCGCCGACATGGTCTCGATGGTGTTCCGCGGCGCGATCCTGCTGTCCGCCGCGACCGACGAGATGCGCGGCCGGATGCAGGGCGTGTTCACGGTCGTGGTGGCCGGCGGCCCCCGCCTCGCGGACGTGCTGCACGGCACCGCAGGCGCCGTGTTCGGCCCGCGCGCGGCGGTGGCGGGCGGCGGTGTGCTGGTCGTCGTACTGATGCTGGCCCTGGCGGCGGCGGTGCCGGCGCTGCGGCGCTACCGGATCTGACGGGGCGCGAAGGCCGCCGTGCCCCGCGGGCTACAGCGGGCTGCGGCGGCCCAGCGCGTACTGGTCCATCAGCTTGCCGCGGGTGGTCTCCAGACGGTGGGCGAGGATCTCGGCCACCGAGCGCACCAGGGAGAGCCCGAGCAGCGGGTCCTCCACGCACAGCGCGAGCACGGAGGGCCCGTCGAACTCGTAGGCCCGTACGTTGCTGAAGGCCACCGAGCCGAAGTCCCACTGGTACGGCGGGAAGAGCCAGGACCAGCCGAGCAGGTCGCCCGCGCCCAGCGTGGCCACGGTCACCCGCTGCCGCGAGGTGACCTGCTGATCCAGATGGACCGCGCCCGAGCGGATCACCCAGAACCGGTCGGCCGTGCCGCCCGCCTCGAAGATGCGGCTGTCCTCCGCGAAGGACACCTCCTTGGCCAGCTCCATCAGGCGTTCGCGCTGCGCCTGGGGCAGGGCGGTCAGCAGTTTTATCGCTTTGGTCATGGCGCGGGCTCCTCGCCGGCGACGGTTCGGGTGCTGCGGTGCCTCTTCTGTGGGCGGGTACGTTGCGTACCCCTATTTCAGCCGCTGGCGGCGGGCAGGGCACCTCGAAGGAGGCGGATTTCTTCGGAACGGCCGTCGTCCGGGCAGGAAAAAGCCCTGGCTGGACGGGGGAAACCAGCCAGGGCCGCTGAGGGTGATGAGGCAGGCTCCGAGGCCCACGCCGTCATCACGTATGGATGAACGATAAACCATTCAATGTCTGATCCGGTAGTCGGACAGTGGTCCAGGTGACCCGTCTCACGCCGCCTTCCGCCGCCGGATGCTCCACCGGCCGCGGTGATGACTTCCGCACACACGGTGTTTGAGGGCGCCGCTCGCGGTCAGCCGAAGGGGGAGAGAGCGCGACTCCGGCACCGTCCAGGGAGGGCAGGGATGCCAGAAACGTACTCCATGTCCATAGATCAACCCCACCGTCGGCCGCCGCGCCGCCCGGCCGACGCCCGCAGCACCGTACGACGCGTGGTCGCCGAACGCTGCCGGTCCCGTCACCAGCCGCTCGGGCCGGGGGCCATGGACGACGCACTCCTGGTCGCCTCCGAGCTGACCACCAACGCGATCCTGCACGGTGGCGGCATCACCGGCTTCGACGTCGACGTCGACTCCGCCGGTGTCCGCGTCTCGGTGAGCGACCGCAGCACCGAACTCCCGGTCATGCGGACCGCCCCGCCCGACCACTCCCAGCGCCACGGCCGGGGCTGGCCGATCGTCTGCCACCTCGCCCGCGACGTCCGGGTCAGCGAACTGCCCTGCGGCGGCAAACGCATCACCGCGGTGATCCCGCTGGCGTGAGCCGGCCCGAGCACCCCCACTTGTCGCTTGCACACCCCCGTGACCTCGGCTTTCACCCCGCTCACCGGATTCCTTCCGGCAAGGGTGTTTGCCCACCGGGGCGGCGGGCAGACGGAATCTCGTGCTTCGGACCGGAGGCGCAGGCCCAGCGGGTAGATCAACCGCTGGGGCCCCCTCCGGCGGGCCCCGGCATTCCCGCGGCGAACCCTGACAAGCACCGTTCGGGCCGCACGTCGGAATCTCGCTTCCGACCGCGCCCAGACACCACGTTCAGGAGCGATTCCGCATGCTGACCGACATGTCGACAGGCCGTCCCGGCACACCCGACCCCGCCACCCACACCGCACGCCGGAGCCACGACGACGCCCCGGAGACCGCGGAACTGTTCACCCGGCTCGCGGACCTGGAGGAGGGTCCCGAACGCGACGCCGTACGCGATGAACTGGTCGCCGCCTGGCTCCCCATGGCGCACCGCATCGCGGGCCGCTTCCGTGACCGCGGCGAGTCCGTGGAGGACCTGCGCCAGGTGGCCGCGCTGGGCCTGGTGAAGGCCGTCGACCGGTACGACCCCTCGCGCGGCGCGTTCGAGAGCTACGCCGTGCCGACCATCACCGGCGAGGTCAAGCGCCACTTCCGGGACCGGATGTGGGCGCTTCGGGTGCCCCGCCGGGTGCAGGAACTGCGCAACCGGGTGCGCGTGGCCCGCCGCGAGCTGACCCAGAACCCGGGCAGTCCCGAGCCCACCAACGCCGCCCTCGCGGCCCACACCGGACTCACCGAGGAGGAGGTCGCCGCGGGCCTGGAGGCGCTGGAGAGCTTCAGCACGCTGTCGCTGGACGCCGAACTGGCCGGCGGCGACGACGGCTACAGCCTCGCCGACACCCTCGGCGCCACCGACACGTCGTACGACGTCGTGGTCGACCGCGAGGCCGCCAAGGAGGGCCTGCGCCGGCTGCCCGAGCGCGAACGGGCCATCCTCTACATGCGCTTCTTCGAGGACATGACGCAGAGCCGCATCGCCGATCAGCTGGGCATCTCCCAGATGCATGTCTCCCGGCTGATCAGCCGCAGCTGCGCCCGCGTCCGCGACGAGGCGGTGGGCCGCCGCCCCGGTGGCGCCGCATGAGTGCCCGCCGCGTCGACGTCCGCCGGGCGACCCGTCACCGCTTCTTCGCCGGTGACGCCTCCGGCCGCAGCCCGAGGGGGCGGGCGAGACCCGAGACCGCCTCGTCGAGGCGTTGCAGATGCCGCAGCACGCGGTCGGTGACCCGGCCGTAGCGCGGGGTGCGCAGGGTTCCCGGCTCCAGCATCGAGGCGATGCTGGGGCCGGTCTCGATCTCCCCCTCCGCGCGCGGGTCCGCCACCTGCGCGGCGATCGTCTCGATGTTCCGCACGATCCGCGCGCCCGCCCCGCGCAGCCGGGGATCCGCCGCGATCGAGGGGTGCGTGGGCAGCAGTTCCGCCGTCGCCGCGAGGGACCGCCCGTGGTACGCGCAGGTCTCCAGCAGCGCCACCACATAGCGGGCGGTGTTGCGGCGGGCCCGCATCGGGGTGATCGGATGGGTCAGCGGCTGCGTGGCGGAGCGCAGATCGGCCAGCGCCTGGTCCAACTCCCGCGCCTGCTCCACCAGATCGCCGCCGAAGCCGCCACTGAGCTGGTCGACCGCGCCCCGGGTGACCTCCGCGAGCCGGTCGAGAACCGTGACCAGCAGCTCGTTCGTACGGCGGTCCGTGTGGATCGGCAGCACCACCGCGGCCGCGATCACCCCGCAGGCCGCGCCCAGCGCCGTCTCCTCGATCCGCAGCACCAGCACGGCCGCGGTGTAGGTGTTGAGCAGGGTGTACAGCAGTCCCAGCGCGGCCGTCACGAAGAACGACATCAGCGTGTACGACAGCGGCGCGGTGTAGAACATCGCGAACACCAGCAGCAGCACCAGCGCGAACGCCGTCCAGGTGTGGTGTCCGACCAGCCCGGCGAGCCCGATACCGGCGATCACACCGAGCACCGTGCCGAGGAGCCGCCGATAGCCCTTGACCAGGATCTCCCCGGTGGACGCGGTGTTGATGAACACGATCCAGCAGGTCAGCACCGCCCAGTACCAGCGCTGGCTGGACAGCAGCTCGCCGCCGAGGATGGCCAGCGAGGAGCCGACGGCGATCTGCACGGCGGCCCGGGTGGTGGGCCGGCGCAGCCCGCCCGGCTCCGTGTCCTCCGGCTCGGTCTCCTCGCTGACCTCGATCGCGGCGTCCTCCGCGTCCAGCTCCTCGCGTGAGCGGGCGGTGGCGGGGGAGTCCTCGGACTCGTCCTGCGGCCCGTCGAGCGCGAGCCGCAGGCCGAGCGCGGCGCGTGCCGTCTCACCGAGACCGCGGAAGACGTCCTGCACCGCCGGGGCGGCCTGCGGCAGGTTCTCCTCCTCGCGATAGCCGAGCAGCCGGTTGCGCACATGCGCGAGCGCGGTGCCCGCGGCCTCGCCGGCCGGGCGCAGCGCCAGCAGCCGCAGCGCCTTGAGGTCCCGGCGCAGTTCGGCCCTGGCCTCGTCGCGCACCGGCAGCTCGCCGCCCGAGGGCAGCGGGGCGCCCGGCAGATGCAGTGTGAGGGTGTCGGTGCGCTCGGCGCTGCGCGCCGTGAGCAACAGCAGACCGAGCCGCTCGGCGGCGATCTCCGCGTCCGCGATCCGGCGCTGGAGCAGCCGGGCCACCGCCTCGTCGGAGGTGCCGTCCTCCAGCCGGCCCTGGATCAGGAGCGCCGTCTCGTGCAGCCGCGCGGTGCCGGTGCGCAGCTCCTCCAGCACCTTCTCCGCGTCCTCGGGCCCCGCGTCCAGCAGCTCGATCTGAGTGTCGATCAGCTGCGCGAGCCGGGCCCGGAACGCCTGCCGCAGCCGGTCCAGGGTGCCCGCCGGGGTCTGCGGCAGCAGCACGAACCGGGCCAGGGCGGCGCAGCCGAACGCGACCATGACGACGCCGTACAGCTTCGGCAGCAGGGCCGGGGTCGCGTGCACGAACAGCGAGAGGAAGTACGTCTGGAAGCCGATCAGCCCGAGCGCATGGCCGCGGTCGCCGAACCGCCGGCTGTAGACCGCGCTGAACATGAGCGCCACGAAGAACAGGTCACCCGCGACGACGTACTGGCTCAGCAGCGTGCCCAGGGTGACCGAGACGAGCGCCACCGGCAGCCCGATCGCGAGGGTCAGGGCCTGCCGGTGGCGTTGCTTCTCGCGGATCGCGAACGTCGCGACCATCGCCGCGATCGCCCCGGCCACCAGCAGCGGCACCGGGGCGCCCAGCGCGGCGAGCACGGCGAGGGTCAGGGCGATCGAGACGACCGTGCGCAGCCCCGCGGTCAGCCTGAGCAGTCCGGGATCCCATGCCGCGACCCGGTCCCAGATCCTTACCCGCCCCGACCGTCCCGCTGCCCTCACGCCGCCGCGCTCTCCCGTCCGTGAACCCGTGCCAGAAACCGATCTTTGCTCCAGCATCGCACGTGGGTCCGGTTCACCCGCTCTCGGCCGGGGTCGCGGCCGGCAGCGCGTCGGCGGCCCTCGGTGATCCGGGTCACGTCAGGGGCTGTTGACGCCGCTCTCCGCCCGGGCCCGCACCTGCTCCGGCGTCAGATACGAGTCCGTGAACTCGAAGTCCTTCAGCCGGGCGGGCTTGCGGGCCTGGAAGCCGGTGCGCACGAAGTCGTCCCCGGCCAGCGCGTTCAGCGTCCAGTTGGTCATCACCCGGGCCTTGGCCACGCCCGTGCGCAGCGCCGACCAGTGGTAGCCGCGGGCCACCGCCTGCGCCGGCATCCCGCGCAGCTCGATGCCGAGCGGCTTGGACACCGCGTCCTTGCCGCCGAGGTCCACGACCAGGCCCAGATCCTTGTGGTGGTACGGCTGGAGGGGCGCACCGCGCAGGGTCGCGATGACGTTCTCGGCGACCCGCTTGCCCTGGCGCGAGGCGTGCTGCGCGGTCGGCGGGCAGACCGCGCCCTCCTGCTCCTTGGCGAGATCGGGCACGGCGGCCGAGTCGCCGAGCGCGAACACCCCGTCCTGCCCCGGCACGGTCAGCTCGGGATCGACGAGGAGCCGGCCGCGGACCGTCTCCGCGCCCAGCGTGGCGATCAGCGGACTGGCCACCACACCCGCGGTCCAGATCAGAGTGTGCGTCGGCACCACCCGGCCGTCGGTGAAGGTGACCTCCTCCGCACCGGCCTTCTCGATCGATACCCCGAGGGACACGTCGATGCCGCGCCGCCGCAGGATGTCCTGCGCGCTCCGGCCGAGCTTCTCGCCCAGTTCGGGCATCAGCTTGGGCGCGATGTCGATCAGATGCCAGCGGATCAGCCCGGGGTCCAGGCGCGGATAGCGTCGTACCGCGGCGTGCGTGAGCCGTTGGAGGCAGGCGGCGGTCTCGGTGCCGGCGTATCCGCCGCCGACCACCACGAACTGGAGCCGCGCGGCCCGTTCGGCCGGGTCGTCGCTGGCGTCGGCGAGGTCCAGCTGGGAGATGACGTGATCGCGGATGTACGCCGCCTCGGCGAGCGTCTTCATGCCGAAGGCGTGCTCGGTCAGGCCCGGGATGTCGAAGGTGCGGGTCACGCTGCCCGGGGCCAGCACGATGTAGTCGTACGGCTCGTTGACGACCTTGCCGGTGATGGTGCGTACGACACAGACCTTGGCCTTTAGATCCACGCCGATCGCACCGCCCGGCAGGATCCGGGTGCGGTACCGCCTGCTGCGGCGCAGGGAGAGCGCGATCGACTGCGGTGTCAGCACACCGGAGGCGACCTGGGGCAGCAGTGGCAGATAGAGCTGGTAGGAGACGGGCGTCACCAGGGTGACGTCGGCCTCGTCGGGGGCGAGTTTCCGCTCCAGACGGCGGACGCACTCGACTCCGGCGAAGCCGGCGCCGACCACGAGGATCCTGGGTCGTGTCACGGTGTCCATCCCTTTCCGCGGTTGCGGGCGGTGATCCGGCTCGACGCCGTTCGCATACCCCGCAGCGCTGCGCACCAACTCCGATACCACCGCGACCCGGGCCGCTGCGCCAGCCGGGTGCGGCACGCGGTGGAGTAACCGGTCCGTGCCGGGTTACACCTCGCCGCCCTCACCAGGGCAGGAACACATGGATGTCCTTGCCCTCGCCGTGCACCACCACACTGACCTGGCTGCACAGTGTGTGCACCAGATGCCAGCCGATGCCGCCGCCGCCCGTGCGCGGATGGAAGGGCCGGGGCTCCGGCCTGGTGGTGCTGGTGTCGCGCATCGTCACGTGCACCCCGTCGAAGGTGCGTCGCATCCGCAGGTCGAACGGGCCGGGCGCGTACTGGATGACGTTCGCCGCCAGCTCGGTCACCACCAGCAGGATGTCGTCCCAGTACTCGTGCTCGCCGGGCGGCGCGACCCGGGCCAGTGCGCCCAGGAAGTCCTCCGCGGCGAGCCGCGCCTCCGTGACGTTGCGCAGCTCCCCCGCGAAGGAGAACTCACGCTCGTACGTCTCCTCCGAAGGCGGTGTCTCGTCCCCACGCGGCTCCGTCGCCATCTCCGCATCCCCCGGCCTCGGCCACGAGGGGCCCCTGTGCTGCCCCGTGCGGCCAGGACGGTCGTCGTCGCTGATCTCTCGCTGTGCTGCGGGTTCCCACAGCCGGGCCGGATATCCGTCCGACTGATCGCCTCATGGCACGGCCTCACCGGCTGCGAGCAGCCCGTCGCGCGGCGCGAACGGCTCCGCAGGACACCGTAGACCCTGGGACACCCGGCGCGGCACACCGCCCTGTCGGCCGATTCGGCCGCCCGCGGGAAAGACCGGTGAGGTGGGCGCACGCTGGGGACTCGGGGGACATGAGTCCAGACATGAGCCATGTGAGCCCCGATCCGGAACCCGAGAGCACCACCGGACTCGAACCCGGCGGCTCGGTGCCGCCCGGCGAGACCCCGCCCGCGGAGAGCAGCATGCCCCAGGCCGCGGTCCGCGAGCCGGGGGCGACACAGCGCGGCTGGGGGAAGGCGCCGCTGGCGCTGATCCTGGTCCTCGTGGTGTTGTTCGCCGCGTTCTTCCTGGTGTACGCCCTGGTCCTGATCCACTGACCGATCCGGCCCCATCGACATTCCGGTATCGACAGCCCGCCTCGCGGTGGGCCGGGTCACCCCTGCGTGTGCCGCACGCACTCCGTGACGACGTCCCGCAGGGTGCCGCCGCCCTCCACGATCCGCCGCTGCTCGCGCGCGCCGTTGCCGTGCCGGAGCAGATCCTCGATGCCCTTCTCGGCGCGGTCCGTGTCCCCGCAGGCGTCGAGCGCGTCCCCGACCGTGTCGAGCAGTGAGTACAGCACCCGCGCGGCGGGCCGGGGCCGCAGGCTCACGGGGTCGAGCAGCTTCTCTTCGAGCCCCGAACGCGCCGCCTGCCAGGAGGCGAGCCGGAGCAGGCTCACGCTGTGCTCGGGCGCCGGCCGGTCGGCCCGCCAGTCGCGGGCGGCCGTCTCCACCAGGCCCCGGGCCAGGGTCGCGACGAGCAGCGCGGTGTCCGCGGACAGACATACGTCCGAGACCCGCACCTCGACCGTCGGATAGCGCGCGGAGAGCCGCGCGTCGAAGTACACCATCGCCTCGTCCAGGATCACCCCGGTGGCCACCATGTCCGCCACCCGCCGGTGATAGCGCTCGGGCGAGCCGAACAGCTCGGTCGGTCCGGCCGACGGCCAGCGCGACCACACCCGGCTGCGATAGCTCTCGTAGCCGCTGTCATGGCCTTGCCAGAAAGGGGAGTTGGCGCTGATCGCGGTGAGCACCGGGAGCCAGGGCCGCAGCCGGTCCAGCACCGCCGCGCCCTCCTCGTCGGACTCCACCGACACATGCACATGGCAGCCGCAGACCAACTGGTCCCGGGTGCCGATGCCATAGCGCTCGGACAGCCACTGATAGCGCTCGTTCACGGTGAGCGAGGGGCTCACCGGCAGCGGCGAGGTGGCCAGCGCGGCGACCGCGCAGCCGATCTGCCCGGCGTGCCGGGCCGCCTCCTTGCGGCAGCGCACGATCTCGTCGCCGAGGTCCGCCATGTCCGATTGCGGATGGGTGGCGAACTCCAGCATCTGCCCGAACAGTTCCTTCTCGAACACGTCCTGCCCGGGATCGTCCCGGTCGGCCCGCGCGAGCACGGGCGCCGCCAGCGCCTTTGGATCGCCGCTGTCCGGATCGACCAGGAGGAGCTCCTCCTCCACTCCGACGGTGCGCACTCGATGCCGCCTCTCCGCCCTGTGACCAGGGGCAGCCAGGGTTGTGTATGCACCCCGACTGCCCCTGCGGCGGGCGCCGACACCTGCGCCTTCAGCGCAGCGGGCCCAGGAACACCGTGGCCAGCGGCGGCAGCGTGAGCCGCAGCCCGCCGTCGGCCGGCTTCAGCGCCCCCGGCGCGCCGACCGGGATGCCGCCGCCCCCGTAGCCGATGTCGTCGGTGTTCAGCAGCTCCCGCCAGGCCGGGACCTCCGCCGGGACGGCCAGCCGGTAGTCCTCGCGGACCACGGGCGAGAAGTTCGACACCGCGAGCAGCGGGGTGCCGTCGGCGGCGTGGCGCAGGAACGCGAAGACGTTGTCCTCCGCCGCGTCGCACAGCACCCAGCGAAAGCCGTCCGGGTCGGTGTCCCGCTGCCACAGCGCGGGCGTCGCCCGGTACAGCGCGTTCAGATCCCGCACCAGCGCCTTGACGCCCCGGTGGTCACCGGCGGAGTGGTAGTCGTCCGCGAGCAGCCACCACTCGGGACCCTGCTGCTCCGCCCACTCGGCGCCCTGCGCGAACTCCTGTCCCATGAACAGCAGTTGCTTGCCCGGGTGGGCCCACATGAAGCCCAGATAGGCGCGGTGGTTGGCCCGCCGCTGCCACCAGTCGCCCGGCATCTTCGACACCAGCGCCTGCTTGCCGTGCACCACCTCGTCGTGCGAGATGGGCAGCACGTAGTTCTCGCTGTAGGCGTACACCATCGAGAAGGTCATCTCGTTGTGGTGGTACTTGCGGTGCACGGGCTCCTTCTGGATGTACTGGAGCGAGTCGTGCATCCAGCCCATGTTCCACTTCAGCCCGAACCCGAGCCCGCCACTGTCGGTCGGCCGGGTCACCCCGTCCCAGGCGGTGGACTCCTCGGCGATGGTCACCACCCCCGGGCAGCGCCGGTAGACGGTGGCGTTCATCTCCTGGAGGAACGCCACCGCGTCCAGGTCCTCGCGCCCGCCGAACACATTCGGCTCCCACTGCCCGGAGTCCCGGGAGTAGTCGAGGTAGAGCATGGAGGCGACCGCGTCCACCCGCAGCCCGTCGATGTGGAACTCCTCGCACCAGTAGACGGCGTTGGCGACAAGGAAGTTGCGCACCTCGATACGGCCGTAGTCGAACTCGTACGTCCCCCAGTCGGGGTGCTCGGCGCGCTTCGCGTTCCCGGGCTCGTACAGCGGATCCCCGTCGAACCGGGCCAGCGCCCAGTCGTCCTTGGGGAAGTGCGCCGGCACCCAGTCCATGATCACGCCGATGCCCGCCCGGTGCAGCGCGTCCACCAGGTACTTGAAGTCGTCCGGCGAGCCGAGCCGGGGGGTCGGCGCGTAGTACGAGGTGACCTGGTAGCCCCAGGAGCCGCTGAACGGATGCCCGGCCACCGGCATGAGCTCCACATGCGTGAAGCCCATCTCCTCGACGTACGCGGGCAGTTCGTCCGCCAGTTGACGGTACGTCAACCCTGGTCGCCAGGAAGGCAGATGCACCTCGTACACGGAGAACGGCGCCTCGTGCACCGGGATGTCGCCGCGGTGCGCCATCCATCGCTCGTCGCCCCACGCGTAGTGCGAGACCGTCACCACCGAGGCGGTGTCCGGCGGCACCTCGGTGCGCCTGGCCATCGGGTCCGCCTTGAGGAACCGGTGGCCGTAGCGGGAGGTGATCTCGAACTTGTAGCGGTCGCCCTCGCCGATCCCGGGCAGGAACAGCTCCCACACCCCGGACGCGCCGAGCGAGCGCATCGGGTACTGCGTGCCGTCCCAGTACGTGAAGTCCCCGGCCACCCGCACCCCTCGGGCGTTGGGCGCCCACACCGTGAACCGGGTGCCGGCCACGCCCTCATGGGTCATCGGCTCGGCGCCGAGCGCCTGCCACAGCTGCTCGTGCCGGCCCTCGCGGATCAGATGCAGGTCCAGCTCGCCGAGGGCGGGCAGGAAGCGGTACGGGTCGTGCACCTCCCGCTCTTCCTCGTCGTACGTCACCAGCAGCGTGTACGGCGGGATCTCGGGGTAGGGCAGCACGGCCGCGAACAGCCCGCCGCCCTCGGAGACGAGCGGGTTGGCCATCCCGTCGACCAGGACGCTCACCGCCCGCGCGTTCGGGCGCAGCGCCCGGAACAGGGTGCCGCCGGGCACCGGGTGGGCGCCCAGCAGGGCGTGCGGATCGTGGTGCGCCCCGGCCAGCAGCCGGTCGCGCTCGGCGGGGTCCAGTGCGGTGGCCGCGGCCTGCCCCGGGCCCGCGGTCTCGGGCGGCGACGTGTCGCGCAGTGCCATGCCCTCAGCCTCCCCACACCGCGAGCCGCTTGATCGCCGCCATCGGTACCGGCAGCCAGTCCGGCCGGTGTCTCGCCTCGTACAGCACCTCGTACACCGCCCTGTCCGTCTCGTGCGCGCGCAGCAGCGCGTGCTTCTTGCGTGGATCCCAGCCCGCGCGGGCCGCGTAGCCCGCGCAGAACGCCTCCCGGCAGCGGCGCGCCCACTCGGGTCGCCAGGGGCGGCGCTGCCGGGCCGCGTAGTCGAAGGAGCGCAGCATCCCCGCCACGTCCCGCACCGGGGACTGCGGGGCCCGCCGCTCGGTCAGCGGCCGGGACGGCTCGCCCTCGAAGTCGATGACGAACCAGTCGCGGCCGGCCCGCAGCACCTGTCCGAGGTGCAGATCGCCGTGGATGCGCTGGGCGGGCGGCCCGGTGTCGCAGGTGGCGAGCGCCCCGAACGCGGCCCGCAGCCCGGGCACGAAGGGCTTGAGCCCCGGCACGGCGTGCGCGGCGGCCTCCAGGCGCGCGCACATGGCGTCGGCGGTACGGCCGTTCTCGCCGGGCCCGGCCGACGGGAACGCCTCGGCCAGCGCGAGGTGCACCTCGGCCATGGCGCGGCCCAGCTCGCGGGCCTCGGCGGTGAAGTCGTCGCCCGCGGCGAGCGCGCCCAGCGCCAGCGTCCAGCCGTCGGTGGCGTCCGGCAGGAACGGCTGGAGCACCCCGAGTGTGGCCGGACGCGGTGCGCTGGTGGTGAACCAGGCGACCGGCGCGGGCACCCGGGTGCAACCCTGCGCGGCGAGCGCCGCCGACACCTCCAGATCGGGGTTGACGCCCGGCTGGATACGGCGGAACAGCTTGAGGATGTACGCGTCGCCGTACACCAGCGAGGTGTTGGACTGCTCGGCGTCCAGCAGCCGCGGCGGCAGGCCCCCGGGCACCGGGGCGGCGGGGTCCGCCGCGAAGCGCAGCGGGCCCGCGCTGCCCGGCCGGCGCAGCCGCTCCAGGAGCAGGCTCGCCGCGCGCGGGTCGTAGAGCGCGTCGTAGACCGCGAGTCCGGCCAGCGGGCCCGCGGTGGCCCGCCCGATGAACGCCCGCTCCAGACGCGGCGCGAGCTGCTCGCGCACCCCGAGCAGCAGCTGGTAGCAGTCGCCCGGCGGGGGAGTGCCGCCGGGGGTGGGCACCGGCGCGTGCGAGGCGTGCACCAGCAGATGCAGACACCCGGGGAACAGCTCGGTCACACTGAGCACCGACAGATCGGTCACGGGCCGGTCCTTGCCCGCGAACCAGCGCTGGCGCGGCAGCCACTCGCGCAGCAGCCCGCCGAGCGAGGCGAGAGGGCCGTCGGCTCCGGCCGCGGTTCTCGGCCGGAGGGTGATGGTCTTCGGCATGGTGACGCGTCCTTTCCTCGGCGCCGTGCGCTCAGCGGCGGCGGCCGATGCGGGATGCGACTCGGGTGAGCCGGAACCAGTAGAAGCCGTGCCCCTGGAGGGTGAGGAGGTAGGGCAGTTCACCGATGGCGGGGAAGCGCACCCCGCCGATCAGCTCCACCGGGTGGCGTCCGTCGTAGGCCCGCAGGTCCAGCTCGGTGGGCTGGGCGAAGCGGGAGAAGTTGTGGACGCACAGCACCAGGTCGTCCTCGTACTCGCGCAGGAAGGCGAGCACCGCGGGGTTGGAGGACGGGAGTTCGTCGTAGGAGCCGAGTCCGAAGGCGGGGTTCTGCTTGCGGATCTCGATCATGCGCCGGGTCCAGTGCAGCAGTGAGGACGGCGAGGACATGGCCGCTTCCACGTTGGTGACCTGGTAGCCGTAGACCGGGTCCATGATCGTGGGCAGGTACAGCCGCCCCGGATCGCACGTCGAGAAGCCCGCGTTGCGGTCGGGGGTCCACTGCATGGGGGTGCGGACGGCGTCGCGGTCGCCGAGCCAGATGTTGTCGCCCATGCCGATCTCGTCGCCGTAGTAGAGGATCGGCGAGCCGGGCAGGGACAGCAGCAGGGCGGTGAACAGCTCGATCTGGTTGCGGTCGTTGTCGAGCAGCGGCGCGAGGCGGCGGCGGATGCCGATGTTGGCGCGCATCCGGGGGTCCTTGGCGTACTCCGCCCACATGTAGTCGCGCTCTTCGTCGGTGACCATCTCCAGGGTCAGCTCGTCGTGGTTGCGCAGGAAGATCCCCCACTGGCAACCGGACGGGATGGCCGGGGTCTTGGCGAGGATCTCGGAGACGGGGTGGCGGGACTCGCGCCGCACCGCCATGAAGATGCGCGGCATGACGGGGAAGTGGAACGCCATGTGGGCCTCGTCGCCGCCGCGTTCGTAGTCGCCGAAGTAGTCGACCACGTCCTCGGGCCACTGGTTGGCCTCGGCCAGCAGCACGGTGTCCGGGTAGCCCGCGTCGATCTCCCGGCGCACCCGCTTCAGGAACTGGTGCGTGGCCGGCAGGTTCTCGCAGTTGGTGCCCTCCTGCGCGTAGAGGTAGGGGACCGCGTCGAGGCGGTAGCCGTCGATGCCGAGATCCAGCCAGAACTTCAGGGCGGCCAGGATCTCCTCCTGCACCACCGGGTTCTCGTAGTTGAGGTCCGGCTGGTGCGAGAAGAAGCGGTGGAAGTAGTACTGGCCCCGCACGGGGTCGTACGTCCAGTTGGACGCCTCCGTGTCCACGAAGATGATCCGCGCGTCCTCGTACCGCTTGTCGTCGTCGGCCCAGACGTAGTAGTCCCCGTAGGGGCCGTCGGGGTCCTTGCGCGACTCCTGGAACCACGGGTGCTGGTCGCTGGTGTGGTTCATGACGAAGTCGATGATCACGCGCATGCCGCGCTGGTGGGCCGCGTCCACGAACTCCACGAAGTCGGCGAGGTCACCGAACTCCGGCAGCACCGCGGTGTAGTCGGCGACGTCGTAACCGCCGTCCCGCAAGGGCGACTTGAAGAAGGGCGGCAGCCACAGGCAGTCCACGCCGAGCCACTGGAGATAGTCGAGCTTGGCGGTCAGGCCCTTGAGATCGCCGACGCCGTCGCCGTTGCTGTCCTGGAAGGAGCGGACCAGGACCTCGTAGAAGACGGCACGCTTGAACCACTGCGGGTCCCGGTCCCGGGCAGGGGTGTCCTCGAAGGTGTCCAGTACGGGTTCGTTCACGGTCATGACGCTGCGGGCCCTCCGTTCCGGTGCGTCGATCGCTGGACATGGAGCACATGCGCCGGCGCGCGGCCCGGCGTGAGGCGCACGAAGTTGGTCCTGCCCCAGTGGTACGCCTCGCCCGACAGCTCGTCGTGTACGGGCAGTTCGGCGTCCCAGTCCAGGCCGAGTTGCGGCATGTCCAACGAGACCGTGGCCTCCTGGGCGTGATGCGGGTCGAGATTGACGACCACGATGACCGTGTCCGTCCCCGTGCTCTTGCTGTAGGCGAGCACGGCGTCGTTGTCGGTCCGATGGAAGCGGAGGTTGCGCAGGCGCTGTAGCGCCGGGTGTGCGCGGCGGACGGCGTTCAGCCGGGTGAGGAGCGGCGCGATCGTACGGCCCTCACGCTCGGCCGACTCCCAGTCCCGGGGCCGGAGTTGGTACTTCTCGGAATCGCGGTACTCCTCGCCGTCCTGGCGCAGCGGGGTGTTCTCGCACAGTTCGTAGCCGCTGTAGATGCCCCAGGCGGGGGAGAGGGTGGCGGCGAGCACGGCACGGACCTCGAAGGCGGGACGGCCGCCGTGCTGGAGGTGGCCGGGCAGGATGTCGGGGGTGTTCGCGAAGAAGTTGGGCCGCATATAGGCGGCCGCCTCACCCGACAACTCGCCCAGGTACTCGGTGATTTCCTGCTTCGTCTCGCGCCAGGTGAAGTAGGTGTACGACTGCTGGAAGCCGATCTGCGCCAGGGCCTGCATCATGGCGGGGCGGGTGAACGCCTCCGCCAGGAAGATCACGTCCGGGTCCTTCTGGTTGATCTCGGCGATGACCCGCTCCCAGAACACCACCGGCTTGGTGTGCGGGTTGTCGACGCGGAAGATCCGCACCCCGTGGTCCATCCAGTGCCGCAGCACCCGGACCGTCTCCGCGATCAGCCCGTCCATGTCGGCGTCGAAGGCGATCGGATAGATGTCCTGGTACTTCTTCGGCGGGTTCTCCGCGTAGGCGATCGTCCCGTCCGGGCGGTGGTGGAACCACTCCGGGTACTTGTGCACCCAGGGGTGGTCCGGGGAGCACTGGAGGGCGAAGTCCAGGGCGATCTCCAGGCCCAACTTCCCTGCCTCGCCCACGAAGTGGTCGAAGTCCTCGATGGTGCCGAGATCCGGGTGGACGGCGTCGTGGCCGCCCTCGGGGGAGCCGATCGCCCAGGGCACCCCGACGTCGTCGGGACCGGCGGTGAGGGAGTTGTTCGGGCCCTTGCGGAAGGTGGCGCCGATCGGGTGGATCGGCGGCAGATAGACGACGTCGAAGCCCATCTCCGCGATCGGCTTCAGACGGCGGGCCGCCGTCCGGAACGTGCCGTGCGGCCTCTCGGCCGTCCCCTCGCTGCGCGGGAAGAACTCGTACCAGGAGCCGTACAGGGCGCGCTCCCGCTCCACGAGCAGCGGCATCGGGTCCGAGGCGGTGACCAACTCCCGCAGCGGGTAACGGTCCAGGACCTCCCGGACCCGGGGGGAGAGCGCGGGCCTGAAGCGCTCGTGGACCGAGAGGGAGTCGTCGCCGAGGGCGCGGGCGGCGGCGGCCACCAGCTCGCGCTCCGGGCCCCTGGGCACCCCGGCGGCGGCGCGCTCGTACAGCTCGGCGCCCTCCTCCAGGACCAGCCCGGTGTCGATCCCGGCCGGCACCTTCACCGAGGCGGTGTGCCGCCAGGTCGCCAGCGGATGACTCCACGCCTCCACCCGGAAGGTCCAGCGGCCCGTCAGGTCCGGGGTGATCTCGGCGCCCCACACATCGCTGCCGGGAGACACCTCGCGCATCGGGGTCCAGGGGCCGCGCCGGCCCCTGGGATCGCGCAGGACCACATTGGCACCGACGGCATCGTGCCCCTCCCGGAACACGGTCGCGGTGACCTGGAAGGTCTCCCCGGTCACCGCCTTCGCCGGGCGCCTGCCGCACTCCACGGCCGGCCGGACGTCACGTACCGGTACACGGCCGATGGCCGGGGTCCTGCGCATGTAATCACCTCCGCCGTGCGCGAAGCCGGGCACCGGCCCGGCTTCGCGATCCGAGAGCGGGGCCGGCCCCTGCCGGTCCCCGAAGGGAACGCCTTGTACGGTGCCAGCTCAGGAGCTCGGCGCCGTGGAACGCCGCTCCGAAGCCGGCGCCCTTCGCACCGAACGGCGCGACATCGGCCGTCCGTCCTGCTCGCGCAGATAGCCGACCTGACTCGTGCGCAGATACCGCTCCGCCGCGTCCGCCGCCTCGCGGGCACAGCGTTTGCCCATCAGAACGCACAAGGTGTACCCCGAGTCCTCGAACGTGGCCCGGACCGTGCGGTCGTACGGCGAGGCGAGCATCACGCGCTCCCACGCCCGGTAACGCCGCAACTGCCGGGCCACTTCGGCCTTGGCGGGTAGCAGCATGGCCCTGTTCACCCTCCACGCTCTCGACTGGGCGCGTTCCCGACGGTCGGGTGGCGTCCGCGCAGGGGTGGGCACGGCACCGTTACGGCGATCGAGGCTTTCACTCATGGTGCACGCGCGTGGACGCAGCGTCTTGTTGGAGCTTCAACCACTTGGAACGGTGTGTGCTCGTGTTGCACGAATGGCGTAGCGCCCGCACCGTTGGAGATGACTCAGAAGCGATCACCGCTCACGCTGTGTGTCCGGGATCCCTCCCGGACAGGGCGAGGGGAGCGAGAGCTTCGCCGGTGAGGAGCAAGCGACGATGAAGACCGCAGTGCCCTGCTACTACCACCTCGACGTGGAAGTCAGCCCGGACCGGGTGGGACAGGTCAGCCGCATCCTGGCCGCCCACCTCCGCCACTGGGACCTCGACAATCTCGTGGCCCCCGTCTGCCGCGGCGCCGAACTGCTGCTGCGGGCGATCGACCAGCACGGCCGCGACAAGCACACCTCCATCGAGATGTGGTGGAACGGCCAGCACCTCATCACCGCCTTCGGTGACGAGGACCCCGAACTGCGCCCGGACCAGGATCTGCGCGCCTGCCTCGCGGACATCGCCGCCATGAGCGACGGCTGGGGCTGCTGCGCCGCCGAGACCGGAGCCAAGATCATCTGGTTCTCGCAGCGCGCCCGCGCCGGCGAACGGGTGCCACTGGTGCCGCTGCCGCCGGAGCCGTTCCTGAGCACCGGCCTGAAGGAGCCGCGGCGGCATCAGGTGGCCGTCCTGGCCGCGCCCGCACCCGCCGGTGACAGCCTGGAGGGCAGCCGGTGAGCGCCCGCACCACCAGGAAAGGGCTGCCCGTCTGGAGCGGGCAGCCCTACCCGTTGGGCGCCTCCTTCGACGGAGCGGGCACCAACTTCGCGCTGTTCAGCGAGGTCGCCGAGCGGGTCGACCTGATCCTCGTGGACGACACCGGCAAGGAGACCTCCGTCCGGCTGCACGAGGTCGACGGCTTCGTCTGGCACGCCTACCTGCCCGGCGTCGCGCCCGGTCAGCGCTACGGCTACCGGGTGCACGGCCCCTGGCAGCCCTCGCTCGGCCACCGCTGCAACCCGCGGAAGCTGCTGCTCGACCCGTACGCGCGCGCCGTGGACGGCCAGATCGACAACCACGCCTCCCTGTACGAGCGTTCACCGGACGGCCCGGCCCCCGCCGACAGCGCCGGGCACTCCATGCTGGGCGTGGTCACCGACCCGTACTTCGACTGGGGCGACGACCGGCCGCCGCGCACCGCGTACGCGGACTCCGTGATCTACGAGGCCCATGTGCGCGGACTGACCCGCACCCATCCGGACGTCCCCGAACGGCTGCGCGGCAGCTACGCGGGGCTCGCCCATCCCGCCGTCATCGAGCATCTGACCGCGCTCGGGGTGACGGCGGTCGAGCTGATGCCGGTGCACCAGTTCGTCCAGGACGGGGTGCTCCAGGACCGGGGCCTGTCCAACTACTGGGGCTACAACACCATCGGCTTCTTCGCGCCGCACAACTCCTACGCCGCCTTCGGCACCCGGGGCCAGCAGGTCAACGAGTTCAAGGCCATGGTGAAGGCGCTGCACGCGGCCGGCCTCGAAGTCATCCTCGACGTGGTCTACAACCACACCGCCGAGGGCAGCGAGTTCGGCCCCACCCTGTCCTTCCGGGGCATCGACAACGCCTCCTACTACCGTCTGGTGGACGGGGACTGGGCGCATTACTACGACACCACGGGCACCGGCAACAGCCTGCTGATGCGGCACCCGTACGTACTCCAGCTGATCATGGACTCGCTGCGCTACTGGGTCACCGAGATGCATGTCGACGGCTTCCGCTTCGACCTCGCGGCCACCCTGGCCCGGCAGTTCCACGAGGTGGACCGGCTCTCCGCGTTCTTCGACCTGATCCAGCAGGACCCGGTGATCAGCCGCGTCAAGCTGATCGCCGAGCCCTGGGACGTGGGGGAGGGCGGCTACCAGGTCGGCAACTTCCCGCCGCTGTGGTCGGAGTGGAACGGCAGATACCGGGACGCCGTACGGGACTTCTGGCGTGCCGAGCCCGGCTCGCTGGGCGAGTTCGCGTCCCGGCTGACCGGCTCCTCCGACCTGTACCAGCACAGCAGGCGCCGGCCGCGGGCGAGCGTCAACTTCGTCACCGCGCACGACGGGTTCACACTGCGGGACCTGGTGTCGTACAACGACAAGCACAACGAGGCCAACGGGGAGGACAACCGGGACGGGGAGAGCCACAACCGGTCCTGGAACTGCGGGGCGGAGGGCGACAGCACCGATCCCGCCGTGCTCGAACTGCGCGGGCGCCAGCAGCGCAACCTCCTTGCCACCCTGCTGCTCTCGCAGGGCATCCCCATGCTCTGCCACGGGGACGAGCTCGGGCGCACCCAGCGCGGCAACAACAACGCGTACTGCCAGGACAACGAGATCTCCTGGGTGGACTGGGAACTCGACCACGAGCAGCGGAACCTGGCGGACTTCACCCGCAGCCTCATCGCGCTGCGCGCCGCGCACCCCGTGCTGCGCCGGCGCCGCTTCTTCCGCGGCGAGACCGCGACGAACGCCACGCAGCCGCTGCCGGACCTCATGTGGCTGCGGCCCGACGCCCGCGAGATGTCCGGGCGGGACTGGCAGCGCGACGACGCGCACTCCGTCGGCGTCTTCCTCAACGGCGACGCGATCGCCGAACGCGACCCGTACGGCAGGAGGTTGACCGACGACTCCTTCCTGCTCCTGCTCAACGGGTACTGGGAGCCGGTGGACTTCCGGCTGCCCGACGAGACGTTCGGGGAGCGCTGGACGACACTCGTCGACACCGCGGACGCGGAGGGCGTCCCGGACGAGCGCGAGCGGAAGGCGGGAACGCGGCTGCGGGTTGAGGCCAGGAGCCTCATCCTGCTGACCCGTCCCTCGCGGGCGGCGGATCAGGGAAGCTGAAGCTCAGCGCACGCGCCGCGACATCACCGTGAACTGGGCGCCGTCGGCGTCCCGGAGGATCGCCTCCGCGTCGTTCTCCTTCAGGACGCTGCCCCCGTGCTTCTCCGCCGCCCGGGCGCAGCCGGTTACGTCCGCCACCGCGAAGTGGACCTGCCAGTGCGGCCGTACGGAGGGGTCCGGGGCGGCCTCCACCGCGCCCGAGTCGATCCGGGCCACCGCGTCCCCCTGGCTGCGCAGCACGACCTCGTCGCCGTCGTACTCGACCTCGCAGCACCCCGGCTTCCCCGACGCCCAGTCGAGGATCTCGCCGTAGAACATCGCGGAGTCGAAGGCGTTGCGGGTGTGCAGCCGGATGAACGTGGGTGCCGCCCGCCGCCATGCCTCCCAGTTGGAGACCAGCTCGCCCTGCCAGATCCCGAACGTCGCCCCGTCGCGGTCGGCGAGCAGCGCGGCCCGGCCGGGCGGGAAGGAGAGCGGTCCGACCGCCGCCGTACCGCCCCGCTCCCGGGCCCGCGCCACCGCGACATCCGCGTCCGGCACCGCGAAGTACGGCGTCCAGGCCACCGCCATCTGCCACATCGAGGCCACCGCGGCGATCCCGGCGACCGGCACCCCGTCCGCCAGCGCGACCCGGAAGTGCTCACCGAGCTTCGCGCCCCGCCAGCGCCAGCCCAGCACGGCCGTGTAGAAGTCCTGGGTGGCCTGGAGGTCGCGGCTGGTCAGGCTCACCCAGCACGGCGCGCCGAAGACGGAGTGCGTGGAGAGGACCGCACGCGTGCGCGGCCCGTGCCCGGTGCCGTTCGCTCCGTCGCTGACAGGGGTTTCTCGGTTCATGTTCGGTAACGTCCTGCTCTCGGGGCCGGGGGTCACCGCTCTGGCTCCAGTGTCCAACCGGAAGCGGGTGCGGCGCCTGTCGAGTACCCCCGGTGGCAGGGGGGCAGGCCGCTGCGCAGGATGGGGGGATGGGAGAGAGCGAGCCGGAGCGGATCGCCGCGCTGCAGGCCGAGATCGACCAGCTGAAGCAGGCCATGGCCTCGCACGCCGTCGTGGACCAGGCGATCGGCATGGTGGTGGCCCTCGGCCGGGTCACCCCGGAACAGGGCTGGCAGGTGCTGCGGGACGTCTCCCAGCACACCAACATCAGGCTGCGCAACGTCGCCGAGCTGGTCCTCATCTGGGGCCGTCGCGGCGAGCTGCCGCCCGAGATCAGCGCGGAGCTTGAGGAGGCCCTGGACCGGTACGGACCCGCCCAGGTCCCCGGTCGCGAGCCGGAGCCCGCCCGGGACCGGCCGGGCTCCGGCTGAAGCTGGATCTCACCGCGTCTCCGCCAGCAGTTCCTCCCGCAGCCGGTCGAAGCACCCGCTGAGCAGCCGCGACACATGCATCTGCGAGATCCCCAGCTGCTGTGCGATCCGGTTCTGTGTCATCCCCCGGAAGAACCGCAGGTAGAGAATGGTCCGCTCGCGTTCCGGCAGCGCCGCGAGGCAGGGCTTGACGGCCGCCCGGTCCACCACGAGGTCGTACCCGGGGTCGGGGCCGCCCAGCGAGTCCCCGAGGGCGTAGCCGTCGGTGCCCGCCACCTCGGCGTCAAGGGACAGCGCGGAGAAGCACTCCAGTGCCTCCATCCCGGTGCGCACCTCGTCCTCGTCGAGCCGGGTGTACTCGGCTATCTCGGCCACCGTGGGCGGCCGGCCCGGCGTGGTCTGGGACAGCTCCTTGACGGCCGTACGGACCCGGTTGCGCAGATCCTGGACCCGGCGGGGCACATGCAGCGTCCACATGTGGTCCCGGAAGTGCCGCTTGATCTCACCGGTGATGGTGGGCACCGCGTACGCCTCGAAGGCACGGCCGCGCTCGGGGTCGTAGTGGTCGACGGCCTTCACCAGACCCAGCGCGGCCACCTGGTACAGGTCCTCCAGGGACTCCCCACGGCCGCGGAACCGTACGGCGATCCGCTCGGCCATGGGCAGCCACAGCCGTACCAGTTCGTCCCGCAGCGCCCGGCGCTCGGGGCCGTCGGGCAGCTCCGCGAGCCGCGCGAAGGACCGGCCCGTGTCGGGCGCGTCGTCATGAGGATGGGGGTGGGATCTGGGCTTGGTGCTGGTGCTGCCAGTGACACGCATCGCGCGCACCTCTCTCGCCGGTGCCGGTTGGACAGACACCGTGGGAGAAGCGCGCGCTCGGTCACGGGAAAGGACTCGGGGGCGGCAGGCCGCGCTGGGGCCGGCTCCCACGGAAGTGCCTCCTGTCCGAAGCACATATGTGCGTTTTCCCGCTCTCGGACATCACAAAACAATTCACCTGATAACCGGAAAAACGGTATGGCGGTCTTGACCGCATCTTGGGGCTGCCCGAGGGGTGATAGCTCTGTAGCAGAGGTAATCTTCAGACGTGGAAGACGAAGCGATACGCCGGCCCGGCGGCGACGCGCCGCCCGGGGCGCCCGAGACCTTCCCGGCGGAGCTGACCGACGCGCTCGTCGGCATCCAGCGGCTGATCCGGCGCCGGCTGCGGGGCGGCCTGACCGGGCCCCGGCTGCGCGGTGCCGAGGTGGAGCTGCTGCGGCTGGTCGAGTCCCGCCCGGGAATCGGTGTCTCGGAGGCGGCCAAGGAACTGCACCTGGCGAGCAATTCCGTCTCGACGCTGGTCAATCAGCTCGTGCGGGACGAGTACCTGGTCCGGGAGACCGACCCGGCCGACCGGCGGGCCGCGCGGCTGCGGCTGACCGGGGCCGCCGAGAAGCGCCTGGAGGACTGGCACCGCCGCCGTGCCGAGCTGGTCGGCGGCCGTCTGGCCCGCCTCGACGGCGCCGACCACGACGCCCTGCGCGCGGCCCTCCCGGCCCTGCGCAGGCTCGCCGACCTGCTGCACGAGGACCCCGAGGCGGACGAGGACCCGGCGGCGCCCGTGAGCGCGCCGGCCGGGGCGGGAGCCGCCCCCGGGGGACCCTGGACGGAGGGCACGCCATCATGACGACCGACCCGGCGGACACGTCCGCCACCCAGGCCGCGACAGCCACCGCCACGGACGGGGCGGCCGCCGCCCGCGCCGAGGCCGTCAGCTGCACCGGGCTCAGCTACGCCTTCGGCGAGACCAAGGCCGTGGACGACCTCGACCTCGGCGTCCACGAGGGCGAGGTCTTCGGGCTGCTCGGACCGAACGGCGCCGGCAAGACCACCGCCATCCGCTGCATCACCACCCTGCTTCCGGTCCCCGCCGGCATGGTCCGCGTCTTCGGGCACGACGCCGCCAAGGAGCGCATGGGAGTGCGCCGCATGCTCGGCTACGTCCCGCAGCAGCTGTCCGCCGACGGCGGGCTCACCGGGCGCGAGAACGTCGCCCTGTTCGCCCGGGTGTTCGACGTGCCGCGCCGGGAACGCGCCGCACGCGTCGACCTGGCGCTCTCCGCCGTCGACCTCTCCGACGCCGCCGGACGGCTCGCAGGCACCTACTCCGGCGGCATGATCCGCCGCCTCGAACTCGCCCAGGCCCTGGTCAGTGCCCCCCGGCTACTGATCCTGGACGAGCCGACCATCGGCCTCGACCCGATCGCCCGCACCGGCGTGTGGGAGCACATCAACGCCGTACGCGAGGCGACCGGCATGACCGTCCTCGTCACCACCCACTACATGGACGAGGCCGACCAGTACTGCGACCGGGTCGGCCTGATGCACCGCGGCCGTATCCGCGCGCTCGGCACCCCGGAGGAACTGCGCCGGGGCCTCGCCGAACGCAAGGGCACCGACACCCTGCCCACGCTGGAGGACGTCTTCCGCGACATCGCCGGCAGTGGCCTCGACGACAACACCGGAGGAGGTTTCCGTGAAGTCCGAAGCACCCGCCGCACCGCACGCCGCGTCGGCTGACCGCACCCTCGGCAAGGACACCGCGCTGCTGCTCACCCCTCCGGTGCCGCGCGCCGGCTGGCGGCTGCTGCCCGCCCGGGTGCTCGCCATGTGCACCGTGGAGCTCCAGAAGCTGCGCCATGACCGCACCGAGCTGTACACCCGCGCCGTCCAGCCCGCCCTGTGGCTGCTGATCTTCGGTCAGACCTTCACCCGGATCCGGGCGATACCCACCGGCGGGATCCCGTACATCGACTACATGGCGCCCGGCATCATCGCCCAGTCCGCCATGTTCATCGCGATCTTCTACGGCATCCAGATCATCTGGGAGCGGGACGCGGGCATCCTGAACAAGCTGCTCGTCACCCCGACCCCGCGCTCGGCGCTGATCACCGGCAAGGCGTTCGCGGCCGGGGTGAAGTCGCTGGTGCAGGCGATCGTCGTGATCGTGATCGCGGCGCTGCTCGGTGTCGCCCTCACCTGGAACCCGCTGAAGCTGCTCGGTGTCGCCCTCGCGGTGATCCTCGCCTCGGTGTTCTTCTCCTGCCTCTCGATGACCATCGCGGGCATCGTGCTCAGCCGCGACCGGCTGATGGGATTCGGGCAGGCGATCACCATGCCGCTCTTCTTCGGCTCCAACGCCCTGTACCCCGTCTCCGTGATGCCGGGCTGGCTCCAGGCCGTCAGCAAGGTCAACCCGCTGAGCTATCAGGTCGACGCGCTGCGCGGGCTGCTGCTCGGCACGCCCTCGCATCTCGGCGCCGACTTCGGGGTGCTGGCGATCGCCGCCGCGCTCGGCATCACCGCGGCCTCCTCACTGCTCGGCCGGCTGGCCCGGTGATCTTGCCGGGAACGTGATGTGCGGCACGCACCGTGGCCCGCCCGAACCGGGCTCGGGGGGATTCTTCCTGGGCAGCGCTTGATCAACGATCAAAGCGGGCGAACCCCCTGGCCACGGTGCATTCCGCTCATTTGACAGTGCGCTGAGCCCACAGATAGACACTCGGGGGTCGAGAGGGGCACTGTGTACGAGCCGAACGTGGTCGGTGACTGGCAGGAGTACGAGGAGCATGCCGGTCTGCGGGTCCGCGTCCACCGCCTGGAGGCCGCCGAACCCCCGCGCGGACGCGACGACGCCGCGGCCGGTCTGACGTACTTCAGTGTCCGGGTGACGATCGAGAACCGCGGCACACGGCACTTCGGTATCCACCTGGAGGACGGCCAACTCGACGTCCGGGTCGGACCGGACGGCGAGGGCGCCTTCATCGACTGGCGCAACTCGCAGTTCATCGAGGGCTTCGACGTCTATCCGCTGCGCCGGGCCACCGCCGTGCTCTACGCCGCCGCCCCCGAGGCCGCGCTCACCCATGTGGACATCCAGGTGCAGCTGCGGGTGGACGAGGAGTGGACCGAGCGCCGGCTGTGGGCGGGCGGCACCGGCGTCCAGGAGGCCACCGCGCCGACCGCCCCCATGGGCTCCGCACAGGGCGACCTCGCCCACCAGGTCAGCGCCTTCCTCAAGGAGCAGACGGAGCCCGGCACCGCCTGAGCCCCGGCCGCCCCCCGGCCCCGCTCAGTGCGGGATGCCGTCGATGATCTCCCGTGCGCCCTGCCGCAGCAGCGCCACCGCCACCGAGGTGCCGAGCGTGGCCGGATCGAGTCGGCCCGCCCACTCGTGGGCGTTCAGCCGGGTCTTGCCGTCGGGCGTGAACACACAGGCCCGCAGGGAGAGTTCACCGCTGGCGTCCACCCGCGCGTACCCGGAGATCGGGCTGTTGCAGTGGCCCTGGAGCACATGCAGGAACATCCGCTCGGCCGTCGCCTCCCGGTGGGTGTCCGGGTCGCCGAGCCCGCTGACCGCGTCGATCAGCTCGGTGTCGTCCTCCCGGCACTGCAGGGCGAGGATGCCCGCGCCGATCGGCGGCATCATCGTCTCCGGGGACAGCACCTCGCTGATCACATCGGTGCGCCCGATGCGCTCAAGACCGGCCACCGCGAGCAGCAGCGCGTCCGCCTCGCCGTCGGCCAGCTTCCGGAGCCTGCGGTTGGCGTTGCCGCGGAACGGCACGCACTCCAGATGCGGGTGGGTGGCGGCCAGTTGGGCGATCTTGCGCACCGCGGAGGTGCCGATCCGGGTACCGGCCGGCAGCTCGTCCAGAGTGAGGCCGCCCGGGTGCACCAGCGCGTCACGGATGTCGTCCCGCTTCAGGAACGCGGCGAACACCGTACCGGCGGGCAGCGGCCGGTCGGCGGGCACGTCCTTCACACAGTGCACCGCGAGATCCGCCGCCCCGGCCAGCAGGGCCGCGTCCACCTCCTTGGTGAACGCCCCCTTGCCCTCGACCTGGGCCAGATCGCCGAGCCACTTGTCGCCGGTGGTCTTCACGGGGACGACCTCGGTGCGCACCCCCGGGTGCAGGGCGGCCAACTCGGCGCGGACCCGCTCCACTTGGGCCAGGGCCATGGGCGAGTCACGGGAGACGATTCGGATCAGTTCGGGAACCGGCATGCGCACACGATAGACCCCCGTACCTCATGCCGGGTCCCGGGGCAGGTCCGCCGCCGAGTCCTGCGGGGAAAGATCGGGACGCAGCCTCAGCCAGGACGGCTGACGCAGCAGCCCGGTCCGGGTACGGGTGCTGTAGCCGACCTCGCCGACCAGCCGGGGCAGCACCCAGCGCGCGCCCGGGACGCGGGGCGCCGGCTCGAAGGGGCAGCGCCCGCTCGCCGCGTCCGCGAGCAGCTCCGCGAGCCGGGTCCGCTCAGCCTCGCTCCAGCCGGTGCCCACCCCGCCGACGTACCGCAGCCGCCCGGCCGGGTCCCGCTGGCCCACCAGCACCGCGCCGGGCAGTCCCGCGAGCCGCCCCTTGCCCGGCAGCCAGCCGCCCACGATCACGTCCTCGGCCCGCATGTTGCGGATCTTGATCCAGGCGCGCGAGCGCACCCCGGGCTCGTACACCGAGTCGAGCCGCTTGCACACCAGGCCCTCAAGCCCGTGCTCCCGGGTGGCCGCGAGCGCCTGGGCGCCGTGCCCGGTCACCGCGCCGGGCGTCGACCAGTACGGCCCGGACAGCCCCAGCTCCAGCAGCCGGGCCCGGCGTCGTACGTACGGCTCCCGCAACAGCGGCTGAGCCAGATACGGCACGTCGAACAGCACCAGATGCACCGGCACCTGTGCGGCCCGGCGCGCGGCCCGCGCGGGCGCGTGGGCGAGGCCCATCCGGCTCTGCAGGAGCTGGAAGTCGGCCCGGCCGTCCGGGTCCAGGGCCAGCACCTCGCCGTCGAGGACCGCCGGAGCGGCACCCAGCGCGCCGCCCAGCGGCGCCAGTTCGGGATACGCCCCGGTGATCACCTCGCCGGAACGGGCGCGCAGCACCAGGGAGCCGTCCCCGGGCAGATAGGCCATCACCCGCTGCCCGTCCTGCTTGGTCTCGTACGCCCAGCGCGCGTCCTGCGCGGCGGGCGGCAGCGAGCCGGGGGTGGCGAGCATCGGCGCGATGAACGGCAGTGCGGTGGCGGTCACGGCAGAAGATGTCGACCGATGCGGGCCCCGGCACGCGCCTTCGGCCCCCGGTTCCCCTGAACGGGGTGCCCCGCCGGGCCGCCGCCCGGCCCATGTGTCAGTCCATCGGTCCCGGCGGTCCGTCCGCGTCCAGGCCCGTGCACGCCACCCTCCCGCCCACCTCGGCACACGCCTCCACGCCCCGGGGCGAACCCACCGACAGCATCGGACTGTTGACGCCGGTCACATCGTCGGCCGGATAGCTCGCGGAGAGGATGTCGTCGCCCGCGCGCACCGACACCTCCCGGGCCAGCCGGCCGCGCACCCGCACCTCCGACCAGGCGGTGCGGCAGGACGGCGAGTAGCGCAGCCGTACGGCATAGGCGCGGTCGGCGACCCTGCTCCTGGTCTGCGCGTCCCGGGCGCACACCGAGGCGTCGGGCAACTCGCCCCGGCAGGAGGACCCGTGACAGCGCGGCACCTCGCTCAGGGGCTGGGCCACCGGCGCGGACCCCGGACGTCCGGACAGGGCCACGGCCGCGGCGACCGCCGCGGCCGCGCCGAACAGGGCGAGCACCGACACCGGGATCCACAGCGGGAGCCAGGACGAGCGGCGGCCGCCGGGGCTCTCCTCGGGCGGTTCCAGGGGCGCGGGCTCGTCGGCCGCCTCCCACAGTGCCAGTACGGCCGCGGCGTCGGCCTCGGCCAGCCGGCACAGGGCCTCCACCGCGGGCCGCGGCGGCCGCTTGCCGCCCGAAAGATAGCGGTGCCAGGCGGACTTGCTGTACGGGGTGCGCGCGGCCAGCGCCGCCAGGCTCAGACCTGTACGGTCCTTCAGCTCGCGCAGTGTCACCACCAGCGACTCGTCCGGCGCGGTCGATCCTTGGGGGTGCCGCATCGTGCGTTCCTCGACTCCCATTCCCCTATGGGCGTTTCGCCCCTGATGCCGGGATGGTTTCCCTGCCGGACGGCCGCTGCAACACCGGACGAGGTATGGGCCGGGTCAAGCGCCCTCATGCCGAAGGCCTGTTCGGGACGCGGCTCCCGGACAGGCCCTCGGCGGTCAGTGGGTGATGCGGCGGACGCCCGTCAGCACCAGGGGACGTACCGGCCGGTGGTCACGTAGTGGGCGGAGACGTAGCCCCGGTGCTGGGGGAGCCGGTACCAGACGTGGTTGCCCTGCACCCGGGAGCCGTAGGTCTTGCAGCTGACCGAGATGAGCCGGTTGGTGTGCCGGCTGCCGACCACCCGGTAGCCGGTGCCCGGGCCGGAGCGGACGTTGAGCCGGATGCCGCGGGTGGCGACCCGGCCGGTGTGGTATGGCTGGGTGTGGACGGGGTGTTGCGGGGCGGCGACGGCGGCCACCGGGTGGGCGGTGACGGTGCTCGCCGCGGCGGCACCGGCCGTCGCGGGGAGCAGGGCGAGCACCGCGGCCGCGGCCGGCAGAACGCTCTTGAGGGCCCGACGGATCATGGAAACCTCCGGCTGTCGATCTCGTGACCACGAACCGTGATCACGCCGCCCAGCCTTGCCGTGCGAACCCCTCACCATGCCGTTTCGCTGTCCCCTGGGACGGCGTGGGACGTCCCGGGGCGCGGGCCGCCGGCCTGATCTCGCGGGAGGCGCGGAGCCGGGCGGACGTACCGGAGCGACTCGGTCCGTGCCTCTCACGCCACTGGGACGAAAAGGTTGAGTCGTGCAATGTCCGCGTAGACTCGGAGGCATGCCCGCGCCCTCGCCGTCCGGCCCGAACGCGACCTCCCCGGAGGTCGCCGAGATCGAGCGGGCCCTCACCCGCATCACCTACCTCGGCACCCGCACCCGGCATCACGACCGGCTGCGGGCCCTGGCCGACGTGCCGCTGGACCGGGCCGCGGTGGCGCTGCTGCGGCAGATCGCGGACTGCGTGCCGATGCGGCCGGGGGAGGTGGCGCACCGGCTCGGGGTCGAGGCCTCGCATGTGACCCGGACCGTGCAGCAGCTCCAGCGGGCGGGGTACGTCACCCGGGTGCCCGACCCCGACGACGGGCGCGCCCAGCGGATCCGGCTCACCGAAGCGGGCCGCCTGGCCGTCGGCCGGATCCGGGAGGCCGGGGCAGGGGAGATGCAGCTGGCCCTGTCCGGCTGGCGGCCCGAGGAACTGCGGCAGCTGGCCACGCTGTTCCATCGGATGGTGGACGACTTCCTCGCGTACTCCGCCGAGACGGAGGGCGAGCCGGGCGCGGTGGCGGTGGCCGGGCCGCAGGAGCGGGAGAAGCCGGAGGAGCGGGAGAAACCGGAGGAGCCGGAGGGGCCGGAGACGTAGTCCCGCGAACGGGCCACCCGGCGGCTTACCGTCCAGTAATATCCGGCGGCAGGCCACCAGAGGAGGAACCGGTCATGAGCGAGCGCGTCGAGGTCGGGGACAAGGCGGCGGACTTCGCCCTCCCCGACGAGTCCGGGACCGTCAAGAGCCTCGGCGAACTGCTCGCCGACGGACCCGTGGTCCTCTTCTTCTACCCCGCCGCCCTCACCCCGGGCTGCACCGCCGAGGCCTGCCACTTCCGCGACCTCGCCGCCGAGTTCGCCGCGCTCGGCGCCCGGCCGGTGGGCATCAGCGGCGACGACGTCGACAAGCAGCGGGAGTTCGCAGGACGGCACACGCTCGGCATGCCGCTCCTGTCCGACGCCGACGGCACGGTCCGCGAGCGGTTCGGGGTCAAGCGAGGCTTCACCCTCGCCCCCACCAAGCGCGTCACCTTCGTCATCGCCGAGGACCGCACCGTACTGGAGATCGTCCGCAGCGAGCTGCGCATGAACACCCACGCCGACAAGGCCCTCGCCGCCCTGCGCGCCCACCGGGCATGACCCGGCCCGCGGCCCCCGCGCTTGAGGAGCCGCGACAATCGGATCATTCTGGGCCTTATGGACCGTGTCGCCGCCGTGGCGATCATCGACACTCGGGGCTGGGTGACCGGGTGGAGCGAGGGTGCGCGGCTGCTCACGGGCCACCCGGCCGGGGAGGTCGTGGGCCGCCCCGCGGCGGAGCTGCTCGCCGCGGAACTTCCCGCGGAAGCCCTCGCCGCGCCGACGGGGACACAGCACGGCACCGTCGCCCTGCGGCACCACGACGGCCACCGCCTCGACCTCGCCGTCACCGCCTGCCCCCTCGACAGCGGCGACGGACGGCCCGCGGGCTATGCCGTGACGGCCGAACCGCCCGGCGTCACGCTCGCCGCACAGGCTTTCGAGCAGGCGTCCATGTCGATGTCCGTCTTCGACCTCCAGCAGCGCTATCTCCGCCTGAACGACGCCGCCTGCAAGGTCATCGGCGTCCCCGAGGAGGGGCTGACCGGCCGGTTCTTCCTCGACACCGTGGCCGACACCGAGTCCAACCGGGGCTTCCTGCGCCATCTGCGCGAGGTCGCCGAGACCGGTCTGCCGGTGCGCTACGAGAGCTTCGCCGCCGCGCCCGCGCTGAACCGAGAGCACTTCTGGAGCCTGGAGATGTGGCCGCTGCGCGACGCCTCGGGTACGCAGACCGCGGTCGCCCTGGCCGCCTACGACAGCAACGAGCAGTACTGGGCCAGACGCCGGCTCGCCCTGCTCAACGAGGCCGCCGCCCACATCGGCACCACCCTCGACGTGGTGCGCACCGCCGAGGAACTGATCGAGATCCTCGTCCCGCGCTACGCCGACTTCGCCACCGTCGACCTGCTCGACTGGGTGCTCGGCGCCGACGAGCCCCCGATGGTCGCCGCCGACGACGTCGAGCTGCACCGCGTCGCCTACAAATCCACCCGGCCCGGCAGCCCCGGGGTGGCCGTCCGGGTCGGCGAGACCCAGATCTACCGGCCCCCCGCGCCGCCGGCCTGCGCGCTGCGCGAGGGCCACGCGATCCTCAGCCAGGCGGGCGAGCCGGGATTCCGGGCCTGGCTCGCGGACCGCAATGAGCGCGCGCCCCAGGGCGCCCCCTTCCGGGAGGGCGTGCACTCCATGATCGCCGTACCGCTGCGCGCCCGCGGCACCACCCTGGGCGTCGCGGTCTGCGTGCGGCTGGCGCATCCGGAGGACTACGGCCCCGACGACGCCGTCTTCGCCGAGGAGCTGGCCAGCCGCGCCGCCGTCTGCATCGACAACGCCCGCCGCTTCGCCCGCGAACGCAGCACCGCCCTCGCCCTCCAGCACAGCCTGCTGCCGAGCGGACTGCCCGGACAGGCCGCGCTCGACGTGGCCCACCGCTATCTGCCGTGCGGCTCCCAGGCCGGGATCGGCGGCGACTGGTTCGATGTCATCCCGCTCTCCGGGGGCCGGGTCGGACTGGTCGTCGGCGATGTGGTGGGCCATGGCATCAGCTCCTCGGCCACCATGGGGCGGCTGCGCACCGCCGTGCGCACCCTCGCCGACGTGGACCTGCCGCCCGACGAACTCCTCACCCACCTCGACGATCTGGTGACCCATCTGGCCGCCGAGAACGGCCGCGAGGAGGTCGCCGAGATCGGTGCCACCTGCGTGTACGCCGTCTACGACCCCGTCTCGCGCCGGCTCACGCTCGCCACCGCCGGCCATCCGGCCCCGTTCCTGGTCCTGCCCGGCGGCGACGGCGCCGAGCTCGTGCCCCTCACCGCGGGGCCGCCCCTCGGCATCGGCGGACTGCCCTTCGAGGCAACGGAGCTGGAGCTGCCCGAGGGCTCCGTGGTGGCCCTGTTCACCGACGGCCTGGTCGCCCACCGCGCCGGGAACCCGGACGGCGCCGACGACGAGCTGCGCCGCGCCGTCGGGGCCCCCGCCGACTCCCTCGACGCCCTCGCCGACGGCGTCCTCAAGGCCGTACTGCCCGACCAGCCCGGCGACGACGTGGCCCTGCTGCTGGTGCGCACCCGGGCCCTCGGCGCCGACCGGGTCGCCACCTGGGACGTCCCCGCCCACCCCGCCCAGGTCGCCGTCGTCCGGCAGGCCGCAGGTGAGCAACTGGCCGCCTGGGGGCTGGAGGAGACCGCGTTCGTCACCGAACTCGTCGTCAGCGAACTCGTCACCAACGCCATCCGCTACGGCGAACCCCCCATCCAGCTACGGCTGATCCGCGACCGCGCCCTCATCTGCGAGGTCTCCGACACCAGTTCCACCTCCCCGCATCTGCGCCGGGCGCACGCCTACGACGAGGGCGGCCGGGGACTGCTGCTGGTCGCGCAGCTCACCCAGCGCTGGGGGAGCAGGCAGACGGCCGCGGGCAAGACCATCTGGGCCGAACAGCCGCTCCCCGACGCCTGATCGCCCCCTACTGGAAGGCGCAGCCCGGGTTCGGCGCGTCCTCCGAGAACGGGGAGCCGTGCGGCAGCACGTACAGCACATCGAGCACCACCGGGGTGTCCCCGAGGTTGCGGCCTATGTGCACGTTCCCCGGCCCGGCCGGCTCCTGTATCGGCGCGCCCGCCCGGTACACCCCGTCCGGGCCACAGGCGGAGTCGAAGTGGCTCAGGGTGCCCTGGCGCACCACGCCGTACAGGGGGCCGTCGTGGTAGTGCCAGCCGGTGCTCTGGCCGGGCGGGACGGTGATCTCCCGCAGGGTGTAGTCGGTGTTCCCGACGGTTCGTTCACTGATCGTGCGGGCCGTCACCCCGGGGCCCGCCGGGGTCGCCCCCGCGGGCAGGCAGGTAAGTACGGTGGCGGCGGTCACGGCGCCGAGCAGGGCGGCGGCGCGCGGTGCTGTGCGCATGGGGATGCCTCCAGGGGAGCGAGGGATGTCGGCGCGAACATAGGCTCCTCGCACATCTGTTGGGGCCGGAATCGGGGAATCCGGATTGTCGGTGCCCGCCCGGTCGACACTTGCTCGGCCGGCGCTTGCCCGGTCGGCGCTCGCCAGGTCCGCCCGTGTCCGGTCAGCACGCGCCGCCGTCCGCCGCGACCTGGGCGAGGGTGCGCCCGGTGCGCACCGAACGGGCCCGCCGGGGGTCGGGGGACCCGTGCCCGGCCTTGTGCGCCGCGCCCTTGCGCACCAGCAGCCAGTGGTCCTCCCCGTCCCGGCCCCGGAAACGTGTCAGGGCGTACTCGCCGCGCAGCTTGGTGCCGTGCAGCCGGAACGTGGCGTGTCCGCGCTTGAGCGACTCGGCGAAGTCCACCGGCCGTCCCTGCCGGTCATGGCTCAGCGGCTCGTACGTCCCCCGGTCCCACACGATCACCGTGCCGCCGCCGTACTCGCCCTTCGGGATCACGCCCTCGAAGTCCTCGTACGCCAGCGGATGGTCCTCCGTCGGCACGGCGAGCCGCTTGTCGCCGGGGTCGGCGGACGGGCCCCTCGGCACGGACCAGGACTTCAGGACGTCGCCCACCTGGAGCCGGAAGTCGAAGTGCATCCGGCGGGCGTCGTGGATCTGCACCACGAACCGCGGCCGCCCGTCGCCCCCGCTCCCGGCGTCCTGTCCGGCCGAGGGTTCCCGGCCTTCGCTCACACGTTCCCGCCCGTCGGCCGAGGGTTCCCGGGTCCGCTCGAAGTCGCGCCTGCCGCGGTACGTCCGCAGCCGGTCCTCCGCTGCCACCTGCGGCTCCTTCCGTGCGTCGGCCTCACCGGGCCCCGGGTACCCCGCTCACACCGGTCTCAGAACTCCTCGTGCGTCTCCGGGTCGCCGCCGAGCCGGGTCGGGGCGTGCCGGGCGATCGCGGCCATCTGGTCCGAGTCCAGCTCGAAGCCGAAGACGTCCAGGTTGGCGCGCTGCCGCTCGGGGTCGGCGGACTTCGGGATGGGCAGCGCGCCCAGCTGGACGTGCCAGCGCAGCAGCACCTGCCCGGGGCTCACCCCGTGCTCGTCGGCGATCCGGCCGACCCGCGCATCGCCCAGCAGATGGCCGCCCCGGCCCAGCGGGCTCCAGCTCTCGGTGAGAATGCCCTGGTCCGCATGGAAGGCGCGCAGTTCCTCCTGCGGGAACAGCGGGTGCAGCTCGATCTGGTTCACCGACGGCAGCACACCGGTCTCCTTCTCCAGGCGCACGATGTGCTCCGGGGTGAAGTTGGAGACGCCGATCGAGCGGATCAGACCGTCCTCCCGGAGCTTGATCATCGCCTTCCAGGAATCGACGTACTTGCCGACCCGGGGGTTCGGCCAGTGGATCAGGTACAGGTCCACGTACTCCACGCCGAGTCGCCGCCGGGACTCCTCGAAGGAGGCCAGGGTCTCCTGGTAGCCGTGGTGGCGGCCCGGCAGCTTGGTCGTCACCACCAGTTCCTCGCGGGGCACCCCGGCGTCCGCGAGGGCACGGCCCACGCCGGTCTCGTTGCGGTAGTTCACCGCGGTGTCCACCAGCCGGTAGCCGAGGCCGAGCGCCTCGCGTACGGCCCGCTCGGCCGCGGTGTCGTCCAGCGGCCAGGTGCCGAGGCCGAGGGCGGGGATCGTCGTTCCGTCGTTGAGCGTGTGCACCGGTATGCCGTTCACGGGGAGACCTTCCGCTCGACAGTGTCGTGCCACCAGCCTCATGGATAGGGTGAGTGGTGATCAACCGGACGGGCGCGACGTGGCCGGTGGACGGCACGGGCCCCGGGGCCGGTACGGACGAGCAGCGGAGCGCGCGCATGACGACGGACAGGGCCGCCGCGCGGCAGCAGGAGCGGCAGCGGGAATGGCCGGATCCGGCCACCGGTGTGGACATGCGGGCCGGGGGCGCGGAGGTGCGGCCGGTCGCCGGGCACATCGGCGCCGAGATCACCGGCGTGGACCTCGCCGCACCCCTCGACGACGCGGTGGCCGACCTGATCCGGCGGGCCGTGCTGCGCTGGAAGGTGGTGTTCTTCCGGGACCAGCGCCTGGACCACGCCGGGCAGGTCGCCTTCGCCCGCCGCTTCGGCGAACCGGTGCTCCTCGGCCGCCGCGGCGGCGCCTCGCCCCCGGACTTCCCCGAGGTGGAGACCACCGCCGACCGGCTGGAACTGGGCGGCCGCTACGGCATGGACCACGAGGAGTGGCTCGCCCGCCGCCGCCCCCATCTGCTGCGCGGCTGGCACTGCGACCACGGCGCCCGCGTCGACCCGCCCGCCGCGACCATTCTGCGCGCCGAGTCCGTCCCGCCCTACGGCGGCGACACCACCTGGGCCAATCTGGCGGCCGCCTACGCGGGCCTGTCCGCGCCGGTGCGCGCCTTCGTGGACGGGCTGCGCGCCGAGCACCGGCTCGGCGTCGGCTACCAGCCACGCCCCGGCGACGACGCCTATCTGCGCCACCTCCTGGACCACCAGGTGGCCTGCGAGCACCCCCTGGTGCGGGTGCACCCGGAGACCGGGGAGCGGGTGCTGTTCGTCAACGGCTACTACATCGAGCAGATCACCGGCGTCTCCCGCCCGGAGAGCGCCGCCCTGCTCCAGATGCTCCTCGACCAGGCGGTCCGCCCCGAGTACACGGTCCGCTTCCGCTGGGCGCCCGGCAGCGTCGCCTTCTGGGACAACCGGGCCACCATCCATCTGGCCCCCAGCGACCACACCCGGCTGGACGCGCCCCGGATCATGCACCGGGTGATGCTGCACGGCGAGGTGCCGGTCGGGGTGGACGGCAGGCCCTCCACCCCGGTGACGGGCACCGAGGCGGGCCGCTGGTAGCAGCCGGTACGACGGTCAGAGCGCAGGCTGCCAGCCGAGCGCCGGACCGAGCTTCGTCGCCATGTCGGTCAGGATCTGCACATAGTCCTCGTGCGCGAAGGTGAACGGCAGCGCGAAGGCCACCTCGTCCACCTCGCGGAACGCCGGGTCGGCCCGCAGCCGCTCGGCCAGTTCCGCCGAGGTGCCGACCAGGTCCGGCGCGAACAGCAGCCGCGCCGGGCCCTGCGGGGCGGTGGTGCGCGGCAGCCTCTTGGCGGCGAACTCGGCGTACCGGCCGCGCTGTTCGGGACTCGCCGAGTCGGTGGGTATCACCACCAGGCCCTGCGAGACCCGGGCCGCCGCGCCGTCGGGGTGGTGCGCCCGGAACTCCCGGATGAGGGACCGCTGTATCTCCGCGAAGTCGTACGGCTCCTCGCCCGGGGCCGCCGCCTTGACGACGCTGCTGGTCAGGAAGTTCATCCCGTGCTCGCCCGCCCAGCGCGCGGAGCCGAGGCTGCCGCCGCCGTACCACAGCCGGCCGCCGAGCCCGGGGGAGTGCGGCTGCACCACATCGCTGAACACCTCGAAGCCCTCGACCCCGCTGAAATCGCTGGCGGGCTTGCCGCGCACGAGGTCAAGGAGCCGCCGCACCCGTCCGTGGCCGAAGTCCTCGCTGTCGCCGGTGTCCGGGTACAGGGCGTCCTTCACCTGGTCGTAGTGCATCGGCGGGCCCACGCTGAGCCCCGGGTTCAGCCGGCCGCCGGACAGCAGGTCGACGGTCGCCAGGTCCTCGGCGAGGCGCAGCGGGTTCTCCCAGCCGAGCGGTATGACCGCGGTGCCCAGTTCGATGCGGCGGGTGCGCTGGGAGGCGGCGGCGAGGACCGCGACCGGGGACGAGATGCCGTACTGGAGATGGCGGTGGCGGACCCAGGCGCTGTCGAAGCCGAGCCGCTCGCCCAGTTCGATGATCTCCAGCGTGGACTCGTGTCCCCGGGCCGGGTCCGCAGGGTCGAACAGGCCGATGGTGAGGAAGCCCAGCTTGCGCAGGGGGCGTGGGGTGGACGGCACGGGCTCCTCCAGCGGTCGTACTGCGGTTCGCCATCGAGTGTGGCAGCCGAGTGTGACAACTGTGTGATCGGATTTCGGCGCGGGGCCCGGACCGTCCGGCGGGGTCGCTTCAAAGGGTTCGCTTCAAAAGGTTCCCTTCAGGGGTCACTGCAGCGGGATGACGACCTCGTCCTCCAGCGGCGGGTCCAGTTCCTGCGGCCGGTTGCCGGTCGCGGCGAAGCAGCGGACGCGGATCTCCTGCGCGCCGACGTCCAGGCGCAGGAAGGACTTGAAGAAGGGCGGGGTGTAGGTGACGGAGGACGGCGAGAACAGCTGGGTGTACATCTTGCGCACCGGCAGCCGGATGCGTGCGGTGCGGTCGGGGCGGCCGCCGGCGCCCAGCAGGCTCGCGACCAGACGGGTGCGCCGGGTGACCCGGGTGTCGGGACCGGGGGCGCGGCCGGGTTCGATGCCGAGGCGTTCGGCGATCACGGCCGTGGCCTCCGACTCGCTGAGCCCGAGGCGGGGCAGGCGCAGCCGGCGGGCGTAGAGGTGACTGTAGAAGGCGAGCGAGTCGCCGCGCAGCGGGTAGCAGCGGAAGTCGCGTTCGGTGACCCCGCCGATCGACACCCGCGGGATGGTGTGGGTGGCGTGCATGAACGCCCCACCGCCGCCCGCGACGATGTACTGGAGGGTGCGGCCGTCCACCTGGACCGGATAGCGCTGGTAGTTGTGGATGTCACCGCCGATCGCGGCCACATAGTGGTGCTCCGGGGCCCGGACGATGTCGTCCACGGTGCCGCCGCCGTCGATGGGGCACGGGTGGTGCTCGCCGTCGACGTACAGCGGTGACCCGGTGATCAGGATCTTCGGGCGCGGGCCCTTGGACACCTCGCGCAGCCAGGCGCCCTGTTCGGCGTCGAGGGTGCCCAGCAGTCCGGTGTCGATACCGATCAGGCGCACCGGCCCGGCGTCCAACGCCCAGTAGGGGCCCGGCTGTTCGGCCTGCTGCTCGGGCGCCGACCGCAACTTCCGCGCCTCGTCCAGGTGTTGACCGTCCGTCGGGCGCGGCCGGTGCCACAGCAGCGCCTGCCACCAGGCCCGGCCGAGCGGGCGGGGCCTGGGCGCGGGATCCAGCGGCGGGGTGTCGGCGCAGAAGACCCGCATGAAGGCGCCGAGGTCCTCGTACCAGTCGTGGTTTCCGGGTATCGCGTAGATCGGCGCCGGGTAGTCCCGGTACGGCCGGAAGAACTTGTTCTCGTAGTCGTCGGCGCTGCCCACCGGGTAGATGACATCGCTGGTGATCACCGCGAACTCGGTGCCCTGACCGGTCTTCAGGAACCCGGGCACGGCGGCGTACTGGGACTCGCCGCCCTCGCCGGTGTCGCCGATGACCATGAAGGAGAACCGGTCCGGCACCTCCCGCCGGAACACCTTGTCGGCGGGCGCCCCGGCGGACTGCCGCCGGGCCGCCCACCGGCCGCGGGTACGGCCGGTGGGGTCGCCGAACCAGGAGGCCAGCACGCCGTTGCGGGCCGCCCACAGCGTTCTGGGGTTCAGCCAGGACACCTTCTGGACGTGGGGTGGCAGCAACTGCTTGTAGGCACCCGGCTCGGCCGAGCCCCAGCCGGCGCCCTGTGCGGTATCGCGTGAGGAGTCAGACACGCGGAGCACCGTAACAACGCGCCGACCAGCGGCGGGAGACCGGGCTTCGGGCCTCAGGCGGGCAGCTTTGCCAGCCAGTCGAGGAGCAGGCGGTTGGTCTCCTCGGGGCGCTCCTGCTGGATCCAGTGGCCGCAGTCGTCGAGCAACTGCGAGGAGACCAGGCCCGGCAGGGTGCGGGGGAACGCCTTGATGGCGTCGGACAGCCAGGACATGGTGGCGTCCAGGGCGCCGCCGATGAACAGGGACGGCTGGGTGAGGGGGGCGCCCTCATGGGCGGCGAGGTCCGCCCAGTCGCGGTCCATGTTCCGGTAGCGGTTGAGCGCTCCGGTCAGCCCGGTCCGCTCGAACTCGCCTGCGTAGAAGTCGAGTTCGGCCTCGCCGAGCCACCCGGGCAGCGGCCCGTCGGGGCACCGGTCGCGCAGGGTGCCGCCGGGGCTGACCACGTATGGGACGGGGTCGCCGGGTCCGGGCATGGTCCCGGCGGACAGGGCCCGGTAGAAGGCCGCGAGCCAGCCGCGTACATCGGGCTCGATCTCGGCCTCGGCACGGCCCGGCTCCTGGAAGTAGGAGATGTAGAACTCGTCCTTCCCGCCGCCCATATGGGCGAAGACCTCGGTCGGCCGGGACTTTCCGCGCGGGGTGTACGGCACGCTGAGCATGCCCACCGCCCGGAAGACCTCGGGACGGAGCAGGCCCGAGCCCGAGGCGATGGCGGAACCCCAGTCGTGGCCGACGACCACCGCCGACTCCTCGCCGAGCGCGTGCACCACCGAGACGTTGTCCGCCACGAGTTCGGTCAGCCGGTACGCGTCCGTCGCGGCCGGCTTGGAGGACCGGCCGTAGCCGCGGACATCGATGGCCACCGCCCGGTACCCGGCCGCCGCGAGGGCCGGCAGCTGATGGCGCCAGGAGTACCAGGACTCCGGGAAGCCGTGCACCAGCAGCACCAGCGGCCCGCTGCCCTGCTCCACGAGATGGATCCGCCCCGCCTCGGTGGGCACCAGCCGGTGCGTCGGTTCGCTGATGTGTGTCATGAGCCCTCCCGTGGGCTGTCGAGTGAACATGAGCTGTCGGGTGAAGGGGATTTCAGGCCGTCTCGCGGTGCAACGAGGCGACGGCGTGCGCGGTCGCGGCGCCGATCGCGGCATTGATCGCGGCGTCGTCCGCGCCCGGCCGCGATCTGGTGAAGACCGCGGCGGCGTACTGACGGCCGTCCGGATACGAGACGACGCCGACCTCATTGCGTACGATCCCGGCGAGCCCACCGCTCTTGGCCGCCACCCGCACGGGCGTCCGGAACCCGCTCGCGATCCGGTGCCGGGTGAGCTGGCGGCCCATGACCGCCCGCACCCGCGCGCAGGCCGCCTCCGGCCCCGCCTGCCCGCTCCAGATGAGCCGCAGCAGCCGCACCATGTCGCGCGCTGTCGTACGGGTGCCCGCGCCGGGGGTCAGCGCGCGCACCCCCGGCAACTTCTCGTCGGCGTCCGCCGATTCGGCCGCCGAGGCACGGCCCGACCAGTCGACGAGGTCCGCCCAGCCCGCGCGGCCGAGGTCCTGGCCGATGGAGTCCAGCATGGTGCGCAGATCGGACCGGACGACCGTGTTCCGCAGCCCGAGTCGCGCGGCCGTCGCGTTCAGGGTGTCCACCCCGAGCCGGTTCATCAGCGCGTCCGTGCACGGGTTGTCGCTGATGGTCAGCATCAGGACGACCATGTCCCGCAAGGACAGCGCGACCTCGTCCTCGAACAGCGACACCCCGACCGTACCGGGTGTGCGCTCCGCGCCGCCCAGCACCACCCGCTCCCGCGGATCCAGCCGGCCCTCGGCGAACCAGGTCTCCGCCGCCAGTGCGACCAGCATCTTCATCACCGAGGCGGGTACCACGAGTTGATCGGCATCCACCCCGAATTCCCCTTCCCCGTGCAGAGGTTGGACGAGCAGCGTGCCCGTGCAGCCCGCCCGCTCGAAGATCGCTCCTACCGTGTCGACCGTCATGAAGACGATCTTCCCAGGGTGGTCCCTGCCGTCACAGGCGCCCCAACAGTTGTTTCATGAACGTGAATTGGCCGCTGGGGGAGCGCACAGCGACGTCATAGGGAAAACCCTCGATTGGTTCCCGCGCTGGTGACATGGACGGTTCAAGACTGTCATTCTCCCAGCGCACGCTGATCCCCCACGAGCGCACCACGGATCACGGTCTTCCGCACAGCACCACCCACCGGACAGCAGACCCGGCTGTCCGGTCTCTCACAGGCCGCGACCCGGCGGCCTATGCAGGAGGAGTAAGAGTGAGACCCCACAGACCCCTTTCTCACGGACGTCTGCCCCAGGGACGTTTCTCCAAGCGGGCCACGGTCGGAGCCGCGCTGCTCTCCACCGCGGCCCTCTTCGCCGTCGGTATGCAGGCCGGCCCGGCGACGGCCGCGCCCGCCGCGCACCACCTCAGCCCCCTGCGCGTCGGCGCCCTTGAGGCCAAGCTCAGCCCGGCCCAGCACAAGGCCCTGATCCAGAGCGCCCAGGACAAGACGACCGACACCGCCCGCACCCTCGGCCTCGGCGCCAAGGAGAAGCTGGTCGTCAAGGACGTCACCAAGGACGCCGACGGCACGCTGCACACCCGCTACGAGCGCACCTACGACGGTCTGCCCGTCCTCGGCGGCGACCTGATCGTGCACACCCCGCCCGCCTCGCTGGCGGCCGGCACCGTGAGCGCCACGTACAACAACAAGAACAAGATCCAGGTCTCCTCGACCACGGCGACCTACACCAAGGCCGCGGCCGAGGGCAAGGCGCTGAAGGCCGCCAAGGCCCTGGACGCCGCGAAGCCCGCCGCGGACAGCGCCCGCAAGGTGATCTGGGCCGGCAGCGGCACCCCGAAGCTCGCCTGGGAGACCGTGATCGGCGGCTTCCAGGACGACGGCACGCCGAGCAAGCTGCACGTCATCACCGATGCCACCACCGGCAAGGAGCTGTACCGGTACCAGGGCATCGAGACCGGCGTCGGCAACACCCGCTACAGCGGCCAGGTCTCGCTGACCTCGACCCAGTCGGGCTCGTCGTACAACCTGACCGACGGCACGCGCGGCGGTCACAAGACGTACAACCTGAACCACGGCTCCTCCGGCACCGGCACCCTGTTCTCGCAGAGCAGCGACACCTGGGGCGACGGCACCAACTCCAACGCCGCCACGGCCGGCGCGGACGCCGCCTACGGCGCACAGGAGACGTGGGACTTCTACAAGAACACGTTCGGGCGCAGCGGCATCAAGAACGACGGTGTCGGCGCCTACTCCCGGACGCACTACGGCAACTCGTACGTGAACGCGTTCTGGGACGACAGCTGCTTCTGCATGACGTACGGCGACGGCTCCGGGAACAACGACCCGCTGACCGCGCTGGACGTCGCCGGTCACGAGATGAGCCACGGTGTCACCTCCAACACCGCGGGCCTCGACTACTCCGGCGAGTCGGGCGGCCTGAACGAGGCCACCTCCGACATCTTCGGCACGGGCGTGGAGTTCTACGCGAACAACAGCTCGGATCCCGGTGACTACCTCATCGGCGAGAAGATCAATATCAACGGTGACGGCACCCCGCTGCGCTACATGGACAAGCCGAGCAAGGACGGCGGTTCGGCGGACAGCTGGTACTCGGGCGTCGGCAACCTCGATGTGCACTACTCCTCGGGTCCGGCGAACCACATGTTCTACCTGCTCTCCGAGGGCAGCGGCAGCAAGGTCATCAACGGTGTGACCTACAACAGCCCGACCTCCGACGGTGTCGCCGTCACCGGCATCGGCCGGGACGCCGCCCTCCAGATCTGGTACAAGGCGCTCACGTCGTACATGACGTCCAGCACCAACTACGCCGGTGCCCGCACCGCGGCGCTCAACGCGGCCGCCGCGCTCTACGGCACCAACTCCGCGCAGTACGCGGGTGTCGGCAACGCCTTCGCGGGCATCAACGTCGGCAGCCACATCACCCCGCCGAGCAACGGCGTGACGGTCACCAACCCGGGCAGCCAGTCCTCCACCGTGGGCACGGCGGTCAGCCTCCAGGTCCAGGCGAGCAGCACCAACAGCGGCTCCCTGACCTACAGCGCCTCCGGCCTGCCGACCGGTCTGTCGATCAACAGCTCCACCGGTGTGATCTCCGGTACGCCGTCCGCGGCCGGCAGCTACAGCACCACCGTCACGGTGAAGGACTCCACCGGCGCGACCGGTACCGCGACCTTCTCCTGGGCCGTCAGCACCAGCGGTGGCGGCGGCGGTTGCACCTCGACCCAGCTGCTGGCCAACCCGGGCTTCGAGTCGGGCAACACCGGCTGGACCGCGAGCAGCGGTGTCATCACCAACGACACCGGTGAGGCCGCGCACGGCGGCTCGTACAAGGCGTGGATGGACGGCTACGGCACCTCGCACACCGACTCCCTGTCCCAGTCGGTGACGATCCCCGCGGGCTGCAAGGCGACCCTGTCCTTCTACCTGCACATCGACTCCGCCGAGACCACCACCAGCACCGCGTACGACAAGCTGACGGTCACCGCCGGTTCGACCACCCTGGCCTCGTACTCGAACCTGAACAAGGCCTCGGGCTACGTCCAGAAGACCTTCGACCTGTCCTCGCTGGCGGGCCAGACGGTCACCCTGAAGTTCAACGGCGTCGAGGACTCCTCGCTGCAGACCAGCTTCGTCGTGGACGACACGTCCCTGACCACCAGCTGATCACCCGCACCGGCTGAACGCACCGTCCGAACCGAAGGTCCCGCTCCCTCGCCGGGGAGCGGGACCTTCTCGTGCGGTCAGTCCAGCGGGCCCAGGGTGAGGTACGCCTGCTGTGGATCGCCGTCGTTGACCAGCGACTCCTGGTTGCCGACGTCGTCGAAGGCGAACGCGTAGGCCTTGCCGTCGGACATCCGCGCGTGCACCGCCTTCGCGTACTGGTTGGTCACCGCGTCCTGGTAGAAGTCACCGGGCGTGTTGTCCGGCGCCTGCGAACTCACCAGCAGCGTCGAGCGGTTGAACCCGGCGCACAGGGTGCGGGAGATGGGCCCGCGCACGGCGTCGTTGGGCGCGTCGAGCAGCTTGTGGCAGCCGAACACGCTGTCCGCGTCCGGCTTCTGGAAGCTGGTGACGACCGCGCCGGAGGTGTCGGTGAAGTTCATGACGTCACCCGAGACCCGGCCGTAGAACTTCTTGTCCGGCTGATCGGCGAACGGCGTGACGGTCAGCGTCGACGACGCGTACTTCTGCCAGACCCGGTTCACATAGTCGTCCATCGCGCTCGCGGGCAGCGCGCCGGTCTCCACTCCGTACAGCGGCGACAGCGCGCGCAGCACCGAGCCGTCGGAGCCCGTCTGGATCAGCCCGGACCAGCCGCCGGACTGTCCGCGCAGGGCGTCGAAGAATCCCGACCAGCCGCCCTGCTTGAGCTGCCCGGTGGTGCTGACGCTCCCGTCGGCACGGCGCACCCCGACGGAGTACGGCGCCGAGAACATGTCCACCTGCGTGCTGTTGAGCCACAGCCCGGAGTCGTTGAGCGTGTACTCGGACCAGTTGAAGAGGATGTCGTGGTTGGGGTCGGACGGGTTCTGCACGGCCGGCTGCACCAGACCGCCGGTGGTCAGCTTGAAGACGAGCTTCTGGCCGTAGGAGAAGTAGATCCGGCCGGAGAACTTCGGGATGCGGATCGTGGTCGACTGCCCGGCGGCCGGTCCTGGAATCGCCGCGTCCGGCGCGGGAGTCGGCGGATTGCCGCCCGCCGGCCAGGCGTGGAAGGCGCCGTTCGCGTCCGCCCAGCCCTGCTGCCCGGAGGACAGCTGGGTGCCGAGGTCGTAGAGGTAGACGGGCTGGGTGCGGCCCGAGTTGTTGGTGATGGTCAGCGCGATGGTGTCCGGTACGGCCGCCCTGGCGTGTTGGGGGACGCCGAGGGCGAGCGCTCCGCCGACGAGGGCGGCGGCGGCGACTAACGGCAGCGCGCGTCGGGTTCGAGTGTGCGGCACTCTCCACCTCCGTGTGGGGGTCGGGGTCGTACGGACCTCCGATCTCTGGTCCGTACCTGTCTGAGAGCGCTCTCAGACTGGTGCCGAAGTCGTACCCGTGTCAACGATTCCGGCGTGACTTCCCGTCACCCGCAGGCCGCCCCGCACCCGCCCGGCGCCCCTCGCGGGGCGGGCGCCGTGGGCCGGTGGTTCAGAAGGCGCGGCCGAGCAGGGCCAGCAGCGCCGCCCAGTGGCGCTCGTCGGCCTCCCGGTCGTACGCGGGGGTGTCGGCCTGGGTGTAGCCGTGCTGCGCGCCCGGATACACCTCGCAGGTGTGGCGCACCCCGGCCGCGGCCAGGGCCTGCTCCAGCTCCCGGATCCGCTCGGCCGGCATGGAGGCGTCCTGGTCGGCGAAGCCGAAGTACAGCTCGGCGGTGATGTCCCCGGCACCGCGGTGCGGGCTGTCCGGGGCGTCCGTGACCAGCTTGCCGCCGTGGAAGCCGGCCGCCGCGGCCACCCGGTCGGGGTGCGTGGCGGCCGTGCGCAGGGCGAGCCGGGCGCCCATGCAGTAGCCGGTCAGCGCGACCGGACCGTCGGTGACGAACGGATTGTCCGCGAGAAAGCCCAGATAGGCGTCCGCGTCCCGCCGGGACTGCTCGGGGGTGAGGGAGCCCATCACCGGGCCGATGCGCCCCCAGAGGCCCGGGTCGGCCGCCGGGTCGATGAACTCCGGCAGCTCGCCGAGCGGGGTGGTGCCGTGCCGGTAGAAGACGTTGGGCACCAGGACCGTGTACCCGGCGGACGCCAGCCGGTCGGCCATCGACCGCAGCTGGGGGCGCAGTCCGTAGGCGTCCTGGTAGAGCAGGACCCCCGGATGCGGCTCGCCGTCCGCGGGATGGGCGAGGTAGGCGTCGGCGGTGCCGTCCTCGGTCGGGATGTCGACGGATGCTCCCTGTACGTCGGTCATGATGACGGCCTCCTGGGGGAAAGGGACGGCGGGCGGATCTCATGCTGCCACGCAGGATCGGGACCCTCGCGGGCGGTCCGCCGAACCGCCCCGCGCCGTCACTCGAACCGTGCCGTGTCGCCCGCGCCCCGCCGGACGATCTCCGCCTCGCCGCTGGAGAAGTCGACCACGGTGGTCGGCTCGGTGCCGCAGTCCCCGGAGTCGACCACCGCGTCCACCACATGGTCGAGGCGGTCCTTGATCTCCCAGCCCTGGGTCATCGGCTCCTCCTCGTCCGGCAGCAGCAGCGTGCTGGACAGCAGCGGCTCGCCCAGCTCGGCCAGCAGCGCCTGGGTGACCACATGGTCCGGGATGCGCACCCCCACGGTCTTCTTCTTCGGGTGCATCAGCTTGCGCGGGACCTCGCGGGTGGCCGGGAGGATGAAGGTGTAGCTGCCGGGGGTGGACGCCTTCACGGCCCGGAACACATCGTTGTCCACCCGTACGAACTGCCCGAGCTGCGCGAAGTCCCGGCACATCAGCGTGAAGTGATGGCGGTCGTCCAGCCGGCGGATGGCCCGGATCCGGTCCACCCCGTCCTTGCTGCCCAGCCGGCAGCCGAGCGCGTAGCAGGAATCGGTCGGGTATGCGATCAGCGCCCCCGACCGCACCGCGTCCGCGATCTGGGCGATGCTGCGGGCCTGCGGGTTCTCGGGGTGCACATCGAAGTACTTCGCCATTCGCCGAGCTTATGCCGTCCCCGGGAGCGACGCGGGCGGCAGGGGGCGCCGCCTGCCGCCCGGACCCGCGAGCACGGCACGTACCTCGGTCCGCGGGCGCCCCGCAATCCCCGGGAATCCCCCGATACACCCCGGGAGAATCCCCTGGTGTATCCCCGGGACGCGGGGGCACCCGGACCATGAGCCATCCGGAGCCCTCCCCCCGGCCCCGGAGGCGTTGCCTCCGTCGGCGGCCCCACCCCCCCGGGCCGCCGGCGGAGCCATGTCCGGCCGAGCGGGACGCCCAGGTGAACCGTCGGGTAACGTCCCGCTGCGAACATCGGCCGACAGGGAAGACAGGAGAGGGACACGTGGCCCGCCGAGCGGAGGAGGAGCCGGTGTCCCGGCCGTCGTACGGGACCGAGGGCGCCTGGGCGCGCGAGCTGCTCGACCAGCTGCGCCCCGCGGGACGCGATCTGAACCGGCTGGTCGCCTGGCTCGCCCGCAGCACCGGATCCGCGGTACGCCTCCAGGACGCGCGTGGCCACCTCCTCGCCGAAGCCGGGGAGCGGCCCGCGCTGGACCCCGCCGTCGTCGCCGACGTGGCCGCGGGCCGGGTCTCCGCCGCCGCGCTGGAGGACGGCACCCGGCATGTGCGCCTGGTCGGGATACGGCACCCGGGCCCCCACCCGGCCGCCTCCGCGGTACTGGCCGTCGCCCGCCCCGAGCCCTTCGACCGGCACACCACCGACATCCTCGGGCACACCGCGGGCGTGCTCGAACTCCTGCTGCGCGAGCGCGAGTTGACGCATGCCGGATACCGGCTGCGACGGGCCACCGCCGATCTGCGCCTCGCCATCCTGCAACTGCTGATGGTGGAGGACATCGTCTCCGCCCGCCGGGTCGCCGCGGGGCTGTGGCCCGGACTGCTGGAGAGGGACACCGCCCGGGTGTACGTCATCGAGGGCACCGCCGCCGAACGCGACCGGCTCGCCGACGAGTGCGGTGCGGCCACCAGCGGCGGCGCCCTCGTGGTGCGCTGCCCGGCGGTGGACGAACACGTCATCGTGCTCGGGCCGGCCACCGAGGTGGAGGAACGGCTGCGCTCCCTGGTCGCCGTACGGCCCGGCACCTACCTCGGCGGCAGCCCCCGCCAGCGCCTCGCCCTGACCGCCACCGCCTACGGACAGGCCGTCACCGCCCTCGCCGTGGCCCGCTTCAGCCCGGAGCGGACCGCCGTCTACGCCGAACGCACCCGCCCCGCCCGTCTGATGGACCCGGCCGCGCTGCACGCCTGGTCGGCCGCCGTGCTGCGCCCGCTCGACACGCTGCCGTACCACGTGCGCGCCGAACTGCTCGCCACCACCCGGCTGGGCCTGGAGTTCACCGCGGTCAGCACGGCCAAGGTGCTGGGCGTCAGCCGCAACACGGTGCGCGCCCGCATGGACCGGGTCGCCGCGCTGCTCGGCGCCGACTTCTCCGCCCTGGCCGTGCGCGCGGTCGCGCACATCGCGCTCAACACCGAGGCGGCGCACGGCCCGTACGACACCGAGGGCAACGCCCCCGCCGCACCGGCGGGGTTCGCGGACCTGCTCGGCGGGGACGCGCTGCGCTCCTGGGCCGAGGGCCTGCTCGGGCGCCTGGACGCCGACGGCCGTGATCTGCGCGGCACCCTGCGCGCCTGGCTGGCCGCCGACGCCAACGCCGGGCCCGCCGCGGTGGCGCGGGGGGTGCACGCCCAGACCGTACGGGAGCATGTGCGGGCCGCCGAACCCGTCCTGGAGCGCCGGTTGCTGGCCGGGGGCACCGATCTGTACGAGGTCGTCCTCGCCCACCTCGTCACCGGTGAACTCCCCGTCCCCGCCCTCGACCCGGCGAACCGGGACCAAGCGGACGGGGCTGTGCACCGGTGAGTGCTACGCGCGTGGCGCCGGGCACCGGTGCGCTGGTACGGACCGGGCGTCGCACGTAAGTTCACTTCCAGCGGGGCACGACCGGGACGGGGGGCCGGTCGGGGCCCCGCCCTTCTTTTCCCTCGCGCTTCTTTTCCCCCGCTTCTTTCCCCCCGCGCTTCTCGTCTCCCGTGCTTCTTCCGCGTCTCCCGTGCTTCTTCCGCGCGGCGGGGCTTCGCCCGGACCGGACCGGTGGGTTCTCCTGTTCGTCCGACGGACGGAGGACCCCGTTCGAGCGATGCCGTCACCCGACCCGGTGAGCCCGGCGTACCACCGGCGGCCGAGGGGCGTTGCCCCGGCAGGAGCCGCTTGGTGGACCGGATGCCGTGGGGGATCGGATGGAGCGAGTCGAAGGGGTCCGGCTGCCGGGGACCCGGGAGCCCATCTACGACCGGCTGGTCGCCGAATGGCGGGCGCGGGGGCGGGCGGTGCCCACCGCGCCCGAGGTGCGCTGGACCTCGCTCGCCGGTCTGGCCGACCTCGCGGGCCTCGCCCTGCGCACCGACCGGCCCGAGCCGGAGCCCGAGCGGTCCTGAGGCGCCGTACCGCACCTCCCCGGTCCGGTCAGGGCTCCCGCTGGCCGCTCGGTGGCGCGGCGAGGACCGTCAGGGTGCCGTTGGCCTGCCGCAGCGCGTCCTCCAGGGTGCCGGGGGAGTGCAGGGTGCCGGTGCCGTCGGGCGGTACCAGCCACTCCAGGGAGCGGGCGGGCCGGTAGGGCGGGGGTACGGCGACCCAGGAGCCCCTGGTCGCACAGCGCAGCCCCGCGCCGACCCAGCCCCCGTCCGGGTCCGGCGGCAGGAAGAAGCCGACCCGGCCGGCCGTGAGGTCCACCAGGGTCGGGCCCGGCACCGGCAGCGCGGGCCGCCACAGCAGGTCGAGGGTGAGCAGCCCCAGCCGCTCGGGGACGCTGAGCACGTCCCAGAAGCGCCCTGCCTCCAGCAGTGCGATCCCCTCCCCGTGGTCCCACTCCCACTTGCACGCGCGCGGGTCGGCCGCCGCTGCCGCCAGCCACTCCACGCCCCGCATCCACATCGTGTTCGTCATGCACTGCTCCGCGTTCTCGGGCACTCGGTGCGTCCGCACAGCAACCCGGCATATGCATGCTCGTAGATATTTCTATGCGGCGGAAGGGGTGGCGCGGCCTGGCGTTTCTGTCGACGCGTTCGAACTCCGCGTGCCGGTTCGTCAGCCGGCCCAGGGGGGAGGCGTCACCCCTTCGAGGGTGGCGATGCGGTGAGGCACGTGATTCACGTGCTTCTACGATCGATTCGCGCGCGAACTCTTGAGAAGAGCGCGATTACAGTCGTAACCTCACCTCGTTCCGTCGTCCGACTCCAGCGAGGTTTTCCATGGACCGCACCCGTCTGCGCACCCTCCTGGCCCGCGAGAGCGCCGAGGCCGAGCGTCGTAACCCGCGCTCGCGCGCCGCGTACGCCGGGGCCGACCATCTCTTCGGGCGGGTGCCGATGACCTGGATGAACAAGACGGCCGGAGCGTTCCCCCGATATCTGGCCGGGGCGCGCGGCGCCCGGGTCAGCGATGTGGACGGGCACGAGTACATCGACTTCTGCCTCGGCGACACCGGCGCGATGGCGGGCCATTCGCCCGCGGCGGTCACCGAGGCGGTCCAGCGGCGCTTCGCCGAACTGGGCGGGGCCACCGCCATGCTGCCCACCGAGGACGCCGAGTGGGTCGGCGCCGAGCTGACCCGGCGCTTCGGCCTGGCCCGCTGGAGCTTCTCGCTCACCGCGACCGACGCCAACCGCTGGGCGATCCGGCTCGCCCGTGCCGTCACCGGACGGCCCAAGATCCTCTTCAACAGCTACTGCTACCACGGCAGTGTGGACGAGTCGCTGATCGTCGCCGGACCGGACGGCGAGGGCAGCGCGCGCCCCGGGAACGTCGGCGCGCCCTGCGAGGTGACCCTCACCAGCAGGGTCGCCGAGTTCAACGACCTCGCAGCGCTGGAGCGCGAACTCGCCCACGGCGACGTGGCCGCGGTCCTCATGGAACCCGCCCTCACCAACATCGGCATCGTGCTGCCCGAGCCCGGCTACCTCGCCGGAGTCCGCGAGCTGACCAGGCGCTACGGCACGCTGCTGATCAACGATGAGACGCACACCTTCTCCGCGGGGCCCGGCGGCTGCACCGGCGCCTGGGACCTGGCACCGGACATGCTCACCATCGGCAAGGCGATCGGCGGCGGCATCCCGGCCGGTGCCTACGGCCTCTCCGCGGAGCTGGCCGACCGGCTGCTGGCCCGCGGCGACCTCGACCTCGTCGACATGGGCGGCGTCGGCGGCACCCTCGCCGGCAACGCCCTGTCGGTCGCGGCCACCCGCGCCACCCTCGAACACGTCCTCACCGACGCGGCGTTCGACCGGATGGGCAAGCTGTGCGAACGCTTCGAGGCGGGCGTGCGCGCCGGTGTCGAGGCGCACGCCCTGCCCTGGTCGGTGAGCCGGCTCGGGGCGCGGACCGAGTACCGCTTCACCGCGCCCGCGCCGCGCACCGGCACCGAGTCCGCGGCGGCCGCCGACGCCGCGCTGGAGGACTTCCTGCACCTGTATCTCGCCAACCGGGGCATCCTGCTCACCCCGTTCCACAACATGGCCCTGATGTGCCCCGACACCACCGAGCGGGACGTCGACCGGCACACCGAGGTGTTCGCCGCCGCCCTCGCCGAACTGGCCGGATGAGGGGAAGGGCATGATGACCGCCATGGACGACATCGACCGGGCCATCCTGCGCGAGCTCCAGACCGACGGCCGTATCGCCTATGCCGACCTCGGGCCCAAGGTGGGCCTGTCCGCCTCGGCGGCCCGGCAGCGGCTGCAGCGGCTGCTGGACTCCCGGGCCGTGCAAGTGGTCGGCGTCACCGACCCGATGGCGATGGGCGGCCAGGCCATGGCCCTGCTCGGGATCGGCGTGGACGGCGATCCGCGCGCCGTCGCCGACGCCCTGGCCGAGCGGCCCGAGGTCGTGTACTCGGTGCTCACCTCCGGCGGCTTCGACCTCTTCGCCGAGGTGGTCGCGTCCGGCCCGAAGGCCCTGCTGGACCTCGTCAACGACGTGGTCCGCCCGATCGAGGGCGTCCGCGAGATCCGGTCCTTCCCGTACTTCGGCATCCACACCCACCGGTTCCTGTGGGACGTGGGCTGACCGGGGTCCTGCGGGGGCGCGGGGCGGTCAGGGCCCTGCGGGGCGTGGGCCGCCGAAGTCCTCGGACCCGGTCCGTTCCCGCGTGGGACGCGGGCCGCTCGCGACGGTCAGGCGGGCCGGTCGCCCGGGGCCGGGGCCAGGACCAGCATCGTGGCGTCGTCGCGGACCTCGTAGCGCAGCCGCGCGAGATCGGCCCACACGGCGGTGGGCAGTTCGCCGTCACGGGTGTCCGCGAGGGCGGCCAGCCGGTCCGGCAGGGGGTAGAAGACCCCCGAGCGGTCCCGTGCCTCCCAGACGCCGTCGGAGGCCAGCAGCAGCCTGTCGCCCGGCTCCAGCGGCACCGTGACCTCCTTCGGCGGATCGGCCCCCACCAGGCCGATCCCCAGCGGGGTGCCCGGCGTCACCGTGACCTCCCGCGCGTCGCCCTCGCGCAGCAGGACCGGCGCCGGATGACCGCAGGCCACCACCCGCATCGTGCGCGCACCGGCCGGGAACTCCAGCAGCACCGCCGTCGCGAACAGCTCCCCGTCCGGTGTGCCCGCCGCGTCCGTCGCCAGCCGCCGGTCCATCCGGGCGGCCACCGACTCCAGGTCCTGCTGGTCCAGGACCGCCTCCCGGAACGCGCCCAGCAGGGAGACCACGGTCGAGACCGCCGTCAGCCCGTGCCCGCGCACATCGCCCATCACCGCCCGCACACCGTACGGACCTTCGCGCACGTCGAAGAAGTCCCCGCCCACCAGCGTGCCGTTCTCCGCGGCCCGGTAGAAGCCGGTGCAGCCGATGCCCCCGACCCGCTCGGGCAGCGGCGGCATCACCGCCTGCTGCACGGCCTCGCCGATCGTGCGCTCCACCTGGAGCTGGGCGTCGCGGCGGCTGCGCACGAACGACACGAACACGCTGAGCAGGGCGACGAAGACGATGGTCAGCAGATCGGTGTTGCCGGGCCGGTTCAGATGGGTCTCGGGCACATTCAGGGCCACGACCACCAGGACGCCGAGCAGGGCGGTGACCAGCGGGCCGTACGACAGGACGGCCAGCGGCGGGATCGCGCCGAGCAGGAAACCCAGGTCGGCGGCGTGCGGGGTGACGGTCGAGGCGACGGTCACCGCCACCAGCAGCAGTACCGGCAGCAGCCGGATCCACCACGGCGGCGGCGCGCCCCGCAACCAGCCGCGATCCTCCTGGCTCCCACGCGACGACCATTCGCGCACCGATCGCACAAGCCCACGCTACGCCGCCCCCGGGAAGAGGGCCCGTCGGTCGCGTCCCGTGCGCCGGTGACGCTCACCGGAGGCGGTACGGAAATCCGATGGACGCCGGCCGGGCGGTCCGGTTAGCGTGTCGACCGCACACCCGAGACGGACGAAGGAGGCGAGTGTCATGACCACAGTCATCATGCGCTCCCCCCTCCCCGTCGCACGGGTGTGCAAGGTCTGACCGGGAGCGCGTCCCCGCCGCGAGGTCCTTCGCGGCACGTATCCCGGAGGAATCCTTGACCGATCTGGTCATGCGCACGCTCGACGCGAACAGTGCGCACCTGTTCCATACCATGCCCGACCCGCTGGCCCTCGCCGAGAAGCACCGGCGGACCACCTTCCGTCCCGAGTGGCAGCGCATCGCCCTGCGCGACGGCCGCACCGTGGCCCGCGCCGCCTGGTGGGGGCGGGCCGAGGACACCGAACCGCTGCTGATCAACTGGCTGGACGTGGCCGAGGGCGAGGAGGCGGCCGGCGCCGAACTGCTGCGGACCGCGCCCTGGCGCCCCGACGAGCTCGAACTCGACCTGCCCGGCGGCTGGCGCGACGACCCCGGGCTGCGGGCCGCCGCCGAGATCCGCGCCGCGGCCGCGCGGCTGGCCGGTTACGCGCCTCTGGTGGAGCGCTTCATCTACCGCTGGACCCCGGACTGCGGCCTGCCCGAGCGCCCCGGCCGCCTGGTCTTCACCCCGGAACCGGACGACGCCGTCTTCCTCGACCTGCTGCGCCGCATCCACTCCGTCACCCTCGACGCGCACGCCCGCCGGGCCATCGCGCAGGGCGGCGTCGAACAGGCCGCCCAGGAGGAGCTGGACATCTTCCACTGGATGCCCTCTCCGCGCTCCTGGTGGCAGATCGCCCGCACCCGCGCCGGCGACCCGGTCGGCATCCACATCCCCGTCCGCAACCCCTCGGGCCCCTGCGTCGGCTTCATCGGCGTCGTGCCCGAGCACCGCGGTCACGGCTACGCCTACGACCTCCTCGCCGAGTGCACCCACTTCCTGGCCGCGGAGGGCGCCGAGTTCATCGGCGCCGCCACCGACCAGTCCAACTTCCCGATGGCCGCGCACTTCACCGGGGCGGGCTATCCGGTCATACGGGAGCGGGTGAACTTCTGGGCCGACGGCGCTGTCAGTGCCGGGTGACATGCTGACCGCGCGGTGATCGGCGGCGAGACGGAGGAGGGGGCATGGGGTTCGAGGGCCAGGTGTGGCGGGTGCGGTCGGGCGAGGAGCCGGTCGGCGAGATCGTGCTCGACGAGGCCGGATTCCCCTGGCTGCACGGCGCGTTCACCCCCGCCTCCGGGTTCGCCGCCGTACGCGATCTTTTCGCCAGGGAACTCGTGCTGATGGACGAGGAGGACTGGGAAGGGGCCGATCTCGTGTACGAGGAGATACGGCGCCGGATCACCCTCACCTCCCCGGAGGGACCGGTCGCCGAGTTCCTGCTGCACATCGAGGGGGACCGGGCGTGGTTCCGGTGGAGCGACGAGCCGTTCGAGGAGGACGGCGGGGCCGGGCGGGTCGGGGAATGAGGTGGGTCGAGGCGGCTGTGGGCGCGGCGCTTTCCAAGATCGGGGAGTTCATGCCCCCGGCGGGGAAATTCCTTCCTTCGGGGGCACTTGGGCGTCTTTTTCTCACCGGGGGCCGTCGGCGAGCCGATAGTGGAGCCGCCGCCGGGCCCACGGGGACGGCGGTCGTTCTTGAGCACCGTATGACCGGAGGGGAAAACACCATGGCCACCACCGAGGCGAACAACCGGGTCGAACTCGTCTTCTCACTGTTCGACGCCAACGGCAACGGCGTCCTGGACCCCGGGGACTTCGAGCTGATGGGCAGGCGGGTGGTCGAGGCCGTGCCCGAGGCCGCGGACGGCGCGAAGCACCGGATGCTCAAGGCCTTCCAGGGCTACTGGGACACCCTGCGCACCGAGCTGGACGCCGACGGCGACGGACAGGTCAGCCCCGAGGAGTTCAACGCCATCGTGCTCGACCCCCAGCGATTCGACGTCACCGTCAACGAGTTCGCCGAGGCCCTCGCCACGATGGGCGACCCGGACGGGGACGGCTATGTCGAACGCCCCCACTTCGTCGCCCTGATGACCGCCATCGGCTTCCAACGCCCCAACATCGAGGCCCTGTTCGACGCCTTCGAGCCGGTCCACGGCGACCGCGTCCCCGTGGTCACCTGGGCCGACGGCATCCGCGACTACTACCGCCCCGAGAAGTCCGGCATCCCCGGCGACCACCTCACCACGGACACCGTCCAGTGACCCACGACCCGAACGCCCCTGTCATCGGACTGGCCGTGGGCCGGGGCACCGGACCCGAACTCGCGGATGTCTTCGAGAGGGTGCTCGGCGCGCTGACCGCCGGGCACCCGGGCACCGTGACGATCGAGCGCTCCCCGCGGCTCTACCACTCCTACCACTCGCTGCGCGGCGAGGGCGACATCGCCCGGATCCGCGAGCTGACCGCCGCGGACGCGGACCACTACGAACGGTTCTGCCGTACTCGCGCCGAGCGGGGCACGACGGCGATCTTCCGGACCGCCGTCAACGCCCAGTCCCTTTACCTCGTCCGCGAGCGGCTGCGCGCCGTCAAGGTGGACCTCCTCGGCGCCGACGGCCACTCCCTGCTGCTGGTGCGCGACCAGGCGCAGGGGTTCTACACCGGGGAGAACGCGCACACGCCCGGCGAGGTCACCCGCACGATGACCTTCGGCCGGGACATCACCGCGAGCGTGGTCCGCTACGCCCTGCGCCGGGCCCGCAAGGAGTGGCCGGACGGGCGGATCGGCCGCATCGTCATGGCGTACAAGTTCCATCTCCTGGACGGCGCGCTGGACGCCTGGGTGAGCGAACTCGCGGCGGAACTCGGCGTGGAGATCGGCCTGTTCCAGCCGGACACGGTCAACCGCAACCTCATCACCCACGGCCTGCCCGACCGGACGCTGCTGATCGCCGGGAACGAATGGGCCGACATCATGCATGTCATGCTCCTCGACCGGTTCGGCTCCGACCGGCAGGAGAATCGTTGCACCGAGAACGTCTTCCTGGACCCCGCGCTCGCCGGACTCACCGAGTACCAGACGGTGCACGGCTCCGCCGACGACATCGCGGGCCGGGGCCTCGTCAACCCGGTGGCGACCATCCGCGCGGCCGCGCGCGTCGCCGAGGGGCACGCCGGCTGCGCCGGTGCGGTGGAGGCCGTCGAGAAGGCACTGCGGATCCTGGAGGAACGGGGCATATCAACCCCCGACCTCGGCGGGCGGCACTCCACCACCGCCGTGGCCGACGCCCTGCTCGACGCCCTCGGCACACCCGGAGCCGGAACACCCGCGGACACCGCCCTGGCCGGCGGCTCATGACCGGCCCGACGGGCGAGCGCACGGCCCTGGTCGTCGTGGACATGCAGAACGACTTCTGCACCGGCCCGACCGCCCTGGCCCGCTTCGGCGGCGACCCCACCGTCCTGGACGCGGCCGTCGCCGGCACCGTCCGGGCGGTGGCCGCCGCCCGCGCGCGCGACGTGGAGGTGGTCTTCGTACGGTTCACCGGCGACCCCGAACACCAGGGCGCCGCCTGGCGGTCGCGGGACCACGCCCTCGGCAAGCGGCCGAAGTGCCTGGAGGGCTCCTGGGGCGCCGAGTTCCACAGGGTCGCCCCGGCCCCCGGCGAGCGCGTCTTCACCAAGCGCGCCCGCTTCGACGCCTTCCTCGGCGAGGGCTTCGAGGAGCACCTCGGTGCGCGCGGCGTCGGCCACCTGGTCCTCGCCGGGGTGTACGCCGACGTGTGCGTGGACACCACCGCCCGCACCGCGTTCCAGAAGGGCTTCCATGTGACCGTCCTGACGGACTGCACCACGTCCCTGCATCTGCCGTACGACGACGTCCTGCGGTTCATGCGCGTCGTCTACGGCGCCCGCACGATCACCGCCTGCGACCCGGCGGCCTGGACCGCGCCGGCCCTCGGGCCCGAGGAGGCGTCGTGCATACGGCCCAGGGCCTGACCGCCGGGGTGGCCCGGGGCGTGGGCCGCACCGCCCTGCTGGTGGCCGCGGCCCGCGCGATCGAGACGCATCGCCCCGACGCGCTGGCCCGGGACCCGTTCGCCGAGCACTTCGTGCGCGCGGCGGCGGCCTCCGCGAGCTGGCCGGTACGCCCGGGGCAGGTGCCCGACGGGGACGCCGATCCGCTGTGGGGCAGGCTCGGCCGGTACTTCGCCCTGCGCACCCGCGTCCTGGACGACCATCTGCTGCGCTCGGCACATCTGGGCGCCCGCCAGGTGGTGCTCCTCGGCGCGGGTCTGGACTGCCGGGCGTACCGGCTGGACTGGCCGCCGGGGTGCACGGTGTACGAGGTGGACACGGCGGAGGTGCTGGCCTTCAAACAGACGGTCCTCGACCGGCTCCGGGCCGCCCCCGCGGCCGAGCGCCGGGCGCTCGCGGCCGACCTGCGCGACGACTGGGCCGATGTCCTGCTCTCCGCGGGCTTCGACCCGGCCGCGCCCACGGCGTGGCTGGCCGAGGGGCTGCTGCTGTATCTGCCGGCGGCGGCCGAACGGCGCCTCGTGGCCACGATCGACCGGCTCAGCGCGGCGGACAGCACCCTGGCGTACGAGATCAAGGATCTCGTCGAGTCACCGCAGGTGCGCTCCAGCCCCGTCTACACCACCACCCGGCGGCGCATCGGCATCGATCTGCTCGCCCTCTTCGACGGCGAGCCCCGCCCCGACTCGGCCGCCGAACTCGCCTCCCTGGGCTGGACGGTGACGATCCGCACCCCCTACGACTTCACCCGCCGCCATGGCCGCGGCCCGCTCCCGGAACCGAACGACGCGCTGGCCGCCAACCGCTGGATCTTCGCGGCGTCGAGGGGCGGGGTGACCGAGAGCGGAGCGCGCGCCGGGGCGCCCGGGGTCACCCCGGGTCCGCCGACAGCCGGGCCTCCGCCGCCGCCAGGATCTCCGTGACCCGGAGGCCGAAGGACGCGTCGCAAGAGTGCGGACGGCCGGTCTCGGCGGAGGCCAGGAGGGCGTCGGCGGCCCGGGTGAGGGCGGCGACGGCGTCCTCGGAGGCGGCGGGCATGACGGTGACGCCGGACGCGCCGCGCAGTTCGTACTCGGTTCCCGCGGCCGCCGGCGGAACCGACTGGCTGAGGGTGACCGTGCTGGAGGCCCCGGCGGCATGGTCCAGGACCAGGTGCACGGTGTCTCCCCGGCCGCGGCCCGCCGCCACCACCCGGGTGACATCACCGAGGATCGGCATCAGCACGGACAGCGCGTGCGGGCCCAGGTCCCACAGCGCGCCCTTCTCCTGACGCCACGGAGAGGCCGCGAAGGGGCTGTCCGTCGTGAACACCGCCCCCAGCCACTGCGCCCGCGCCGTGTACCAGCCCGTGAGCGCGGCCTGTTCCTCGATCCACGCCTGCGGCTCCTTCTGGAAACGCGCGGTGAAGAACACCACCGACGCCACCCCGGCCCGCTCCGCCTCCTCGGCCACCGCACGCGCGTCGGCGACCGACAGCGCGAGCGGCTTGTCGAGGAGCAGCTGCCGCCCGGCCCGCGCCGCCCGCACCGCCAACGGGGCCTGCACGGACGGCGGCAGGGCGACAGCGACCGCGTCCACATCGGCCAGCAGCGCGTCCACATCGGCGTACGGCGTGCCGTCGTACCGCTGTGCGAGTTCGGCGGCGGCCTCGGGGCGCCGGCCCCACACCCCGGCGAACTCCAGGCCGGGGTGCCCGGCCAGGGCGGGGGCGTAGACCGCCCGGGCCCAGGGCCCCGTTCCCAGCAGTCCGATGCGCATATGACGTTCCTCTCTCCGAACCTGTCTCCGCGTCCTCAACAGCCCGCGCCCGTGGCCGCGTTCGTACAGCCGCCTTCCGAAAGCCCTTCCCCCGCGAGCCATTCGGCGATGGTGGCGGCGATCGGCTGCCCGGTGTCCATCTCCACGAACCCGAACTGGCCGGACTGGTTGCACTCCAGGAACCACCAGAGGCCGTCCGCGTCCTCCGCGAAGTCGAAGGCACCGTACGCCAGTTCAGCTCCCCGGAGATAGCGCAGCACCCCCTCGGCCACCCACGTGGGCACCGCCACCGGCAGCCACGGCGACACGGACGGGGCGAACCGGACGTCCACGTCGTCGGGATGGGCGTCCGGATCCACCGGCTTGCGGGCCGCCAGCAGGGTGTCGCCGACGGCGGTGAGCCGGATGTCGGCCTGCTTCACCACGCGTTGCTGGAGCAGCGTCGGCCCGAAGGCCACCGCCGTGAAGTCCGCGTCCGGCGCGACCCTGCTGGTCGGCACCGCCCGCGGCGGCTCCTGCGGATGCGCCCCGGAGACCGGCTTGACCACCAGGTCCGGATGCCGCTGCGCGAACTCCCGCGCCGCCTGCGGGAACGTGGTGATCAGCGTGGCCGGCACGGTCAGTCCGCTGCGCTGGGCGTGGCGCAGCTGCCAGGGCTTGTACCGGGCGCGGCGGGCGGCGTCCGGATGGTTCATCCAGCGTGCGCCGGTACCGCGGAGCATGCCGTACAGCGCCTGCGCGGACTCCTCGGTCAGCCAGGCGGACGGCTGGGCGGCGCGCGCGGCCGCCGTCCCCGGCCTGCGCACCCAGATGGAGCGCAGGCCGTCCAGGTCCACCAGGCGCCCGCCGACGGACAGTTGCCCGTGGCAGGCGCCGTGCGCGTACTCGCCCGACAGCGCGACCCCGTCGGTCAGATCGGCGGGGTCGAGCCGGACGACGGGCACCTGGGCCTCGCGGAGGCGGAGGACCACCATGTCCGCCGTCACGTCTTCTTCACTGGTCAGGATGAGCACGGTCATCGTCTGTGGGTCCGTGGCTCAGTCGTCGAAGTGCGTCTTGGAACCGGCGGTCGAGGTCGTGGTCCCCAGCGCGCGCAGAGTCGCGTGGTCCGTCGCGGCGATCCGCCCGTCCGGGAGGACGTTCAACTGCAGTCCGGAGTCGTACGCGTACGGAACGGTTACATCCAACTGCACAGCCGGGCGCGCGTAGTTGAGCGTGAACGGTTGCATGGTCTCTCCCTGGTTCGGCTTTCACGTCCTTATACGATTCGAACGGGTGATTGGTTTCCTTACGCTGCGTGACCATGGCGCGGACGGGTGCGTTCCGCCGCGGCGCCGGACGCCCCGCTCACACAGCGAGTGCCCCGCGCGCCACGGACAGTGCCTGCTCCGCGTATCCGCGTCCGAACAGCACCGCGTGCACGAGCAGCGGGAAGAGCTGGTGGACGCCGACGCGCTCGCGCCAGCCGTCGGCGAGCGGCGCCGACTCCCGGTACCCCGCGAGGACACGGTCGAGATGGGGGCAGCCGAAGAGTTGAAGCATCGCCAGATCGGTCTCCCGGTGTCCGCCGTGCGCGGCCGGGTCGATGAGCCGCACCTCGCCGTCGGCGCCCCACAGCACATTGCCGTTCCACAAGTCGCCGTGCAGCCGCGCGGGCGGCTCGGCGGGCCCCGCCAGCTCCGGCAGTCGCGCGCAGAGCCGCTCGAACACCGCCGCCTCGCCCGCTCGCAGCGTCCCGCGCTCGACCGCGCCGCGCACATACGGCAGCACCCGGTGCTCGGCGTACCAGCCGGACCACTCGGTGCCCTCGGCGTTGCGCATGGGCGCGAGGCCGATGTACGCGTCCCGCGGGCCGCCGGGCGGCGCGGCGCCGAAGCGGGGCGCGCCGGACGCGTGCAGGGCCGCCAGGGCCTGACCGAAACGGAGTGCCGCCTTCGCATCGGGATTCCCGGTCGCCACCCGCTCGGTGACCATCCAGCGCTCGTCGTGCCCGAGCACCGCCGGCACCCGTACGGCGCCCGCCGCGGCCAGCCAGCCCAGCCCGGCCACCTCCGCGCGGACCGCCCCGGGGGCGTCGGCGTGCTTGACCATCACCGGGGTGCCGTCGTCCAGCAGCACCTCCACGGGAGACCCGGACATCCCCCGCGCCGCATCGACCGGGCGGCGCCCGGTGAGCCGGGCCGCCGCCTGTCCAGGATCCTCGTCTCGCGTGACCACGGCTTCAGAGTACGGCCGACAACACCAGGTCAGGAGAGGCTACTTCGACCGTTAATACGACGCTTTTCGGCCATTCGGCGGAGCCTTGTGCGCGGGTCGGCGCCTTCCGGGCGGCGTGAGTGCGCGAAGTGGCCACACGAGGCGCCCGCCGTACCGTCAGTCGCCGACCGGGGTCGAACGCGGCGGCAGGCCCACCGGGTTGCCGGGCGGCAGTAGATCCGAGTCCTCCACCGCGCGGGCCAGCGGATCCAGCAGCGCGGCCAGCCGGGCGGTGCGGTCCGGGCCGAGGGCGCGCCAGGGGCTCTCGGCCGCCGCGTCGGTCCGCGCCTCCACCTCCGCACGGGCCGCCACCCCGGAGGCGGTGAGCGAGCCGTCCTCGGCGAGCAGCCCGCGCTCGCGCAGCCGCTGCCCGGCCGCCGTCCAGTCGCCCGGCTCCCACTTGCGGGTCTCCCGCAAAAATCCCTCGTCCGACTCGCCGGCGGCCGCCTTGAGCACCATGGCCTCGACCGGCCCGAGCCCCTGGCCCACCAGCACCGCGACATGCCCGTCGCCCCGGTGCTCGCGCAGGGTCGTCACCGCCTGCCACAGCCGGGCCGTGGGCCGCGACGGACGCTCCAGCGCCTGGTTGGCGGCGGCCAGCACCCGGCCCGTGGTGTCCGCGGCCGCCGCGGCCTCCCAGGCGAGGTCGGCGGCCTCGGTGAACTCGGCCGAGCCGGTGACCTCCGGCCCGTACAGCCCGGTCATCGCCGCGTCCATGGCCTCCTCACGGGCCGCGAGGACCCGCGCGGGAGCCGCGTACCCCCAGGCGTCCGGCAGCGCCCTGGCCACCTTGGCGGGGTTGAAGACGTAGAAGCTGCTCGTCACGACGGCGGGGGAGACCGGGCCGAGCGGGGCGGCCCGCAGCGCGAAGTAGCCCATCCAGTAGCCGCGCAGCCCGAGCGCCTCCGCGGCGCGGTGCGCCTGCGGTGCGAAGTACACGAGGTCGTGCACCGGTTCGTAGCGCTCCCACAGGGCCCGCGCCATCCCGTCCGCCACTGCCGCCTCCCACCGCCTCGGCCGACTTCGGCCGTGTGCCGTCGTACCGTCCGGCACAAGACTGCGCTATGACCACTGTCATAACAAGGGCGGGTGACGAACTTCTCCCGGCGGGACGTGGCGGGATGCAACGGAATGCGACGGAATGCGGCAAGGTCCGGCGGGGGCCCGGATTGGACCGGACGAGGGGCGCGCGGGCGGGCGCACTGGGGCAGACGGGTGGGCCGTTGACACGGCTGGGCGGCTCGGATGGTGGGAGCCGGGGGCCTCACTGACGGTGGTTCATGTCGAGACCGGGTCCATCCAGCTGATGAGGCGTCCGCTGCCCGGTCACGGCGGAAGGACTACACGATGCGTTCTGCCCGTACCCTCCTGGCCACGGCAGCCGCCGCGGCCGCCCTGGCCTTCGCCACGCCCGGCGCCGCGTTCGCGGTCCCGGCCGGGCACGACTCGGGCCGTGGGGACTCCTCGCACAGCAGTGACTCCGGCGGTGACCGCGACAAGGGCTCCGACCGGGACCAAGACAACGGCAGCGGAGGCGACAACGACCGCGGACACGACCGGCCCCGCGGCGGAATGCACACGGGTGGCGGAGCGCTCGCCACCGTGCTGCGCACCGACAGCAGCGGCGACATCCGGTTCGACCCCGAGTCCTACAAGGAGGACGGCGGGGGCAAGGGCGGCAGCGACGACGGCGGCGGCAGCGGCGGCCGGGGCAAGGGCGGTGACGACGACAGCGGTGGCGGCGGTCGCGGCAAGGGCGGCGACGACAGCGGCAGCGACTGGGGCGGCGGTTCGGACAGCGGCGGCGGCAAGCCGCGCGGCGGCATGCACACCGGTGGCGGCGCGCTCGCCGATCCCGGTGTCACCACGGGCGGCCTCGCGGTCCTCGGCGTGGGCGCGGCCGGCCTGTACGCACTGCGCCGCAAGAAGGCCGCGCAGCCGGCGTCCTGACCGGGGCCACGGACGCCGCCGGCGCGCTGACAGCGCCGGCGGCGCGTGCCCCTCGCGGGGGCGCAACCCCCGCCGCCGACACCCGTCCCGTACCGCCGTGTCCCAGTGAGGTGATGTCCGATGGCAGCGGATCCGTCCTCCGCGCAGCCTCCCGAACCGGAGCCGGACGCGTCAGGTGCCGCCCGTGGCGGGCGGCTGGTGCTCTGGGGGGTGGCGATCCTCTTCCTCGCCGTCAGCATGTTCGGGGGGCATCACGGATCGTTCCCGGCGCCGCGGGCGACCCCGGCCTCCGGGGCCAGCTCCACCGGGCGGTCCCCGGCGGGCCCAGGGCTGCCCCGGTCGGAGCCGACCCGGCTGGTCATCCCGAAGATCGGCGTCGACGCCCCCTTCACCCAGCTGACCCTCGACCCCGCGGGACAGCTCCAGCCGCCGCCCGCGGCGAACACCAATCTCGTCGGCTGGTACGCCAAGGGGGCGGCGCCCGGTGAGAAGGGCACCGCCATCATCGCCGGACATGTGGACACCAAGGTCTCCGCGGCCGTCTTCGTCAACCTCGACCAACTGGACACCGGCGACCGGTTCTCCGTGGAGCGCGCCGACGGACGGACCGCGGACTTCGTGGTCGACAGCGCCGAGACCTTCGCGAAGGACGACTTCCCGAGCGACCGCGTCTACGCCGACGCGTCCCGCCCCGAGGCCCGGCTCATCACCTGCGCGGGCGACTACGACCACACGGCCAAGGACTACACCGACAACCTGGTGGTCTTCGCCCATCTCGTGTGACCCGCACGGAACGTCGCGGCCGACGGCCCGGAAGGCACCTAGGGGTGGTAGAGGGCGCGGGCGAGAGCCAGGTCGGCGAGGTCGTCCTGGCCGAGGTCGAGGAAGTGGTTCACCTGCCATGCCTGGGTGCTGCGGGCCTGCCGGCCGGCCGTGGTCACCCAGGGCGGGTAGACGCGGAATCCGCGCTTCCCGCCGGAGCCGTCGCGGGAGACGATGCCGCGCCGGCACAGCACCTCGCGCGGGAACACGAACTGTCCAAAGCCGTCGTCGTCGCGGCTGCTGATGACGAAGAGGTCCACTCCGTCGTCGGCGTCGAAGGGCCGGATCGGCCCCTCTTCGGACCGCTGCCACACGGTGACGAACTGGCCCACCTTCGTCGGGGTGGTCTTGGCCACCCGGAACCGGACCGAGCGGTCGTCGAGCGTGAACGCGCAAGCCGCGTACTCGGCGCTCTCCGGCTCGGGCACGGGCAGCGAGCAGACGAAACCGCCCGGGTCGTACACCGACGCCTTCACTGCCGCCAGATCCCCGTGAAGGCCGGTCCACGGCTGATTCATCACCATGCCGCCATCCTCCCACCGCCCCCATGCCCGCCGTCTCTGCCCTCGCGCCGGCCTACAGGTGCCGACGGAACTTCCCAGCCGACGGCCGGGCAGTTCCCTGGGGGCGCGGGGAACTGCGCGATCGGCCACGGCGTGCCCGCAGGTGTCGACGAATCGTGGCCGACGGGACTTCGCAGCTGACGGCCGGGCAGTTCCCCAGGGGCGCGGGGAACTGCGCGACTGGCCACGACGTGCCCGCGCGTATCGACGGATCGTGGCCGACGGAACTTCCGAGCCGACGGTCCGGCAGTTCCCTGGGGGCGCGGGGAACTGCGCGATCGGCCACGGCGTAGCCGCAGGCGCTCACGCACCGCAGCTCAGCGGCGCAGCCCCCGTCAGCGCCGGGACGAGAACGCGCCGCCCCCGCCGAAGGCCACCGTCGCGAACCGCTCGCCGATCCTGCGATGCGCGGCGGCGTCCGGGTGCAGACCGTCCGGCAGCGGAAGCTCCGCGAAGTCGGCCTCGCCGTACAGCTCGCGGCCGTCGAGGTGGAACAGCCGGTCGTCCTCGGCCGACCGCTCGCGCACGATCCGCGCCAGCTCCGCCCGGACGACGCCCAGCGTGAGCTTGCCCGCCGCCGTCTCCGCGGGGTCGCCGGAGGCCCGGAAGGCGAGCCGGCCCTCGGCCAGCGCGGTGAGGTCCCAGGAAGTGGGCCCTGGCGTGTCCTCGTGCATCGGGCACAGCACCGGGGAGACGACGAGCAGCGGGGTGTCCGGATGCCCCTCGCGGATGGTGTCCAGGAAGCCGTGCACCGCGGGCCCGAAGGCGCGCAGCCGCATCAGGTCGCCGTTCACGACGTTGATGCCGAGCTTGAGGCTGATCAGATCGGCCGGGGTGTCCCGCAGCGCGCGGGCGGTGAACGGGTCGAGCAGCGCGCTGCCGCCGAGGCCCAGATTGATCAGCTCGACCCCGCCGAGCGCGGCGGCCAGCGCCGGCCATGTGGTGGTGGGGCTCGCGGCGTCGGAACCGTGGCTGATCGAACTGCCGTGGTGCAGCCACACCGTGCGGCCCCGGTCCGGTACGGCCGTCACCGGGGCGTCGGTGCGCAGCGCGACCAGCTCGGTCCGCTCGTTGTGCGGCAGCCAGATCTCCACGTCCTTGGCCGTGTCCGGCAGCCCGGTGAACCGTACGGTGGCGACCGGACCCGGCGTGTACCGCGTGCTCCCCGTGGCCATGTCGATGGTGAGCACGTCGCCCCCGGCCGCGGTCGCGCTGCCCGCCGGGCGTCCGTCCACCAGCAGGTCGTACACCCCGTCGGGGCGCGGCGGAACGCCGGTGTAGACCCGCTTGGTCGGCAGGGTGTCCAGCTCGACGGTGGTGGCCCGGGTGCGGAACACCAGCCGTACACCGGCGGGCTGGGACTCGGCCAGGGCGAGCTGCGGGTCGGCGCACTGGGCGCGGGCCCGGGCGGGCAGCCGGTGCGGCAGCAGTCCCCGCTCGGTGCGTTCGAGGTCGAGGGCGCCGCGCAGGAGGTCGGCGGTGAGAGCGGTGGTGTGCATGATGGCGGCCTGTGTTTCGTATGGAGACGTCGGCTCGGCGTTCGTACGCGGACGTCGGCTCAGCGGGTGGGCCAGTTGCGCAGCAGGGAGTCCAGGGCGTCCACGATCCGCGTCCAGGACTCCTGGGAGTCGGGGGCGCTGTGCGCGAATCCGCCGGCCGTCTCCAGGCTGACGTAGCCGTGGAAGACGCTGCCCAGGAGGCGTACCGCGTGGGTCTGGTCGGGTTCGGGCAGGTCGTAGCCGCGCAGGATCGCCCGGGTCAGCTGGGCGTGCCGGGGGCCCGCGCTCGCGGCGGCGGTCTCGGGGTCCAGCGGGTACCGGGCCGCCGTGTAGCGGCCGGGGTGGGCGAGGGCGTAGTCGCGGTAGACGTCCGCGAAGGCGCCGAGCGCGTCCTTGCCGGAGCGTCCGGCGAGCGCCTCGGCGGCGCGGTCGGCCAGTTCCGCGAGGGCGAGCAGCGCGATCCGCGTCTTGAGGTCCTGGGAGTTCTTCAGATGCGAGTACAGGCTCGCGACCTTGACGTCGAACCGCCGGGCCAGCGCCGACACCGTCACCTGTTCAAAGCCCACCTCGTCGGCCAGCTCCGCGCCCGCGCGGACCAGCCGCTCGGTGGTCAGTCCCGCACGCACCATCAGCTTCCTCCCTCTTGCCGATAAGGATTATGCGACTTCCTAAAGCCTTTAGGCAAACTGCTGGGTGATTAAGGCTCGTGTGGGACGCCCGGGAACGCGAACGGCCGCCGACCGGAAGGCTCCGGTCGGCGGCCGCGAGGGCGCCAGGGGCTGGGGCGTCAGACCGCCGTCGCCGGGTACGTCGGGTACTCCACGCCCGACACGTACTGCACGACCCGGACGACCTGGCACGAGTAGCCGAACTCGTTGTCGTACCAGAGGTAGAGGATCGCGTTGTCGCCGTCGACCTTCAGCGCGCCGGCGTCCACGATCGAGGCGTGGCGCGAGCCGATGAAGTCGCTGGAGACCGCGTCGGGCGCCGTGGTGAAGTCGATCTGGCGCTTGAGCGGCGAGGTCAGCGAGACGTCGCGCAGGTAGTCGTGGACCTCCTCGCGGGTGGTCTCACGGGCCAGCTGGAGGTTGAGGATCGCGATCGAGACGTCCGGCACCGGGACGCGGATCGAGCTGCCGGAGATCGGCGCCTTGAGGTCGGGCAGCGCCTTCGCCACGGCCGAGGCGGCACCGGTCTCGGTGATCACCATGTTCAGCGGCGCGGACCGGCCGCGGCGCTCGGCCTTGTGATAATTGTCCAGCAGGTTCTGGTCGTTGGTGAACGAGTGGACCGTCTCCACATGGCCGCGCAGCACGCCGTACTCGTCGTCCATGGCCTTCAGCGGCGGGACGATCGCGTTGGTGGTGCAGGAGGCGCAGGACAGGATCTGCTCGTCCGGCTTGATGGTGTCGTGGTTGACGCCGTGCACGATGTTCGGGACGTCGCCCTTGCCCGGCGCGGTCAGTACGACCTTCTCGATGCCGGGGCGCAGGTGCTCGGAAAGGCCCGCGCGGTCACGCCACTTGCCGGTGTTGTCGATGAGGATGGCGTCGCGGATGCCGTACTCGGTGTAGTCCACCTGCGACGGGTCGTCGGCGTAGATCACCTTGACGGCATTGCCGTTGGCGATGATCGTGCTGTTCTCCTCGTCCACCGTGATGGTGCCCTGGAACTGGCCGTGGATCGAGTCGCGCCGCAGCAGCGAGGCGCGCTTGACGATGTCCTGGGCGCCGCCGCCGCGCACCACGATGGCCCGCAGGCGCAGACCGTTGCCGGAGCCGGCCTTCTCGATCAGCAGACGGGCCACGAGACGGCCGATGCGGCCGAAGCCGTACAGCACGACATCGCGCGGCTCACGCCGGTCGATCTTGTTGGCGCCGGTGGCACCGGCGACCGCCTCGGCGGTGAACTCCTCGACGCTCAGGCCGCGTTCGTCGGCCTGGTAGAGGGTGGCGAGCATGCCCAGGTCGATCTGGGAGGGGCCGAGGTCCAGGGCGGTGAGGGCCTTCAGGAAGGGCATCGTCTCGGTGACGGACAGCTCCTGGCCGGCGATCTGCCGGGCGAAGCGGTGCGTCTTGAGGATGCTGACCACCGACTTGTTCACCAGGGAGCGGCTGTGCAGCAGGACGGTCACGTCCTGCTCGCGGTGCAGCTTCCCGATGAGCGGGATCATGGACTCCGCGATCTCCTCGCGGTTCTTCCAGTTGGTGAACGAGTCGTCGTTGACAGTCACAGGTCCGGTCCATCTTTCGAGCTAGGCAGCGCTCATATGATAACCACACCCTACGTGGGTCCTTCGAGGGGGCCGCAGGGGGGTCCGCAGGGGGTGCCCGGAAGGGAATGATCGAAGAGGGGTTCGACCCGTCGGGTAAGGCACCGTAAGGGACTTACACCCATTTCTTGACCAATTCCTGATTCAGGGTGGAAGTACGTAAGAAACCCGAGTCGTGGATTGCACGTCTTACCCGGCGTGCCCAAGGTCAACAGCGTGAGCACCTCCTCCGTTCCCCGGCCCGAACCGGCCGCCCCGTCCCGCCCCGCAGGCCGCTTCGATCTGCCCCGGATCGTCCGCCGCGGGATCCCCGAAGGGGCGGTACCGGCCCTCGCGTTGTTCGCGGGCGTCCGGCTCGCCGGGATACTCGCGGTGATCCTGACCAACGCCCTGCGCGGCCATCCGCTCGTCCGGACCCTCGCCCACTCCTGGGACTCCCGCTGGTACCTGCACATCGCCGCCCAGGGTTACGGCCACAAGATGTGGATCACCCCGCAGGGTGCCGTCCAGACCGACTGGGCGTTCTTCCCCCTCTACCCGGCGCTCATCCGAGCGCTCACCACCGTGCTGCCGCTCACCCCGGGCCAGGCCGCGCTGCTCATCGCCTGGCTCGCGGCGGGCGTGGCCGCGTACGGCGTCTACGTCATCGGACATCTGCTGTACGGCCGGGGCGTGGCCACCGCGCTGGTCGGCCTGTGGGCGGTCATGCCGCACGCCGTCGAGCTGACCATCGCCTACACCGAGTCGCTGTTCGCCGCCCTCGCCATCTGGTCCCTGTACTGCGTGCTCAAGGGCCGCTGGCTGTGGGCCGGGACGCTGGCCGCCCTCGCGGGCCTCGCCCGGCCCAGCGGCTTCGCGGTGGCCGGTGCCGTCGCCCTCGCGGCCGCCTGCGAGGCGTGGCGGGGGCGCGGCCGGGTCTCCTGGCGGCTGTGGGCCGGTGCCGTCCTCGCCCCGCTGGGCTTCCTCGGCTATGTGCTGTGGGTCGGCACCCAGGTCGGCAATCTGTTCGGCGGCTACTTCAAGGTGCAGAGCGCCTGGGACTCCCGCTTCGACTTCGGCGTCGGGGCCGCCCGCTTCGTCAAGGCGCTGCTGCTGCACGGCGGCGGCGTCGTCTACACGGTCGCGCTGCTGGTCGTGGCCACCGGGGTGCTGCTGTTCGCGCTGCTGTGCCTGGAGCGTCCCCCGCTGGTCCTGGTCGTCTTCTCCGGGGTACTGATCCTGCTGGTGCTCGGCGGCTCGGGATCCTTCTCCTCCAAGCCCCGCTTCCTGCTCCCGGCCTTCCCCCTGCTCATCCCCATGGCCCGAGCCCTCGCCCGGACCTGGCGGGGGCGGCCCGGCCAGGCGGTCCTCGTCTACGGCGCGCTCACCCTGGTGTCCCTGTTCTTCGGCGCCTACGTCCTGGCGGTGGCCCACTCCCCGCTGTGAGCGCTCGACCCCGGTGAGGAGTCCGTAAGAAGCCGATCGCCCGGGGCGCCCCGTGCGAAGGCCGGGAAACGGGGTAGTCGAGGGGACGCCCGAGGAAAGGACCGTCATGACGACCTACCTGATCAGCGTCCCCGGCACCTTCACCGCCGGGGTCGGCGCGGACACCCGGACCCGGCTGACCCGGGCGCTGCGCCCCGTGGACCCGCACGGCACCCGGATGGGCAGCAGCGAGGACCTGGATGTACTCAATGTCAACGACGACAACACGTTCACCCTCCGCCTGACCGTCGAGGCCGACACCGGTCCGCACGCCGAGGAGGCGGCCCGCAGGCTCGCGGACTCGGCGCTGCGCGGCGCGGGCCTGGACGAACGCAGCGCGCCGCTGGGGCCCGCCGTGATCACCGGGATCGACTCCGACGCGGGCTGAACCGACGCGGACACCGGCTGAGCGGCCCGCCCGGCGGGCCGCGCCGAGTTCGGTCAATTTAGGTAAAATCTAGGCGTTTGCCAATGATTCAGACAGCCGTGCTCCGCCGAGGCGGCCGTCTCCGAGGGCACCCACCGCCGGAAGTGAACCGATGCCCCGCAAGCGCTCCACCGACGACGGCGACGAACTGCTGGCCAGACTCGGTTCGCTCACCGCGCAGGCGCGCGAGCGCGCGGAACTCCAGCGCACCCAGGTCGAGCTGGCCATCGCCCTGCAACGCGGCATGCTGCCCCGGGACCTGCCCACCGCCCCCGGACTGCATCTGGCGGTCCGCTACGCGCCCGCCTGCTACGGCCTGAACGTGGGCGGCGACTGGTACGACGCCTTCCCGCTGCCCGACGGCCGGATCGGGCTTGCCATCGGGGACGTACAGGGGCACAACATCGAGGCCGCCGCCTTCATGGGCCAGGTCCGCGCCGGACTGCGCGCCCTCGCCTTCGCCACCGGCGAGCCCGGCGAACTGCTCGCCCGCACCAATGACCTGCTCCTCTCCCTCGGCAGCGAACTCTTCGCCACCTGCACCTTCATGCGCCTCGACCCCGCGACCGGCGCGATGGAGAGCGCCCGCGCCGGCCACATCCCCTTCGTCTGGGCCACGGCGGACGGCAAGTCCGGCGTCGTCGACGACGAGGGCGGCCCGCCGCTCGGCATCCAGCGGGGCGTCGACTACCCGGTGACCCGGCACCGGCTGACCACCGGCGGACTGTTCGTGCTGCTCACCGACGGTGTGGTGGAGGGGCCCTCGCTGGCCGTGGAGGACGGCCTGGAGCAGGTGACACGGCTCGCGGGCATCGCCGCCGTCGCGGGTCTGGAGAGCCATGCCCTGGCCGCCGCCGTGATCAAGGGCGCCGAGAGCGTCGGACACGAGGACGACGCCGCCGTACTCGTCGTCGGCCTCGACGGGCCCGCACGGCCGTAGCGTCCCCCGGTTCGGCCAGAGGGCCGGACCCCGGCGGCTCTCGCCTCGCCGAGCCGCGCCGGGCGGTGTGAGATGGCTGCTGTGGTGGGTATCGCGGAACTGCGCCGGCCGGGCGGCTATGTCGTCCAGGTGCTCGCCGTCGCGGCCCTCTACTACGGGTCCGCCCGGCTCGGCCTGCTGCGCGAGCTGTCCGTGGGGAACGCCGTCTTCACCCCGATCTACCCGCCGACCGGCGTCTCGGTCGCCGCCCTGCTGATCTTCGGCATCGGCTGCTGGCCCGGCATCACCCTCGGCGCCCTCGCCCTCATCCTGACCATCTCACCGCCCGGCCCCGATCTGGTCGGCATCCTCTTCGGCAACACCGCCGCCCCCGTCTGCGCGGCGATCCTGCTGCACTGGGCGCGCTTCCGCCCCGACCTCAGCCGCTTCCGGGACGGCCTCGCCCTGGTGTTCCTCGGCGCCCTTGCCGCCATGACGATCAGCGCCACCGTCGGCGTCGGAATGCTCGTGCTCACGGACAAGCTGGCCGCACACGACTTCTGGCCGGTGTGGCTCGCCTGGTGGGTCGGCGATGCGATGGGGGTCCTGCTGGTCACCCCGCTGCTGCTGATGCTGCACCGGATCCGGCGGCCGCTGCCCCTGGGCCGATGGCGGGAGGCGACCGCGCTCACCGTCATCACCTGCGTGCTCGTCCCGCTGGCCGCCTACAGCTCGCTCAGCCTGCTCTTCCTGGTCTACCCGCTGATCATCTGGGCCGCGCTGCGCTTCCAGCTCGCGGGTGCCGTGCTGTGCGCGCTGTTCACCTCCGTGATGGCCACCATCGCCGCCACGGACGGCAGCGGCGCGTTCCAGGGGCTGAGCCCGGTCGAGATCATGGCCAAGCTCCAGGCGTTCAACGGGACGATGGCGCTCACCGCGCTCCTGATGTCCGCCCTGATCACCGAGCAGCGCAACACGCGCCGCTCGGTGGAGCGGGCATGCCAGGAACTGGTCGAGATCCTCGAACACCTGACCGCCGGCGATGTTCCGCTGCCCCGGCCCCAGACGGACACCGACGCCGACGGGACCGGGGACAGCGACGACACCGGGGGCCGGTCGTCGCCGGGCCCGTGAGGCGTGCCGCCCTTCCTTGCTGTCTTCGGTGGTCTCCTCAGTGCGGCCGATGCGGCTCCTGGTCGCCGCCCCGTTCCTCGGAGCCCCTGCTCCTGGAGCTGCGTTCGGCGATGTCGCGGGGCGTGGGTGTGGGCGTCGGCGAGTTGCCGGACGACTCGGCGGCGTGACGGCGCTCCGTCTCGTTGCGACGGTTCGCGTCCCGCTGTTCCTGTCGGCTCTGACGCTGGTCATCACGTGCGTTCATACGGCGCCGAGTACCCCCGCCCCGGCCGCCGCAACGTCCCTCCCGGCGTGTCGGACGGCCGCCCCAGGGCACTGGGGGACGATGGACGGACCCCGCCAGGGGCGGCGCGGACCGGACCGGAGGGAAGGGCGGCAAGGGCGCGATGGAACAGCGGGTGACCGCGCGAGCGGCGGGCACGGAGGACGGCGCCGCCGATGCGGGACATGAGGCGGTCCCGGCGGACGGTACGACCGGTGCGCGCGCGGCCGATACGGCGGCCACGACGCCTCCCGCGGACCGAAGTCCCGGCGCTCCCGATCCCCGCCGCCGTGTCCCTCGTACCGACGAGCTGCTGCGCGACCCCCGATTGGCCGAGGCCGTGGACCGGCTCGGGACCGCGGTCGTCAAAGGGGCCGTACGGAAGGCACAGCAGCGGGCCAGGGACGGGGAGCTCGCGCCCGAGCAGGTGCCGGAAGCGGCCTGGGGCCTGCTCCCCGACACCGCGAGCGGACTGCGCCCGGTGCTCAACGCCACCGGGGTGCTGCTCCACACCAACCTCGGCCGCGCCCCCCTGTCGGACGCCGCCCGGCGGGCCGTGACCGAGGCCGCGGGACCCACCGACGTGGAACTCGACCTGGCGACCGGCACCCGGGCCCGCCGGGGCCGCTCCGCCCTCGCCGCCCTGCGCGCCCACGTGCCCGCCGCCGGTGACGCCCATGTCGTCAACAACGGCGCCGCCGCCCTCGTCCTCGCCGCCACCGCGCTCGCGGCCGGCAAGGAGATCGTCGTCAGCCGGGGCGAGATGGTGGAGATCGGTGACGGCTTCCGGCTGCCCGACCTGCTCGTCTCCACCGGCGCACGGCTGCGCGAGGTGGGCACCACGAACCGTACGACCGCCGCCGACTACGCCGAGGTGATCGGCCCGCAGACCGGGTTCGTGCTCAAGGTGCACCCGTCCAACTTCCGCGTCACCGGCTTCACCCGTGCGGCCCAGGCCGGGGAACTCGCCTCGCTGGGCGTCCCGGTCGTCGTGGACATCGGCTCCGGACTGCTCGCCCCGCACCCGGGCCTGCCCGAGGAACCCGACGCCGACACCCAGCTGCGCGCGGGCGCCGCCCTGGTCACCGCGAGCGGCGACAAGCTGCTCGGCGGCCCCCAGTGCGGGCTGCTGCTCGGCGACGGCGACCTGGTGCGCGCCCTGGCCCGGCATCCGCTGGCCCGCGCCCTGCGCGTCGACAAGCTGACCCTGGCCGCCCTGGAGGCCACCCTCACCGGACCGCCCACCCCCACCGCCCACGCCCTGACCGCCGACCCGGTCGCCCTCAGGGCCCGCGCCGACCGGCTCGCCGCCGAGCTGGGCGCCCACGGGATCGACGCCCGCGCCGTCGGAAGCACCGCCACGGTCGGCGGGGGAGGGGCACCAGGGGTCGCTCTGCCCAGCGCCGCGCTCTCCCTGCCCGAGCCGTACGCCGCCGCGCTGCGCACCGGCCGTACCCCGGTCGTCGGACGCCTGGAGGCCGGGCGCTGTCTGCTGGACCTGCGCTCCGTGCCCCCGGCCGACGACGAACGGCTCGCGGGAGCCGTACGCGCGGTGCGCACGAGCGACGATCGGGCCGCCGGGAAGGGACGGACCTGATGCGGGTCCTCGCGACCGCCGGGCATGTCGACCACGGCAAGTCCGCCCTGGTCCGGGCACTCACCGGAATGGAACCCGACCGGTACGAGGAGGAACGTCGCCGAGGTCTCACCCTCGATCTCGGCTTCGTGTGGACCCGGCTCGACGCGCTCGGCGACCACCTGGCCTTCGTGGACGTGCCCGGCCACGAGCGGTTCGTGCCGACCATGCTCGCCGGGGTCGGGCCGGTGCCCGCCGTGCTGTTCGTGGTCGCCGCCGACCAGGGCTGGCAGCCCCAGTCGGGGGAGCACCTCGCCGTCCTCGACGCGCTCGGCGTCCGGCACGCCGTCCTCGCGGTGACCCGGAGCGACCTCGCCGACCCCGAACCGGTGCGCGCCGACGCCGTGGCACGGCTGGGGGACACCTCCCTCGGCAAGGTGGCATCGGTCGCGGTGAGCGCCCTCACCGGCACGGGACTCGACGAACTGCGAGTCGAACTCGCCGGGTTGGCTGGGGAGTTGCCCGATCCCGATCCGGACGCCGACGTACGCCTGTGGCTGGACCGGGCGTTCACCGTCCGCGGTCATGGCACCGTGGTGACCGGCACGCTCGGCGCGGGCACCCTGCGCGTCGGCGACCGGCTGGTCACCGGGGACGGCCCGGCGGTGCTGCGGGTGCGCGGGCTGCAGAGCCTGCACGAGGACCGGGAGGCCGTCAGTGGGGTGGCCCGCGTCGCGGTCAATGTGCACGGGCCGGGGGACACCGCACTGCGCCGGGGCCAGGTGCTGCTGAGCCCCGGCCGCTGGCGGGCCACCGGGGTGCTCGACGCGCGGATCGACGGCGAGCCGGTGGCCGGACTGCCCCGCCAGGTCACCCTGCACCTCGGGACCGCCGCCGTGCCCGTCACTGTCCGCCCGCTCGGCACCGACACCGCCCGGCTCACCCTCGCCCGCCCCCTGCCCCTGCGGATCGGCGACCGCGCGGTGCTGCGCGCGCCGGGCGGCGGCCGGCCACCCCGGGGGGTCACCGTCCTCGACGTACGACCGCCCCGGCTGACCCGGCGCGGCGCCGCCCGGACCCGCGCCGCCGAACTCGCCGCCCTGACCGGCCGACCCGACCCGGCCGCCGAACTCCGCCGCCGGAAACTGATCCGCCGCGCCGACCTCACCGCCATGGGCGTCCCGGCCCCCGCCGACCCCGTCACCGGCGACTGGCTGGCCGATCCGGCGCACTGGGCCGCACTGCGCGACCGGCTCACCACCGAGGTCGAACGGCACGCCCGCGCCCACCCGTTGGACCCCGGCCTGCCCGCCGAGGCCGCCCGCCGCCTGCTCGCCCTGCCCGACCGCGCCCTCGTCGACGCGCTGGCCGAGACCGCCTCCCGACTCCGCGCCGATCAGGGCAGGTTGTTCGCGTCGGACAACTCCCGCCCCGCCCTCCCTCCGGCCGTGGACGCCGTACGCCGGGACCTGGACCGGACGCCGTTCCGCGCGCCCGAGGCCGGGCGGCTCGCCGAACTGGGCCTGGACCGCCGGACGTTGGCCGCCGCCGTCGGCGCCGGGGCGCTGCTGCGGATCGCCGACGGGATCGTGCTGCTGCCCGGCGCCGACGCCGAGGCCGCCGCCGTACTGCGCGCCCTGCCCCAGCCCTTCACCCTCAGCGAGGCCCGGCGCGCCCTGGACACCACCCGCCGGGTGGCCGTACCGCTGCTGGAGTTCCTGGACGCCGAGGGACACACGGAACGCGTCGACGACCAGCGCAGACGCTGCCGCAGCGGGCCGGGGAGCGGAGGCGGACAGGAATCGAACCTGCCTGCCCGAGATCCTCGGGCACCTCGGTTTTGAAGACCGGGAGGGCCACCAGGCACCCACACGCCTCCACCGCTCGCCAGGCTAGTGCCCGAGGAGACCGCGATGACACCGACCCGCCAAGCGACCGTCCGACTCACGCAGTTCGCCCATGGCGGCGGCTGCGCCTGCAAGATCCCGCCCGGTGAGCTGGAGGAAGTGGTCAGCGGGCTGTCCGAGCCTCAGCTCGCCGGGGGCGACACCCCGCTGCTGGTCGGCCTCGCCACCGGCGACGACGCGGCCGTCGTCACCCTGCCAGGACAGCCGGGCACGGCCGTGGTGTGCACGGCCGACTTCTTCACCCCGGTGGTGGACGACCCCTACGACTGGGGGCGCATCGCCGCCGCCAACGCGCTGTCCGATGTGTACGCCATGGGCGGCCGCCCGGTGCTCGCCGTCAATCTGCTGGCCTGGCCGCGCGACCGGCTCCCCTTCGAACTGGCCCGCGAGGTGCTGCGCGGCGGCCTGGACATCGCCACCGAGGCGGGCTGCCATGTCGGCGGCGGCCACAGCGTCGACGACCCGGAACCGAAGTACGGCATGGCCGTCACCGGCGTCGCCGACCCCGGGCGGCTGCTGCGCAACGACACCGGGCGCCCCGGACTGCCGCTGTCCCTGACCAAGCCGCTCGGCCTCGGCGTGCTCAACAACCGGCACAAGGTCACCGGCGAACGCTTCGCACAGGCCGTCGCCACCATGACCGCCCTCAACCGGGACGCGGCCGAGGCCGCGCTCGCCGCCGGGGCGAGCTGCGCCACCGATGTCACCGGGTTCGGGCTCCTCGGCCATCTGCACAAGCTGGCCAAGGCGTCCGGGGTGACCGCCGTGCTCGACACCGCGGCCGTACCCTACCTGGACGGCGCCCGCGAGGCCGTACGGGACGGCTTCGTCAGCGGCGGTACCCAGCGCAACCTCGAATGGGTCGCCCCCTGGACCGGGTTCGGCACCACCGACGCCGACACCCGGCTGCTGCTGGCCGACGCCCAGACCTCCGGCGGACTGCTGGTCGCCGGGGAGGTGCCGGGCGCGCCGGTGGTGGGGGAGCTGGTGCCGTACGACGGCTCCCACACCATCGTCCTCGAATGACCCACCGGCACACGGGACTTACGGCTCGGTACCGGTGTGCGCGTCGATGCCCGCCCGCGCCCGGTAGGCCCGCACCAGCTCCGCGGCCGCGGGACCCCGCGGCCGGCGCCCCGGCCGGATGTCCACCGCGATCGCCTTGGCCTCCTGGATATGGGTGTTGGGGTCCAGGGACAGATGCAGCAGCTCGTTGGCCGCGTCGCCGGTGGTGTAGCCGTTGGAGCCCCAGTGGTAGGGCAGGCCCACCTGGTGCAGCCGGCGGCCGTGCACGGTCAGCGGGGCCATCCGGTCGGTGACCAGCACCCGTGCCTCGATCACCGCGCGGGCGCTGACGATCGTCGCCCAGCCGGTGTGCTCCAGACCCCGCTCGGTGGCCAGTTCCGGGGAGACCTCGCAGAAGAACTCCGGCTGGAGCTCGGCCAGATAGGGCTGCCAGCGGGACATGCCGCCCGCCGTGTGGTGCTCGGTGAGCCGGTAGGTGGTCGCCACGTACGGGTAGACCTCGGAGCCGCGCTCGTCACCGCTCGGCTGGTAGCGGTTGTCGGGCAGCGTGGGCAGCAACTGCCGTACGGGATTGCGCTGCTGGTCGTGGAGCAGGTTCGGGAACGGCGAGTCCTGCGGCTCGTAGTGCACGGGCAGCGGACCGTCCGTGAGCCCGGACGGCACATACAGCCACGCCTTGCCGTCGGCCTGCATGATGAACGGGTCCCGGCCGGACAGCGCCGCGGGACCGGTGGCGTCCCGGTCCGGCTCGTAGCCCGGCGCCTTGTCCTTCGTGAAGTCGGGGACGTCGTGCCCGGACCACTCGCCCTTGTCCGCGTCCCACCACACCAGCGCCTTGCGCTCGCTCCAGGGCCTGCCCTCGGGGTCGGCGGAGGCACGGTTGTACAGCACCCGGCGGTTGGCGGGCCACGCCCAGGCCCACTCGGCGGCCACCCAGTCCTGCTCCCCGCCGGGCTTGCGGCGCGCGGCCTGGTTGACGCCGTCGGCGCGCACCCCGCAGTAGATCCAGCAGCCGCAGGTGGTCGAGCCGTCGGGCTTCAACTGCTCGTACGAGGAGAGCGGTTCGCCCGCCGCGTCATGGCCGTTGATCTCGGCGAGCACCGCCTCCGCGTCCGGCTCGACGAGCGGGCCCTTCGTCGGATAGTCCCAGGCGAGCTCCAGCACCGGCCGGTCCATCTCGTCGGCCGACCCGGCGAGCTTCTCCCGGATGATCCGCCCCAGATGGAAGGTGAACCACAGGTCGCTGCGCGCCTCGCCGGGCGGCTCGACCGCCTGGTGGTGCCATTGCAGCAGCCGCTGGGTGTTGGTGAAACTGCCGTCCTTCTCGGTGTGCGCGGCGGCCGGCAGGAAGAACACCTCGGTAGCGATGTCCTCCGTGCGCAGCTCCCCGGTCTCGATCTCCGGGCCGTCCTTCCACCAGGTCGCCGACTCGATCAGCGAGAAGTCGCGTACCACCAGCCAGTCCAGATTGGCCATGCCGAGCCGCATCAGCTTGGTGTTGGCATTGCCGACGGCCGGGTTCTCGCCCATCAGGAAGTAGCCCTTGCAGACGCCCTCCAGCTGCGCCATCGTCGTCTCGTACGTCGAGTGCGAACCGGTCAGCCGCGGCAGGTAGTCGAAGCAGAAGTCGTTCTCCTCGGTCGCGTGGTCGCCCCAGTACGCCTTGAGCAGGCTCACCAGGTACGCGCGCATGTTGCCCCAGTAGCCCTTGTGCGCCGCCTCCGCCGCCACGAACGCGGCCAGGTCCTGGTTCTGGTGCGCGTGCGGCATCGGGATGTAGCCCGGCAGCAGGTTGAACAGCGTCGGGATGTCCGTCGAGCCCTGGATGGAGGCGTGCCCGCGCAGCGCGAGGATGCCGCCGCCCGGCCGGCCGATGTTGCCGAGGAGCAGCTGGAGGATGCAGGCCGTGCGGATGTACTGCACGCCCACGGTGTGCTGGGTCCAGCCCACCGCGTAGGCGAAGGCCGTCGTACGCTCCCGCCCGGAGTTCTCCGTGACCAGCTCGCACACCTGCAAGAACAGCTCCGGCGGCACCCCGCACACCTGCTCCACCATCTCCGGTGTGTAGCGGGCGAAGTGCCGCTTGAGCACCTGGAAGACACAGCGCGGATGCGTCAGCGTCTCGTCCCGCTCCGGCTCGCCCTCGCCGATCACCGCACCGCCCGCGCCGTGCGCCTCGCCGCGCGCCGCCTCGGTCACCGAACTGCCGCCCCCGGTACGCTCGTCGTACTCCCGGTCGCGCTCGCCGGAGGCCGCCTGCGTCTCCGTACCCTCGTACTGCCAGCTGGAGTTGTCGTACGAGCGGGTCTCGCTGTTCAGGCCGGAGAAGACGCCGGACAGGTCCTCGGTGTCACAGAAGTCCTCGCGCACGATCATCGGCGCGTTGGTGTACGCCACGATGTAGTCGCGGAAGTACTTCTCCTCCTCCAGCACGTAGTTGACGATCGCGCCGAGGAAGGCGATGTCCGAGCCCGCGCGCAGCGGCACATGCAGATCGGCGAGCGCGCTGGTGCGGGTGAACCGCGGGTCGACATGGATCACCTTCGCGCCCCGCGCCTTGGCCTCCATCACCCACTGGAACCCGACCGGATGGCACTCGGCCATGTTCGAGCCCTCGATGACGATGCAGTCCGCGTTCTGGAGGTCCTGCTGGAAGGTGGTCGCGCCGCCGCGTCCGAACGAGGTTCCCAGACCGGGAACGGTGGAGGAGTGTCAAACGCGCGCCTGGTTCTCGATCTGGATCGCGCCGAGCGCCGTGAACAACTTCTTGATGAGGTAGTTCTCCTCGTTGTCCAGCGTGGCCCCGCCGAGGCTCGCGATGCCCATGGTGCGCCGGGTGCGGGTCTGGTCGACCTCCCACTCCCAGCCCGCCCGGCGGGCCGCGATCACCCGGTCGGCGATCATGTCCATCGCGGTGTCGAGGTCGAGGCGCTCCCATCCGGTTCCGTGCGGGCGCCGGTAGAGCACCTGGTGCTCGCGGGCGCCACCGGTCGTCAGCTGGAGGCTCGCCGAGCCCTTGGGACACAGTCGGCCGCGGGAGACGGGGGAGTCCGGGTCGCCCTCGATCTGGGTGACCTTCCCCTCCTGGACGTACACGTTCTGGCCGCAGCCCACCGCGCAGTACGGGCAGACGGACTTCACCACCCGGTCGGCCGAGGCCACCCGGGGCGTGAGCCGTTCACTGGGTCCGCTCTTCGCGGCGGCACCCCGGCCCAGCGGGTCCGTCCCGGTGAGCTGGCGGTAGACCGGCCAGGAGTCGATCCAGGTGCGTACGCCCATGGCCACTCCTCCCACTCGTCGTCCCGATTGTCCCGTGCCGGCGCTGCTGCGGCATCTTGTGCGGCGGGGCGTGGGGGTACCCCGGGGCGGTGGGGGAAAACGGCCTGGGCGGGACCTGCGCGGTGCGGGCGATCGCGGCCGCGGGCGGGCAGGCGGGTTCGATTCCCGTCCGAACACGTACGGCCCCGGACGAGGGCGTCGGAAGTGAGCACGCGGCGGGCGCGAGAGGGACGGCGCGAGAGGGACGGCGCGGTGTGGCGCTTCGTCCTGCCCGCGCCGGGAGGCGATCCCTGCCCGTCCCGGGTGACCGCCCTCCGGTCGCCGCGACCGGCGGACCCGCTCAACTCCCCTGCGCGTCAAGCCTCTCCCGCTGCGGTACGACCGTGTAGCGCGGGTCCTCCGCCGAGGCCACCCCGGCGTGGAAGACCCCGAAGCGCAGGGCGGCCGAGCCGGTGAGGAGGGCGGCGCCGGCGGCCAGGGCCACCCGTCGGTCGCGCAGGCGGCCGGAGAGGAGGGCCAGGGCGGCGCCGGTGACGGTCAGGGCCTCGCAGGCGCGCAGCAGGATCCGGGGCCTGCCCTGGTCGAAGGGCTCGGCCGCGATGCCCATCCGGCGCTTCATCAGCTGGAAGGCGCCCAGTTCCAGCGTGGCGCCGAGCAGTGCCGTCCGGCGGGCCGGTCCCGCCTGTGCGGTCGGCGCGGTGGCCAGGGCCAGACCGGACGCGGCGGCCGCGGCGGACCCCGCGAAGACGAAGGGGAGTTGACGGTAACCCTCGTGCCAGGAGGGGACCGCCGTGTCCGAGAGCAGGACCGCGGTGTACGTGGCCACGGCGGGACCGAGCACCGCCGCCGCGAGGGTGGCGGCCGAGCCCAGCAGCCGATAACGGCTTGCCACTTCGGCGGCGGTCGAGCCCAACAGCCGGTAGCGGCCCGCTACTTCGGTGGCCGCGGCGGCCATGGTCAGCGGTGCGTAGCCCACCAGGATCCAGGAACCCACGCTCATCGGCGAGGTCGGCTTGAACACCCGCAGCATGTTCAGGAACCGAGCCGGGCGCCCCAGGTCGTGCACCAGCGCGGCCAGCGACAGCGAGATCGCCCCGGCCGCCCCCAGTTTCGCCGGTGCCGCGAGCCCCGGCCGGCCCGTCAGCTCACCTCCGGCCGCCAGCAGCGAGGAGGCCCCCGCGAGCCCGCCCAGGTACAGGTACCCGGCGATGTCCAGCGCCTTCCAGGTGGGCTTGTTCAGCACCGGTTTGCCGTAGTACGACGAGAACGACGCGTCCGGCACCATCGACCGCTCGCCCCGCCCGCGCCGTCGGCGCCTGCGCCCCGCGTACGCCCCGGTCGGCGCCTCCCGGCCCGGCCGCCCGCCCCCGGCACCGCCCCGCCCCGCATCCGATCCGCTCATCGCGCCCTCCCCGGACGACCGGCGAAACCGCCCACCGCGAAACCGCCCACCGCAAAACCGCCCACCGCGAGCCCGACCAGCGTCACCGCCGCCAGCGCCGCGTGCCGCCACATGTCGGGCAGGTCCCGGGTGGTGACCACCGGGTCCGGGGGCAGGCCGTAGACCTCGGGCTCGTCGAGCAGCAGGAAGAACGCCCCGTCACCGCCGACCCCGTCCCCCGGGTCCTCGCCGTACAGCCGGGCGTCCGCCACCCCGGCCGCGTGCAGCTGGGTCACCCGGCCCGCCGCCCGCTCCCGCAGCTCGTCCAGCGGCCCGAACTGGATGGAGTCCGTCGGGCACGCCTTGGCGCAGGCGGGCTCCATGCCGACGCCCAGCCGGTCGTAGCACAGCGTGCACTTCCACACCCGGCCGTCGTCCTCGCGCTGGTCGATGACTCCGTACGGGCAGGCGGGCACGCAGTAGCCGCAGCCGTTGCAGATGTCCGACTGCACCACGACCGTCCCGAACTCGGTGCGGAACAGCGCTCCGGTGGGGCACACATCGAGACAGGCCGCGTGGGTGCAGTGCTTGCACACGTCCGAGGACATCAGCCAGCGCAGCTCGGTGCGGCCGTCGGGGGAGAGCGGGGAGATCTGCCCGGCGGGGGCGCCGGCGCCGAGTCGGGAGGCCGCCGTGAAGACATCCGTGTCCTCGTGGCGGACGCCGGGCTCCTGCCCGCCGAACGGCTTGCTCTGCTCGATGAAGGCCACATGCCGCCAGGTGTCGGCGCCCAGGGTCTGGGTGTTGTCGTAGGACATGCCGGTCAGTTCCAGGCCGTCCTCCGGGACCGCGTTCCACTCCTTGCAGGCCACCTCGCACGCCTTGCAGCCGATGCACACCGAGGTGTCGGTGAAGAAGCCCATCCGGGGCGGGGCGTCCGGATAGCCGGACGCGCCGGCCACGTCCGGCTGGGGGCCGTACCACTGGTTGCCGTGGACCTCGGAGCCCTCGCCCATGGCATGCCTCCTCGCTCATGACCGACTCATGACCGACTTCTCATGAGGACCGGCATCAGCGGGCTGTGGAGCGCCGATTCCTCCAGGGGGACCCGTGGTCTCCCCCGAGCGTGGCACGAGTGCCCGCACTCCGCGCGCCCGGAAACGGTGTCGCCCGCCGTGCGGCGCGGACTCACCCTTCGCCCCGCGCCCCGCCGCCCTCGGTGACGAGCGGGACCGTCGCGGTGACCCGCTTGCCGTCCGGCAGCACCGTCACCTCCAGCTCCCGCGAGAGCATCCGCACCAGGTGCAGACCGTGGCCACCGACCCGCCCGGGGTCCGGCGGCCGGGGACGCGGCGGCGAGCTGGAGGTGTCCGTCACGCAGATGCGCAGCGCATGGGCACCGGGCCTCAGCTCCAGGCTGAGGGCGCACGGGCCCGGCGCGTGTTTCTCCGCGTTCGTCACCAGTTCGCTCACGACAAGCTGTGCGTCCTGGACCGAGCGCCGCACCGGCGCCGGGCGTGCCGCGGCGAGCAGCGCGGCGACGGCGTCACGCGCGTCGGCGCTGCTGCACCCGCCGGTGTCCCACGTGCGGCTGTAGCCCAGGTCCTGTGTCCTCGGATGCGTCCTCAGCGAGATGTCCATACCTCGTCGCCCTTTTCCCTCCGGGGTTCGGGGTCCCTTCCTGCGAGCGTGCGGGGAACGTGCCGTCCTGTAGCTCGGCTACCCGCTGGTCCGTCGATCAAGGGGACGTGCACCGGGAATCCTTCGGTTGCACATCAATCCCTGCTGACAGCGGGTGCCGGACGCGACAACGGGCCCCGGGAATCCGCTGGGGGCGGACTCCCGGGACCCGTCGGAGCCGATCGTCCGGGTCAGCGCCATGGCCGACGGCGGGCCTCAGTGCTTGAAGGTGTCCTTGGCCTTCTCCTTGGCCTGCCGGGCATCGCCCTTGGCGCCTTCCATCCGGCCCTCGGCCTCCATGCTCTCGTTGCCGACGGCGCGGCCCACGACCTCCTTGGCCTTGCCCTTGGCCTGCTCCGCCTTGCCCTTCGCCTTCTGGTTGCCTGCCATCGGAGTCTCACTTCCCAACGTCTCGTGATGTTCCGTTCGCCATTCGGTTTGCCACTGCGACGCCCCTCAAACCGATTACCCGCCCTTGGTTGTACAGGCCAGACTGCTAAACCTATTGTTACTAATCATGGATGTGGCGACGGAAGACATGGCGGGTACAGCCCCCGCCGACCCGGGCGGCGACCCGGGGACCAGCGCGCTCGCGGGCGCGCTCCGGCTGGCCATGGGCCGGATCGTGCGCAGGCTGCGCCAGGCCCACGCGGTGGGCGACCTCACCCTCTCCGGCGCCTCGGTGCTGGCCCGGCTCTCCCGCGGCGGACCCGACTCGCCGGGCGCGCTCGCCGAGCTGGAGCGGGTGCGGCCGCAGGCGATGGCCGGCACCCTGGCCGGTCTGGAGCAGCGCGGACTGGTCAGCCGGGCGCCCGATCCGGCCGACCGGCGCCGGGCCGTCATCGCGATCACCGAGGAGGGCCGGACCGTGCTGGAGCGGCGCCGCTCCGAGTCCGCCGACCGCCTCGCCCACGCCCTGGCCGGGTTCACCCCGCAGGAGCGGCAGGCGCTGACCGACGTACTGCCCCTCCTCGACCGACTGGCGGAACAGCTGTGAGCGCCGGTACGCCCGAGGGCGGCATACGCGCCCGGATCCTCGCCCGCTCGGCCCGGCAGCGGGCCACACCGCCCGGCCCCGGCTACAAGTGGGTCGCCCTGTCCAACACCACGCTCGGCGTCCTGATCGCCACGATGGACGCCTCCATCGTGATCATCTCGCTGCCGGCCATCTTCCGCGGCATCGGCCTGGACCCGCTCGCCGCGGGCAACATCGGCTATCTGCTGTGGATGATCCTCGGCTATCTGCTGGTCTCGGCCGTCCTGGTGGTGGTCCTCGGCCGGCTCGGCGACATGTTCGGCCGGGTGCGCATCTACAACCTGGGCTTCCTGGTCTTCGCCATCGCCTCCGTCGCCCTCTCCCTGGATCCGCTGCGGGCCGGGGCGGGCGCGCTGTGGCTGATCCTGTGGCGCATCGTGCAGGCGTTCGGCGGCTCCATGCTCACCGCCAACTCGGCCGCGATCCTCACCGACGCCTTTCCCTCCCGGCAGCGCGGCATGGCGCTCGGCATCAACCAGATCACCGCGCTCGCCGGGCAGTTCCTCGGCCTGCTCGCCGGTGGTCTGCTGGCCGCCGTGGACTGGCGGGCGGTGTTCTGGGTGAGCGTCCCGATCAGTATCACCGGCACCATCTGGTCGTATCTGAGCCTGCGCGAGACCGCGGCCGGCGGGCGCGGCCGGGTCGACTGGCTCGGCAACCTCACCTTCGCCTCGGGCGCCGGCATCCTGCTCGCGGGCATCACCTACGGCATCCAGCCCTACGGCGGCCACCCGACCGGCTGGACCAACCCGCTCGTCCTCACCGGGCTGATCGGCGGCGTGTTCCTGCTGCTCGTCTTCTGCGTGGTGGAGAACAAGGTCGCCGAGCCGATGTTCCGTCTCTCGCTGTTCAAGGTGCGGGCCTTCGCGGCGGGCAACCTCGCCGCCCTGCTGACCGCGATCGCCCGCGGCGGGCTCCAGTTCATGCTGATCATCTGGCTGCAGGGCATCTGGCTGCCGCTGCACGGTTACGACTTCGAGGACACCCCCTTGTGGGCGGGCATCTTCATGCTGCCGCTGACCCTCGGCTTCCTGCTCGCCGGTCCGGTCTCCGGCTATCTCTCCGACCGGTTCGGCGCCCGGATCTTCTCCACCGCCGGGCTGCTGGTGGTCGCCGGGTCCTTCCTCGGGCTGCTGGCCCTGCCGGTGGACTTCGACTACGGCCCGTTCGCCGCGCTGCTGCTGCTCAACGGGCTGGGCCAGGGCATGTTCTCCTCGCCCAACACCTCCTCGATCATGGGCAGCGTGCCGGCGAAGTACCGGGGCGTGGCCTCCGGGATGCGCTCCACCTTCCAGAACTCGGGCACGGCCCTGTCCATCGGCGTGTTCTTCTCGCTGATGGTCTCCGGCCTCGCCGCGACCCTGCCGAAGACGCTGAGCAGCGGCCTGGCGGCGCACGGTGTGCCCGCCGCGACCGCGCACCAGGTGGCCTCGCTGCCGCCGGTGAGCACCCTGTTCGCCACGTTCCTCGGCAACAACCCCATCGGCCATCTGCTCGCGGGCGGCACCCTGGACCAGCTGACCGCCGCCCAGCGCGCCACCCTGACCGGCCACACGTTCTTCCCCGAGCTGGTCTCCGGGCCCTTCCACCACGGCCTGACCATCGTCTTCAGCGTGGCCGCCGGCATGGCCCTGGTCTCCGCGGTGGCCTCCGCGCTGCGCGGCGGCCATGAACGCGCCGACGAGGCGCCGACGACCGGCACCGGGCACCCGGAGCCGAAGCCGAGCGGGGCGGCGCGCCCCTCCTGAGCCCCGGACCCCGGGTCAGCCGGGTCCCTCGGACCCGGCGCGCTCGTGGCGCCGTCGCAGGACATGACGGGCCACGAGCGCGAGGACCAGGACCGCGAGGGCAAGCAGGAAGTAGAGCTCGTAGCGCTTGATGTCCGCGTAGACCGTGTCGATATGGCTGCCCGCCAGATAGGCCAGGGTGGTCCACAGACCCACCCAGAGGGCGGCGCCGAGGGCGTTGAAGGCGAGGAAGCGGCGCCAGTGCATGCCCGAGGTGCCCGCGACGATGCCGTTGGCCTGACGCAGGCCCTCGATGAACCGGGCCACGGTCACGATCACACCGCCGTGGCGGGCGAAGAAGTCCTCGGCGGCCGCGAACCGCTTCGGGGTCAGGAAGACGTACTTCCCCCAGCGGTGCACGAAGGCGCGCCCGCCGAAGTGGCCGATCAGATAGCCGATGTTGTCCCCGACGACGGCCGCGGCGAACGCGATGAGGGCCACCTTCACGATGTCCAGCTCACCCGCGCCCGCGTACACCCCGGCGGCGAGCAGGATCGTCTCGCCGGGTGCCGGGATGCCGAAGTCCTCCACGAGGATCACGGCCCCAACGGCCCAGTAGCCGTAGTGGCCGAGCAGCGGCGCCAGATGGGCCAGTGGTCCCGGAAGCGGAGGGGCGGCCATGCCTCCACGGTACGGGCGGTCAGAGGACGGGGCCCCCGGCGGTACCGGGGGCCCGCTGGCAACTGGGGCACAGCTCGTGCTCGCCGCCCGGGCTGACGACGGTTCCCCAGCCGAGGCAGCGTTCGCAGTCGCGGGCGCGGCTCAGATCCGGGTGGGGCGGGGGGACGTGGCTGGGACGGGCTGCGTGCACCATGCGGCGAGCGGCTCCTTGCGGTGTGAGGGAGTCGTAAGGATGTCCGAGTTGCCAGATTAAGTCTTATTTATCCCTCATTTCTGTGATGTACGTCACATCCGTCGGGATTAACCGAGATTTCCCAGCCGGGCCTCGCGCCACAGGTCGACGCCGCCGTCGGTGGCGTACGTGTCGATCTCGGCCAGTTCCCCGTCGGTGAAGTCGAGGTGGTCCAGCGCGGCCACGTTCTGCTCCAGCTGCTCGGTGCGGGAGGCGCCGATGACCAGGGACGTCACCCGCCGGTCGCGCAGCGCCCAGGCGAGCGCCAGCTGGGCCAGGGTCTGGCCGCGCCGGGCGGCGATGCCGTTCAGGGCGCGCAGCCGGCGCAGCACGTCCTCGGTCAGCCAGGAGCGGTCGAAGGAGTCGCCGCGCGCGGCCCGCGAGTCACCCGGCACGCCGTCCAGGTAGCGGCCGGTCAGCAGGCCCTGGGCGAGCGCCGTGAAGCCGATGACGCCGAAGCCCTCCTCCTGGGCCACGTCCAGCAGGCCCTCGGTCTCGATCCAGCGGTTGAACATGTTGTACGACGGCTGGTGGATCAGCAGCGGGGTGCCCAGGTCCCGCAGGATCGCCGCGGCCTGCCGGGTGCGCTCGGCGTCGTATGACGAGATGCCGACGTAGAGCGCCTTGCCCTGGCGGACGGCCGTGTCGAGGGCGCCCATCGTCTCCTCCAGCGGCGTGCTCGCGTCCAGCCGGTGGGAGTAGAAGATGTCCACGTAGTCCACGCCCATCCGGCGCAGCGACTGGTCCAGCGAGGCCAGCAGGTACTTACGGGATCCGCCGCCCTGCCCGTAGGGGCCCGGCCACATGTCCCAGCCCGCCTTGGTGGAGATCACCATCTCGTCGCGGTACGGCGCGAGGTCCCGGCGCATCAGCCGGCCGAAGTTGGCCTCCGCCGAGCCGTACGGCGGGCCGTAGTTGTTGGCCAGGTCGTGGTGGGTGATCCCCAGGTCGAAGGCGCGCAGGGCGATCTCGCGCTGGGTCTCGAAGGCGCGGTCGTCGCCGAAGTTGTGCCAGTAGCCAAGGGAAAGAACCGGCAGGTCGAGGCCTGAGCGGCCGGTGCGCCGGTAGCGCATGGTGCCGTCGTAGCGAGCGGGGTCCGCGACGTGGGTCATCGGGTGTTCTCCGGGTGGTGCGGTACGGGTCGCCCCCAGAGGTACGAGGGGGTCTGTCCACCCTGCGCCGAGGTGATCCATAAGTCCAATTGCGCAGCCGGATGGGATTGAGCGGTCCCGTTTCTGAGTGGGGTCTGTCCGATTTTCCGATCGGGGGCTGTCCGATCCTACGAACTTCGCGCGGACCGGGTTACCGGCCCCTTCCGGCTCTGATAGGAAACTTTCCTACCAGTACTCGCAGCACCTTCGTACTGGCCCGACTCACCACCCCCCACACCTACTTGGAGCCCCCAGTGGTGCACGAACACCGCGATTCAGCAGCCTCCGCCCGCCTTTCCCGCCGTACCCTCGTCGCCGCGCTCGGCGCCGTGGCCGCCGGTGCCGCGCTCGGTGTCCCGCGCGCCGTCGCGGCGGGGGCCGGCACCGCCGCCGCGACCGGCCTCGACGATCCCGCGAAGAAGGAGATCGCGATGAAGCTGGTGTCGAGCGCGGAGAACTCCTCGCTCGACTGGAAGGCCCAGTACAAGTACATCGAGGACATCGGCGACGGCCGTGGCTACACCGCCGGCATCATCGGCTTCTGCTCCGGCACCGGCGACATGCTCGACCTCGTCCAGCTGTACGCCGACCGCAAGTCGGGCAACGTCCTCGCCACGTACCTGCCCGCGCTGCGCAAGGTCAACGGCAGCGACTCGCACTCCGGGCTCGACCCGGACTTCCCCAAGGACTGGCGCAGGGCCGCGCAGGACACGGCGTTCCAGAAGTGCCAGGACGACGAGCGCGACCGCGTCTACTTCGACCCCGCCGTCGCCCAGGGCAGGACCGACGGACTGCGTGCCCTCGGCCAGTTCTGCTACTACGACGCCATCGTCATGCACGGCGACGGCGACGACTCCACCAGCTTCCGCAACATCCGCAAGCGCGCCCTGCGCACCGCCGAGCCCCCGGCGCGGGGCGGCGACGAGACGGCGTACCTCAACGCCTTCCTCGACGCCCGGGTCTGGGCCATGAAGCAGGAGGAGGCGCACAGCGACACCACCCGCGTCGACACCGAACAGCGGGTCTTCCTGCGCAAGGGCAACCTCGACCTGAAGACACCGCTCGACTGGAAGGTGTACGGGGACAGTTACCACATCGGCTGACGGCCGCCCGCGGCTACGAGGGCTACGCGGGCCGCGGGACTACGACGGCTACGAGGGCTGCGGGAGCTCCGAGGGCTGCGGGAGCTACGAGAGCTGCGGGAGCTGCGGGGGACCGGCGGGCGTGGGCGCCACCGCCCGCGCCGGCGCCACGGCCCCCGCGGCGATCCCGGCGGCCTGCCGCGCCGTGATCCGCTGGATCACGGCGACCGCCAGGACGGCCGCCGCGCCGTAGAGGACGTCCGCCGCCACGGTCAGGGCCGGCGACCCGGGCGCGCCGTACCCGTTGCACACCACGGCGAACAGGGCGTGCCCCACCCAGGCTCCCCACCAGACGTCCACCAGCGTGTCCGACCGCGCGGGGGCGGCGTCACCGGCCCGGGGAGTGCTCGCGCGCAGCACGTCCTGCACCAGGGGCCGGGGCGCCCAGAGGCAGACCACCGGTATCAGCCAGGCGAGGACACCCCAGGCGGCGGACCCCCGCACCACGCCGGGGGAGAGCAGGTCGGCGGTCCGACGGCAGCGGGCGAACCAGACCAGGAACACCGCCGTCGTCAGGACCGTCCCCCACAGGCAGAGCGTCGTGACCCAGGACCCCGCGGGCAGCGCATGCGGCGCCGGCCGGACGGTGCGGAGATCAGCGGATCATAAGGTGGGGCGTACTCGCGCGTCATGCTCCTGACGAGGAAAGATGGGCGTCGGCGAGTGACCAAAACCGATGCGGAGGAACGCACTCATGGCGCACGAGCGAGCCGGCCGGCCGGCCGGTCCCGAGGATCTTGTCGATGTGGCGAGGCTGGTCACGGCGTACTACGCGCTGCACCCGGACCCGGCCGACCCGGCCCAGCGGGTGGCGTTCGGCACCTCGGGACACCGGGGCTCGTCCCTGGCGAGCGCCTTCAACGAGGACCACATCGCCGCCACCAGCCAGGCCATCTGCGAGTACCGCGCCGGGCAGGGCATCGACGGCCCGCTGTTCCTGGGCGCCGACACCCACGCCCTGTCGGAGCCCGCGAAGGTCACCGCGCTGGAGGTGTTCGCCGCAGCCGGCGTGACCGTGCTCATCGACAGCGCGGACGGCTACACGCCCACCCCCGCCGTCTCGCACGCCATCCTCACGCACAACCGGGGCCGCACCACGGGCCTGGCCGACGGCGTGGTCGTGACCCCCTCGCACAACCCGCCCGCCGACGGCGGCTTCAAGTACAACCCGCCGAGCGGCGGCCCGGCCGCCTCGGACGCCACCTCCTGGATCCAGGACCGCGCCAACGAGATCATCACCGGCGGCCTGAAGGACGTACGACGGCTGCCGTACGCCCGCGCGCTCGCCGCGGACACCACCGGCCGCTACGACTTCCTCGGCACCTACGTCGACGACCTGCCCGGCGTCCTAGACCTCGACGCGATCCGCGCGGCCGGGGTGCGCATCGGCGCCGACCCGCTCGGCGGGGCCTCCGTCGCCTACTGGGGCCGGATCGCCGAGCAGCACCGCATCGACCTCACGGTGGTCAACCCGGGCTCCGATCCCACCTGGCGGTTCATGACGCTGGACTGGGACGGCCAGATCCGCATGGACTGCTCCTCGCCCTATGCGATGGCCTCGCTGATCGAGCAGCGCGACCGGTACCGCATCGCCACCGGCAACGACGCCGACGCCGACCGGCACGGCATCGTCACCCCGGACGCGGGCCTGATGAACCCCAACCACTACCTCGCGGTCGCCATCGACTACCTCTTCCGGCACCGCGAGAACTGGTCCGCCCGGGCGGGCGTCGGCAAGACCCTGGTGTCCTCCACCATGATCGACCGGGTCGCCGCCGACCTCGGCCGCCGCCTGGTCGAGGTGCCCGTCGGCTTCAAGTGGTTCGTGGACGGGCTGATCGGCGGGGAACTCGGCTTCGGCGGCGAGGAGTCGGCCGGCGCCTCCTTCCTGCGCCGGGACGGCTCGGTGTGGACCACCGACAAGGACGGCATCATCCTCGCCCTGCTCGCCTCCGAGATCACCGCCGTCACGGACCGGACCCCGTCCGAGCACTACGCGGGTCTGACCGCACGCTTCGGCGAGCCCGCCTACGCCCGCATCGACGCCCCCGCCACCCGCGAACAGAAGGCCCTGCTCGGCAAGTTGTCGCCCGCCCAGGTCAGCGCGGACACCCTCGCCGGGGAGCCGGTCACCGCCGTGCTCACCGAGGCGCCCGGCAACGGCGCGGCCATCGGCGGCATCAAGGTCAGCACCGACAACGCCTGGTTCGCGGCCCGTCCCTCGGGCACCGAGGACGTCTACAAGATCTACGCCGAGTCCTTCCACGGCCCGGACCATCTGGCCCGGGTGCAGGAGGAGGCACGGGCGGTGGTGCAGAGCGCGCTGGGCGGCTGAGCGACGACCTGCCGGCGTCGGGCACGGCGGTCGCCACACCGATGCGTGGCGGCCGCCGTTCGTGCTCAGTGGTGCCCGCGGTTCCCCGTGAGCCGGTGCAGGACCGCTCCCGCCATGGCCTCCTCGCCCCTGGCGTTGGGGTGCGCGGGGGCCGCGGGCGCGGCCGGCTGGAGCGGCTCGATCCAGCGGTCCGCGGGCGCCTTGCACATGTCGTGGCCCACGGTCGGACCGTAGGTGTCCACGTACTCGGCGCGGTTGTGCCCGGCCACCGTGCGCAGCATCAGGTTCAGCCGCTTCTCGGTGTCCCGCAGATAGGCGAAGTCGCCCTGGGCGAAGGGGACCTGCGGGAAGCACCCCACCCCGTCGTCGGGCAGCAGATCGGGGTAGCCGACGACCACGACCCGGGCGTGCGGCGCCCGCGCGTGCACGGCCCGCAGCACCTCGGTGACCTTCGGCGCGGTCTGCCGCACCGCGAGCGCCAGCGCGTCCTGCCCGGACGCCTCGTAGGAGCGCTCGCAGGGATTGCCCGTGGGGTCCTGGACACCGAGCCGGGCGCAGGTGGCGATGATGGTGCCGAACCCGACGTCATTGCCGCCTATTTGGAGCGTCACCAGGTCCGTGTTCCGTGAAACGGCGTCCAGCTGGGGCCGGTTGGTGCCCTGGGCCTGCCACATCTGCACGGTCGTCGCGCCCGAGCAGCTGACGTCGGTGAACGTGGCCGCCCTCGCCCGCCGCGCCACCAGCGACGGGTAATTCTGGTCGGAGCGGGCGCAATCGGCGTCCACCTGGGTGGGTATGCCCGGTCCCGAGGTGTAGGAGTCGCCGAGCGCCACGTAGTCGGGGCGGTGGCCGTGGCCGTATCCGTGGCTCGCCGGACGCGCGGCGGCCGGCGTGGTGGCGGCGGCGACCAGGGCGCAGCCGCCCACCGCCGCCGCCAGCACCGCGGCCCGCCGCCGGGCTCTCGCCCCGTCCGCCGGACGCCTGTCGTTCGTCATCGTTCCCCCCTGGGACCGGTACACGGCGCGGACGGCGGCGCCGTGGAGCTGCCCTCACGCGATTGACTGGGTCTGTATACCGTCCGGTAGGTCCCGCCGACCAGAAGCGGGAACCCATGAGTTCGGGAGGAGCGCGGCGGGGAGCCGCCGGTGCCGGTGGCGATGGGCGGTTCGGCGTTCCCGGCCTCAGGCGCCGGACGCGGCGACGGCCGGCGCGGGCTCCCGGAGCAGCGAGTCGTCCTCCGGCCGGGCCCCGGACAGCCGGTGGCGCGCGGCGATCAGGGCCATGTCGACATCCCGCGTCCCGGTGGCCACGCACAGCGTGTACGAGATGTCCGCGAGCCGCTGCCGCGCCCTCGGGGTGCTTTCCTCGGCGCCGAGCAGCGCGAGGGTCTCGTACTGGGTGATGAGGTCCTTCAGCACGGCGGGGTGTGCCATCAGCATGGGGTCGGCCTCCTGGTGTCTCGCCGATGTACGACGTCAGGGGCGCGACTACCCGGCCCCGCGCCCCGCATGCCACCCCGGTGGTCCCCGGCCTCGCGCGCACCGTCCTTTCCGGACAGGGAGACGGACACGTCACCCGCACGGGTGCTCTCCGGCCGGTATGCGCCGGTCGCGCCCCCGTCGCCGCCCTCCTTCGCTGATCATGCAGCTGTGAGTCTGCACACCCGAAGTGCCGTACCGCGCCGGGTCGTTCCGGCCGTGCTCGGCACCCTCAGTGTCCTGTCCCTGCTGTCCGCCCTGCCCGCCGCCGCGCAGCCCGCGCGTGCCGCGGCCCGGCCCGCCGCGCCGCCGCCCCGGCAGGCCACGGCCGCCGAGGCGCGGACCGATGCCTACCTCCGCTCGGTCAAGGACCGGCCCGCGGCCCTGCGGGCCTTCTTCCGGCAGCTCCCCAAGGGCGGGGACCTGCACAACCACCTCTCCGGAGCGGTGAGCACGGACTACCTCATCGAGCTGGCCGCCGAGGACGGCCTGTGCATCGACGCGACGATGACCGCCGTCGCCCCGCCCTGCGGCCCCGGCACCCGCCCCGCCGCCGACGCCCGCACCGACCGCGCCTTCCATGACGCGATCGTGCGCGCCTGGTCCATGCAGGACTTCCCGCCCGACGAGAACGGGCACGACCACTTCTTCGACACCTTCGGCAAGTTCGGCGAGGTCACCTGGCGGCACCGGGGCAAGCTGCTCGCGCAGGTCGCCGACACCGTCGTCGCCAACAACCAGTCGTATCTGGAGACGATGGTCACCCCCGCCTCCGACGGCGCCAAGCAGCTCGCCGACCAGGTGGGCTGGGACGCCGATCTGACCGCCCTGCACCGCAAGCTGGCCGCGGGCGGCAAGCTGGACAAGCTGGTCGCGGACGCCCGCAAGGAGGCCGACGACGGCGACGCGGAGTTCCGCGCCACCGAGCACTGCGGCACCGCCAAGGCGCGGCCCGCCTGCGGGCTCACCGTCCGCTGGATCTCCCAGGCGTCCCGGGGCAGTTCACCGGTGCGGGTCTTCACCCAGCTGGACCTCGGTATGCGGCTCGCCGAGGCGGACTCCCGCTTCGTCGCGGTCAACCTGGTGCAGCCGGAGGACTGGGACAGCTCGCTGGAGAACTACAGCCTCCAGATGCGGATGGTCGGCTATCTGCGCACCGTGTACCCGAAGGCCCATGTCACCCTGCACGCGGGCGAGTTGTGGCCCGGTCTGGTCAAGCCGGAGGCGCTGAAGTTCCATATCGCCGAGGCGGTGGACGTCGCGCACACCCAGCGTGTCGGACACGGTGTCGACCTCGTCCACGAGGACAACTGGCAGCGCACCGCCCGCACCATGGCGGCCCGGCAGATCGCCGTCGAGGTGCCCTTCTCCAGCAACGCGCAGATCCTCGGCGTCAAGGGCGCCGAGCATCCCTTCACCACGTATCGCCGCTACGGCGTCCCGGTCGTCCTCGCCACCGACGACCCCGGCGTCTCGCGCATCGACATCAGTCACGAGTACCAGTACGCCGCCGCCACCTACGGCCTCGGCTACCCGGAGCTGAAGGACCTGGCCCGCGCCTCCCTCCAGTACGCCTTCCTGCCCGGCGCGAGCCTGTGGCAGGGCAACCCCACCGCCCAGGGCTACCACCCGGTCGCGGCCTGCCGCGCCGAGCGCCCCGGGCAGCCCGTGCACAGCGCGGCCTGCCGCCGTCTCCTCGACGGCAGCGCCAGGGCACGCCTGGAGTGGCGCCAGGAGGCCGCGTTCGCGGCGTTCGAGCGGGCGCACGCCCGGGGGTGACCCGGTTCCGGCCGCGCCACTCCCCATACGGGGACCGGCGCGGCCGGAATTCATCGATTGGCCGAGAAGAGTGCGGTCATACAACCGGATGACCCGATTCCGTGCGTGCGCGCGGGTCGGGTCTTCGCCATTACCCCGGCTTTGCGACGACGTTTCCGGTAACCCCACGCGCCCCCGTCGTCACCGCCCGTACCGTGCAGGGATGCCCCTCCCGTAAGATCGTCACATCGTCATCACATAGCCTTCACCGAACGACCGCTTTCGGCCGATCGTGTTCCGGGTCCTCGTGACGGGGCAGACGCGGTGCGCGCCCCGCCTCTAGCGTCCCGGGCCATGCGATCACCTCTGCTGAGACGCCTCGGTCTCACCGCCGTCCTCGCCGCCCTCCTCGCCGTCTTCGGCTTCAGCACCATCGCCAGCGCGGACCCGGACCCGGCCGCCCTCACCTTCAGCACCGACAGCGCCACCACCACCCCCGGTGGTTCGGTCAAGCTGTCGATGACGCTGACCAACAACAAGACCTACGACGTCCTGTTCGTGTACCAGACGATCGATCCGACCTGGCTGACCACCCAGCGTCCGGACCTGAAGTACAGCTTCGCCGGCTGCACCCTGGCCGCCGCCGACGGCAGCAGCACCTCCTGCTCCGGCACCGGCCCGACCAACCTCGGCACCAACTACGGCGCCACCATCCCGCCCGGCCAGAGCCGTACCGTCACCCTGACCCTCCAGGTCGCCGCCGACTCCGGCTGCAACGGCAACATCGGCTTCTACTCGTACTTCTACGCCGAGTTCAGCGACGGCACCAGCAGCAACGGCGGGCCCGTCTACACGCCCGAGACGCGCGTGCTCTGTTCCTGACGGACCTTCCGCACCATCCGCAGGAGCGGTTACGTCGCCCGGTGGACCCGATGGTTCGCCGGGCGACGCGGGGCACGACGGGAAAAAGCTCAATCGGGTTGCGTCACAAGGCAGTTGGACACCCGCCATTTTCCGTCAGGTTTCGTGACCCGACCACAAAAGCTACACACATCCATCACTATGTGACGCGACGGATGCACGACGGCCGGCTTCTGAGGGGGACGCCGGAGTCGTGCGAGGGGGTGCGTCCGCTCCATGTGAGCCGTGCTCACCCCTGTCCGGGGAGGGGAACTTCACCGCATGAAGCGGACCATTCGCACCACCGCGCTGACGGTGGGCGCGCTCATCGCCGCACTGGGCCTGCAGGCCGGACCGGCCCAGGCCGACAGCGGCACACCACGTATCGACCTCAGAGTCCTGGTGGTGAGCGACGGCGGCCCGGCCACCGACGCCATCGCCGCCGAACTCACCTCGGAGGGAACGCCGTTCACCGAGGTCGATCTGACCAGCGGCAGCCGGCCCACCATCGACGCCGGCTTCCTCGCCGACACCGTGGACGGCCGGGCCCGCGCCAAGTACCAGGCCGTCGTCCTGCCCAACGACAACCCGTTCGCCACCGGCAGCGCCGAGATGAGCGCGCTCGCGGCCTACGAGCAGACGTACGGCATCCCGCAGGTCGACGCCTACACCTATGCCCGCCCCCAGGCCGGGCTCCAGGTCCCGACCACCGGCGGCTACTCCGGCAGCGTGGACGGCGTCCAGGCCCAGGTCACCGCGGCGGGTGAGGCGGGGCCCTTCGACTACCTCAAGGGTGCCGTGCCCTTCGAGGACAACTCGCCGACCGTGGGCGAGAGTTACGCCTATCTGTCGACGCCCGCACCCGGCGCCGACTTCACCCCGTACGTCCAGGCGACCATCCCCGGCACCACCACCCAGGGCTCGCTCGTCGGCGAGTACCGGCACGACGGACGGCGCGAGCTGGTCATCACCTTCGTCTACAACCAGTACCAGCAGCAGTTCCGGCTGCTGGCCCGCGGCATCGTGGACTGGATGACCGGCGGGGTGCACCTCGGCTCCTCCCGCAACTACTTCGCCGTGCACGTGGACGACGTGTTCGCGGCCGACGACCGCTGGGACACCCAGCTCAACTGCACGCCCGGCGACGTCGACTGCACCAACAGCTCCGGCACACCGAGCCCGATCCGGATGACCCCGGCGGACGTCGACTACGCCGCCGCCTGGGAGCAGAGCCACAACTTCACCCTCGACCTCGCCTTCAACGGCTCCGGCAGCGTCGACCAGCGCGCGGACAACAACGGCGTCGACCAGCTCGCCGACAGGTTCATCGCCGACCGCAACCAGTTCCGCTGGATCAACCACACCTACACACACGCCTTCCTCGGCTGCGAGCAGGACACCACCGTGGTGCCGTGGAAGTGCGAGACCAACCCCGACGGCAGCACCCAGTGGGTCAGCCGGCAGACCATCGACGACGAGATCGCCAACAACCGCGCCTGGGGCCAGACCAACGGACTGCCCCTGGACAACACCGAGTTGGTGACCGGCGAGCACTCCGGGATGCGGATCCTGCCGCAGCAGCCCGACGACAACCCCAACCTGGGCCCCGCGCTCACCGACAGCGGCGTCAAGTGGCTCGGCGCGGACGCCTCCCGCGACCCCGCCCAGCGCCAGGTCGGCCCCGCCTCGACGGTCGCCCGCTACCCGATGAACGTCTTCTACAACGCGGGCAAGGCCTCCGAGGAGACCGACGAGTACAACTGGCTGTACACCAGCCGCGCCCAGGGCGGCAGCGGCCTGTGCGAGGACAACCCCGCGACCACCACCTGCCTGGCCGCCCCGCTGGACACCAGCACCGGCTACCAGGACTACATCGTGCCGCTGGAGACCCGCATCGACCTCGGGCATGTGCTCTCCAACGACCCGAAGCCGCACTTCATCCACCAGTCCAACCTCGCCGAGGACCGCATCGCCTACCCGGTCCTCAACGGTGTGCTCGACGGCTACAACGACCTGTTCGCCGCCAACACCCCGCTGGTGAACCTGCGGATGAAGGACATCGGCACCGAACTCCAGCGCCGCGCCGCCTGGACCGACGCCCTGAACGCCGGGCAGGTCACCGCTTACCGGATCGGCAACGCGGTCACCGTCCAGGCGCCCAGCGGCACCTACACCAACGCCACCCTGCCCACCGGCAGCACCCTCGGCACCGGCGCCTTCGGCAGCGCGTACGCGGGCGAGCTGTCCGGCTGGACCGCCGCCACCGCCACCCCGCTCACCTTCACCCTGCCCGCCGCCGCGCCCGCCGCCATCCCGGGCGGCCACGGCCACACCCACCCGGCGGCCACCGCACCGGCCCCGCGCACCAGGCTCCCCAAGGGCGTCACCAAGCAGGTCCCGTACGCACCGCGGCACCAGGCCAGGCACTCCTCGCAGCACTGAACGCGCACCGACCCAAGGGCCCGTCCGACACCCTCGGACGGGCCCCGGATCCCGGCCGCCCCGACGCGGCCGGGACCCGCACGACCACCCCACAACTCTGGCCGTGGAGCCCGATCGATGCACGTTCACCACGGTGCGCGCCGCCCCGGCGCGGCGCACGTCACCCTGCTCACCGAAGGCACCTACCCGCACAGCCACGGCGGTGTCAGCGTCTGGTGCGACCAACTCGTCCAGGGCATGCCCGACCTGGACTTCGACGTCATCGCCGTCACCGGCACCGGACGCGAACCCGTCGTCTGGGAACTGCCCGCCCAGGTCCACCAGGTGCTCTCCGTCCCCATGTGGGGCGAGCCGCCCGAGGGCCGCGCGCCCCGGGGCCGCGCCCTCACCCGGCTCACCGCCGCCTACGAACGCTTCCTCACCGCCCTCCTCGACCCGTGCGCCGAGGACCAGTTCCCGCCCGCGCTCTATCTGCTGGCGCGGGCCGCCGCCGACGGGACACTGAGCCCGTTCCTGCGCGGCGACCGGGCCATCGCCCTGCTCGCCACCGTGTGGAACCGCCCGGGGCTCGCCGCGCGCGAGGCCCGCCCCACCCTGCATGACGCGGTCACCGCCACCGCCCTGCTGGAACACGCCCTGCGCCCGCTCGCCGCGCCCGCGCCCCGGCACGGCGTGGCCCACGCGGTCAGCGGCGGAGTGGCCGTACTGCCCGGACTCGCCGCCCTCGACCGGCACGGCGTCCCGCTGCTGCTCACCGAGCACGGCGTCTATCTGCGCGAGCGCTACCTCGGCTACCGCACCGCCCCCTACCGCTGGCCGGTGAAGGCCGTCGTCCTCGGTTTCTTCCGGCTGCTCGCCGAGGAGAGCTACCGCAGGGCCGCCCTGATCACCCCCGGCAACCGCTACAACCGGCTCTGGGAGGAACAGGGCGGCGCCGACCCGAAGGCCATCCGCACCGTCTACAACGGCGTGGACCCGGCCGCCTTCCCGCCCGCCGGACCCGAACCGGAGACACCGACCCTGAGCTGGGCCGGCCGGGTCGACCCGATCAAGGACCTGGAGACGCTCATACGCGCGTTCTCCCTGGTCAGGGCCGAGATACCCGAGGCCCGGCTCCGGCTCTTCGGCGGTACGCCCCGCGGCGGCGAGGCGTACCGGGAGCGCTGTGCCGCGCTGGCGGCCGAGCTGGGCCACGGCGACGCCGTCGCCTTCGAGGGCCGCGTCGAGGACATCAAGGACGCCTACGCGGCCGGGAACGTGGTGATGCTCTCCAGCATCAGCGAGGGCTTTCCCTTCACCCTGATCGAGGCCATGTCCTGCGGCCGGGCCACCGTCTCCACCGATGTCGGCGGGGTGCGCGAGGCGGTGGGCGACACCGGCCTCGTCGTACCGCCGCGGGACCCGGAACGCATGGCGGCGGCCGCCCTGGAACTGCTCCGCGACGGCGACCGGCGCCGGGCCATGGGGGAGGCCGCACGGCTGCGGGTGATCGAGCAGTTCACCCTCCGCCAGACCATCGACACCTTCCGCTCGATATACCTCGAACTCCCCTATCACACACGGGAGTTCCTCACCCCAGCCGCACCGGAGCGCGAGTCCGGGCGCCGGACCGCCGCGGGGAGCCTGGCCGGATGAGCGGACCCATGGCCCTGGAGCCGGGCGGCGCCGAACAGGACACCCTCGCCCTCCGGCTCGCCCGCCCCGACGACCGCACCCTGTCCCTGCGGCTGCCCGCCCTCGGCACCGACGAGGCGGCCGTCAGCCTGCTGGCCGCCGAACTCGCCGACCGGATCGGCCCCGCCGTCCACCCCTACGAGGTCGCCGCCCTGCTGGAGGCCGAGGGCCTCACCGCCGAGACGATCAAGGACCGGTACGGCCATCCGAACCTGTTCTCGCTGGCCACCGCCCTCTACGAGCAGGTGCCCCGCACCTTCCCCGAGCCCGCGCCGACCGCCGACCCCTGGCGTCCCGACCATCTCCGCTGTCTGCTGCGCGGGCTGCTCTTCGCCCTGCCGGGCCTCGCCTACCCGCTCACCGCGCCCCTGTGGCACCCCGGCCGGCACGCCGCCGCGCTGATCCTCGCGGGCCTGATCTCCTGGGCCTTTGGCCAAGGGCTCGGCCACCGCGCCCACTTACGCAAGGCGACCGGCCCCCGGGAGGCCGCCCGCACCCTGGCCGCGGGCGCACCCCTGGGAGCCGCGCTCGCCACCGCCCTCGCCGCGCCGCTCACCGGCGGCGGCCCGGTCCTGGTCGCCGTCGCCGCCCAGTCGCTCTATCTCGCGGCCGCCGGTGTCCTGCTGGTCCTGGCCCGGGAGAAGACACTGCTCGCCGCGCTGAGCCCGCTGCTCGTGGGCGCCGCCTGCCTGCTCCGCTGGGACCCGGGCCCCGTACCGCGCCTCGGCCTCCCCCTGCTGGCGCTGCTCTCCACCCTCGCCGTCACCGCGCACGCCCTGCGCGGCCTGCTCAAGGAGCCCGGCGCCGACGGCGGCAGGCGCCCCCCGCTGCGCTGGTCGCTGCCGTACGGCCTGTTCGGTCTTGCCGCCGGGCTGCTGGTGCTGCTCGAAGGCCGCCGGGAGCCGTACGCGGTGATCGTGCTGACCCTCAGCATGGGGCCCGCCGAATGGCTGCTCTACCGCTACCGCGGCCTGTCCGTCGCCGCCCTGCGCGCCACCGCCACCCCGGCCGGATTCCTGCTGCGCTCCGCCGGTGTCCTCGGCCTGTGCCTGCTCGGCTATCTGCTGCCGCTGCTGCCCGCCGCGTACCTCACGGGCGCCCCACCGGCACCGCTCCTGCTGCTCGCGGCCACCCTGTGGACCGCGCTGCTCCTCCAGGCGTTCGGGACCGCCTGGCCGCCCGCCGTGATCTGTCTGGCCGCCGCGGGCACGGCCGGCGCGGTCACCGCGCTGCATCTGCCACCCGGCCCGGCCGCCCTGCCGCTCGCCTGCGCGGCCGCCGTGCCGTGTCTGCTGGCGTGCGCGCTGCGGCTGCTCGGCCGCCCGGCCCGGCACGCCTGAACCAGATCCTCTTCTTCCTCGACTCACTGGAAGGACCAACCAGTTGACCTCCCAACCGCTCGCCGCCGTCACCGGCGCGGAGGGCTTCATCGGCTCCCATCTCACCGAGGCCCTGGTCGCCTCCGGGCACCGGGTGCGGGCCATGGCCCAGTACAACTCCTTCTCCTCCTACGGCTGGCTGGAGACCCTCGCCCCGGACGTCCTGGACCAGGTGGAGATCGTCCTCGGCGACGTCCGCGACCCCGGCTCCGTGCGCGGCCTCATCGAAGGGGCGGACGTGGCCTACCACTTGGCCGCCCTGATCGCGATCCCGTACTCCTACCAGGCACCCCACAGCTATGTGGAGACCAACGTCACCGGCACCCTCAACGTGCTCGAAGCGGTCCGCGCCCTCGGCACCCCCCGGCTGGTGCACACCTCCACCAGCGAGACCTACGGCACCGCGCGGACCGTGCCGATCACCGAGGACCATCCCATCAACACCCAGTCCCCGTACGCCGCTTCGAAGGCGGGCGGAGACCGGCTCGCCGACAGCTACCACGCCAGCTTCGGCACCCCGGTGGTCACCCTGCGGCCGTTCAACACCTTCGGACCGCGCCAGTCGATGCGCGCCGTCATCCCCACCGTCATCGGACAGGTCGCGGCGGGGGAGCGGACCATCACCCTCGGCGATCTGCGGCCCACCCGGGACTTCCTGTTCGTCAAGGACACCGCGCGGGCCTTCCTCGCCGTGGGCGGCGCCCCCGCCGAGCAGGTCGTCGGGCGCACCTTCAACGCCGGTACCGGCGGCGAGATCTCGGTCGGCGACCTCGTCGCCCTGATCGGCAAGGTCATGGACACCGCTCTCGACGTCCGCGCCGACCCCGCGCGCATCCGGCCCGCGAACTCCGAGGTGATGCGGCTCGTCGCGGACGCGACCCGGCTCACCGCCGCCACCGGCTGGGGGCCCGTGCACACCCTGGAACAAGGCCTCGCGCAGACCGTGGAGTTCTTCCGCGACCCGGCCAACCTGGCCCGCTACAAGACCGGCATCTACAACATCTGACCCGTCCGGCACGTCACGTCGTCTTCTCAAGGAGGCACCCCATGCACGCAGTGATCCTGGCGGGAGGCAAGGGCGTCCGGCTGCGGCCCTACACCACCGCGCTGCCCAAACCGCTCGTGCCCATCGGCGACCAGCACGCCATCCTGGAGATCGTGCTGCGCCAGCTCTCCGCGGCCGGCTTCACCGGCTGCACCCTCGCCATCGGACACCTCGGCGAGATCATCCGCGCCTACGTCGGCGACGGCTCCCAGTGGGGCATGGCCGTCGACTACGCCACCGAGGAGAGCCCGCTCGGCACCATGGGCCCCCTGCTCAATCTGAAGGACCGGCTGCCCGAGGACTTCCTGGTGATGAACGGCGACATCCTCACCGACCTCGACTACGCGGACGTACTGCGCCGCCATCGCGTCTCCGGCGCGCCGCTCACCATCGCCACCTATGCCCGCAAGGTGCACATCGACTTCGGTGTGCTCACCACCGACGCCAGCAAGGTCGTCGCGTTCACCGAGAAGCCCAGCATGGACTACCGGGTCTCGATGGGCGTCTACGGCCTCTCCCGCGCCACCCTCGACGGCTACACCCCCGGCCTTCCGCTCGGCTTCGACGAACTCGTCCTCGACCTGCTCAGAGCCCAGAACCCGCCGCACGCCTACGAGTTCGACGGCTACTGGCTGGACATAGGGCGCCCCGACGACTACGACCGGGCCAACGCCGAGTTCACCAGCCGCAAGTCCCTGCTGCTCAAGGGAGCCTGAGTCCCGCATGCGCATTCTCGTCCTGGGCGGCACCGGATATCTGGGCCGCCGGGTGACCGAGCAGGTGCGCGCCCTCCCGGGGGCGCACCTGCTCGCGGGGGGCCGCACCGGCGCCGAGTACGCCGTCGACCTCGCCGCCGACCGGCCCGAGCGGCTGGCCAAGACCCTGGCGGCGGCCGCGCCCGACGCCGTGGTCAACTGCGCGGGCGCCACCGGCGGCGACCCGGTGACGCTCGCGGAGGTCAACGCCCGGGGGCCCGCCGTGCTCTGCGCCGCGCTGCGCGAGGCGGCCCCCGCGGCCCGCCTGGTGCATCTCGGCTCCGCCGCCGAGTACGGCCCCGGCACCCCCTGCGCGGCGGTCACCGAGTCGGCGCCCGCCTGCCCCGTCACCCCGTACGGCGCCACCAAGCTCGCCGGCACCCTCGCGGTGACCGCGGCGGGCCTGGACGCGGTGGTGCTGCGGATCGGCAACCCGGTGGGGCCCGGGGCGCCCGCGGCGAGCCTGCCCGGCCGGATGGCCGCGCTGCTGCGGGCGGCCGGCTCCGATCCCGGGGCCGTGCTGCGGCTCGGGGACCTGTCGGCCTACCGTGACTTCGTGGACGTCCGCGATGTGGCCCGGGCCGTCGCCCTCGCCGTCACCGCGCCCGGACCGCTGCCGCCCGTGCTCAACATCGGCGGCGGCGGGGCCGTACCGGTGCGCGAACTGGTGCACGGTCTGGCCCGACTCGCCGGATTCCAGGGGCAGTTGGTGGAGGACGGCGGCGGCTCGGCGCGCTCCGCCCAGGTGTCCTGGCAGTGCTCGGACATCGGCGCCGTCGAACGCGCCCTCGGCTGGCGCCCGGCCCACGGCCTGGACGACGCCCTCGCCGCGCTGTGGGCGGCGACGCCGTGAGCCTGCTGATACCGCTGTACGTGCACCCGGCACAGGACCCGGGCGCCTGGCACCGGCTGATCACGGCGGCCGCCCGCACCCACGCCGTCGTCCTCAACCCCGCCAGCGGACCCGGCGCCGCGCCCGACCCCGCGTACACCGCGGCGGCGCGGGCGCTGCGCACGGCGGGCGCCCGGCTGCTCGGGTACGTCGACACCGACTACGGGACGCGGGACCGGGCCGCGATCACCGAGGACGTGCGCCGGCACCGGCTCTGGTACCGGACCGACGGCTGCTTCCTCGACCGGGTCACCGCGACCGCCGAGGGCCTGCCCGACTGCCGCCGCCTGGTCCGGGAACTGCGGCGGCTCGGCACCGGCAGCGTGGTGCTCAACCCCGGCGTCCATCCGGCGCCGGGGTACGCCCGGCTCGCCGATCTCACCGTCACGTTCGAGGGACACTGGTCGACGTACGTCTCCGCGTTCACCCGGCCGTCCTGGGCGGCGCGTCAGCCACCCGACGGGATCTGCCATCTGGTGTACGGCGTCCCCGCCGCCCTGGTCCCGCTCGCGGTGCGCACCGCGCGGCAGCGGGGGGCCGGGGTCTGCGGGCCGGTGACCGGTGAAGGGCCCAATCCCTGGGCGGGGTTGAGTCCCGCGCTGGAGTTCTCGGACGGTGTGCGAGGCTGAGCCCGATCAGCACGCTCACACCGGGGAGACCACCACCGTCATGGCCGTCATCCACCACACGACCCTCACCCCCTCCAAGGTCGAACTGCTCACCGAGTGGCTGCCCACCCGCCCGTGGTACCGCGGCGGTTCCGGCACCCCCGTCCTGGAGAAGACCGGCGGCTTCCGGCTGGACGACCCCGAGGGCGAGGTCGGCATCGAGATCATGATCGCCACCGACACCGCGAGCCCCGAGCGCACCGCGTACCTGGTGCCGCTGAGCTACCGGGGCGCGCCGCTGGAGGGCGCCGAGCACGCGCTCGTCGGCACCATGGAGCACGGCGTCCTGGGCAAGCGCTGGGCGTACGACGGGATGCGCGACCCGGTGCTGGTCACCGAGCTGCTGCGGCTCGTCGCGGGCCGGACACAGGCGATGGCGCAGAGCATCACCGACTTCCCGGACCACGAGGTGACCCACGCCTACACGGGCGCGCCCTTCACCCCCGTGGGCTTCACCCCGACCCCGGCCGACGACGCGGACGGCACCCATCTGCCCACCCCGCACGGCACGGCCCTGCGCCTGCACCGCGTCCTCACCCCGGCGGACGACAACCCCCCGGTCCCGGCGACGCCCGCCCTCGGCCATGTCTCCACGGGCTGGCCCGCGCCCTCGGGAGACCGCCTGCGCGCGGTACTCCTGACCGTGCACCAGCGCTGACCCGACCGGGCCGCCCGGCCGCCGCCCGCCCCGTGCGGACGGCGGCCGGGCGGCCCGTGCGGACGGCGGCCGGGCGGCCCGTGCGGATGGCGGCCGAGCGGCCCGACCGCTCCGGTCCGGCTCCCGAATTCCCGCCCGCCGCCCCGCCTTCCCCACCCCTCCCACGTCGAACCGGCGGAGCCGTCCGGAATGAACGCTCTGGCATGGACGGGTCAAATCTGGCACTCTTTCGGCAGTCGTCGCCCCGACCCCAGCGGGGGCGGCGACCGCTTCCTCAGCACCGCGCTCGCGCAAGCCCCGTACCCGACCGCCCCGGCGCATCCCAGTCGGCCGGGCGGCCGTCGAGCAGGCCGGAACCCCGGCCGCCGCAAAAGGAGTAGCGTGTGAGACCGACCCCCCACAAGGCCGCAGGCGTTGCCGCGCTCACCGCCGCCGCACTGGCCGCCTTCTTCCTCCCCGCCGTACCCGCCGCCGCGCACACCGCACCCGCCCCCGCGCGCGCGGCCGCCGACTGCACACCCGCCCAGGTGGTCACCGACGGCGGCTTCGAGAACGGCAGTCCGGCGTGGACCCCGTCCCCGTCGACCGTGATCACCGACCGCACCGGGCAGAGCCCGCACGGCGGCAGCTCGTACGCCTGGCTGGACGGCACCGGGAAGAGCCGTACCGACAGCCTCGGCCAGAGCGTCACCATCCCGAGCGGGTGCGGCGCGGCCACCCTCAGCTTCTATCTGCACATCGACACCGCCGAGACCACGTCGAGCACCGCCTACGACAAGCTGACCGCCAAGATCGGCAGCACCACGCTGGGCAGCTGGTCCAACCTCGACAAGAACACCGGCTTCGTGCAGAAGTCCTTCGACGTGTCCTCCTTCGCCGGGCAGACGGTGAACCTGTCCTTCACCGGCACCGAGGACTCCAGCCTCCAGACCAGCTTCGTCCTGGACGACATCGCCCTCGACACCTCCGGCGGCAGCACGCCCCCCGCCACCGACACCACCCGCACCCCCGCCGCACCCGGCTACACGGTGAACCTCAGCAGCGACTCCAGCGGCACCGCCTGGACCGGGCACGAGAGCGTGACCTTCACCAACGCCTCCGCCACCGCGCTGAACGAGGTCTATCTGCGGCTGTGGGACAACTACCACGGCACCTGCTCCGCGATGCCCATCAAGGTCACCAACGTCACCGGCGGCACCGCGGGCGACCTCTCCGTGGCCTGCACCGCGCTGAAGATCACACTGCCCGCCCCGCTCGCCCAGGGGCAGAGCGCCACCATCGGCTTCGACCTCGGCATCACCGTGCCCAGCGGCGCCGACCGCTTCGGGCACGACGGCGCGTACAGCAACATCGGCAACGCCCTGCCCGTCCTCGCGATCCGGGACGGCGCGGGCTGGCACCTCGACCCGTACACGAACAACGGCGAGGCCTTCTACTCCCTGGCCGCCGACTTCAAGGTCACCCTCGACCATCCGACGAGCCTGCTGGTCCCGGCCACCGGCACCTCCACCGACACCCCCGGCACGAGCGGTCGTACGATCACCACGGCCACCGCCTCCCAGGTCCGTGACTTCGCCTGGGCCGCCGGGCCCTTCAGCAAGATCTCCGGCACCTCACCGGCCGGTGTCGCCGTGAACGTCTACTCGGTGTCCGGCATCAGCTCCGCCAGCGCCCAGTCGATGCTCAGCACCGCCAAGTCCGCCGTCGACACCCACGCGGGCCGCTTCGGCGCCTACCCGTACGGCGAGCTCGACGCGGTCCTCGACAACAACTACTGGTTCGGCGGAATGGAGTACCCCGGCTTCGTCCTCGACCTGGTCAGCAGCACCGCGCTCACCCATGAGATCGCCCATCAGTGGTGGTACGGCATCGTCGGCGACGACGAGTACAACAGCCCCTGGCTGGACGAGTCGTTCGCGGACTACTCGACCGACCTCGCCCAGGGCATCACCGGCGCCAACTGCTGGAACAGCGTCTCCTGGGCCTCCAGCGCGGAGAAGATCACCAACTCGATGGCGTACTGGGACGCCCACTCCTCCCGCTACTCCACCGTGGTCTACGGCTACGGCAAGTGCGCCCTGCACGACCTCCGGCGCCTCATCGGCGACACCGCCATGACCAAGCTGCTGAAGGACTACGCGACCGCGCACTGGTACGGCGTCTCCACCACGGCCGAGTTCAAGGCCGCGGCCCAGGCCGCCACCAGCACGGACCTGACCTCCTTCTGGACCCAGCACCGCATCGACGGCTGACGGACCCCCGGCCGGTCGCGGGAGCTCCGCAAGGGGCGCCCCCGACCGGCCTTCGGGCCACCCGGATGGCCCAAACCGGCGAGTAGCCGCCTTCGCTGGGCGGAACCCGGAGTGCGGTGCGGCCCGATGCCGGGTCAGATGGAAGCCGTGCGAAGCTCGATGGTTCTTTCCCGCGGCCGCTCACGCCTGACCGTCACCGGCGTGCTGACCGGCCTCCTCCTCACCCTGTCCGTCCCGGCCGCCGTCCCCGAGAGCGGCGCCGTGATCCCCGAGCGGGGCAGCGCCTACATGGGCATGGGCGTCCTCGCCCACGACGGTGCCGCCCCCGGCCCCACCGCCGACTCGCTCTCCGACTCCCGCACCGGCCTGACCGAGGGCGTGGACGTCTCCAGCTACCAGCGCAACGTCGCCTGGTCGACCCTGTACGGCAGTGGGGTGCGCTGGGCGTACACCAAGGCCACGGAAGGAACGTCGTACAAGAACGCCTACTTCACCCAGCAGTACACCGGCTCCTACGACGTCGGCATCGTGCGCGGCGCCTACCACTTCGCGACCCCGGACACCACCGGCGGCGCCGCCCAGGCGGACTACTTCGTGAACCACGGCGGCGGCTGGTCGGCGGACGGCAGGACGCTCCCCGGGGTGCTCGACATCGAGTGGAACCCGTACGGCGGCGACTGCTACGGCAAGTCCAAGAGCCAGATGGTCACCTGGATCCGTGACTTCCTCAACCGCTACAAAACCCGTACCGGCCGCGCCGCGGTGATCTACACCGCCACCAACTGGTGGACCAAGTGCACCGGGAACTACAGCGGTTTCAGCGCGAGCAACCCGCTGTGGATCGCCCGCTACGCCTCGACGGCGGGCACGCTGCCGGCCGGCTGGGCGTACTACACGATGTGGCAGTACACCTCCACCGGCAAGACGGTCGGCGACCACGACCGCTTCAACGGCAGCACGGCACAACTGAAGACCTTCGCCTCCGGCTGACCCGCGGCAACGGTGGCGCACGGCACGCCCGGCGTCACGACGCCCGATCCACCACCGGAATCACCGGCGGTGTCCAGTCGGCGTGGCGCAAGATCGTCCGCATGGCGGCCCTGGCCGGGACGAGCCGCATCGCGGTGTTGCGCAGGCCGACGGCCAGGGGGCCGGACAGCTGCTGGCCCAGTCGGCCCGCCCGGCGGGCGGCGCGGGCCACCGCCTGGGCGCGGGGCCGGCGTTCGGCGTCGTACCGGGCCAGCGCCTGGGCGAGGGACGGTGCCTCGGCGAGCGCGGCGGCCAGTGACGCGGCGTCCTCCAGGGCCTGGCAGGCGCCCTGGCCGAGGTTCGGGGTCATCGCGTGGGCCGCGTCGCCGAGCAGGACGACCCGGCCGGAGACGAACGAGGGCAGGGGAGCGGCGAGTTCGTGGATGTCGTGGTGCAGGACGTCCTCGGGCCGGGTGGCCGCCAGCAGGGTGCGGACCGGCTCGTGCCAGCCCTCGAAACGGCGGCGCAGCATGCCGAGCGGATCGGAATGCCGTACGCCGGGCGGCGAGTTGAGCACCGCGTGCCACTCGGCGTGGCCGTCCGCCAGGCCGATGTGCCCGAACTCCGCGCCCCCGCCCCAGGTCAGCTCGAAGTCGCTGGACAGGTCCAGCGGGCTCCGTGTGATGGCCCGCAGCACGGTGGAGCCGCTGTAGGAGGGGCCGGGATGGTCCGGGAACAGCTGGGCGCGCATCCGGCTGTGCACCCCGTCCGCCGCGACCACGAGGTCCGCCGCCATGATGCCGTCCGGGAGCGGCACGCCCACCTCGGCGGGGTCGGAGCGGTACAGCGAGGGCACGGTCGCGGCGATGTACGGGCAGTCGTCCGGGAGCCGTTCGCGCAGCAGCCGGTGCAGGACCGAGCGCCGGATGCCGACGATCGGCGTGCCCAGCGCCCACTCCAGCGCTCGGCCGTCCATACGCGCCAGCCGGCGGCCCGAGGGGGTGCGGGTGCCCCCGGTGTACTGCGGGTGCGCCGCCGCCCGTACCGCCGCCCCCGCGCCGAGCGCGTCCAGGGCCCGCAGCCCATTGGCGTGCAGCGAGATGCCCGCACCCGCGTCCGCCGGTACCGCAGCCCGCTCCACGACCCGTACCCGCCAGCCGATCCGGCGCAGTCCGACGGCCGCCGCAAGCCCGCCGATGCCGCCCCCGACCACCACCGCCGTGTCACCCATGCCGGCCCCCTTCGCCTTGATGCTTCTACAGCTGTAGAAGACCGTACAGCGTGGTTCTACGGATGTAGAAGGCGGGGTGTAGAAAGAGGGGGTGTCCACAGATCGACGTACTCTCCTCGCCGACACGGCCATCGCCGTGCTCGCCGACACCGGCATCCGGGGGCTGACGCATCGCGCCGTCGACCGCGCGGCGGAGCTGCCCGCCGGCACCACCTCCGCCTACTACCGCACCCGCCAGGCGCTGCTGACCGCGCTGGTGCGCCGTCTGGTGGCCCTCGACCAGGCGGAACTGGAGCGGATGGGGGAGCTGCTGCCGGTGCCCCGGTCCTCCGCCGAACTGGCCGCCGGAATCGGCGAGTTGATCCGGGCGCGGCTCACCGGGGAGGGTCGGCGTCGTACGCTCGCGCGCTATGCCTGCGCCGTGGAGAGCGTCCATGACCCCGCGCTGCGCGAGATCCTCGTGCCGCGCGAGAACCTGGCGCGGCGCTCGGTGTGCGACTTCCTCGCGGCCCAGGGCGTGGCGGACGCGGAGGAGCGGACAATCTGGCTGCTGCTCTGCGTGGACGGGCTCGTCTTCGACCGGCTGGTGAACGGCGGCGGCGTCCGGGAGGCGGAGATCGCCGGACTGGTGGCCGCGGCGCTGCGCTGAATGTCCCGCCCGGCCGATCCGGGCGACACGACGGCGGCGCCGCCTCCTTGGGACGAGGAGGCGGCGCCGCTCTGCTTCACTCGCCCCCCGGCGTCAGACCAGCCACCCGACGAGGTGGACGAGGCCGGCGAGGACGTTCGTGAGGATGTTCATGGTCGTGCTGCTCCTTGCGGTGTATCTCTGATGGGACCTGTGCTCGAACACGGTCTGCAGCCCGTCACTCGCACAACGTAAGTATCACCCGGTCGGAGTAGCCGGAGCGGTCTGATGAACGACGTCCACCTGTTCGAGGGAACAGGTGATCCCATGTTCGGGTGACGTAGCGGCCGCTCAGGGCGGTACGGCCCGCAGCGCCCGCAGCACCGCCCACACCACCGAGATCAGCGGCACCGCGACGATCGCGCCGATCACCCCCGCCACGATGCTGCCCGCGATCACCGACACGGCGACGACCAGCGGATGCAGCCGGACCGCCCAGCTCATCACCACGGGGTGCAGCACATGCCCCTCCAGCTGGCCGATCACCACGATCAGCGCCAGCACGGCCAGGGCGGTGAGCGGCCCCCGACCGGCCAGCGCGACCACCGTGGCGACCGCGAGCGCCACCGGCGAGCCGATCAGCGGCACGAACGCGGCGAAGAACTCCAGCAGGGTCAGCGGCAGCGCCAGCGGCACCCGCAGCAACAGCAGCGCCACGCCGACCAGGACGGCGTTGGTGGCGGCCACGATGATGATGCCGCGCGTGTACCCGGCGAAGGTCCGCCAGGCCGCCCGCCCCGCCCGGTCCCAGGCCGTACGCGCCCCGGCCGGCAGCAGTTGCTCGCGCGCCCAGGCCCACAGCCGCTCCCCGGAGTGGATGAAGAACACCGAGGCGAACAGCGCCAGCGCCCCGCCGGTCACCAGCTCCACCACCCGGCCGAGGCCGCTGACGGCGCTGCTGAGCAGGTTGGAGCGGTGTGCTGCGAGGTAGTTGGTGAATTGGCGTTCGAGCGCGGAGAGCCGGCCGGGGCTGAGCCGGAACGGCGGCCGCTGGAGCCACTCCTCGATCCGGTGCACACCGCCGCGGAACTCGCCCGCGAGCCGGGGCGACTCGCCCGCCACCGCGTTGCCCACCAGCGCGAGCAGCGTGAGGAGCACCAGCAGGCTGCCGACCAGCGCCGCGGCGACGGCCAGCGGCCTGGGCAGGAACCGGTCCAGCAGGTCGGCGAGCGGGCGCAGCACCGAGGTGATGACCAGCGCCAGGAACAGGGCGACGGCGATCAGCTGGAAGCTGCCGAGGACGATGAACACGCCGTAGACGACGATGCCGACGAGGATGAGCCGCCAGGCGTAGGCCGCGGCGACGCGCAGCCAGGGCACGGTGCGTTCGGTCACCGGCTCCGACGGCTCGGGCCGCGGGGAGGCCGCGAGCCGCACGGAGTACGCGGGCCGGCTGCCGAGCCCCGCCCGGCGCCCGCCGCCCCCCGGCCCGGCCGCCCGCCGCCGCGCATCGCCCACCGTCGCTCCCGTCCCACGCTCCTGGAAGCACCGTAAGCACAGCCCCACCCACCCGGCCCGCCCAGCGCCCGCGCCCGGGTCACACCCCGCACACGAACGTGACCGCCCGCCGGGCCCCGATGTCCGCGCGCCCGCCAGGAGATGTGGCGGGCGCCGAGTGATGTGACAGTGGACGTGGGCCACGCGGCCCTGGTGCGGACGGCGGTCACGGGGCCTTCACAACTCTCCCCGGTGGGCGGGTTCGCGTCGGGGCACTCGCGGGGTGTCGTCGGCCAGGAGGTGTGCCTCCAGTGATCACCGTCGCGGTTCTGCTGCTCCCCGTTCTCAGCCTTCTGCTCTTCGGTCTCGATCAGGTCGAGGACCGATGGGTGACCCGCCCCTCGAAGCCCCGTACCGCCCGCGTGCGCAGACGCCGCCGGGTGAGGCCCGAGCGTCGCTGACCGCCGCGGCTGCCCGTGTCCCTCCCCCGGCTCAGCGGTCCGCCTCGCTCGCCCGCTCCACCGGCAGCAGCTCCCTGATGTCCGCCGGCAGCGCGCCCGCCATCCGCTCGGTCAGTTCCGGTGCCAGCGCGGCGTCCAGGACCTCCAGTACGGCGGCGGCGTCCCGCAGCGCGGTGTCCTCGTCGGTGCCCGCCCGGTCGGCGATGCGCCCGGCGAACACGGTCAGCCCGAACCGCTCGCCCGCCGTGCCCGAGCCGTCCGCGGCACGGGCGCCCGAACCCGGTGCCCGTGCTTCCTGCGCACCCGATTCCCGGGGGCCGGCCATCGCCCCCGCGTCCGCCGCCCGCCGCATCGCGTCGGCCATGTCCGGTGGCAGCTGGGCGGCCACATGCCGGGCCAGCCCGGACGGCAGCCGTTCCGACAGCGTCGTCACGACCGCGTGCGCGGCCCGCTCGGCGGTGCCCCGGTCGGGCAGCTGGGCGAGTGCCTGCACCTTTCCGATCATCTCGTCGTGCCGCATGCGTCCGTCCCCTTCCTTACGTTCCCCGCGTTCCCCACGCCGCACGAAGCCTCGTCGGCGCGCGACTGCCCCGGCCGAGTACCCCTCTCCCGGTCGGCGGATGGCCGACGGGCGCCGCACGAGCCGGGCCGGTAGCGTCAGGAGACCACCTCGGGGGTAGACGCCAGCGGCAGGACGAATCGGCGCGATGAGAGGCGAGGTGTGCATGGCGGGAGTGTGGCTGGCGGCACCGTTGTGGGACATACACAACGGCCAGGGACCCAGACAGCTGGCCGAGCTGGGACTCGCGCTGGTGCTGTCGACCCTGATCGGCTGGGAGCGCGCGGCCCAGCAGAAGAGCGCGGGCCTGCGCACCCACACCCTGGTCGGCATCGCCAGCGCGCTGATGATGGAGGTCTCCCAGCACGGGTTCACCGCGGTGCTCGGCCTGGAGCACGTCTCCTTCGACCCCTCCCGCGTCGCCGCCCAGATCGTCTCCGGCATCGGCTTCATCGGCGGTGGTCTGATCTTCGTACGACGGGACGCGGTACGGGGCCTGACGACCGCCGCCACCGTCTGGCTGACCTGCGCCGTCGGCATGGCCTGCGGCGGCGGGCTGCCCGTGCTCGCGCTGGCGGTGACGGCGCTGCACTTCCTGGTGGTGCGCGGCTACTCGTACTTCTCCGGCCGGCTGGTCCCCGGCACGACCGCCGCCGCCTTCGAGGCCCGGCTGACCTATCGCACCGGCTCCGCCCTGCTGCCCCGCCTGATGGAGACCTGCACCCGGCTCGGCTTCCGCATCATCCAGGTCAAACTCGAACGGCTGCCCGGCCGCACGGACGACGCCGCCCGCGTCCTCCTCGAACTGGAGGGCACCCAGGACCCGGCCCGGCTGACCTCGGAACTGTTCCAGGACGAGGGCGTGCTCGACATAGAGCTGATCCCGGCGTCCGACGAGGAGTGAGGCCCGGTCCACCGCCTCGCCGATCCGGCGGGCGCCGTCCGGATCCCGGCCGCGCGGTCCGGATGGCGCAAGAGCGCCGCGCGGCGGGGGTGAATCCCCGTGGCGGTCCTTCGCGGGGCGCGCCGCAGGGGTGAGCATGCCGCGTCATGGACATCCTGCTCGTGGCCAGCGCGTTCAACAGCCTCTGCCAGCGTGTGTACGCCGAACTGTCCGACCGGGGGCACCGCGTGGACGTCGTCCTGGCAGCGCAGGGCGCGGAGCCGGTGCGGGCCGCCCTACGGGAGCGGGCCCCGGATCTCGTGATCGCCCCGATGCTCACGACCGCCCTGCCGGAGGACGTGTGGCGGGAGCACACCTGCTTGATCGTGCATCCGGGACCGCCCGGCGACCGGGGGCCCGCCGCGCTGGACTGGGCCGTCGCCGACCGGGCCCCGCGGTGGGGCGTCACCGTGCTCCAGGCGGAGGCCGGGATGGACGCGGGACCCCTCTGGGCGGCCGAGCCGTTCCGAGTGGCGCCGGTCGGCAAGAGCGACCTGTACCGCAACGAGGTCGCCGACGCCGCCGTCACCGCCGTGCTCACGGCCGTACGCCGGTACGCGGAGGGCGCGTACAAGCCCCGCCCGCAGAGCGACCCCGCGATCGACGTCGTCCGGCGGGACCCCTTCCGCCAGGAGCGGCGCCGCGTCGACTGGGCGCACGACGACACCGCCACGGTGCTGCGCAAACTGCGCGGCGCCGACTCCCGGCCCGGTGTCCTCGACGAACTTCTCGGCCGGGAGCTGTTCCTGCACGGCGGGCACCCCGAGGACGAGCTGCGCGGCCGGCCCGGCGAACTGCTGGCCCGCCGCGCGGGAGCGGTCTGCCGGGCCACCCGGGACGGCGCGGTCTGGATCCCGGAACTGCGCCCGCGCAAGAACTCCGGCGACCCGGCACCCTTCCGCCGCCCCGCCGCCGCGGTCCTCGCCGCACTTGATCCCGGCCTTGAACTCCCGGAGATCCCGGCCCCGTTGGAGCTGCCCCAGGACCGGTGCACCTACACCGACATCCGCTACCGGCAGCACGGCGACGTCGGCCTGCTGAGCTTCTCCTTCCCCGGCGGCGCGATGAGCACCGACCAGTGCCGCCGGCTGCTCGCCGCCTACGAGCACGCGCTCACCCGCCCCACCCGGGTCCTGGTGCTCGGCGGCCCACGTGACTTCTTCTCCAACGGCATCCATCTCAACGTCATCGAGGCGGCCGCCGATCCGGGTCAGGAGTCCTGGGTCAACCTCAATGCGATGGACGACCTGGTGGAGGCGGTGCTGCGCACCACCGACCGGCTCGTGGTGGCGGCCCTCGCCGGCAACGCGGCCGCGGGCGGCGCGATGCTCGCCCTCGCCGCCGACCAGGTCTGGAGCCGCACCGGCACCGTCCTCAACCCGCACTACCGGCGCATGGGCCTGTACGGCTCCGAGTTCTGGACGTACACCCTGCCCCGCCGCGTCGGCGAGGACGAGGCCCGCCGGCTGGCCGAGGAGGCGCTGCCGGTGAGCGCGGCGCACGCCGAACGGATCGGCCTGGTGGACCGGCTCGTACCGGCCGCGCCGGGGGAGTTCGCCGCGGCGGTTCAGCGGCTCGCGGCCGTCCTCGCCGCCGCCCCCGACCTGGACCGCCGTATCGCCGCGAAGGCGTCCGCCCGCGCCGCCGACGAACGGCACCGGCCCCTGGCCGCGTACCGGCGGGCCGAACTGACTCGGATGCACGCCCTGTTCTTCGACCCGCACGCCCCGTACCACGCCCATCGCGCGGCCTTCGTCCGCAAGACCCCGAGCGGCTCGACCCGCCCCCTGGCCGCACCGCCCGACCCGCGGCAGCCGCTCACCCGTCGCACCGGCCCCGCCGAAGCCGGAGCCTCCCGATGACCGCCCCCCTCCTGGTCGCCGGTGTCGGCAACATCTTCCTCGCCGACGACGCCTTCGGACCCGAGGTGATCCGCGCCCTCGAACAGCGCCCGCTGCCCACGGAGGTGCGGGTGCGCGACTACGGCATCCGCGGCCTCGACCTCGCCTACGACCTGCTCGGCGGCTGCGCCACCGCCGTACTCGTGGACGCCGCCCGGCGCGGGCAGCGGCCCGGGACGCTGTCCCTGATCGAGGCCGAACCCCCCGACGGCACCGTGCCGCCGGAGGCCCACGGCATGGATCCGGCGAAGGTGCTGGCCCTGGCCACCCACCTGGGCGAGGAGCCGCTGCCCCGGGTGCTGGTGCTGGCCTGCGAACCGGAGGTGCTGCCCGCCGGGGACGAGGACATCCTGCCCGGGCTCAGCGCGGCCGTGCGCGCCGCCGTCGAACCCGCCGTCACCGCGCTGCACGCGTTCGTGCCGCTGTTGCTGGCCGACCCGGCCGCACCGGCGACCGCATTGGGCCGCTCGATGGAAAACGGCCCGCCGCACCCGGCTGCGCTGCCCGCCCCCACGTCCGCGACGGCCCAAGATCGATGACACCCGGGCCGCGCGGGACGCGGCCCGGGGCCCAGCCGCCGAACCCGAGGAGCAGCGCCCATGTGCCGGTCCGACGTCCGACAGGCCGTCCTGGCGAAGAACGACGACCTCGCCGCGCACCTGCGCGAGGAACTGGCGGAGCGGGGGGTGGCCGTCGTCAACCTGCTGTCCAGCCCGGGAAGCGGCAAGACCGAACTCCTCGGCCGGATGCTCGCCGACGCGGTGGCGCGGGGCGTGCCCGTGGCCGCGCTCACCGCCGACCTCGCCACCGAGAACGACGCCACCCGGCTCGCCCGCTCCGGCGCCCCCGTCCAGCAGGTCCTCACCGACGGGCTCTGCCACCTGGAGGCCCGCCAGGTGCGCGAACGGCTCGCGGGCTGGCTGCCCGAGGACACCTCGGTGCTCTTCGTGGAGAACGTCGGCAACCTGGTCTGCCCGGCCTCCTACGACCTCGGCGAGAACCTGCGGATCGTACTGATGGCGGTCACCGAGGGCGAGGACAAGCCGCTGAAGTACCCGACCGCGTTCGGCTCCGCCCATGTCGTCGTCATCACCAAGACCGACCTCGCCGAGGCCGCGGGATTCGACGAGAGCACGTTCCGCGCGAACGTCCAGCGGGTCAACCCGGGGGTGGAGATCGTACGGTCCTGCGCCCGCACCGGCGACGGCGTCGGCACCGTACTCGACCGCGCTCTCGCCGCCCGCGACGGCGCCCCCGCGCACCGGCCGCCGCTCGCCCCGCATCCGCACGGACACCACCACGAGCACGGACACCACCACCAGCACGGACACCACCACACCGAGTCCGCGCCCGTCGCATGACCGCTCCCGCGACCGGGACCGGCCCGGTCCGTCGGCGGCTCACCGTGCACGGCACCGTGCAGGGGGTGGGCTTTCGGCCGTATGTGCACCGCCTGGCGGCCGAGACGGGCCTGGCCGGGTTCGTCGGGAACACCGGTGACGGCGTGCTGATCGAGGTCGAGGGCCCGGCGGCGGAGGTGGCCCGGTTCTGCGAACTGCTGGCCCACCGGCCCCCGCCGCTGGCCACGGTGACCCGGGTCGCCCACGAGGAGCTGCCCGCCACCGGCGCCGCCGGACCCTTCGCGATCCGCTCCACCGAACGGGCGAGCGGCCGCACCCAGCTCCCGCCCGACACCGCGACCTGCGCCGACTGCCTGCGCGAACTCGCCGACCCGGAAGACCGCAGACACCGGCACCCGTTCGTCACCTGCACCCACTGCGGCCCCCGCTTCACCATCGCCACCGGCATGCCCTACGACCGGGTGGCGACCACCATGGCAGGCTTCCCGATGTGCCCCGACTGCGCCCGGGAGTACGGCGATCCCGCCGACCGGCGCTTCCACGCCCAGCCCGTCGCCTGCCCCGACTGCGGGCCCCGGCTCACCCTGACGGGCCCCGGCGTCCGCCCGGCACGGGACGCGGACGCGCTCGCGGCGGCCCGGGAACTGCTCGCCACCGGACGGATCGTCGCCGTCAAGGGGCTCGGCGGCTACCACCTGGCCTGCGACGCCACCGACCCGGCGGCCGTCGCCACGCTGCGCGGCCGCAAGGAGCGCGGCGGCAAGGCGTTCGCCGTGATGTGCGCCGATCTCGCGGTCGCCGAGCGCCTCGCGGTGCTCACCCCCGCCGAGCGCGCCGCGCTGAGCGGACCCCGTCGCCCCATCGTGCTGGTCCGCCGCCGCACCCCCGCGGGGGAGCTGGCCGACCAGGTCTGCCCGGGCAGCCCGCACCTCGGGATCATGCTGCCCTACACCCCCGTGCACACCCTGCTGTTCGGGCTGCCCGGCGACCCACCCGGACCCCGGGCACTGGTCATGACCAGCGGCAACCGCTCCGGCGAACCCATCGTCACCGACGACACCGAGGCGCTGAACCGGCTCGCGGGACTCGCCGACGCCTGGCTCGCCCATGACCGGCCCATCGCCGCGCCCTGCGACGACTCCCTGCTGCGGATCCGCCCCGACGGCACCGAACAGGTGCTGCGCCGCTCGCGCGGCTATGTCCCGCGCCCGCTGCGGCTGCCGGTCCCGGTGCGGCCCGCGCTCGCCATCGGCGGCGACCTGAAGAACGTGCCCTGCCTCGGTGAGGGCGAACTCGCCTGGTTCGGGCCGCACATCGGCGACATGGGCGACCTCGCCACACTGGACGCCGCCCGGCGGGCCGAACGGCAGCTGAGCCGGCTGACCAAGGTCACCCCCGGGCTGATCGCCGCCGACCGGCACCCCGGGTACCACTCCACCGGCTGGGCCCGCAGACGCGCGGGCGCCCGGCTCCCGCTGCGACTGGTCCAGCACCACCACGCCCATATCGCCTCCGCCATGGCCGAACACGGCCTCGACGGCACCACCCCGGTCATCGGCGTCGCCTTCGACGGCACCGGATACGGCGACGACGGCACCGTGTGGGGCGGCGAGATCCTGCTCGCCGACTACACCGGCTACCGCCGCTTCGCCCATCTGACCCCCGCCCCGCTGCCCGGCGGTGACGCGGGCGTGGCCAACCCCTGCCGGCTGGCCCTGGCCCGGCTGTGGGCCGCGGGCCTGCCCTGGGCGGCGGAACTGCCCAGCGTCACCGCCTGCTCCCCGTCCGAACTCACCCTCTTGCAGCGGCAGTTGGACCGCCAGGTGGCCTGCGTCCCCACCTCCAGCATGGGCCGCCTCTTCGACGCCGTGGCCTCCCTCGCCGGAGTCTGCCACCGCGCCGGATACGAGGCACAGGCCGCCCTTGAGCTGGAGGCCGCGGCCCTCGAAGCACGGGACGCGGACGCGGTGGCGTACCCCTTCGGGCTCACCGGCGGCGCCACCCTCGCCTGCGACCCCGCGCCGATGCTGCGGGCGCTGCTCGCCGACCGGCGCCGCCGCACCCCGGCCCCGGTCCTCGCGGCCCGCTTCCACCGGGGCGTGGCCCGCGCCGTCACCGAGATCTGCCGCCGGGCCCGCGGCGCGACCGGCCTCGACACGGTCGCCCTCACCGGCGGGGTGTTCGCCAACGCCCTGCTGGAGGAGAAGTGCACGGCCCTGCTGCGCGCGGACGGCTTCACGGTCCTGCGGCACGGCGAAGTCCCCCCGAACGACGGCGGGTTGGCGCTCGGCCAGCTGATGGTCGCGGCCACCGCACCCCATCACGAGACGGAGTGAGCCATGTGTCTGGCAGTGCCCGGCAAGGTCGTGTCCATCGACCACCAGGCCGACCCCCTCACCGGCCTGATCGACTTCGGCGGCGTCCGTAAGCAGGCCTGCCTGGAGTATCTGCCCGATGTGCGGGTCGGCGAGTACGTGATCGTGCACGTCGGCTTCGCGCTCCAGCGCCTCGACGAGGAGTCGGCCCGCGCCTCCCTGGAGCTGTTCGACCAACTCGGGCTGCTGGAAGAGGAGTTCGGCGACGCGTGGGAACAGGCGGCCCGCCAGGAGAACGAGAGTGAGGTCCGGTGAAGTACATCGAGGAGTTCAACGACCCCGAGCGCGCCCGCCGGCTGCTGGACGAGATCCGCGCCACGGTCACCCGCCCCTGGGCCCTGATGGAGGTCTGCGGCGGCCAGACCCACTCCATCATCCGGCACGGCATCGACCAACTCCTGCCCGAGGAGGTCGAGTTGATCCACGGCCCCGGCTGCCCGGTGTGCGTCACCCCGCTGGACGTCATCGACAAGGCCCTGGCCATCGCCGCCCGCCCCGAGGTGATCTTCTGCTCCTTCGGGGACATGCTGCGGGTGCCCGGCACCGACCGGGACCTGTTCCGGGTCAAGGGCGAGGGCGGCGATGTACGCGTGGTGTACTCCCCGCTGGACGCGCTCGACCTCGCCCGCAAGAACCCCGACCGCGAGGTGGTGTTCTTCGCCATCGGCTTCGAGACCACCGCCCCCGCCAACGCCATGGCCGTCCACCAGGCCCGCCGCCTCGGCCTTGGCAACTTCAGCCTGCTGGTCTCCCATGTCCGGGTCCCCCCGGCCATCGAGGCGATCATGACCGCGCCCAGCTGCCGGGTGCAGGGCTTCCTCGCCGCCGGACATGTGTGCAGCGTGATGGGCACCGCCGAGTACCCCGACCTCGCGGAGAAGCACCGCGTCCCCCTCGTCGTCACCGGCTTTGAACCCCTCGACATCCTGGAGGGCATCCGGCGCGCCGTGCACCAGCTGGAGCGGGGCGAGCACCGGGTGGAGAACGCCTATCCGCGGGCCGTGCGCGAGCAGGGCAACCCGGCCGCCCTGCGCATGCTGGAGGAGGTCTTCGAGGTCACCGACCGCAACTGGCGCGGCATCGGCAAGATCCCGGCCAGCGGCTGGCGGCTGACCGACGCCTTCCGCGCCCACGACGCCGAGCACCGCTTCGACGTCTCGGGCATCCGCACCGAGGAACCGGCCGTGTGCCGGGCAGGCGAGGTCCTCCAGGGCCTGATCAAGCCGACCGAGTGCGAGGCGTTCGGCACCGCCTGCACCCCGCGCACCCCGCTCGGCGCCACCATGGTCTCCAGCGAGGGCGCCTGCGCCGCCTACTACCTCTACCGCCGCATGAACACCCCGGCACCGCAGGGATCGCGGATCCCGCGGGAGGAGATGAACCCCGTTGGCTGACCTCGCCGCCCCACACCTCGCCACCTCCGGCAGCGCCGCCCCCGACACCGCCCCCGACATCGCCGTCGACCCGGCGAACTGGACCTGCCCCGCCCCGCTGCGCGACCAGCCGGTCGTCGTCATGGGCCACGGCGGCGGCGGTGCCCTCTCCGCCGAGCTGATCGAGCAGGTCTTCGCCCCGGCCTACGGCAACCCCGTGCTCGCCGCCCTCACCGACTCCGCCGTGTTCGACCTCGGCGGCGCCCGGCTCGCCTTCTCCACCGACTCCTACGTCGTACGGCCCCTGTTCTTCCCCGGCGGCAGCCTCGGCGACCTCGCCGTCAACGGCACCGTCAACGACCTCGCGATGAGCGGCGCCCGGCCCGCCTTCCTGTCCACCGCCTTCGTCCTGGAGGAGGGCGTGGAACTGGCCGTGGTCGGGCGGATCGCCCGCGCCATCGGCGCCGCCGCCAGGGCCGCGGACGTCACCGTGGCCACCGGCGACACCAAGGTGGTCGAGTCCGGGCACGGCGACGGCGTCTACGTCACCACGGCGGGCGTCGGCCTGGTCCCCGACGGCGTCGACATCCGCCCGCAGCGCGCCCGGCCCGGCGACGCGGTCATCGTGAGCGGGCCGATCGGACAGCACGGCGTGGCCGTCATGAGCGTGCGCGAGGGCCTGGAGTTCGGTGTCGAGATCGTCTCCGACACCGCCCCGCTGGCCGGTCTGGTCGCGGCCATGCTGGAGGTCACCAAGGACCTGCACGTCCTGCGCGACCCCACCCGGGGCGGCCTCGGCGCCTCCCTGAACGAGATCGCCCGCGCCTCCGGCACCGGGGTGCTGCTGCGCGAGGGGGCCGTCCCGGTCCCGGAGGAGGTCGCGAACGCCTGCGGCTTCCTGGGCCTCGACCCGCTGTACGTCGCCAACGAGGGCCGGCTCGTGGCCTTCGTGCCCCCCGAGCACGCCGAGGCGGTGCTCGCCGCCATGCACGCCCATCCGCAGGGTACCGGCGCGGCGCTGATCGGGGAGTGCGTGGCCGACCACCCGGGCATGGTCGTCGTCGCCACCGGCCTCGGCGGCACCCGGGTCGTGGACCTGCCGCTGGGCGAGCAACTGCCCCGGATCTGCTGACCGGGACCGCAAGCGCCACGGAAAAATCCGGCCCCCGCCGTCCTCGGCGGGGGCCGGACCACTTCCTGCTTCCTACGTGTCGACGCCCGTGATCTCCAGCTCGCGTCCGCTGCGCAGCTCCTGGGAGGGGCGGTCGCAGTGCGGGCACCAGAAGAACGGCGGTATGCCCACCGCGAACTCCTCGGCGCACCCGTCGCACCACGCCAGCGCGGGCACCGGCTCCACCACGAGCCGGGCGTCCGCGAGCGCCGTACCGTCGCGGGCCACCTCGAAGGCGAAGTCCAGCGCGTCGGGCACCACCCCGGACAGCTCGCCGACCCGGACGGTCACCGCGGACACCCGGTCCGCACCGTCCGCGCGGGCGATCTCCTCGGCCTGTTCCACGATCGCCGACGCGATCGACAGTTCGTGCACGGCCGCCTCAGGGGTAGCGCCGGTTCGCGCCCGGACCGCCGGTCATCCGGAAGATCCGCAGCTCCCGGACGATCCCGGGGAACTCCTTGATGACCAGGGCGGTGATCACGCCGCCGACCAGCGCGGCCTGGAGCAGCAGCAGCTGCCGTCCGGACATCCCCGATCGCGCGCGCCTTCTGCTTCTGCAATCGCTCATGGCGGTCACTTTCCGTTCTCTCAGCCGGGCGAGATGTTCGGCATGCTCTCGCCCAGGGCGTCATGCCGCTTCCAGTGGATACCGGTGGAGCGGCGCGCGTCGGAGCTGCCGTCCCGGTGGTGTCCGGTCTGTTCCTGGTACGGGCCCTTGTTGCCCTGGTGCAGCCCGGGAACATGGCTCGGGGTGTCGGGCTTCGCCTCGGGGCGGCCCACTCGGATGGTGCCCATGTCCGCTCTCCTTCCAGGCCGTACGACTACGACCGTTCGGTGAGGTCCCTGAAGAACTGTTCTACGGCGGCCCAGACCTGCCCGCCACCGGAGAGGCCCTGCCACTCGCGGCGGACCAGCGCCGTCATCCGGAAGCAGTCGTCGACCGGCACGATCCAGTGCTCCGAGAGCCCGCGCACGGTGTTCACCAGCAGCGCCTCCACGTCCGGGGTCATGGACGCCACCTGCGGGACCTCGGCGGCCAGTCGCCGCCAGGCGTCCGCGTCCACCTCCCAGCGCATCGCCCCGGCCGGACTCGGCCCCTGCGCGGTGACCGCCCCGTCGGTACGCGGCACGAAGAACACCAGCCCCACCGGGACGCCCAGCACCCCGGTGTCGACCGGCGGGAGCCGCAGCCGGCGCCGGGGCACAAGCCGGTAGCGGCCCTCGCCCGCCGCGCCGTCCGCGAACAGCACCGAGCAGGGGCCGCACACACAGCGCACCTCGGCGGCCCCGGTGTCGTACAGATGCGGGTGCTCGTCCGCCACCCGGGCCGCGCACAGCTCGCAGCTCTCCGCGTCGGCCGTGGCCGCGCGGTCGGCGGCGGAGCGGATGACCCGGCCGAGTGCCCCGTCCACGCTCACCCCGCCTCCTGCGGCACGGCTCGGCGCTTGATCGTGTTCAGCGGTACGAAGGCGGGGGCGGCCTTGCGCTCCTCGCCGTCCGGCACGATCTCCACCTCGGTCAGCTCCGGGGCCACCGCCAGTACGGCCTCCCGGACCGCGGCGGCGAGGTCTGCGGAGCCGCCCCCGCAGCCACCACCACAGCCGCCCTTGGAGCCGGAGTCGAGCCGCACCCGTGCGACCTCGCCCTGGACCCCGGCCCATGTCAGGTCGCCGCCGCGCTCGCGCACCGCCGGCCGCAGCCGCTCCACCGCGCGCTCGGCCCGCTCGGCCAGGGGCTGCGGGTGCACCCCGTGCAGCACCATGAGGTGGCCGACCAGCTCGTCACCGGCCAGCCGCGCGCCCAGCCGCTCGTCGGCGCCGTCCAGGACCCGGGCGAGGGCCTCGCCGTAGACCTCGGTCAGCAGCCGTACCGCCTCCAGGGCCGGGCCGGGCGTGTGCTCAAGGCCCGCCAGCACCTCGTCGAGCCGGGCGAGCCGGGCCTCCACCGCCGGATCCGCCAGGCGTCCGCCCGGATCAGCCATGGTTGGCCCCGTACGTCGGCGAGTGCACGGTGCTCAGGGTCTTGCCCTTGCCCATGTACATGTGGACGCCGCACGGCAGACAGGGGTCGAAGCTGCGCACCGTGCGCATGATGTCGACGCCCTTGAAGTCGTCGGGCCCGTTCTCCTCGAAGATCGGCTGGCCCATGACCGCGTCCTCGTAGGGGCCGGGCGTGCCGTAGATGTCGCGGGGGCTGGCGTTCCACGGGGTCGGCGGGTACGGATGGTAGTTGGCGATCTTCTTGTCCCGGATCACCAGGTGGTGCGAGAGGACCCCGCGCACCGCCTCGTGGAAGCCGCAGCCGATCGCCTCGTCCGGCACCTCGAAGTTCTCGAAGACCTTGGTGTCGCCGCTCTGCAGCATCCCCATGGCCTCCTCCAGGAACTGCAGGGCCATGGCGGCGGCGTAGGCGATGAAGTACGGCCGGGCGCGGTCGCGTTCGAGGGTGTTGCTCCACTTCGGGATGCGCCACTCCAGGGTGGTCTCCGGCAGCTTCTCGCCCTTGGGCAGGGTGATGCGGATGCCGCCCCCGGTCGCCTTCACGTACGGCGTGTCCACCAGGCCGCTCAGCGCGGTCGACCAGAGCCGGGCGAGCGGGCCGCCGCCGGTGTCCAGGGCGAGGTGCTCACCGGTGTCCGGGTGGTACCAGCGCGGGCTCATCACCCAGCTGTAGTTGCCCTCGAAGTCCCGCTTCTGCGGCACCGGCACCGTGGTCTGGTTCCAGGGGTGGCGCATGTCGACGGGGTTGCCCAGTGGGTCGTGGGTGACGAAGGGGTCCTCGTTCACCCAGTCCTCGTAGAAGGAGCTGCCCAGCATGATGCGCAGCCCGAGGTTGATGTCGACCAGGTTGTTGGTGACCAGCTTGCCGTCCACCACGATGCCCGGGGTGACGTACATCGCCTTGCCCCACTCGTTCATGGTGGCGTAGCGGTAGTCGACCACGTCCGGGTTCTGGAAGGCGCCCCAGCAGCCCAGCAGGATACGGCGCTTGCCGACCTCCTCGTAGCCCGGCAGCGCCTCGTAGAAGAAGTCGAAGACGTCGTCGTTCATCGCCACCGCCTTCTTGATGAAGTCGATGACGCGCATCAGGCGGCTGAGGTAGTCGGTGAAGACGCTCGGCTGCGGCATCGTGCCGACACCGCCCGGGTAGAGCGTGGAGGGGTGCACATGGCGCCCCTCCATCAGGCAGAACATCTCCCGGGTGATCCGGCTGACCTTCAGCGCCTCCTTGTATACCTCGCCCTCGAAGGGGTTGAAGGCCTTCATGATCTCGGCGATGGTGCGGTAGCCGTGCACATCCCCGCGGGGCGCGTCGGTGCGCTCGGCGCGGGCCAGCACCCCGGGGTTGGTGGCCTTGACCATCGCCTCGCAGAAGTCCACGAAGACCAGGTTGTCCTGGAAGATCGTGTGGTCGAAGATGTACTCCGCCGCCTCGCCCAGGTTGGTGATGTGCTCGGCCAGCTTCGGCGGCTTGACGCCGTAGGCCATCTGCTGGGCGTAGTTGGAGCAGGTGGTGTGGTTGTCGCCGCAGATGCCGCAGATCCGTGAGGTGATGAACCCGGCGTCGCGCGGGTCCTTGCCCTTCATGAACACCGAGTAGCCGCGGAACAGCGACGAGGTGCTGTGGCACTCCACGACCTCACGGTTGGCGAAGTCGATCTTCGTGTAGATGCCCAGGTTGCCGATGATCCGGGTGATCGGGTCCCAGTTCATGTCCACGAGCTGGGCTGGTTTGCGTCCTGAGGTCCGCGCGTCGGTGGTGGTCATCTGCGGTACTGTCCCTCGCTGTTCGGGTCGGGCGGAGCGGATGGCGGAGCGGGCGGAGGGGTGGTGCGCGGGTCGGGGGAGTACGGCTTCACGCGCGCCAGTGCGGGTCGTAACCGCTGGTCAGCTTCTGCTTGTTGTGCCGCCAGCGGGGCTCGTGGTTCACCATGTCGTTGGTGATTCCGCGCAGTCGGCGGATGACCGCCCCGTACGGCTTGATCACCATCGACGAGAGCGTGCCGCCGGGGGGCTCGTCCATGAACGGCATGAAGGCATCGGGGAAGCTCGGCATGGTGCAGCCGATGCAGATGCCGCCGACGTTCGGGCAGCCGCCGATGCCGGACATCCAGCCCCGCTTGGGCACGTTGCAGTTGACGACCGGGCCCCAGCAGCCCACCTTCACCTGGCACTTGGGCGAGTTGTAGTCCTTGGCGAAGTCGGCCTGCTCGTAGTACGCGGCCCGGTCGCAGCCCTCGTGCACGGTCTTGCCGAACAGCCACTGCGGCCGCAGCATGTGGTCCAGCGGCGGTGGGGGAGCGGTACCGGCGGCGTGCTGGAGCACCCACACCAGGGTCTCCATGAAGTTCTCCGGCTGGATCGGACAGCCGGGCACATTGACCACCGGAAGGCCCGAGCGCGCCTTGAACTCCCAGCCCAGGTAGTCCGCGAGGCCCATGCAGCCGGTCGGGTTGCCGGCCATGGCGTGGATGCCGCCGAATGTGGCGCAGGTGCCGGCCGCGACCACCGCCCATGCCTTGGGCGCGAGTTGGTCGATCCACCAGTTCAGGGTCTGCGGCTCGCCGGTCGCGGGGTCGTTGCCGAACGACGTCCAGTAGCCGTCGCCCTCGATGATGTTCTGGTTCGGGATCGAGCCCTCGATCACCAGGATGAACGGCTCCAGCTCACCGCGGGCCGCCTTGCGGTACGGGGCGAGGAAGTCCTCGCCGCCCAGGCTCGGGGAGAGGACCTTGTTGACGAGGTTGACCTTCGGCAGGCCCGGGATGAGGCCGAGCACCACGTCCTCGATGGACGGCTGCCCGGCGGCGGTCAGCGACACGGTGTCGCCGTCGCAGCTCATGCCCTCGGAGATCCACAGGATGGTGATCTCGTCGAAGCCCTCGGGGGCGTCGGCGCGGGTCTCGGTGGTACCGCTCTGTGTGGTCATCTCTGCGGCCTCCGTCGCAGTCGGTCGTGGGCCCGGCCGGGGGTGGCCGGGGTGCCCGTGGTTGCGAGGGGTTCGACCTCGTCGGGCCGGAAGTAGTGGAAACGGCCGTACCAGCCGTGCAGTTCGGCGGCCGGATCGTCGTCCACGGTCACGGCGAGCCGGACGCTGCCGTCCACGTCGTGGAAGACCCCGGCGACGGTGGCGGACCGCCCGTCCAGGAACATGTCCTGGGCGTCGGCCCCCCGCGCACGCGGCCGCAGCAGCACCGGACTGCCGGCCCCGAGGGGCACCTCGCCCACGAGCACGGTGTCGGTCGTCGGCGAGAGCCCCTCGTCCCCGCCCTCCTGCCACCAGGCGGGACGCTGGGCGGCGGCGGTCGGTTCGGACGCCGGGGGGTCGTCCGGGGCCACCGGGGCTGACGCGGGGGGCGCCGGGGTCGGTTCGGGCGTCGGGGTCTCGCAGTGGGCCGCGAGGGCCGCCGCCGGGGCCGTGGTGGCCGAATCCGGCGCCGGGGTCCGGCGCTGGACCTCCGGGGCCGCGGAGTTTGCCGCGGCGGGCGGTTCGGGTACCGAGGGTTCGCGGTGGGCCTGCGGGACGGCCGAGCGGCCCTCGGCCGAAGCGCGGGTCCTGGCCGACGTGCGGGTCCCGGTCGAGCGGCCGGAGGTCCGGGGGCCCGACGAGGCCGCCGGTGTCAGTGAGCGGATCGCTCCGTGCAGGCGTTCGAAGACCTCGCGGGGCATGCTGTCGACCCGGTCCAGGATCCGCGCGGCCCGGGGATCGGTGGCCCGCGCCTCCGTCTTCTCCTCGTCGGTCAGCAGCATCGTGCGCAGCGTCAGGATCTCGTCGATCTCCGCCGCGTCGTGCAGATCGCCCGGACTCTCCGGCGCCACCTGCGGATGATCCGGGAGGATGATCGGCGCCGAGAGCATAGCCGGGCCGATCTCACCCTCGCCGTCGCCCTCGCCCTCGCCCTCGGCGGACTCGGGGGGCGCGCCGCCGAGGACGGGGAACGTGAAGGCGTTGTGGCAGCCGCGCGCCCGCTCGGCCAGCGCCGTGGGCGGATCGATCAGCGAGACGAACTCCACGCCCTCGCCGCCGAGGACCGTGTGCGTGGCGATCAGCGCGTCGCGCAGCGCCTCGTTCCGGCAGGCCCCCGGGTCGGCCGCAACGCCCGTGTTCTCGGTGCGCACCACCAGCCGGAAGAGGCCCGGCGCGAGCGGTTCGGCGGCCACCGTCGTCGCGGCCCGCAGCTCCCGGTGCCGCCGTACGATCCGGCCCGCGTCCACCGGCAGCGGCTCGTACTCGTCCCCGCCGGGCGCGCCGACGTCGACCGTACGACCGCCGTCCAGCAGCTCGGCGAGCGGCACCGCCAGCTCGGTCTCGCGCGGGATCGCCTCGTCGAAGGAGAGATGCGTGGCGCCGTCGGCCGTACGCAGGGACTCCACCGGAGACCCGTCCGCGTCCTCCACCTGCTTGTGCTGCATCTGGAGGTAGCGCACCCGCAGTCGTACGACCGCGTCGTCCTTCAGGGCGCGCAGCAGGCACTCGGTCTGCTGGTACCAGGAGTCCGCGGAGCCGGAGATCCCGGGCGCCACCGGGCCGAAGCGCTCCACCCAGTCGCGCGGCAGCAGCACCCCGAACTGCCAGCGGACGCGGTTCTTGGGGGAGGAGCGGCGGTACGGGTAGAGCAGATAGCCCTCGTACAGCACGGCGTCCGCGACGGCGCCCAGCTGCTCGAAGGCCCGCTCGGGCGCGGCGTCGGCATCGTCCGTGAGCAGGGCTTCGCGCACGCCGACCTGGTCCGGCATCCCGCCTCCTCGTCGCTGGGCAACCGGGCGGTCAGTCGCGCACCCGGGGATTCCTTTCACCACGGTCACACCCGGCACGGGTCCGCGCCCCTCCGACGCACCCGCATTGGGCCGGTCAGGCGATGTGTCCGTTTCCGGGTTGCGGACGGGCGGACCGGGCCGCCGGGCGCGGCCCGGGTGGCCGGCGGGCAGGGAGTGGCCCCAAGTGCCCGTAGTCGTACCGGTGTTGAGGCTCAGCCGGGTGCGCCGACCGCTAGAATCAAAGGCCACGCACAGCGGGGGTTGTCGGAGGCGGGGGGAGTCGTCATGTCCGGAGGATTCGGGGGCCCACAGGGCCCGAGAGACGTGGCAGGACCCGGGGAATCCCGGGGTCCGGGAGGGCCTGCGGAATCCGGCGGGCCTGCGGGACCTGATGGGCCCCCGGGATCCGGCGGGTTCGCAAGCCCCGAAGGGGCCCCTGGTGGCGTCGGCGGCCCTGGGGGACCCGGAGGCCCCGGAGGATTCGCAGGGCCTGGTGGGCCCGAAGCCCCGGGAGGATCAGCAGGCCCCGCAGGAGCCCCTGAAAGCGCGGGCGTCCCTGGAGGCCCCGGCAGCCCCGGAGGGCCTGGTGGGCCCGGAGCCCCCGCAGGATTCGGAAGCTCGCCCGGAGCCCCCGGAGGATTCGGAAGCTCGCCCGGAGCCCCCGGAGGATTCGGAAGCTCCCCTGGAGCCCCTGGAGCCCCTGGAGCCCCTGGAGCCCCTGGAGCCGGTGGAGCCCTTGGAGCCGGTGGAGTCGCTGGTCCCGTAGGGCCCTGGACCTATGGTCCGCCGCCCGGCCAGGGCTTCGGTGTGCCGCCCATGCCCGCCGGTCCGCCGCCCGCGCCCCCGGACACCGGCCGAGCCGTCGCCGTCGCCCTGCTCAACCTCAGCGGACTCGGCCTCGGCTACGCGCTCACGCGGCGCCGGCTGCTCATGGCCGCCTGCTGGGTGGCGACCGCGATCCTGCTGGTCATCGCCCTGCCCGCGGATGCCGACGGCGTCCCCGGCGCCCTGCTTGCGGGATACGCGCTGCTCCTGCTGCTGGCGGCCGCCCACGGCGCGTACCTCGGACTGCGCACCCGCCTGGTGTGGCCCGGCCGCGCGCCCCTCGCGCTGCTGCTGGGCCTGGTGCTGCTCGCCGTACCGGCCGGCGGCGCGCTCTGGTACCAGGACGCCCGGGACGAGGCCGTACAGCAGGCCCTCCTCAAGCGTCTGACGAGCGCCGACCAGCTGGTGGCGGCGGACGCGGGCAAGTCCTTCAGCACCGCGGAAGGCGACTACCGCGAGGCCCTCGGGGTCTATCGCGACCTCGTCGCCGACCACCCCGGCTCCCGCGCCGCCCGCGAGGTCCCCACCAGCCTGCGCGCCTACTACTCCAAGGTCGCCGCGCCCTACGACAGCCAGGACTACTGCACCGCCGTGGCCCCGCTGACGTATCTGCGCACGGTGCCCGGCCAGCTGCCCAAGGCCACCGTCGGCACCCTCGCCGACTGGCCTGACGACCGCCTCGCGACCTCGCTGTACGAGTGCGGATCACAGGGCCTGTCCGCGGGCGACCAGGACTGGGTCACCCGCTTCGGCGACCTGATGAAGACCTTCCCGGACGCCCCGCAGACGACGAAGGTGATCCCCGCCGTCGACGCGGCCGTGAAGAAGGCGCAGAAGGGCGTGGGTGGCTCCGGATCCTGCGCGGCCGTCGAGGAGTTGCAGCGGCTCGACACCAGGATCGGCGACCTGAAGACGGCCGCGGGCGACCCCGACGGCAAACTCGCGTCCGCCGCGTCCCGGGCCGGGCGCAGCGGTGACGACGGCGCGTACGACTGCGGCGTCCAGGAGTACCGGAGCGGCGACTTCAGCAGCGCCAAGCAGACCATGGACACGTTCGTCGCCGGGCATCCGCACCACAAGAACCGGGCGCGCGCCCAGAAGATCGCCATCGCCGCCGAGGTCGCCCAGACCATCCCGGCGGCCGGCAAGAAGCTGCCGACCACCGCCAGTGGCGGCAGCATCTCCGTCACGGTGAAGAACGACAGCCCGGACGACGTCACGGTCCTCTACACCGGTCCGGTCACCGGCAGCTTCACCCTGAAGGCCTGCGGCGGCTGCCGGTCGTACCTGCTCGCCGACACGCTGATGTCCACCTTCAAGCCCTGCGCCGGTGGCAAGGACTATCCGCAGCGCACCCTGCAACTCCCGGTCGGCACCACGTACTTCGTGCACAAGCCGAACGGCGGCCAGGTGACGACCGCGGGCTCCGACACCGCGAAGCTGCGCCCCGGGTACATCTACACCGAGTGCGCGTACACCACCCAGGGCTTCGGCGGCTCGGGGACCTGACCGGCGGCGCCGCCGGTCAGGCCGAGCGGGGGATCAGTCCTCGCGGCCGCCCCGGCGGCGGGCGGCCACCACGACGCCCGCGCCGACGACCACGGCCACGGCCGCGGCGCCCGCGAGGGGCAGCGCGGGACCGGCGCCGGTGGCCGCGAGATTGCCGCCGGTGCTGTCGGAGCCGCCGGTGGTGAGGTCACCGGTGGTACCGGCGGTGGACGTGGTGCCGGTGGTGCCGCCCGTCGTGGTCGTACCGCCGTCCGTGCCGGTGCCGGTGCCGCCCGTGGACGTCGTCGAGCCGGTGCCGCCGGTCGAGTCGCCGCCGCCCTTCGAACCGCCGTCCCCGGTGGAGCCGCCGCCCGTGGTGTCGGTGCCACCGGAGACGGCGAGCGTGATGTGCGCGGTGTCGTTCTTCTTGACGTGGTCGAACGGCCGGGCCTCCGCGCCGAGTTCCACGTAGCCGCGGGCGCCGGGCACCGCCTTGTCGAGCTTCACCTTGAAGGTGTACGTCCTGCTCTCGTGCTCGTTCACCCAGGGCGCGCCGGTGCCGCACGCGTAGGACTCGGCCCCGGTGTTCGTGCACAGGGTGTCGGTCCGCACCGCCGAGGTGCCCTCGGGCAGCGTGACCAGGACATGGACCGCGCGCTGGCCCGGCTGCGGCAGCACCCAGGCGGGCCCCGCGTTCGCGAACTTCACCCGCAGCGTGACCGTGTCCCCGACCTTGCCCTTCAACTGGGCGCCGCCGACCTGGAAGTCGGCCGAGTTGACGGCGTTCACCGCGATGTCCGCGCTGGACGCGGCGCCCGCCGGCGGGGTCTTCTCGTCGGGCCGCTCGACCAGCTTCAGGGTGGCGGCCGTGCCGTGCACCGGGGCGGCGGCACCGTCGTCCGGGACCGGGGCCGTGGAGTCGACGGTCACCTGGATGTGCTCGTACAGGGCGCGGTCCAGGGCCTTGAGGGTCAGCGGCCGCTCCGGGGCGTAGACGACACCCGTCTGCACCGGCTGGTCGAACTCGCACACCACCTGCGTGTGGCCCGGCTCCTCGTCGGCCGAACCGACCGTGTAGCTCAGGCAGTTCGAGGGGAGCGCGGCCCGGCCCAGGCCGCGGGTGACGGAGTACGACAGCCAGACCTTGTCCAGTGCCGCGGTGCCCGTGTTGGTGAAGGTGGGCGACAGCGGGAGCTCGCTGCCCGGCTTCACCTTGTCGAACGGCGCGATGGTGCCCAGCGCCAGGCCGGTCGCGGGGCCGTCGGCGGCCACGGCCGGCGCGGCGCACAGCGCGATCAGGGCGACGGCGCCGAACGCGCCCGCGGTCTGGCGCACCGCACGGGGGCCGGGAGAGCTGAAAGGCATGGAATCCTCTGACTGGAGCGACAGTGGCGGACGAACAGTCGGTGGGGGAACGGCAGTTCCCCTCTCTGTGAGACGTCTGTGCCACCGGAACGGTTGTACGGGAGATCGTTCCGGCTCCGTCGCGTCGCTCGCCCCTGCCCGCGCCCCGTCCGTGCTCCCCGCGGCCGCCTCAGCCGGCCGCGTGCTCGCCGGGGTCGTGGCGCTTGTCGAAGAAGGACAGACGGACGGTCACCTCGCTGACGCCGCTGCCGATGCCCGCGACCTGGAGCCAGGAGTCCAGCTGGTGGAGAGTGGCCGCCCGGTCGAAGACGTGCTCGGGCTGGGCGGGCATCGTACGGGAACGTTCGTACTCGGCCATGGTGGCATCGCTCCTCGGGTCGGGAGTCGTACCCCGCCCGCGTGCCCCTTCCGCGGCGGCCGAAAGCGCCGCCGCCAGGGCGTCAGGCCACCGCGGCGCGGGCGGCCTGCTCCACCAGGGAGACGCCGTCGCTCATGGAGGCGCTGCCGTCGGAGAGGACGGCGACGAGGCAGCGATGACCGCCGAGGGTGACCTCGCCGATGCTGTTCACGTCCCACAGCCCCGTGGTGGTGCGCTGGAGCCAGCCGTTCTTCAGCTCGGTGCCGGCCGCGTTCACCGCCGAGACGCCCCAGGACTGCTCGGGCAGGACCTCGCCCATCAGGGTGCGGATGTAGGCGCGGGAATCGGGGGTGAGGGGGCTCTGGGCGCTGTCGTCGAAGACCGCGCGCAGCAGCCGTATCTGGTCGCTCGCGGTGGTCCGGGTCAGCCCCCACCTGCCGCTGGTGCCGGGCGTGGTCGAGGTCAGCCCCAGGCGCTGGTTGGCCGCCGCGAGACCGGGGTCCTGGCCGATCTCCTTCCACAGGGCGTCCGCAGCGTCGTTGTCGCTGCGCTTGATCATCGGCTCGGCGTGGCCGCGCTCCTCGTCGGTCAGCGCGCGCCGCTCGTCCTGCGCCTTGAGCAGCAGCGCGGCGAGGATGTCGACCTTGACGATGCTGGCGGTGTCGTAGGCGCGGTCCTCCCCCTGGACCACGGGGGTGGTGGCGCCCGCGTCGAGGTCGAGGACGGCGACGGTGGCGTGCGGATCGGGGACGGGGGGCCCTGGATCGGGGGTCTTCGACGCCTCGGTCGCCGGGGCCGGCTTCGGCTTCGGGGTGGGCGTGGCGGCGGCCGCCGCCGGGATGCCGGCGGTGAGCAGGGCGGTCACCGAGGCCAGAAGGACGCCGGCCGTGCGGCGCGGGTGCGAGGACATGGCACCTGAACGTAGACAAAACCCGCCCCGTGCGAAGTGGCTGCCGTCACTCCGGCCGCCGTTTCACCCGAATTGTAAGAAGAGTCACCGAGGGGAGCGGCGGGGGCGGCCAAGCGGTGCACGGCGGTCGTCGCGGCGGCGTGTATACCCGGCCCGGCGCCGGTCCTCGCTTATCGTCGGCTGGACACCGACATCCGGGGAGATCATGGAAAAAACGGATGAACTGGTTGCCGCGGGGGAGGGTGTGGCGGTCGTCCCGGTCCCTCCGCCTCCGTCCGTGCGCCGCCCCCGGCCCTGGCCGCTCGGCGCGGCCGTCCTGCTCGCGGCGGGCGCGAGCGCCGTCCTCCTCGTCGGCGACTCGGGGTGGCTGGACCAGCCCGCCGTAGGGGCCTGGCGCACGGTCTGCCTGGCCATCATCGTCCAGGCGATTCCGTTCCTCGTGCTCGGCACCGTGCTCTCCGGGGCCATCAACGCCTTCGTGCCCGCCGACCTGTTCACCCGGGTGCTGCCGAAGCGGGCCGCGCTCGCCGTGCCGGTCGCGGGTGTCGCCGGGGCGGTCCTGCCGGGCTGTGAGTGCGCCTCCGTACCGGTCGCCAACAGCCTGATCCGCCGGGGCGTGACCCCGGCCGCCGCCTTCGCCTTCCTGCTGTCCGCGCCCGCCATCAACCCGGTCGTGCTCACCGCCACCGCCGTCGCCTTCCCGGGCAACCCCGCGATGATCGCGGCCCGGCTGCTCGCCTCCCTCGGCACGGCGGCCGTGATGGGCTGGCTGTGGCTCTGGCGGGGCGACGAGAAGTGGCTGCGTCCGGCGCTGCGCCGGCGGCACCCCGGGCACGCCCACGGCCACAGCCGCTGGCAGGAGTTCCGGATCGGCTTCCAGTACGACTTCCTGCAGGCCGGCGGCTTCCTCGTGCTCGGCGCGATGGCCGCCGCCACCTTCAACGTCGCCGTGCCGCGCGCCGTCCTCGACGCCTTCTCCGGCACGCCCTGGCTCTCGGTGCTGTTCCTGGCGGGCCTCGCGGTGCTGCTGGCGGTCTGCTCGGAGGCCGACGCGTTCGTCGCCGCCTCGCTGACCGGGTTCTCGCCGACCGCCCGGCTGGCGTTCATGGTGGTCGGGCCCATGGTCGACCTGAAGCTGATCGCCCTCCAGGCGGGCACGTTCGGCCGCGCCTTCGCCTGGCGGTTCTGTACGGCGACCACGGTCGTGGCCGTCGCCGCCAGCGCCCTGACCGGAGGGGCCCTGCTGTGAGACGCCTCCTCCAGAGCCTGCTGCTGAAACTGACCGGTCTCGGCCTGCTGCGCATCACGCTGTTCAGCGACACCTACCTGCGCTACGTCAAGCCCGGCCTGCGCCCCGTGCTCATCGCCTCCGGCGTCGTCCTGCTCCTGCTCGGCGTCGCGGCGGCCTTCTCCCGGCCGGGGAAGGGGGGACACGCCCACGACGACCACGAAGGACACGCCCACGACGAAGGACACGTCCACGATGGTCATGAGGGGCAGGACGGTGGTCACGAGGGGCACGACGGCCACGACCACTCCGGTACGCCCAAGATCGCCTGGCTCCTCGCCCTCCCCGCCCTGAGCCTTCTCCTCTTCGCCCCGCCGGCCCTCGGCGCCTACACCGCCGCCCGCTCCGGCGCCGAGCCGGTCGCCGTGCAGAAGAAGGGCTTCGGGCCGCTGCCCGCGACCTCCCCGCTGCCGCTGACCCTGACGGACTTCACCAAGCGCGTCCAGCAGGACCGCAGCCGGGCCATCCAGGGCCGTACCGTCCGCCTGACCGGCTTCGTCACGCCCGATGCGAGCGGCGACGGCTGGTATCTGACCCGGATCATCTTCAGCTGCTGCGCCGCCGACTCCCAGACCGTCAAGATCCATGTCTACGGCTCCGGTTCCGCCGAACCCCCCGCCGCCGACACCTGGCTCGCGGTCACCGGCACCTGGCACCCCGCAGGCACCCTCGGCACCACCTCCGCACCGGCCGCGCTGGACGCCCGCCTGACCACCCCGATCGCCCAGCCGATCAACGCCTTCACCGACGACCTGCCGATCACCCCGGGCTAGGCACTGCCCGGCGGATCAAGCGCGGAGCCAGGAGCGGATCGCTGCCGCGGCCGTGGACCCCGGCCATCACACGGTGGGGTTCACGTTTCACATCGATCCGCCTCGCACACGAAACCGATCTCGCCGGCACTCAGGACCATGGCTCCGCCGGCACGGGCCGCGTGCTCGCCCCGCCGCCGGTCGCCCGGCGGTCCAGTCGCTGAATTCAGCTGCGGAGCTGATCCGGCACCCGCACGGGACCCCGGGAGGCCCGCTCAGCCGAACAGGCCGCGGACTCGGATGGTCTCCACGCGGCGCCAGGTGCCGCCGGGCAGCAGCAGCCATTGGTTGCCGGGGCCGTGGCCGCGCCGGCGGGCCGTGCCGGGGAGTGGGTTGTCGGAGCGGGGGCGTGCGTCCCGGTGTGCGGGCAGGGGGGCTCCGCAGTCGCGGCCGGTACGCGGCCGTGCGGCCTTCGCCTTGCCGTTCTTCCTGCGCCGTTTGCCCATCCGTGCCTCACCTCCCGTTCCTCCCGGTTTCCCCTTACGGCAGGATGCACCGCCCCGGCCCCCGGCGGCAGGGCCGAACGGACGCTCTTTTCTGGCGGGGCGGCGGCGCGTCGCGCAGCGTGGAGCACAGGGGGCAACAGCCAGAGAGGTGGGACAGATGGACCAGGACGTCTCCAAGCCCCGGGTCGTGGTGGGGGTCGACGGCTCGCCGTCCTCCTTCGAGGCGGTGCGCTGGGCCGTGCGCTACGCCGGGCTCGTCGGCGGCGCGGTGGAGGCCGTCGCGGCCTGGGAGGTGCCGCTGTACGGCTGGTCCGCGCCCGCGGTGGACATGTACATCGACGAGGAGGCGACCCGCGAGCAGATGGCGCAGGAGCTGACCGAGGTGCTCGGCGCGGACGCGGCCGCCGGGGTGCGCACCCGGGTGGCCCACGGCAACCCCGCCGAGATCCTGCTGCGGGCCGCCGAGGGCGCCGAGGTCCTGGTCGTCGGCAGCCGCGGCCGGGGCGGCTTCGCGCGCGTCATGCTCGGCTCGGTCAGCCAGCGCGTCGCCGCGCACGCCGCCTGCCCGGTGGTCATCGTCCGCGCCGAGGAGACCTGAGCCCCGGGCTCACTGCGGCCCCGGCGGCTCCCGCAGCACGCTCCAGGCCACCGGACCCAGCAGGTCCGCGAGCCGCCGGAACACGTCGAGCAGCAGATCGTCCAGGGTGAGCACGCCCACCGGACGGCCGTCGTCAAGGACGGGCAGCCGGCGCACACCGGTGCGGCGGAAGGTGCGGTACGCCTCATGGATCTCGTCGCCCGCGTCCAGGGTGACCACTCGCGGCGACATCACCGCGTCGATCCGGCTGTCCATCGGCAGGCCCTCGCCCAGCCCGCGCAGCGCCAGATCGCGGTCGGTGACGATGCCGCGCAAGGTGCCGTCCTCGACGACCAGCAGGGAGCCGACGGCGGTCTCGGCCATCAGCCGGGTGGCCTCCGCCAGGGTGACGTCCGGCGCGACGGTCACGGGCGGCGCGGTCATCAGCCGGCCGACGCTGACCTGACCCGCCACGGAGGGCGCGCCGGGCAGGGGACCGGCCTGGGGGAGATGGGTCATCAGGACCTCTTTCGGGGCACCGAGGGGGACACCGGCACCGGGGGATGCCGCCTCCAGACTGCGCCGGGCGACCCGCCCGGGGGCAGGGGCCGCTCGGACCTCGCTGGGGTAGTCCGATTCCCACCGAAAGGGACAATGTACCCATCGGCCCACCCGTTCGGCCGTGCCAGCGTGGAGAGCCGGACGGGCCGCCGCACCGACGCGCGGCCCGAGGAAAGGCGGTGAGGACGATGCCCCTGCCCCTGGTCGTGGGTGTCGACGGCTCCGATTGCAGCCTGCTGGCGGTGGACTGGGCGGCCGACGAGGCGGTCCGGCTCGGTGTGCCGCTGCGCCTGGTGCACGCCTCGCTGTGGGAGCGCTACGAGGGGCGGCTCCCCTCGCTCGGCAGCGAACCCGCCGCTCCCCATGTGCTGGCCGAGCACATCGTGGCCTCGGCGACCGAGCGCGTACGGCGGCGCGCCCCGAATCTGAAGGCGGACTCCGCCGTACTGGCCGAGGACCCGGTCGCGGCCCTGCTCGCCGAGGGCGACAACGCCACCGCCGTGGTGACCGGCAGCCGGGGCCGGGGTGAGCTGAAGGGGCTGCTGCTCGGCTCGGTGGGACTGGCCGTCGCCGGGCGGGCGTCCGGTCCGGTGATCGTGGTCCGCGGGGACGCCGCGGGGCTCGGGGGCACCCATGAGCGGGTGCTGCTGGGCGTCGGCGAGTCCGGCACCAGCGACACGGCCGCCCGCTTCGCGCTGCGTGAGGCCGCCGCCCGCCGGTGCGTCCTGGACGCGGTGCGCACCTGGCGCCGCTCCGGCGACCGGGCCGAGGACGGGGCCGCGCCGGACCACGAGGACGAGGCCGCCGAACTGATCGACAAGCTGCTCCGGGACCCGCTGAGCGAGCACCCGGACGTACGGGTGGCCCGCACCGTCCTGGAGGGCCCGCCCGGCACGGTGCTCCTGCACCGCTCGGCCGCGGCCGACCTGCTGGTCGTCGGGGTACGGCGGGAGCGCGGGCACGCCGGGCTCCAACTGGGCCGCGTGGCACACCGGTTGCTGCACCACGCCAAGTGCCCGGTGGCCGTCGTACCCCAACTGCCGTGACAAGCCCCCGCGGCGCGGGAGCCGAGGGGGTCAGCGGCCGGAGTGCTCCTTCGTGCCCTGCGGCTCCAGATGGGAGGCGAGCACGGCGGCCTGGACCCGGCGCTGCACACCGAGCTTGGCCAGCAGCCGGGAGATGTGGTTCTTGACCGTCTTCTCCGACAGATACAGCCGCTTGCCGATCTCACGGTTGGTCAGGCCGTCCCCGATCAGCGCCAGGATGTCCCGCTCGCGCGGCGACAGGCCCGCCAGCTCCGGCGGCAGCGACGGCGTCTCCTGCGGGTCGGCCCGCAGCGAGCGCATCAGCCGGGCCGTCGTCTCCGGGTCCAGCATCGACTGCCCGGAGGCGACCGTACGCACCGCCGAGACCAGGTCGGAGCCCTTGATCTGCTTGAGCACATAGCCGGACGCGCCGGCCATGATCGCGTCCAGCAGGGCGTCCTCGTCGTCGAACGAGGTGAGCATCAGACACGCCAGCTCCGGCATCCGGTTGCGCAGTTCCCGGCAGACCGAGATGCCGTCCCCGTCGGGCAGCCGTACGTCCAGCACCGCGACGTGCGGGCGCAGGGCGGGGCCCCGGACCAGCGCGTGCGCGGCGGTGTCGGCGTCGCCGACGACGGAGATGTCCGGTTCGGCGTCCAGGAGATCCGCCAGACCGCGCCGGACGACCTCATGGTCGTCCAGGAGGAACACCCGGATCGGGTCCTGTGCCGTGAAGGTGCGTGTCTCGGTCATCTCGACCTCTCGTTCCCGGAAAGCAGACAGACTGCGGCCTGTCACCCGGCCGATCATCGCCGGACGGCGCCGTGCGCACCAGGGCCGACCGGCCCTACTTGCCGAGACCGGCCCTCATCCCAAGAATGTCACGCCCCCGCCGCCCGCTGACCGGGCGCCAGGTCGAAGCGCACGTCCACGACCCCCTCGACCGCGCGTACGAGGCGGGCCGCCACCGGGACCAGCGAGGTGTCCCGGATCCGGCCGATGACGGTCACCACGCCGTCCTCCACCCGCAGTTCCACGGCCGAGTCCGGCGGCGGGAAGAGCCGCGCCACGATCTCCCGCCGCACCTCCTCCTCGATCTCCTGGTCGTCGCGCAGGAAGACCTTGAGCAGATCGGCGCGGCTGACCACGCCCTCCAGCATCCCGGTCTCGTCCACCACGGGCAGCCGCTTGACCCGGGCGCGGGCCATGGTCCTGGCGGCCTCGGCGAGGGTGGCGTTCGCGCGCACGGTGACGGCGGGGGAGGTCATCAGGTCCCCGGCGGTGATCGCCTCGCCCTTGGCCATGTCGGCGGGCGGCCGCAGCTGCCGGTACTCCTCGGCCGGGTCGTCCCGCAGCTCCTCCTTGGGCAGCATGTCGGCCTCCGAGACCACGCCGACCACCAGGCCCTCGCCCTCGATCACGGGCACGGCGCTGACCTGCCAGTCCTGCATCATCTCCACCAGCTCCTTGAAGGGAGCACGCCGGCCGACGGCGGCGACGGTGGTCGTCATGACGTCGCTGACGATGTGCGGGGTGCCGTACATGGTGACTCCGTAGCTTCTCGACGCAGCTTCTCGACGGGAGTTCCGCTGTCCCCAGCGTGCGCCGGACGCGCCCGGTCGGCACAGGGGCCGCCCGGCCCCCGCGAGGCGCCGCGGTCCGGGCCGGTCGGTCCCGGCGGGGGACCAGCGGCCCCTGATCGGCTCGCCGGTCCTGCCCCAGGCTGGAATCGTCGCTCCTGTCCCCCCGAGGCGACGCCCCAGAGAGGTGGAACCATGACCCGAACCGTCACCGCGGGCCTCGACGGCTCGCCCGAGAGCCGGGCCGCCGTCGAATGGGCGGCGCGCGAAGCCGCGCTGCGCGACCTGCCGTTGCGGATCCTGCATGTGCGGGAGCCCGAGGCCGGCACCGACATCGACCGCGGGGCCGCCGAGGAATGGGCCCGCACGGTGCGCGAGTCCGCGGCGGGCCTGCGGCTGCGCCACCCCGGCATCGAGGTGGTCACCGACCAGGTCACCGCGGAACCGGCACCGGCCCTGGCCGAGGCGGCCGACGGCGCCGAGCTGCTGGCGCTCGGCTCCCGGGGCCTCGGGCGGCTCGGCGGGTTCCTGGTCGGGTCGGCCGGGCTGTACGTCATCGCGCACACGACGCATCCGGTGGTACTGGTCCGCGCGGGTGAAACGGCCGCCGACGAACACCAGCCGGACCCCTCGGGCGTCCCGTCCGCCGCGACCCCCTTCCGGCCCGTCGTCCTCGGTCTGGACATCGACGACCCCGAGGGACCAAGCCAAACCCTGCTGGAGTTCTCCTTCGACGCCGCCGCGCGCCGCGGTGCCGCGCTGCGGGTCGTGCACGGCTGGACACCGCCGCCGTACGCCGCGTACGGCATCCCCGCCGACCCGCCGGTCATGCCCTCCTTCGGACGCCGAGCCGCGACCCTGCTCACCGAGGTGCTGCGGCCCTGGCGGCAGAAGTTCCCGGACGTCGAGGTGAGCGAGGTGAGCCGGGCCGGCAATTCCGCGCCGGTGCTGATCGACGCCGCCCGGGACGCCTCCCTGGTGGTCGTCGGGCGGCGCGTCCGCAAGAGCCCGTACGGCATCCATATCGGCCATGTCACCCACGCCGTGCTGCACCATGTCGCCGCGCCCGTGGCCGTCGTCGCGCACACCTGAGCCGATGCGCGCGGCCGAACGGCCCGAACGGACGGCCGCGCGCGACGAGGCCCATGGCCGAAACGGCCGAAACGGTGCGGTACGGCTCGCGTACGCCGGTGAATCCGTCGACGATGGGGTGCGGGCCCGCCTCGTTGTCGCCCTCTATCAGGGCTCTACCAGGGAGAGTGAACACGATGGACCTGCCCGTTCTCGTCGGCGTCGACGGTTCCGAGGAGAGCCTGCGCGCCGTGGACCGGGCCGCCGAGGAGGCCGCCCTGCGCGGGGCACCGCTGCGCCTCGTCTACGCCTCGCTCTGGGAGCGCTACGAGGGTTCCCTCATCGCCCAGGAGGTCGGGAAACCGGCCGAGGAGGTGATGGGCCAGGACATCATGGACGCCGCCGAACGCCGGGCCCACCGGCACCACCCGCAGCTGCGGCTCACCACCTCCGTGCTGGCCGACGAACCGTCGTTCGGACTGGTGAACGAGAGCAGCACCGCCCGTCTCGTGGTCGTCGGCTGCCGGGGCCGCAACGCCGTCACCGAGCTGCTGCTCGGCTCCGTGAGCCTCTCGGTCGCCGCCCGCGCCCACTGCCCGGTGATCGTGCTGCGCGGCGGACCCGAGCGGCGGACGACCCCCGGCCGCGTGGTGCTCGGGGTCGCCGACAAGGACGCGGGCCCGGCCGCCGCACGGTTCGCCGCCGAGGAGGCGGCGCTGCGCGGGGTGCCCCTGGAGGCCGTACGGGCGTGGCGGCGGCCCGCGCACAGCGCCACCGGGCACCCGCTGCTCGCCGGTGGGCCCGCCCAGGCGCAGGAGCAGGAGGCCGCCGAGGCGCTGGAGGAGGCCCTGCGGGACGTCCCCGAGGGGCTGGAGCAGCATCGGCGCACCGCCGAGGGACACGCCCGCGACGTCCTCGTCGATGCCTCCCGGGACGCCGGACTGCTCGTCGTCGGCGCCCGGCGCCGCACCGGCCGGTTCGGCCTCCAGCTCGGCCGGGTCGCCCACGGAGTACTGCACCACGCGGCCTGCCCGGTGGCCGTCGTACCGGAAACCGACTGAGCCCCGCGCCCCGAAGCGCTCTCGGGCCACCGGCCGCGCACGAACCTGACGATGATGATCGGAGTCCCCATGACCGAGGCCGCCCCCCAGGAAGCCGCGCTCAGCGAGGAGGAGCTGCGCACCCTGGACGCGCACTGGCGCGCCGCCAACTATCTGGCCGCCGGCCAGATCTACCTCATGGCCAACCCGCTGCTGACCGAACCGCTGCGCCCCGAGCACATCAAGCCGCGGCTGCTCGGCCACTGGGGCACCTCGCCCGGACTCAACCTCGTCTACACCCACCTCAACCGCGTCATCAAGGCCCGCGACCTGGACGCGCTGTGCGTATGGGGTCCGGGGCACGGCGGTCCCGCGGTCCTCGCGGGCTCCTGGCTGGAGGGCAGTTACAGCGAGACGTACCCGGACATCAGCCGGGACGGTGCCGGTATGGAGCTGCTGTTCCGGCAGTTCTCCTTCCCCGGCGGTGTGCCCAGCCATGTGGCCCCCGAGACCCCCGGCTCCATCCACGAGGGCGGCGAACTCGGCTACTCCCTCGCACACGCCTACGGCGCCGCCTTCGACAACCCCGGTCTGCTCGTGACCTGCGTGATCGGCGACGGCGAGGCGGAGACCGGGCCGCTCGCCGCGTCCTGGCACTCCGACAAGTTCCTCGACCCGGTGCACGACGGCGCCGTCCTGCCCGTCCTGCACCTCAACGGCTACAAGATCGCCAACCCGACCGTGCTCTCCCGGCTCCCCGAGAGCGAACTCGACGCCCTGCTGCGCGGCTACGGCCACGAACCGCTGTACGTCACCGGCGAGGACCCCGCCGAGGTGCACCGCGCCCTCGCCGCCGCCCTGGACGACGCGCTGGACCGGATCGCGCAGATGCAGCGCAGTGCCCGCGAGGACGGGCTCACCGAGCGGGTGCACTGGCCGATGATCGTGCTGCGCACCCCCAAGGGCTGGACCGGCCCCGCCGAGGTGGACGGCCTCCCCGTCGAGGGCACCTGGCGCGCCCACCAGGTCCCGCTGCCGGGCGTGCGCGAGAACCCCGCGCATCTGCGGCAGCTGGAGCAGTGGCTGCGCTCGTACCGGCCCGAGGAACTGTTCGGCCCGGACGGCCGGCCCAGCGCGGACGTCCTCGCCTGCGTCCCCGAGGGCCACCGCCGCCTCGGGGCCAACCCGCACGCCAACGGTGGCGTCCTGCTGCGCGACCTGCCGCTGCCGCCCCTGGACACCTTCGCCGTGGCCGTCGACAAGCCGGGCGCCGCCCTGCACGAACCCACCCGGATCCTCGGCGACCTCCTCGAACAGGTCATGGAGGACACCCGCGAGCGCCGGGACTTCCGCCTCGTCGGCCCGGACGAGACCGCCTCCAACCGGCTCCAGGCCGTCTTCGACGCCAGCGGCAAGGCATGGCAGGCCGAGGTGCTCCCGGTGGACGAGCATCTGTCCCGGCACGGTCGGGTCATGGAGATCCTCTCCGAACACCTCTGCCAGGGCTGGCTGGAGGGATATCTGCTCACCGGCCGGCACGGACTGTTCTCCTGCTACGAGGCGTTCGTGCACATCGTCGACTCGATGGTCAACCAGCACATCAAGTGGCTCAAGACGTCACGGCAGTTGACCTGGCGCGCCCCCATCGCCTCCCTCAACTACCTGCTCACCTCGCACGTCTGGCGTCAGGACCACAACGGCTTCTCGCACCAGGACCCCGGCTTCGTGGACCACGTCCTCAACAAGAGCCCCGAGGTCGTCCGCGTCTATCTGCCGCCGGACGCCAACACCCTGCTGTCGGTGGCCGATCATGTGCTGCGCAGCCGCGACTACGTCAACGTCGTCGTCGCCGGCAAGCAGCCCTGCTTCGACTGGCTGACCATGGACCAGGCCCGCGCCCACTGCGCGCGCGGCGCCGGGATCTGGGAGTGGGCCGGCACGGAGGACGGCGCCGAACCCGATGTCGTCCTCGCCTGCGCCGGTGACGTCCCCACCCAAGAGGTGCTGGCCGCCGCCCAGTTGCTGCGCACCCATCTGCCCGACCTGGCGGTGCGGGTCGTCAACGTGGTCGACATGACCCGGCTGCTGCCGCACGACGAACACCCGCACGGCATGCCCGACTTCGAGTACGACGGCCTGTTCACCACCGACAAGCCCGTCATCTTCGCCTACCACGGCTACCCCTGGCTGATCCACCGGCTCGCCTACCGCCGCACCGGCCACGCGAACCTCCATGTGCGCGGCTACAAGGAGTCGGGCACCACGACCACCCCGTTCGACATGGTCGTCCGCAACGACCTCGACCGCTACCGCCTCGTCATGGACGTCATCGACCGCGTCCCGGGCCTCGCGGTCCGCGCCGCCGCCGTCCGCCAGACCATGGCCGACGCCCGCAGCCGCCACCACGACTGGATCCGCGAGCACGGCACCGATCTGCCCGAGGTCGCGGAGTGGACCTGGGGAGGCTGAACGGGGGCCGTCCGGCCCAAGCGTGAGCCCCGTGCATGGGTCACTCTGGATCTGTCGGACATGTCCATCAGCCCGGTCCTGCGGAACACCGAGGGAAGAGGGTGAGGAGCGGCATGAAGGGTTATGTCTTTCACGGGCCCGGAGAGGCCTCCTGGGAGGACGTTCCGGATCCTGGGATCAAGGAGCCGACCGACGCCATCGTGAAGGTCGGGGCGGTCACGATCTGCGGCACCGACCTGCACATCCTCAAGGGCGATGTACCCGAGGTGCGGCCCGGCACGGTGCTGGGCCACGAGGCCGTCGGGGAGATCGTCGAGACCGGCAGTGATGTGCGCACCGTACGCCCCGGCGACCGGGTGCTGCTCTCCTGCGTCACCTCCTGCGGCCGCTGCCGCTACTGCCGGGAGGGCGTCTACGGCCAGTGCCTGGGCGGCGGCGGCTGGATCCTCGGCCACACGATCGACGGCACCCAGGCCGAGTACGTCCGCGTCCCGTACGCCGACCTGTCCGTGCACCCGCTGCCCGGCACCCTGGCGAGCGAGGACGCCGTACTGCTCGCGGACATCTTCCCCACCTCCTACGAGGTGGGCGTCCTCAACGGGCGGGTGCGCCCCGGCGACACCGTGGTGATCGTCGGCGCCGGGCCGATCGGGCTCGCGGCGATCGCCACGGCACGCCTGTTCTCGCCGGAACGGATCATCGCCGTCGACCTGGCGCCGGCCCGGCTGGAGGCCGCCCGGCGGTTCGGGGCCGACGCGGTCGCCGATGTGCGTGAGGCCCCGCACCAACTGGTCGCGGACCTCACCGACGGACTCGGCGCCGACGTGGCCATCGAGGCCGTCGGCGTGCCGGACACCTTCGAACTGTGCACCCGGGTGGTGCGCCCCGGCGGACACGTGGCCAACGTCGGCGTGCACGGCAAGCCCGCCACGCTGCACCTGGAGGACCTCTGGATCCGGGACGTCACCATCACCACCGGCCTGGTGGACACCTACTCCACCCCGACCCTGCTGAAGATGGCCGCGGCCGGCCGCCTCCCGACCGGCCGACTGGTCACCCACACCTTCCCGTTGGAGCAGATGGAGCGGGCGTACGACGTGTTCTCCCGCGCCGCCGAGACCGGCGCCCTCAAGGTCGTCCTCGGCGGCGAGCAGCACGAACTGGCCGTCCCCACGGCCTGATGCGCGCGACGGGCGGTACGCGGACGACTTTCCGCGCACCGCCCGTCGCCGCTCAGCCGTCCTCGCCCGCCAGCCGCACCCCGGTGACCAGGTCCGGGCGGATGCGCACCGCCTGGTCCATGTCCTCCGGCGGCGCCCAGGGGTGCAACAGCTCCCGCAGCCGGGCCAGTTCGGCCGGGTCCGTGACCAGCCGGGCATACCCCGTCACCACGACGCTCCAGCCGAGATGGGTCTCGGGATCGATGGCGTCGGCCTCGTACGCGACGACGACCCCGCCGTCCTCGCCCTGCCGGGCGTGCGAGGTCAGCGCGGCGGCCTCATGGGTGCGGATCACGATGTCGCCGCCGTCCAGCACATGGTTGACCGGGCGGACGGTCGGCAGCGCCTGCCGGGTGAACACGACCCGGCCCAGGGACACACTGCCCAGCAGCCGCAGCGCCTCCGTGCGATCGAGGTCGATGCGGCGCTGGGCCGTGTCGTGACGAGGGATCATGGCTGGCTTCTTCGCGGTGCGCGGCCGACGGCGGGCAGAGGGCGGGCAGGAGTCCATGGGGTGCTTCCCGCACGGACCGGGGTTGCTCTTGCACGGAAGGGAGCGGCACCGCGGGGGATCGGTGCCGCTCCTGATGACACTCTCGCCCAGGTCGTACGACGCTCAACAGTGCCGTTCGGACCCGCGCCGGGGGCCGTACGGCCCCGCCCGCATGCCGGGGCACATGCCCCCGGCATGCCGAGGGTCACAGGACGCCGAAGCGACGGCCGCGTATCCCTCTCCTGCTCCGAGCGGCTACCGTGTCCTTCGGAACCCGTCGGTTCGAGGCATGGGCTGATGGGAAGTGGAGGGCGTGGTGACCGGAACGGAGGAGCCCGGCGTGCGGCTGCCGCAGCTGAAGCTGGACGAGCTGCTGGAGGAACTGCAGGCCAGGATCGACGCGGCCCGCGGAACCCGGGACCGGGTGCACAGCCTGCTGGAGGCGGTCCTCTCCGTCGGCCGCGAGCTGGAGCTGGAACAGGCCCTGCACTCCATCGTGGAGGCCGCGGCGGCGCTGGTGGACGCGGAGTACGCGGCGCTGGGCGTCATCGGCCCGGACGGCACGACCCTCGCCGCCTTCCACACCGTCGGCCTGTCCGAGGAGCGGATCACCGAGATCGGCCCCTACCCGGAGGGCCACGGCATCCTGGGCGAGCTGATCCGCCACCCGGAGCCGCTGCGCCTGCCGAAGCTCTCCGCCCACCCTTCCTCATACGGCTTCCCGCCCGGGCACCCGCCGATGAACACCTTCCTCGGCGTCCCGATCCGCGTCCGCGACCAGGTCTTCGGCAATCTGTACCTCACCGAGAAGCGCGGCGGTGTCGACTTCGACGAGGAGGACGAGTCGGTCCTCGCCACCCTCGCCGTCGCCGCGGGCGTCGCCATCGACAACGCCCGCCTCTACGAGGACTCCCGGCTGCGCGAACGCTGGCTGCTCGCCAACGCCGAGATCAGCCACAGCCTGATGTCCGGCAGCGAACGCGCCGAGGCCCTGGACCTGATCGCCGAACGCGCCCGCGAGATCACCGGCTCGGCGCTCGCCGCCGTCGCGATGCCGATGCCGGACACGGAGGCGCTCGGCGTGGAGATCGCCGTCGGCGCCCAGTCCGACGCCCACCGCGGCCTCGTACTGCCCCTGGACCGCAGCCTGATGGGCCTGGCCTTCACCGCCGCCGCGCCGGTCACCAGCGACGACGTCGCCCATGACGACCGCGTCAGCCAGGACCCGCCGCGCTTCGACGGCCTCGGCCCCGCCGTCGCCGTCCCGATCGGCACCGGCGAGGGCGGCGCCCGCGGTGTACTGCTGCTGGCCCGCGAGGGCGACCGGTCGGCGTTCTCCGACAAGGAGACCGAGATGCTGCGGAGCTTCGCCGCGCAGGCGGCGATCGCCATGGAACTCGCCGAGCGCCGGCAGGCCGCCCAGCAGATCGCGCTCCTGGAGGACCGCGACCGTATCGCCCGGGACCTCCACGACCTGGCCATCCAGCGGCTGTTCGCCACCGGCATGACCCTCCAGAGCGCGGGCCGCTTCATCGAGCATCCGGAGGCGTCCGAGCGGGTCCTGCGCGCCGTGGACGACCTGGACGAGACCATAAAGATCATCCGCTCGACCATCTTCGGGCTGCGCGCCCGTGAGGGCGCCGCGGCGAGCGGGCTGCGCGCCCGCGTGGTCCGGGTGGCAGGCGAGGCCGCCCCGGTGCTGGGCTTCGCGCCCAGCGTGCGCATGGAGGGCCTGGTCGACACCGATGTACCGGGCGAGATCGCCGACCATGTGGTCGCCGTGCTCTCCGAGGCCCTCACCAACATCGCCCGGCACGCCCACGCCGACCGCGCCGAGGTGCTGCTCGCCGCCGACGGCCACGAGGTGCGCCTGCGGGTCCGTGACAACGGCGTCGGCATCCCCTCCGGCGGCCGCCGCAGCGGGCTGCGCAACATGGCGGAACGCGCCGAGCGGCTCGGCGGCCGGCTCGACGTGGGGAAAACCGAAGGGGGCGGGGCCACACTGGAGTGGCGGGTCCCGCTGCCCGCCTCGTAACCCCGGGGATCCCCCGGGGCGCGGGTCCGGTGGGCACCCGGTCGGGCCCGGTCGGCCCATGACAGCGGCCGGGCGGCGGCCACAGGCTGAAGGTGCGGCCCGGTATCCAGAGCCCCTGGAGGAAGCCATGGACGGCACTCCGAACACCGTGGACGACGTGATGACCCGCAGGGTGCTCGCCCTGCGCACCGGCGCGGGCTTCAAGGACATCGTGGCGGCCATGCGCGAGTGGCGGGTCGGCGCGGTGCCCGTGCTGGACGACGCGGGACACGTGGTCGGCGTCGTCTCCGAGGCGGATCTGCTGCCCAAGGAGGAGTACCGCGACAGCGACCTCGACCGGTACGGCAGGATGCGCCACCTCGCCGAGCTGGCCAAGGCCGGGGCGGCGAGCGCGGAGGCGCTGATGTCCACCCCGGCGGTCACCGTGGCCCCGGACGCCACTCTCGGCCACGCCGCGCGCGTCATGGCCCGTGCCCGCGTCAAGCAGCTCCCGGTGGTGGATCCCGAGGGCACCTTGCTGGGCATCGTGAGCCGTTCCGACCTGCTGAAGGTGTTCCTGCGCGGCGACGCGGAGATCGCCGACGAGGTCAACAGCGACGTCGTCGCCCGGCTCTTCGGCGCTGAAGCGGCCGGGATCCGGGTGGAGGTGCACGATGGTGTCGTGACGCTCAGCGGCCGGGTCCGGGAGACCGCGCTCGTACCGCTCGCCGGGCGCCTCGCGCGGGCCGTGCCCGGCGTGGTGGACGTGCGGTGCGCGCTGGCCGGGCCGCCGCGCCACCCGGATCTGGACCCGGACCTGCCGGACGCCGAGTCGGCCCGCACCCGCTGAGGGGCCGTCGGCGCGAGAGGAGGCGGTGACGATGACACGGACACCTGCCACGACGGTCAGGCCGGTACGGCTGTGGCGGTGGCGGCGCAATCCGCTGCGGCGGCACAGCGATGTCGTCGAGGCCTGGATCGTCCTCGCCACCTGGGTGCTCGTCCTCGTCTGCGGCGTCGTCGCCGGTCTTCTCGCGGCCCAGGCGTCCGCCGCGTCCTACGCCGCCCGGCTCGCCCAGGTGCACCCCGTCACGGCAGTGCTCACCGACCCGGCCGCCGCGACCCCGGCCGCCGGCACCGGCTACGACGACGGGCGGGTGTGGGCGCCGGTGCGCTGGACCGACGCGGACGGCTCGGTGCACACCGACCGTGCGAAGGTCGCGTCCGGCGCCCCCGCCGGGAGCAGCGTCACGGTCTGGACGAACCACGCCGACCATGTGGTCGCGCCGCCGGTCACCGGCGCCTCCGCCGACCTCCAGGCGGCCCTCACCGGTGTCCTCGTCGGCCCGTCGGCCGGTGCGGCCCTGTGGTGCGCGGGCTGGCTGGTCCGGGGCCGGCTGATCCGGCGCAGGATGGCCGAGTGGGACGAGGAGTGGAAGCAGATAGGGCCGCGCTGGGGGAACTTCAGCGGCGGCCGCGGCTGAACTGCTCGGCCTCTTGGCGAGCCTCTCCGGAAGGCATGCTCAAGACGGCGTGCTCAGCCCTCCGCCAGATAACAGTCCACGCCCACGACGCCCTCCACACCCCGCACCATGCGCACCGCGAGCGGGATCCGCGTGCCGTCCGTGACCTTCCCGGTCAGCGTCACGACCCCGTCGACCACCACGACATGCAAGGGCTCGACCGGCGCCGGGAACAGCACGTCCAGCACCTCGCGCCGGATCTCGTCGGCCAGTTCACGGTCGTCGCGCAGGAACACCTTGAGCAGGTCGCCCCGGCTGACCACGCCCTCCAGCACCCCCTCCGCGGTCACCACCGGCAGCCGCTTGACGCGCTTGAGGGCCATGATGCGCGCCGCCTCGGCGAGCGTGGCGTCGGCGTGCACGGTGACGGCCGGCGTGCTCATCAGGTCCTCCGCGGTCAGCCCGCCCGCCTTGGCCAGGTCGCCCAGCCGGCGCCGCTGGGTCAGCCGGTCCGGGTCGCTGTCCCGGAACTCCTCCTTGGGCAGCAGATCCGCCTCGGAGACCACGCCGACCACCCGGCCGTCACCCTCCAGGACCGGCAGGGCGCTGACGTTCCACTGCTCCATCCGCGCCACGATGTCCTTGAACAGGGCCGTACGCCCCACCGCCACCGCGGCGCGCGTCATCACATCGCCGACCCGGCTCGGGCCCCCGGCATTGGCCTGTTCGGCGGGCTGCCGGGCGGTCACTCGGCGCTCCCGCTGCCGTAGGGCGCGTAGAGGTCGAGCAGCCGGATCCGGGAGGCGTGCAGCCGCTGGGCGACCACGCGGCCGACCCAGAGCGCGATCGCCCGCCCGAACTCCGGGTCCTCCTCGCACAGCGCGAGCACGGGGGCGGCGTCGAACTCCCAGGCCCGCACCGGGCTCATCGCCTCGGCGCCCAGCTGCCAGATGTGCGGCGGGAAGTGCCAGGACCAGCCGACCAGTTCGCCGTGCCCGAGGGTCTCGATGACGGCGGGCCGGCGGCCGGGTACACGCAGGTCGAGGGCGATCGTGCCGGTGCGCACGATCCAGAAGCGGTCGGCGCGCCGCCCCTCCTCGAACAGCCGGGTGCCGGCCTCGAAGGAGACCTCGCGGGCGAGGCTCATCAGCCGATCGCGCCGCACGGGGTCGAGCGCCGTGGTCATGGTGGTGGCGGAGGTCATCGCACCGGCTCCCTTCCTGAGGTGGTGATCCCAGCGTGGGTGCGTACGCCCGGCGCCGCCACAGGTCGCCCGGACCCGGGCGAGGGCCTTTCGGCCTACGGGCGGGGGCGAGCCGGGACGTGAAGGGCGGGAAGGGCCACCCGCTTCTCGCGGATCCGGATTGCGCGGTGCACGGCTCCCGGCCGCTTCTCCGCGTCTCAACGGCTCTTCCCGCCACTACCAGCACACCACGAGAACCGCCGGTTCACCAGTGCCGCCCCGCCCCGGGGCGCTTCGACACGAGGGCCGTACGGCCCCAGCCGTATCCCGCCCCGATGGCGCACCATAGAGGACAAGCGTATGGGGATATAAACACGCAAACCCGTCATGGGGGCGTGGAGCGGAGAAGAGAGGCTGAGAGCATGGTCTTCGCATCTTGGACCACCCCCGGGGTCTTCACCGGCCGGGGCGGCGCCCGCACCGTGGAGGCGGGCGTCCTCACCGGCGACCTGACCGTCCACACCACCTGGGACGGCCGCAAGGCCGATGTGGCGGTGCAGTACAGCGGCACATCGGCGTGGTTCACGCTCAGCGGCAGCCCGGTGCCCTGCCGCTCCGAGCGCGCCAGCCGGGACCTGCACCAGGAGGTCGTCGAGTCGATCAGGGCGGGCGCCGAGGCCACCGTGCCCCAGTTCCATCAGACCGCCAGCTCGTAGCGTCGTACCCGTACACCGGCACGGTCGGCCGGGTCAGGGCTCCAGTGCCGCGGCCACGCTCGGGTAGCAGTGGATCAGGCCGGTGAGCCCGACGATCTCCAGGGTGCGCAGCACGGGTCTGCGCACCCCGGCCAGGCGCAGCCAGCCGGCCGGTGCGTGGGCCTGGTGGGCGGCGATGAGGACGTTGATGCCGCTGGAGTCCATGAACCCCACTCCGGCGAGGTCGGCGACCGTGCGCGGGGTGTCCGTGGTGGCCGCGGGCATCAGGGCGCGCCGCAGCACACCGGCCGTCCGGTGGTCGACCTCGCCGGTCACCGTGACGACGACGGCCCCGTCCAGCGGCGCCCGGCCGACCGCCAGCCCGCCCGGCTCCAGTGGTTCGTCGATGCTCGCCATGTCCGTCACCCGCACCTCGGCCCTGTTCGAAGGTTCCGCCGGCTCCCTGCCCGGCCGCTCACCGGCCACCTGCCCCGATTTCCCCGGACGATGCCGCACCGGCGCCGCCCGGCAGGGGCTCCCGGCGCTCCAGCCAGGCGCGCGGTACGGCCGTCACACCGGTGCGCGCCGCCACGATGCCCCCGGCGATGGCACAGGTCGTGTCCACGTCGCCGAACCCCTCGGCCGTGGTCCACAGGGCGGACACCAGGTCGCCGGGATGGCGGGCGGCGCACCACACGGCGAACGGCACGGTGTCGTCGGCACGGATCCGCTGCCCGTTGCCGAGCAGGTCCGAGGCGCGCCAGGGCTCGGTGGCGAAGGGCACCTCGGCGGCGCGGGCCAGCCCCTCCCGGACCGTGCCGTCCGGGGTCAGGGCCGCCACCTCGGCGACGGTCAGCGTGCCGCGTGCGGACAGCGCGGCCGCGACCGCCACGGCGACGGCTCCGGCGATGCCCTCGGGATGGGCGTGGGTGACCTCCGCCGAGCGCCTCGCCTGTGCGACGACCCGGGGGAGGCTGCCGTGGAAGAACGCGCCGAGCGGCGCCACCCGCATCGCCGCGCCGTTGCCGAGGCTGCCCTCGCCGCCGAACAGCTCGCGTGCGAACTCCTGCCAGCGGTCCGGAAGTTCGAGCAGGCGCGGCAGCAACTGGTGCATGCCGTGGCCGTATCCCCGGGCGGGATCGGCGTCGTAGCCGAGCGCGAAGGACAGGGCCAGTTCGCGCGGGCGGATCTCGCCGTGCTCGTCCAAAACCCGGAGCACGGCGAGGGCCATCGCGGTGTCGTCGGTCCAGTGCCAGGGCGTCTCCTCGGGGGCCTGCCGGGCGTGTATCTCCCGCAGGGCCCGGCGGGGTTCGCGAAAGAGCGGGAACCAGCGTTCGCCGAAGGCGTCGCCGAGCGCCAGGCCCTCCAGGCTGCGGCGGGCGGCGGCACGGTCCGTGGTCGCGGTGACGGTCATGTCCCCGATTCTGCCCGGCGACTCACAGCGGTGTGGCGGCGTGCAGCAGAAACGCCAGGGTGAGCGCGGAGTTGGCCGAGAACATCGCGGACAGGGCGGCCCCGGTGGCCGCGGTCCACACCGCGAGACCGGCCGCCGTGAACAGGGACGGCCAGGCGCGGGCGGCGGGTTCGGGGCCGAGGAGGGCCGCGACCCGGCGGGGGAGCGGCCCCGGCGCGGCGAGCGCGGGCAGCGTCGGCGAGGGGGCGGGCGCGGTGGCGGCCAGCGCCGCCCGGCCGATCGCGCGGGCCACCACCCGGCGGCTGCCCACGGCCCGCGCGGCCTCCTCGTCCGCCCAGCGCTCCGCCGTGTACGCCACCGCGGTGCGCAGCGGCAGCAGGAACGGGTTGGCGCAGGCGGCGAGTTGGACCAGCAGCAGATGGCGGTGGTGCCGGGCGGCGAGATGGGCCCGTTCGTGCGCGAACAGCGCGCGGCGCTCCCGCGCGGCCAGCGACCCGAGCATCCCCCTGGACACCACGATCCGGTCCCGCCGCCCGCCCGGCAGCGCGTAGGCGTACGGCGCCGCGTCCGGCAGCACGGCCACCTCGGTGCCCGGTAACCCGGCGAGCGCCCGGTGGGCCCGCCGCCGTACCCGTACATGACGCGCCAGGGTGCGGCAGCCCGCGGCGAGGACCGCCAGCAGCGCGGGGATCGCGGCCTTGCCCGCGATCTCGTGCCGGGGCACGCTCTCGCGCACCTCCGGGTCGGACCAGCCGTCCGGCAGCGGATTGCCGGGCAGTTGGGCGGTGCCGACCACCATCAGCAGGGCCAGGCACACCGTGCTGCACAGCGCCAGCACGGTGGAGACCGACGTCAGCAGCACGGTCGCGGTGCGCGGATGCAGCCGCTGCTCGGCCAGCCGGGCGATCGGCCAGGCGGTCAGCGGCAGGACCAGGGGCAGGAAGACGAAGATTCCCATGTGCGCTCAGCCGTCGCCGGATTCCAGCAGCTCGCGCAGCAGCCGCTCGTCGCCCTCGGGCAGCGCGGTGATGAAGCTGGCCAGCACCGCGTGCCGGTCCTGCTCGCCGTCTAGGACCCGGCGCATCTTCAGCGCGGCCAGGCCCGCCTCGTCCGCGGCCGGCAGCCAGACGAAGGAGCGCCCCTCACGCCTGCGGGTGACGGCCTTCTTCGCCAGCAGCCGGCCCAGGACCGTCATCACCGTCGTATAGGCGAGCCCGGCGGCCAGATGGTCGCGCACCCAGCCCGCGGTCACCGGACCACCGGCCTCGTGCAGCGCCCCGAGCACCCGTGTCTCCAACGCCCCCTGCGCCCTGCGCCGACGGTGCGCGTCCGGCTCCGCCACCCGCGTTCTCCCTTCCTGCCTGCCGACTGTGTGCCTCAACCCCTCGTGCCGAAGGAGCGTCACATCGTACAGAGCGGACCTGCGGCGGCTTTCTTCTACAGTGTTGTAGATTCGCACCGGCGAACCGGTGAGGGCGACGAGAGCAAGGGGGCGGACCCGTGTCGGTCAACCTGAGCAAGGGTCAGCGGATCAGTCTGGACAAGGCGGACGGCGGCGCGCTGGACGCCGTACGGATGGGCCTGGGCTGGCGGGCCGCGCCACGCAAGGGGTTCCTGGCCAAGCTGGCCGGCACCCGGGAGATCGACCTGGACGCCTCCGCGCTGCTGTTCGCCGGCGGGCAGCTCGCGGACGTGGTCTTCTTCCGCCATCTGGCCAGCGACGACGGCTCGGTACGGCACCTCGGCGACAACCTCGTCGGCGGCGCGGGCGCCGGGAGCGACGACGAGGTCATCCTGGTGGACCTGGCGCGGGTGCCGGGCCATGTCGACCAGATCGTGTTCACCGTCAACTCGTTCACCGGGCAGACCTTCGGCGAGGTGCAGGACGCCTTCTGCCGGCTGGTCGACGAGCGCACCGGCGCGGAACTCGCCCGCTACACCCTCAGCGGCGGCGGCGCGTACACGGCGCAGATCATGGCCAAGCTCCATCGCACCGGCACCGGCTGGCAGTTGCAGGCCCTCGGCGCACCGGCCTCGGGCCGCACCTTCCAGGACCTGCTGCCCGCGATCACCGCGCACCTGTGACCCTTCTTGATCAAATCATTGCGCGCGCGGGGAACCGGTGACGGGCGGAACACGTTGATCATCATGGACGCGGATTCCCGCGGTGTCTCTGGAGGACAGGCATGAGCACGACCCTGACCAAGGGCGGCAATGTGTCGCTGAGCAGACAGGCCCCCGGCCTGACTGCCGTGACGGTCGGGCTGGGTTGGCAGGCCGAGGACGGCTATGAGCCGGACGGCAGCGCGCTGTTGTGCGACGCCTCGGGCCGGGTGCTCTCCGATGAGCACTTCGTCTTCTTCAACAACCCGAGCAGCCCCGACGGTTCGGTCCGCCATGACGGCCAGGGCCGCCCCGTCGGCGAGGACGACCAGCGGATCAGGATCGACCTCACCCGGCTCCCGGACGCCGTGGAGAAGGTCGTCTTCCCGGTCTCCCTGTACGACGCGGCGGGCCGCGGTCACACCTTCGGACAGGTGCGGCGTGCCCATATCCGCGTCCTCGACCAGGACGGCGACACCGAACTGGCCCGTTATGAGGTGACCGGTGGCGCCCTCGCGCACGAGACGGCGCTGGTCCTCGGCGAGCTGTACCGGCACGGCGCGCAGTGGAAGTTCCGCGCGGTGGGCCAGGGTTACGCCTCCGGGCTCGCGGGCATCGCGGGCGACTACGGGGTGACGGTGCTGGGGGAGGCGGCGGCGCCCGAACCGGCCCCGCACAAGGCCCCGGCGCCGCCCGAACCGGCTCCGCACAAGCCTTCGGCGGCGCCCGAACCGATGCCCCACCAGGCATCGGCTCCGGCTCCGGCCCCGCCCGTCGCCCCGCTGCCGCCCGCGCCGCCACCGGCATCCGTGCCGATGCCGGTGCCGCACACCCCCGCGTCCGCCGTGTCCCCGCATCCCACCGGGAGTTCCCCCATGACCTGTTTCTTCGACCCCAACCACGGCCCCGGTGTGACGACCGTGACCTGGTCCCCGCAGTGGGGCGTGCCCCGGCCCGTCCAGACCTGCGGCGGCTGCGCCCAGCGGGTGCAGACCACGGTGCCGCCCTTCTACACCCCGCCCCAGCAGGGCTACCCCCAGCCGGTGGCACCGGGCTACCCGCAGCAGGGCTACCCCCAGGGCTATCCCCAACAGGGCTATCCGCAGCAGGGCTACGGGCAGCCGTACGACGACCGCTCGCACGAGTACCACCACCACGACCACGAAGAGCGGGGCGGCGGCCGCCGGTTCGGCACCGGCGCGCTGATCGGCGCCGGCGCGGCCGGACTCATCGGCGGCGCGCTGCTGAACGAGGCGTTCGACGACGACGAACCGGACGTCGTCAACAACTTCTACGAGGACTGACGCCGAGTCCTACGGGGACTCCTACAGGGACCGGCGTCCGCCCCGAGCGCCGTGCGCCGCCCGCGCACGGCGCGCCTTCGTCCCCGCGGCGGTCCGGCCCCGGCCTCGGACCGCCGCCGGGACCGGACGCCTACACTGGGTCGGCGCATATGCGTCGGCTGTGCTGAGGGCGGGGACGGGAGAGGATCGTGACGGACAACGCCGGGGGCTACGACGATCCGCCCGCCGAGGTGCTGACCGAGGCCGCCGCCGCGTTCGGACTGCTCGCCTCCTCCGCCCGGCTCCATCTGATGTGGGCCCTGTCCCAGGGTGAGAGCGATGTCACGCACCTCGCCGACCGGGTGGGCGGCGCCCTGCCCGCGGTCAGCCAGCACCTCGCCAAGCTGAAGCTCGCCGGACTCGTCCGCTCCCGCCGCGAGGGAAGGCGGCAGGTCTACTACATCGACGATCCGGACGTGGTGACCCTCGTGCGTGTGATGGTCGGCCAGCTGACCGCCCGCACCCGGCAGACCGCCGCCCCCGTTCGCCGGCTGCACGGGATCGGCGGCTGAGCGTCACCGGCCCTCCCGGCCACCGGGCACCCGGCCCAGGTAAGAGCGCTCGCCTGTACGCTCCGCTCACAGACGGGGCGCGTAGACTCCGGCTGCCGTACCACCCCGCCCAGGGACCGCCGGTGCGATGAGGTGCCTCACCTGTGAATCTCGTGTGCATCCCTGCTGTTCCGGGTCATTTGTTTGTTAGATTGCGCAACTACGCAATCGAGGTGGGGCGGCATGTCACCGCCTCGTACACCACCGCGCATGCCAGGCCGTAGCGTCGACGGCCCGGCCCGACCGTTCAGGGGAGTGGGAGATGAGCGACCCGTGGGACGGGCCGGCCGGCCAGACCACGCGCCGCCGTGACCGGCGGGTGCCCGGCCAGCGGGCCCCCGAGCCGGGGGCGGCACATGCCGAGGCGGCTCCTTCCGAGGCCCGCCCCCAGGGCGGCCGGGCCGCGGCCCGCGAGGCCGCCCGCTCCCGCGGCGGAAAGCGCGCCCGCAGGGGCAGGGCCCGCCCGGTGCCCCGCGCCAAGCGCGTGCTGAAGATCGCCGCGATATCGCTCTCGACGCTCATCGTGGTCACCGCCGGCGCCGGCTGGTGGTTCTACGACCATCTCAACGGCAACATCCACAGCCTCTCCCTGGACGGCAAGGGCGGCACCGAGAAGCCCGACGCCTTCGGCCGGACCCCGATCAACATCCTGGTGATGGGTTCGGACGGGCGGACCAACGCGGCGGACTGCAAGCTCGGCGGCGGCTGCTCCAAGACCGGGGTGCAGACCGGCAGCAACGCGGACGTGGAAATGGTCGTGCACATATCCGCCGACCGCTCCAACGCCACCGTGATGAGCATCCCGCGCGACACCATGACGCAGGTACCGGGCTGCAAGAACCCCGAGAACGGCCAGTCCACCCCGGGCTACTTCGGCCAGATCAACAGCGCCCTCCAGTACGGCCCCGCCTGCCAGGTGGAGACAGTCCACCAGCTCACCGGCATCACCATCGACCACTTCGTCAAGCTCGACTTCTCCGGCGTGGTCAAGATGTCCGACGCGGTCGGCGGCGTCCCGGTGTGCGTCAGCGACAACGTGTACGACACCTACTCGCACCTGAAGCTGTCCAAGGGCACCCACACCCTCAAGGGCGTCGCGGCCCTGGAGTTCGTGCGCTCCCGGCACGGTTTCGGCGACGGCAGCGACCTGGGCCGTACGGTCTCCCAGCACATCTTCCTCAGCTCGATGATCCGCAAGTTCAAGAGCGCGGGCACCCTCACCGACCCCGGCGCGGTCTACGACCTCGCGGACGCCGCCACCAAGGCGCTCACCGTGGACGACGGCCTCGACACGGTGAAGAAGCTGATCGGGCTCGCCTCGGACGTGAACAAGGTCCCCACCAAGCGGATGACCTTCACGACCATGCAGACGGCGGCCGACCCGGCCAACGACAACCGCGTGGTGGTGGGCCCCGGCGCCAAGACGCTCTTCGCCACCATCGCGGGCGACCAGTCCCTGACCACCGGGTCCGGCGGCAAGAGCGCGGCGGCCTCCGCCACCAAGAAGGCCACCACCCCGAGCGTGCCCGCCGCGCAGATCGCCGTGACGGTGGAGAACGGCACCGCGGTCACCGGCCGTGCCTCCGCCATCGCCACCGCGCTCACCGACCAGGGCTTCAGCTCCGGTACCACCACGGCCAACGCGCCGAGCCCGTCGGCGACGACCACGCTCACCTACGGCGACGGGCAGAAGGGCGAGGCCCAGACGGTCGCCAAGGCGCTCGGACTGTCCGGCTCGCACCTCAAGCAGGGCACCGGCACCGGCCTGACCCTGGTCATCGGCGGCGACTGGGCCTCCGGCACCACCTTCCCCGGCGGTTCCGCCGGGGCCGCCGACACCAAGACGGCGGTCTCCAACGCCCATGCCTCCACGGCCGACCAGGCCAAGGCGTGCGCCAAGGTCAGCCCGTACAAGACCGTCACCCTCAACGGGATCTCCATGACGCCGTCCGAGGCGTACGCGGAGGCCAGGAACAAGCCGGACTCGGACTCCTGACCCCGGACTCCTTACCCCTGACTCCTGGCCCCCGGCTCCTGGCCCGCCGTCAGGAGGGCCGCTGCGAGGCCGCCGCGTCGGGGCGCAGATCGGCGAGGGTGAGCGGATGCGCCGGCGGATCGGGCAGCGCGATGCGGGACGTGACACCGAGGTCGCGGCTCACGCGCAGCAGTTCGCCGGGCGCCAGCAGCCGCCAGTGCGCGCTCTCGTCCATGGGCTCGCTGGCCACGACGACCGACGACAGCTCGGCCAGTCCCGCCGAGTGCACCCGCAGCCGCCCGTGCCGCCCGGTGTGGTCCAGATGACGTGAGCCGTGATGGCCGCCCGCGGGCCGCTCCAGGACGTACAGCTCATGGGTGTCCGGGTAGCGCAGCGCCCACAGTTCGTCGGCCGTGACGAGGATGACGTTCAGCGCGAACAGCGGCAGATTCCCGGCGACCCAGCGGGCCGCCGTCACGAGTCCCGCGGACAGATCACCGCCGTTCGCCTCGGTCTCCCGGGTGACGAGGGCGAAGAACCGCTCGGAGTCGGTGTCCCCGTGCACCAGGGCGCGGTCCTCGCCCAGATGACGGTCGAGCAGATCGAGCCCCTCGATCACCCCGTTGTGCGCGAACAGCCGCCCGCGCTGCTCGAAGGGGTGCGTGTTGCGCACGTCCAGGCCGCCCGTCGAGGCGTACCGGATGTGCGCGAGGAAGGTGGCCGACTCCACCTCCCGGGCCTCCTCGGCGAAGGCCCGGTCCGCATAGGCGGCGATCGGCGCCTTGTGCACCTCGGGTGAGCCGTCGGCCGCGTAGTACCCGAGGCCGGTGCCGTCCGGCTCGCGGTGGCTCTGCGCGCTGAGGCTGTCGGGCGCCTCCAGCAGCCAGAAGGTGGCACGGGTGCGCCGGGGAGCGCTGGTCAGCCCGAACAGACGGCACACGGGATCCTCCGAGGAGACGGCGTCTTCCGAACAAAAGGTCAATCCGTTCATACCCCAGGCAAACGGAAGATACCGCTAAGAGGGAGCAAGAGTCATGGGAACCTGAAGGAACCGCAATGCATCTCGTTTTCCACACGGAATCCCCTCGAAGCGCTGCACAGTGTGGGGGTGCGGTCACCCGGCCGTCACCAGCACTACGCACCATGCACAGCACCATGTACAAAGGGGGACCTCTGTGTCCGTTTCTGTTCTCACGACCGTCCGTCGGCTGACCGCCGCCACCGCCGTGGCGGCGGCCGTCGTCGGCGCCGCCGCGCTGCCCGCCGCGGCCGCCGGCCACCACTCGGGCCGCTCGCACGGCGTGGTGTACATCAGCAATGTGCGGTACGACAGCACGGGCCGGGGGGCCCGTACCAACGTCGCGCTGAACCAGCAGTGGGTGGCCGTCACCAACGACTCGCGCAAGGCGGTGAACCTCAACGGCTGGTCCCTGTCGGACGCCGCCGGGCACACCTTCACCTTCCACCACTACTCCCTCGGCGCCCGCGCCACGGTCCGCGTCCACACCGGCGTCGGCCGTGACACCAGGTCCGACCTGTACCAGGACCGCCGCTCCCAGGTCTGGGACAAGTCGGACACCGCCAAGCTGCGCAACGACCGCGGGCGCCTCGTCGACCAGATCTCCTGGAACCAGCACCGCGCCACGGGCCACCCGCGCCAGGGCGGCGGCCGCCACTGAACCATGACCGGCTGAGGTGAACGGTGCGGGCGGTGCGCGGCTCCCTGAGCGGCGCACCGCCCGTCGGTGTGACGGCGGTTCAGAGCACGGACCCCAGGGCCTGTTCGAAGGTGGGGTGGCGGAAGGCGAAGCCCGCCTTCGTCAGCGCCGCCGGGACCGCGCGGGTGCTGCAGGTGAGGGTCGTCGCGAACTCCCCGAGCGCGGCGCGGAGCGCGAAGGCGGGGGCGGGGACGACGGCCGGGCGGTGCAGCAGACGGGCCATCACCTGGGTGACCTCACGTTCCGGCAGGGGCTCGGGGGCCGTGAAGTTGACCGGCCCCGACAACGCGTGGTCGTCGAGGGCGAACCGCAGCGCCGCGATGTGGTCGGTCAGCGAGACGAACGGCCAGTACTGCTCCCCGGATCCGATCCGCCCGCCCAGCCCCAGCCGGAACAGCGGCATCATCCTCCCGAACGCCCCGCCCTCGCCCGCGACCACCAGCCCGGTCCGCGGATGCACCACCCGGATCCCCGCCTCCCGGGCCGGATCGGCCGCGGCCTCCCAGTCGGCGCAGACGGACGCCAGGAAGTCGTCCCCGGGCGGCGCGCTCTCGTCCACGATCCGCCCGCCCGTGTCCCCGTAGTAGCCGGTCGCCGACGCCGACACGAGCACCCGCGGCGGCGCGTCGGCACCGGCGCACGCCCGCGCGATCGCCCGGGTCCCGCGCACCCTGCTCTCCCGGATCTCCCGCTTGTACGACGCGCTCCACCGCCGGTCCCCGACCCCGGCCCCGGCCAGATGCACCACCGCGTCCACGCCCGCGAGCCGCGGTCCGTCCCCGGCCGGATCCCAGCTCGCCGCCTCGCTGCCGTCCCCCGGATCGCGGTCCGCCCCCTCCCGGACGAGCCTGACGACCTGATGCCCGTCCCTCATGAGGGAACGGACGAGGGCGGAACCGATGAGCCCATGGGACCCGGTGATCGCGACGCGCATGACGTCCTCCTGGGACGGCGAGATGGTGCGGTGTCTCACCGGATTCAAACCCGGACCGACCCGGTTCGCGGCGCACGCCATGGGTTTTCCCGCGCGCCTTTTTGAACCCCGTGTCCCCGTCGCGCCCCCGGTGTCCCGGTTTCCCCAACGGCCCGCACAGACCCGGTGGTAGAGAGGCTGTGGGGTAGGGTACGGATTGGTTTAACGTTCAGCTTGAGGAGGGTTCATGGCTCAGCAGGAGCGAGCTGTGCGGACCCGACGGGCTGTACTGGAGGCCGCCGCCGGGGTGTTCGCCGAGCGCGGCTATGCCGCGGCGACCATCGCCGAGATACTGAACCGGGCCGGTGTCACCAAGGGTGCGCTCTATTTCCATTTCGACTCCAAGGCGGCCCTCGCCCGGGGTGTGCTGGAGGAGCGGATCTCGGCCGAGTACCACGTCCCCCGGGAGCTGAAGCTCCAGGAGTGGGTGGACGCGGGGATGACCCTGGCCGACCGGCTGCCGCGGGAGCCCCTGCTGCTCGCCGCGGTCCGGCTCTCGGCCGACCTCCAGGGGCGGGACGTCTTCGGCAGCGCCTGGCCGGCCTGGGCCGAACTCACCGCGTCACTGCTGGCGGAGGCCAGGGCCAGGGACGAGGTGCTGCCGCATGTGGTGCCCGAGGAGACCGCGCAGGTCTTCCTCGGGGCCTGGATAGGGGTGCAGTTCGTCTCGCAGGCCGTCGCCGACTGGGCCGATCTGGACCAGCGGATGTCGGCGCTCTTCGGCCATCTGCTCCCCGCCATCGCCGCCCCCTCCGTCCTCGTCCGCCTCGACACCGCCCCGGACCGCGGCGCGCGGGTGATCGCGGAGGCCCGGCGCCGGTCACGGGCCGCGCTCGCCGGCGCCTCCAGCTGAAACGTCACGGCTCCGGGTCGCCCGCCCGTCGACCGGTACCCCCCCTGCGACGCCTGCGGCCCGAGCCGCTTCACCTGACCGCCTTCACCCCGACCGCCCCCGCAGGAAAGGCCGTCACATGACCTGGGAGTGGGACGAGACCCTGTTCGCCGGAGCGGCCGAGCACTACGAGCGCGGCAGGCTGCCGTACGCCCCGGGCCTGGTGCCCCTGCTCGCCGGGGAGCTGTCCGCCGACGGCCGGGGCCGGCTGCTCGACGTGGGCTGCGGTCCGGGCACCGTCACCGTCCCGCTGGCCGCCCTGTTCCGGGAGGCCGTCGGCATCGATCCCGACCCGGGGATGATCCGCGCGGCCGAACACCGGGCCACCGCCGCGGGAGTGGCCCGGCGGATCCGCTGGGCACGGCTGCGCGCCGAGGAACTCCCGGCCGGGCTCGGCCTGTTCGACGCTGTCCTCTTCGCGCAGTCCTTCCACTGGACCGACCGCGCCCGGGTGGCCCGCACCGTCCGTGCGATGCTTCGGCCCGGCGGCGCGCTGGTACACCTCGCCGACCTCAAGGGCGAGCGCCGGACGGCCGGGGGATCGCCGTACCCCGCCGTGCCCCACGAGAGCATCGGCGCGCTGGTCAAGGAGTACCTCGGGCCCGTCCGTCGCGCGGGCCGCGGGGTGCTGCCCCAGGGCACTCCAGGGGACGAGGCCCGGATCCTGGCGGAGGCGGGATTCGGCGGCCCCGAGCGCCATGTCGTGCCCGGCGGTGAGGTGTTGGAGCGCGGCACCGACGACGTGGTCGCCTGGACCTTCTCGCACTCCTTCGCGGCCCCGCACCTCTTCGGTGCCCGCCTGGACTCCTTCGAGACGGAGCTGCGCGGGCTGCTCGCGGAGGCCTCCCCGGCGGGGCGTTTCGCCGAGCGGGCCCCCAGTACCGAGGTGTTCATCTGGCGGAATTCCGGACCGGTTTGATCCGCTTGAGGCGCGGTACAGGCCACGAGATATCCGGTGCGAAAAACATATCGTCGGTCACTACGATGTGATCCCTCAGACAACCATTCGACCGGCTCGTCGGACTGAGCCGGTCGGGGTCGCCGATGCCAGGGACCGCTCCCCGGGCTGCGGTGATCTTCCTGTACAGGAGGACCCTCCCGCATGTTCCGACGTATTGGCGCTGCCGTCGTCCGGCATCCGGTCTGGACGATCGTGGCATGGCTGATCGCCGCGGTGGCGATCGTCGCCACCGCCCCAGGCCTGCCCTCCAACAGTGACGAGAGCAGTTTTCTGCCCAAGAGTTACGAGTCGATCCAAGCCGCGAATCTCCAGCAGAAGGCGTTCCCCAGCGCCTTCACCCCGTCCGCGATCGCGCTCTACCAGCGCACCGACGGCGGCCGGCTGACCGCCGCCGACCAGAAGGACATCGCCCGGATCACCACCGAACTGGGCGAGAAGAAGATCGATCAGGTACAGAAGGTGGTCCCCGGCCCGCCGTCGAAGGACGGCAGGTACTCCCTGACCCTGGTCCAGATGGACAGCAAGAACGCCGGCCAGCCCAAACAGGCCGACGCCGCCAAGGCGTTGCGCGCCGACATCAAGCAACTGGCCAGGGGCACCCACCTCGACGTCCGGCTGGGCGGCTCCGCCGCACAGGCCCTCGACCAGCAGGACTCCTCCAAACGCGGTCAGGCGCTGATCGGCATCGGCACCTTCGTCATCATCCTGGTGACGCTGCTGATCATCTTCCGGGCGCCGATCCTGGCCGTCCTGCCGCTGGTCCTCATCGGCCTGGTCTCGGCCGTCGCCAACGGGCTGATCGCCTACGCCACCAAGCTGTTCGGCCTCCAGGCCAACAGCTCGATCTCGTCCATCCTGATCGTGGTGCTCTTCGGCGTGGGCACGGACTACTTCCTGTTCCTGATGTTCCGCTACCGCGAGCGCCTCAGGGCCGGTGACGAGTCCAAGGAGGCCATGATCAACGCGGTGGGCCGGGTCGGCGAGGCCATCGCCTCGGCGGCCGGCGCGGTCATCATCGCCTTCCTCGCGCTGGTCCTGTCCACCCTCGGCTTCCTCAAGCAGATGGGCCCCGCACTCGCCATCGCGGTCGCCGCCACCCTGGTCGCGGGCCTCACCCTGATCCCGGCCGTGGTCTCCCTGATCGGCCCCAAGGTCTTCTGGCCCTCCAAGTCCTGGCAGAAGGAGCCGGAGAACGCCCGGTTCGCCGCGCTCGGCCGTGCGGTGCGCCGCCGCCCCGCGCTGGCCGCCGTCGCCTCCGGCCTGGTCCTGCTCGCGCTGTCGGCCGGCACGCTCGGCTACAAGGCCACCTTCGACCTGGCCTCGGGCTCGATGCCCAAGACCCAGGAGTCCATGGTCGTCCAGGACCGGATGCAGAAGGCGTACTCCGCGGGCGCCGCCGCGCCCACCGACGTCTACCTCTCCAGCACCGACGGCAAGCCGCTCGACAAGAGCGGATTCACCGGGTACGCGCACAAGCTCGGCACGGTCGAGGGTGTCGCGAGCGCCCGGATGAGCCAGCTCAACAAGGACGGCACCACCGCGGACTTCACCGTCACCCTCAAGTACGAGGCGTCCACGGACCAGGCGATCGACGCCGTGCAGCGGGTGCGCGACACCGCCCACGCGGACGCCCCCGCCGGCACGAAGGCACTGGTCGGCGGCATGTCCTCGATCTACAAGGACATCGACACGGCGGTCAACCACGACTACCGCACGGTGTTCCCGGTCGCCGCCCTCCTCATCATGGTGATCCTCGGCCTGCTGCTGCGCAGTGTCGTGGCGCCCTGGTACCTGATGGCCTCGGTCGGCCTCGGCTTCGGCGCCACCCTCGGCGCCACCGTGTGGATCTTCCAGAAGGGGGAGGGGCACTCCGGCCTGATGTTCATGCTCCCGGTGATCATGTACCTCTTCGTGGTCGCCATCGGCACGGACTACAACATCCTCATGATCGCCCGGCTGCGGGAGGAGGCCCGCGAGGGCCGCGATCCGCGCGAGGCGGCGGGCCAGGCCCTGCGGCACGCCGGACCGACCGTGGCCGCGGCCGGCTTCATCCTGGCGGCGACCTTCGCCACGATGATGCTGGCCGGCAACGCGCTGCTCACCGAGATGGGCTTCGCGGTCTCCTTCGGCATCGCGATCGCCGCGTTCGTCATGGCGATGTTCTTCACGCCGAGCCTCACCGCGCTCATCGGCCACGCGGCCTGGTGGCCGGGCCACGGCGACCGGGCGGCGGAAACGCCCGGTGTCGTCCCCGCGCGGCCCGCGGACGACCGTGACCCGGCGGGCCACGGCCGCTGACACCGGGCACCGCTCCACGGGGGCGCACCAGGGCATCGGCCCCGGTGCGCCCCCGCTGCGTCCGGTGGTCCGCGCGTGGTGCATGATCAGGGGCGCACGCGGGGAGCGTGCGCATCAACTCCACGCAGCACAGGGGGAATTGGGATGAGACGAAGATGGGTGAAGGTGCTGGCGATCACGGTCGTGGTGCTGGCCGTCCTGTTCACCGTCGCCGACCGGGTCGCCGTGCACTACGCGGACAAGGAGGCCGCCCGGCTCGCCGAGCAGAAGTACGGCTACGGCAACTCCACCGACAGCAGCATCGATGTGTCGGTCAGGGCTTCCCCTTCCTGACCCAGGCGTTCGCCCAGGACTTCGACCATGTCGCCCTGACGGCGAAGAACTTCACCGTCGACACCACGAGCAACACGCAGGGCGGCTATCTCGATGTCGAGCGGCTCCGACTCGACCTGCACGGCGTGACGGTGACCTCGCTGACCGCGCGCAGCGCCGAGGCGAACCTCGTCACCGGCACGCTGACCCTGTCGTACGACCAACTGTCCGGTGTACTCAGCCGGTTGGCCGGTAGCGGTGGTCCGGTCAAGGTGGCGCAGGCGCCGGGCTCGGACGGCCAGGCGGCACGGGTCAGGATCAGCGGCACCGTGGGCGGCCGGCAGGCCGACGGAACGGGCACACTGCTCGCCCAGGGCAACGAGATCTCCCTCAGCACGCCCGGTGCCGAACAGCCCGCCGCCACCTGGCGCGTCGAACTCCCGGAGAACGTCGGCTTCAGCGCCGCCCGCGCCACCCCGGACGGCGTCCGGATCGACATGATCGGCCATCTGGTGAACCTGGGCACCTCACGCTTCTCCCGCTGACCGGCGATACGCGTGACCGCGCCGAGGCCGGACAGCCGATTGTCCCGGGAATCCGTCGTTGGACGTCGGCACCGGCGCCCTGGCCATGGTCCTGACCGACGCCCCGATCGCCGGGCTCGGCATCAGCGACCCCCGTACCTGGTCCCCGGCCGACTGGACCTCGGACGCCCTCCCGCACCTGGCCTACGGCCTGGTCACCTACGGGCTGATCAGCGTGGCCCACCGGCACAACTGACCGCCGATGTGCGAGGCAGCCGCCCCCTCGAGGAGCGGCTGCCTCGAACGAAACGCGAAGAACCGAAGAACCTCAGAGAAGCAGCAGCAGCGTCACCGCCGCCACCAGCCCCGCGCACACGCCCAGCGTCCAGCCCACGCACCGCCGCCGCAGCTCCCGGTACCTGTTCTCGTACTCGGCGCGCAGCGAGGTGCAGCGGGCGGCGATGCGCTCCAGGTCCTTCCTGGCACGGCGCAGGGCGTCCTCGACGTAACTCTGCTCGATCTCGGTGCGCTGGGCGGTCGTCAGCCAGTCCATGGGACGGACGAACTCCTGGGCGCGCTGCTCGGCCTCCGCGATACGGGCCTGCCAGAGCAGGTACCCCTCCACCTCGTTGCTCAGTTCCCCCTCGGTGGCCCCCTGCCGCAGACTCGGGTCGCTCATACCGCGCCGTGCGCCTCGGCCTCGGACAGCGCGATGTCCGGGTGGTGCAGGTCGAACGCCGGGGCCTCACTGCGGACCCGGGGCAGGGTCAGGAAGTTGTGGCGCGGCGGCGGGCAGGAGGTCGCCCACTCCAGCGAGCGGCCGTAGCCCCAGGGGTCGTCCACACCGACCGGCACCCCGAACCGCGCCGTCTTCCAGACGTTGTAGAGGAACGGCAGCATCGACAGGCCCAGCAGGAACGAGCCGATCGAGGAGACCGTGTTCAGGGCGGTGAACCCGTCGGCGGCCAGATAGTCGGCGTAACGGCGGGGCATGCCCTCGGCGCCCAGCCAGTGCTGCACCAGGAACGTGGTGTGGAAGCCGACGAACAGCGTCCAGAAGGTGATCTTGCCGAGGCGTTCGTCCAGCATCTTGCCGGTGAACTTGGGCCACCAGAAGTGGAATCCGGCGAACATGGCGAACACGACCGTACCGAAGACCACGTAGTGGAAGTGGGCCACCACGAAGTACGAGTCGGACACATGGAAGTCCATCGGCGGCGAGGCCAGGATGACACCGGTCAGACCGCCGAAGAGGAACGTGACGAGGAAGCCCGCCGACCAGAGCATCGGTGTCTCGAAGGACAGCGAGCCCTTCCACATGGTGCCGATCCAGTTGAAGAACTTCACGCCCGTCGGCACCGCGATCAGGAAGGTCATGAAGGAGAAGAAGGGGAGCAGCACACCGCCGGTGACGTACATGTGGTGCGCCCACACGGTGATGGACAGGCCCGCGATGGAGATCGTCGCGGCGATCAGGCCCATGTAACCGAACATGGGCTTGCGGGCGAAGACCGGGATGATCTCGGAGACGATGCCGAAGAACGGCAGCGCGATGATGTACACCTCGGGATGGCCGAAGAACCAGAAGAGGTGCTGCCACAGCAGGGCGCCGCCATTGGCCGGGTCGAAGACATGGGCCCCGAACTTGCGGTCGGCCTCGACGGCGAACAGCGCGGCGGCCAGGACGGGGAAGGCCAGCAGGACCAGCACGGCGGTCAGCAGCACGTTCCACACGAAGATCGGCATACGGAACATCGTCATGCCCGGAGCGCGCATGCAGATGATCGTGGCGATGAAGTTGACCGAGCCGAGGATCGTCCCGAAACCGGAGAAGGCCAGACCCATGAGCCACAGGTCGGAGCCGACATTGGGCGAGAACACCTCGCTGTGCAGGGGCGCATAGGAGAACCAGCCGAAGTCGGCCGCGCCGTCCGGAGTGAGGAAGCCGCCCACCGCGATGAGCGAGCCGAGCAGGTACAGCCAGTAGGCGAACATGTTCAGCCGCGGGAAGGCGACATCGGGGGCGCCGATCTGCAGCGGCATGATCCAGTTGGTGAATCCGGCGAACAGCGGTGTCGCGAACATCAGCAGCATCACGGTGCCGTGCATCGTGAACAGCTGGTTGAACTGCTCCTTGGAGACGATCTGGAGCCCCGGGCGGGCCAGCTCGGCGCGCATGATGAGGGCCATGAGGCCGCCGATCATGAAGAACGCGAACGACGTCGCCAGGTACAGCGTGCCGATCGTCTTGTGATCGGTGGTCGTCAGCCACTTCACCACGACATTGCCGGGCTGCTTGCGCCGCACCGGCACCTCGGTGTCGTAGGTGTCGGCCGGCCCCTTGGGCTCGTTCAGAATGCTCACAGCTGGTACGCCTCCCGGCGCTCGCAGGTTCGCCGACGTCAGTCATCCGACATCCTCGCGGCACCGGGTCGGCCGCCGGACCCCTCGGCGGCCGGGACACGGCCGAACGGCTGACGCTCGCACCCGAACGGAGCATCCGGACACCCCGATCGGAGCAACGGGGCGGCGCTCAGGGGGAGTGGTTGGCGAAGGTCGCCAGATACGTGCCGTAGAGCAGCGAGAAGGCGGCGAGGTACCCGCACAGCCTGCGCGCGGTGTCGGGGTCGGTGCGCCACCGGTGGACCAGGGCCTGTGCCGCGGGGATGAGCAGCGGGAACGCCGGCAGCAGGAAGCGCGGCTTGGACTCGAAGGGGCCCGAGACCAGCACCACCGGCAGCAGCAGCGCGGCGGTGTACAGCAGCAGCGCCGGCGGGACGCGCTCCCGGCACAGCCGGACGAACAGATACACGCCGACCGCCACGACCACCAGCGCCACCGGGTAGATGACGCCGTCGGTGAGCGGCACCGTCGCGAGGAAGCGGAGGGTGCCGAGGCCCCCGTCGAAACGTGACTCCCAGGCGCTCTGCACCTGGAAGTAGCCGTGCAGCAGGGCGCCCGTGCGATGCCCCACCAGCAGCAGGTACGCCGTCCAGCCGAGCGGGGCGGCGAGGGCGCCGGCCCACAGCCCGAGCGGCACACGCCCCCGGCGCCGTACGACCTCCAGGGCGGCCACGCCGAGGACGGCCGCGGCGGCGGCGTAGCCGTTCGGCCGGGTCAGGCCCGCGAGCGCGGCGAGCGCGCCGGCCGCGAGCCAGCGCTCGTCCAGCAGCGCGTACAGACACCAGACGGCGAGCGCGATGAACAGGGGCTCGGTGTAGGCGAGGGTGAGGACGACGGAGTGCGGCAGCACGGCCCACAGGGCGACCATCGCGGTGGCGACCGCGCGGCCGTACAGCCGGTGCCCGATCGCGTAGACGCCGACGGCGGCCAGCGCGGTCGCGGTCCAGGCGATCAGCAGCGCCGCCACGCCCGGGGTCAGCAGGGGGATCCAGTCGAGGGCCCGGACGAGTCCCGGGTAGAGGGGGAAGAACGCCCAGTCGGTCTGCACCGCGCCGGAGTCCGTGATGTGCATCCGGGTGCCGTAGCCGTGCGTGGCGATGTGCAGGTACCAGACGGAGTCCCAGGAGTGGGCCAGGCCCTTGAGTATCGAACGGCCGGTGAGCAGGTTCACCACGACGACGAGGAGCGCCCCCGCCAGCCGGACGCCGCCGAAGAGGACGAGCGCCCGCTGGACGCCGGGTGGCCACGTCCGCCGCTCCTGGCCCCCCAGGGGCGCACCGGGCCGTTCGAGGGCGGAGGCAGCGCCGTGCTGCGGGGAGAACGTACTCACCCCTTGACCTTGATCGGAGCCGCACGTCCGTGCAACGGGACCACGCCGATCACGCCACTTCTGGCTTGTTTTATCTGCTGGTCAGAGCGTTGTACCCGGGAAAACACAAGACCGGGCGCACCTGTCGGTCCCGGTTCGCGGGGGTCATCCTGGAACGGCGGTTCCGCCCGGGACCGTGCCCCGCGGAAGGAGCCCCTGTGGACGGCTGGTACGTCGACGACCGCTGCACCAACTGCGATGTGGCCCGGCAGCTGGCGCCGGACCTGATCGACGAGGAGAACGGCACGTCCCGGATCGTGCGGCAGCCCGGGACCGAGGAGGAGAACCGGCGCCTGCACGCGGCCGTCTTCGCCTGCCACACCCGTTCGATCCGCCCCACCACCGGACAGCCCGACCAGGCGCTCGACCCGTTCCCCATGGCCCTGGACGACGGCGTGCTGCTGTGCGGCCACAACTCGCCGCGCACCGCGGCGGCCAACGCCTATCTGCTGCGCAGGCCCGACGGCACCCAGATGATGATCGACACCCCGCGCTGGAGCCGTGCGCTGGCCGACCGGTACACGGCCCTCGGCCGGATCACGGACGTCCTGCTCACCCATCGCGACCACGCCGCCCACGGCCGCCGCTGGGCCGACCACCTCGGGGCCCGGCTGTGGATCCATGAGGGCGACCTCGACGCCGCGCCCGACGCGGACCAGGTGATCCGGGGCCTCGACCTGGTGGAGATCGGCGCGGGCGTCACCGTGCACCCGCTGCCCGGCCACACCCGGGGCAGCGTGCTCTACCTGGCGGACGACCGGTACTGCTTCACCGGCGACAGCTTCTACTGGTCGCGCTCGCTCGGCGATCTCGCCGTCGCGGACAGCGTGACCTGGTACTCCATCGAGGAGCTGGCCGCCTCCCTGGCGCGTACGGCGGACCGGTTGCGCTTCGAGTGGGTGCTGCCGGGCCACGGCGACCGCAGGCGGCTGCCGGCCGCCGAGATGTCCCGCCGCCTGTGCGCCCTGACCGAGCGCACGCGGGCGCTGCGCCCGCGTCCCGTCGACTTCACGGCCGTACGGTGGTGAGAGGAGCCGCGTTCGAGAGCGGGTGGTCACCGTGCGACTGGCGGAGTTTCTGACCCGGGTCCAGGACCGCGGGGAGTACCGGAGCCAGGAGGAGGCCGAGCACGTCAGCGAGGCCGTGCTGTGGACGCTGGCCACCCGGATCACCCCGGAGGAGGCCGACGAGCTGGCGGCGCGGCTGCCCGCACCGCTGGACGAGGCCCTGCACCGGGACCGGGGCTGCGCCGAGTCCTTCGGCCGGGAGGAGTTCCTGCGGCGGGTGGCCCAGCAGACGGGCGCCCGGCCGCGCACGGCGGAGTGGGACGCGGGCGCGGTGCTCTCCACCGTCGCCGACTCGGTATCCGGCGGCGAACTGGACGAGCTGCTGGCCCGGTTGCCGGTCACCTACGCGGAGCTGTTCGGGAGGCCCGAGCCGGGCTGAGCCGGGTATCGCATCGGATCCGGGGCGGCCTCACTGCCCGTGCGTCTCCAGTTCCCGCTCCCGCTCCTCCGCCATGGCGCGCAGCCGCTCGTCGCACCACCGCCGGGCCGCGGCGGAGACCTGGGCCAGCGCGCGCGGGTCCTCGAAGAGATGCGTGGCATCGGGTACGACGTGCAGGGCGTGCGGGGCCCGCAGCCGCCGGGCCGCGTCCTGGTTGAGCCGCAGGATCTCGTGGTCCTGCCCGCCGACGACCAGCAGCACCGGCGCCCGGACCTGCTCCAGCGCGTCGCCCGCCAGATCGGGCCGTCCGTCCCGGGAGACCACGGCCAGGACCCGCTCGGGCCGCTCGGCGGCGGCCGTCAGCGCGGCGGCGGTGCCGGTGCTCGCGCCGAACAGCACCACCGGCGTCCCCCGGGTGTCGGGCTGTTCCGCGAGCCAGTCGATCGCACCCACCAGCCGGTGCGCCAGGAGCGGGATGTCGAAGCGGTGGTCGGCGTTCAGCGCGTCGTGCCGCTCCTCCCGCTCGTTGAGCAGATCGAGCAGCAGCGTGCCGTACCCGGCCGTGCGCAGCTCGGCGGCCACGGTCCGGTTGCGGGTGCTGTGCCGGGAGCTGCCGTTGCCGTGCGCGAAGAGCACCACCGCACGCGCGGATGCCTGGACCACGAGGTCGCCGTGGAGCGCGGCGTCGTCCATGCGGACGAGAACCATCTCGGAGATCATCGGCCTCAACCCTTTCCGGGGGCCGTTCCCGCCGAGCGATACGGCCCGGATGTCCCACCTCCCATGATGCCCACGGGACCCGGCCCCCGGCACCCGCAGGGCCGGGGGCCGGGGTCTTCGCCGATCACCGTCACCAGCCGGTCAGCAGCAGATGATTGAGGAGCAGCGCGAGCACCGCCTGGGCGGCGAGCCAGGGACGGGGGCGGGGGAGCAGCGCGCAGGCGGGCAGCAGCCACAGCGCGAAGGGCAGCCAGATCCGCTCGGTCTCGGCCTTGCTCATCCCGGACAGGTCGGCCACCAGCAGGGCGAGCAGCGCGGCCGACACGAGGAGGGCGAGCCCGGCCTGGGAGCCGGTACGGCGGTGCAGGAGCACGGCGCCGGTGCGGCGCAGGCCCGCCGCCGTGGCCGGGCCGGTGATCAGCGCGGCGCACGCGAGATCGGCCCACACCCAGTAGCCGTAGGGGCGGATCCCGCCCACGCCCTGGTAGTAACGGATCGTCAGGAGCTGGTATCCGTGCCACCAGTTGAAACCGGCGAGCGTGAACACCACGGGAAAGACGGCGAGTCCGGCAAACAGGGGAAGCAACAGGAATGGCCTGGCGCGTAGTTCGCGGCGGGCGAGGAAGAGCACGGCGGCGCCGACGAGGGCGAAGAGCGTGAGGCCGTACGAGAGATAGCAGGTCAGTCCGAACAGCAGGCCCGAGCCGGCCGCCGCCCATGGGGAGGGGCGGGTCAGGGCGAGGGCGAGCAGGGCCACGGACCAGGCGGCGACCGCCGCGAAGTAGCCGTCGGCGGAGACGCCCTGCCACACCGCGGCCGGGGCCAGCACCGTGAACGGCGCCGCCCGCCGCGCGAGCGCCTCCCCGGCCAGGGCGCGCACCGCGATCAGCACCGCCACGCATCCGCTCGCGCCGACGGCCACACAGAACATCCCGGCCCAGCCGCCGCCCCGCAGCCCGATCCGGTCGAGCAGGACGAAGGTCAGCGTGGCCGCCGGGGGGTGCCCCGCGACATGGGCGGGCCACGGGTCCGCGGAGCCGCTGACGATGTGGTGGGTGAAGTCGCGCAGCGTGGCCGGGATGTCATGGAACCGGCCGATCACCCGGAGGTACTCCTCACGGGTGGTCAGCCGGCCCGCGATGCCCCGCTGCCAGCCGTCCACCAGCGCCAGCGACCCGATCCACGCCAGCGCGGTCGCCCAGGCCGCCGTGAGCAGCCCGCGCCAGGGCAGCCGGGCCGCGAGCACGGGCCCGTGGATCACGGTCGCCGCGGCCACGGCCAGTGCGGCGGGGGTGCCGGGGCCGAGGTGCGGGTCCCAGTCGGCGAACACCGGGGGCCAGTGCACGAACAGCGTGCGGTGGGTCTCCTGGATGTGGCGGCCGACCAGGACCGCCGCCGTCACGAGCAGGGCGGCGGCTGCGGCGGCGTACAGATCGCGGCGGGCGGCGCGCAAGGCGCCGGAGGAAGCCGCGGCACGGTCGGGGGCGAGGTCTCGGTGGGGAGAACGGGTCACACCAAGACGCTAGGCCGGGCGGGCGGCGCCGGGCCGCCGTCCGGGCCGGACGTCAGGGTTTCGTCACCAGTCGTACCGCCTGTCCCAGGCGTCCCCCGGCTTACGGTCGGGACATGCGTGACCAAGACCGCCTCCCCACCTCACCGGGTTTCTGGCGCAGTCCTCTGCGCGGCCCGTGGTTCACCTCGGTGCTCGGCCTCGTCCTCCTCGTCGGCGTCACCGCGCTGTTCGTGACCGGCCTGGTGTCGTACGCCGCCTACAACCCGAACCTGTCCCCGGTGAACGACACGACGCCGGACAAGGGACTCCTGGGCTTCTACCTCTTCGCATGGCCGACCGACCCGGTGTGGCTGTACCGCCTCACCCAGGGCGTCCATGTCACCCTGGGCCTCACCCTGATCCCGGTCCTGCTGGCCAAGCTGTGGTCGGTGGTGCCGAGGCTGTTCGCCCTGCCCCCGGCCCGCTCCGTCACCCACGCCCTGGAACGGATCTCCCTGTTGCTGCTGGTCGGCGGCGGCCTGTTCGAGTTCACCACCGGTGTGCTCAACATCCAGCTGGACTACGTCTTCCCGGGCTCCTTCTACCCGCTGCACTTCTACGGCGCCTGGGTGTTCTTCGCCGCCTTCGTCGCCCATGCCGTACTGAAGACGCCCACCGCGCTGCGCACCGTGCGCCGGCGGCTGCGCGACGAACTCGAGGAGGGTGTCATGCCCGCGGCGGACACTCTGGTCCCCCCGCGCCCCGATCGGCCCACCGTCTCCCGGCGCGGCGCCTTCGGGCTGGTGGGCGGCGGCTCGCTGCTGCTGTTCCTGACCACGGTCGGACAGAGCCTCGGCGGACCCTTCCGCCGCACCGCCCTGCTCGCACCGCACGGCACGGCCGATCCGAACGGCGGACCCAACGGCTTCCAGATCAACAAGACCGCCGCGTACGCCGGGATCACCGCGGCCGACACCCACGAGGACGCCTGGCGGCTGGTGGTCACCGGCCGTACCGGCACCGTCCGCCTCAGCCGCGCCCAGCTGCTCCAACTCCCCTTGCACAGCTCCTCGTTGCCCATCGCCTGTGTGGAGGGCTGGTCGACCGCCGACCAGTGGTGGCGCGGGGTACGGCTGCGCGACCTCGCCGCGCTGGTCGGCCATGACGGCGATCCGCCGGACGTGCTCGTGGAGTCCCTGCAACGGCACGGCGCCTTCCGCCGCGCGGCCCTGCGCGCCAACCAGGTGGCCGATCCGCGCACCCTGCTCGCCCTGTACGTCAACGGCGAGGAACTCTCTCCCGACCACGGCCACCCGGCGCGTGTCATCGTGCCCGCCGCACCCGGTGTGCTCAACACCAAATGGGTCGGCCGGCTGACCTTCGGAGCCCTGTGATGACGCCCCGACGGCTGCGCGTCGCGCTCGGCAGTCCCTTCCAACTCGCGTTGCTCGCCTGCTCGTTCGCGCTCGCCGCATACGCCGGGATCCGGCTGCTGGCCGGTGACTGGTTCGCGGTGGCGCTGTGGATCGTGGGCGCCGCCCTGCTGCACGACCTCGTGCTGGTGCCCCTGTACGCGGCGGCCGACCGGGCGGTGATCCACGGTCTCGCGGCCACCGGACAGCGCGCCTTGACCCCCTACGTCCGGGTCCCGGCCGCGCTGTCCGCCCTGCTGCTCCTCGTGTGGTTCCCGCTGATCAGCGGGAGGACCGCCGAGCGCTACCGGTTGGCGACCGGCCTGTCCCCGGACGGCTTCCTCACCCGCTGGCTGCTGATCACCGCCGTGCTCTTCGGCGGTTCCGCCGCGCTGCTGGTGCGGCGGGTGCGCAGGGCGGCGAAGCAGCGGCCACCGGCGCCCCACTGAGCGACGCGCCGCCACCCGGCCCCGCGCGCCCGGCGCAGCAGGGCCGGGGTACCGAGCCTGGCCCAGGGGAACGTGCCGCCGCGGGCGCCCGGTCCCGCGATCACGTCGACCACCTCGACCTGGGCGCGTTCATCGACATCGGCGGGCACCGTCTCCGCGATCAGCAGGCCGCCCGGCCGCAGCAGCGCGGCCACCCGCCGCAGCAGCGCGGCCGGGTCCCCGCCGATGCCGATGTTGCCGTCCATGAGCAGCACGGTGTCCCAGCGGCCCTCGCCGGGCAGCGCCTCGAACACCGAGCGGCGCAGCACCGGACCGCCGAGCCCGGTGGTGTGCTCCACCGCCGCGTCGCTGACATCGATGCCGAGCACGGCACGGCCCCGGCCGGCGAGTTCCGCCACCAGCCGCCCTGGCCCGCAGCCGACGTCCAGTACGGCGCCCTCGCAGCGGTCCAGCACCGCGAGATCCACCGGATCGGCCCGGCCGCACCAGCGCTCCACCTCCAGCGGCAGCAGCCAGCCGTCGGCACGGCGCAGGAACAGCGGGCCCCGGCCGGTGCGCAGCGCGGTGGCGTACGGGTCGGCGGCGGCCCAGGCGACGGAGCCGCTCATCGGGGCAGCCCCGCGGCGCAGCGGGCCAGCCGGGCGGCGAACCGGCCGTGCGGGACCAGCGCGGCGACCGCCCGGGCGTCGGCGGCGACATCGACGTCCCGCAGCCGGGGCAGCTCCCGCACCCGCAGCCCGGCGCCGGTCAGCCGCGCCCGCTGCGCGGCCCCGGTGCCGGGCGTCGACATGGGCACACCGCGCAGCAGCGCAGGGTCGGGCTCGGCCAGCCCCAGCGCCCAGAACCCGCCGTCCCGCGCCGGGCCCAGCCACGCGTCGCAGTCGGCGAAGTCCACGGTCAGCAACTCCGGTGTGACCTGCGGGGTGTCCATGCCGATCAGCAGCGCGGGTCCGGCGCAGCGCGCGAACGCGTCCGCCAGCCGTTCGTCCAGGCCGCCCGCGCACTGCGGTACGACCTCGAAGCCCGGCGGCAGCCAGGCGCCCGGCGTCCCGTCCAGCACCAGGACCCGCCGGGACGCGGGGGTCCGCGCCACCGTGTGCAGGGTGTCGGCGAGCGCCGCCTCGGCGAGCTCGGCCGCTTCCCGCGGAGTGAACGGGGGTGTCAGCCGGGTCTTGACCCTTCCGGGGCGGGGTTCCTTGGCGATCACGAGCAAGGTGGTCACTGCGCCGCCCTCTCCCGGGCAGGGGCCGCGGTCAGCACCCGGCGCATGTCCCGCACCGCGTGCCAGGTACCGGCCCAGGTGCCCGTCACCTTGGACGTACCGGTGCGCGGGAGGTACGGCACGTCGTGTTCGGCGACCCGCCAGCCGGCGTCGGCGGCACGTACCACCATCTCCAGCGGGTACCCGCTGCGCCGGTCGGTGAGACCCAGCCCGAGCAGCGCCTCGCGCCGGGCGGCACGCAGCGGCCCCAGGTCGTGCAGTCGCAGACCGGTGCGGTGGCGCAGCATCCGGGCCAGCGCGAGGTTCCCGGCCCGGGCGTGCACCGGCCAGGTGCCCCGGGCCACCGGGCGCCGTCGGCCCAGCACCAGATCGGCCGTCCCCTCCTGGATCCGCTGGACGAAGGGCACGAGCAGCGCCGGGTCCAGCGAGGCGTCGCAGTCGCAGAAGCACACGATGCCGGCCGTGGCGGTGGTCAGCCCGGCATGGCACGCGGCGCCGAAACCGCGCCGGGGCTCGTCCACCACGGTCGCGCCCAGCGCCCGGGCGATCCGGGCCGAGCCGTCGCGGGAGCCGTTGTCGACGACGAGAGCACGCCAGCCCGCCGGGATACGGCCGAGCACCCAGGGCAGGGCCTCGGCCTCGTCCAGACAGGGCAGCACCACGTCGACGTCCGAAGAAGAGATCGTCATGGCTCTCACCCTACGAACATGAACCGGGCATAACGGACTTCCGGTCCTTACGAAACGCGGACACCGAACCCGCCGCCCCGCCTGCCGGCCACGGGCGGTGGGACGCTTGAGGCATGCGATCGCAGTACGAGCCCCACCGGGCCGCCACCACGGACGAGCCGGTACGAGACCGAGACCGGGACGGAGCCCGTGCCCGGGTCCTGGTCGTGGACGACGACCCCACCGTCGCCGAGGTGGTCGCCGGATATCTGGACCGCTCCGGCTACGTGGTCGACCGCGCTGACGACGGCCCCACGGCGCTCGGCCGGGCCCGCGACCGGTGGCCCGACCTCGTCGTGCTCGACCTGATGCTGCCCGGCATGGACGGCCTGGAGGTGTGCCGGCGACTGCGGGAACAGGGGCCGGTGCCGGTCATCATGCTGACCGCCCGGGGCGACGAGGAGGACCGCGTCCTCGGCCTGGAGGTCGGCGCCGACGACTACGTCACCAAGCCCTTCAGCCCCCGGGAACTCGTGCTGCGCGTCGAGTCCGTGCTGCGCCGCAGCCGCCCCGCCGCGACCGGCGGGCACCGGCTGGCCGCGGCCGGCCTCTCGGTCGATCCGGACGCCCGCCGCGCCACCAAGAACGGCGAGGAACTGGCGCTCACGCTCAGGGAGTTCGACCTGCTCGCCTTCTTCCTGCGCCATCCCGGCCGCGCCTTCGGCCGGGAGGACCTGATGCGGGAGGTGTGGGGCTGGGACTTCGGTGACCTCTCGACGGTCACGGTCCATGTGCGCAGGCTGCGCGGCAAGGTCGAGGACGACCCGGCCCGGCCCCGGCTGATCCGGACGGTGTGGGGTGTGGGCTACCGCTTCGAGCCCGGCGGGGCGGTGGACTGACCGTGCACGCCATGCCCCTCATCGCCCTCTACGCCTTCGCCGGCGCCGCCGCGACCGGTCTCGCCGGAGCCTGTGTCCTGCGGCTGATCCGGCGCCGCTCGCTCACCGCCTCCCTCGCCGTGGTCGCGGCCGTCGGTGTCGTCGCCATGCTCGCCGGGACCCTCGCGGTCGCCTGGGCGATGTTCCTGTCCCCGCACGACCTGTCCGTGGTCACCACCGTCGTCGCCATGGCGGCCGTGGTCTCCCTGGCCACCGCGCTGACGATGGGCCGCTGGGTGGTCGCCCGCAGCCGCGAACTGACCGACGCCGCACGGTCTTTCGGGGACGGCGGCGCCTTCGCCGCGCCGGACGGGCCCGCGACCGCCGAACTGGAGCAACTCAGCCGCGAGTTGGCCGCCACCAGTGCGCGGCTCGCCGAATCCCGGGAGCGGGAGCGGGCGTTGGAGGCATCGCGGCGCGAACTGGTCGCCTGGATCTCGCACGATCTGCGTACCCCGCTGGCCGGACTCCGGGCCATGGCGGAGGCCCTGGAGGACGGGGTCGCCGCCGACCCCGACCGCTATCTGAAGCAGATCCGCGCCGAGGTGGAACGCCTCAACGACATGGTCGGCGACCTCTTCGAACTCTCCCGGATACACGCGGGCACCCTCTCCCTGAGCCTCGCCCGGATCTCCCTGTACGACCTGGTCGGCGACGCGCTCGCCGGGGCCGACCCGCTGGCCAGGGAACACGGCGTGCGGCTGGTGGGGGAGCGGGTCGAACCGGTGCCGGTGGAGGTCGACGGCCGGGAGATGAGCCGGGTGCTCGGCAATCTGCTGGTCAACGCCATCCGCCGGACGCCCGCCGACGGCACGGTCGCGATCGCCGCCGAGCGCACCGACGGGGGCGTGGTGCTGTCCGTCACCGACGGCTGCGGCGGCATCCCGGAGGAGGACCTGCCACGCGTCTTCGACACCGGCTGGCGCGGCACCGACGCCCGGACGCCCCCGGCGGGCGCGGGACTCGGCCTCGCCATCGTCCGGGGCATCGTGGAGGCCCACCGGGGCCGGGCCGCCGTCCGCAACATCCCCGGCGGCTGCCGCTTCGAGGTGACGCTGCCGACCGCGCGCTAACACGAGGGAGCTGGTTCCTCCCTGAGCCCGGCCCGCGCGAACTCCCTCACCCCGTCCGCGAATTCCACGCGCGGCCGCCATCCCAGCGCGGTCCGCAGCCGGGCGGAGTCGGCGGTGATGTGCCGTACGTCCCCCAGCCGGTACTCCCCGGTGACCACCGGCTCCGGGCCGCCGCACGCCTTCGCGAGCGCCCGCGCCAGTTCGCCGACGGTACGGGGCTCACCGCTGCCGGTGTTGTACGCGGTGAGCGCGCCCGGCGCGGACTCCGCCTCCAGCGCGGCCACGTTCGCCGCGGCCACGTCCCGGACGTGCACGAAGTCCCGCCGCTGGCCGCCGTCCTCGAAGACCCGGGGTGCCGCTCCGCGGGCGAGCGCGGAGCGGAAGAAGGAGGCGACCCCGGCGTAGGGGGTGTCGCGGGGCATCCGGGGGCCGTACACATTGTGGTAGCGCAGGGACACCGCCGTTCCGCCCGTGGCCCGGGCCCAGGAGGCTGCCAGGTGCTCCTGGGCGAGCTTGGTCGCCGCGTACACGTTACGGGGATCGGCCGGGGCGTCCTCCCCGACCAGGCCGGGGGACAGCTCCGCCCCGCACGCCGGGCACCGGGGCTCGAACCGGCCCGCGTCGAGGTCGGCCACGGCGCGCGGGCCCGGCCGTACGACACCGTGGCGCGGACAGGTGTACCGGCCCTCGCCGTAGACGACCATGGACCCGGCGAGCACCAGGCGCCCCACGCCCGCCTGGGCCATCGCCGCGAGCAGCACGGCCGTACCCAGGTCATTGCGCGAGACGTACTCCGGGGCGTCCGCGACGCCGTTGCCGAGCCCGACCATCGCCGCCTGATGGCATACGGCGTCCACCCCGGCCAGCGCCCGCGCCACCGCCGCCGCGTCCCGCACGTCCGCGCCGGGATCCGTACGGACGTCGTACACCACCGGCTCATGGCCGCGCGTCCGCAGCGCCTCGACGACATGGGAACCGATGAAACCGGCACTGCCGGTGACCAATACACGCATACGGCCACGCTAGACGCGGCCCGCGCCCCGCCCCCGGAACGCGCGGGTCATGTCACGGCTCCGTAAGACCTGGGAGCCGCTCAGCCGATGCAGAGCACCAGCACGCAGAGCTGTTCCGGCGAGGTCGACGCGCGCGCCGGGGGAGTGCTGGAGGTCGTGCCCTGGTCGGAGCCGCCGGTGGTGGGAGCGGGTGCGGGGGTGGACGACGTGGTGGGGGCGGGGCTGGAGGTGCGGCCGGTCGCGGGGGTCGAGGAGGTGGTGGTGTGCGACGGCCGTGTGGTGGCGGGCCGGGTCTGGGTGACCGGGGCGGCGGGGGTGGCGGAGTCCAGGTGGGTGTTCGAGGGCGCCGTGTGGTGGTGGGTCGCGAGGGTCTGTTGGACGGGGCCCGTGCCGCCCGGTGTCCGGGTCGTGGGGGTGGAGTGGTGGGCCGGGTGCGTGCCGGGCGTCGCCGATGGGTCGGAGGCCTGAGCGGGTGCCTCGTCCTGCGGGGCGGCGGACGTGCTCCGGTCGTCGGGCAGCGTGGCCGCCTGCGCCCGGTCGGCGGTGTGCCGGTCCATCGAGGCGAGGGTCAACCCGCCCCCGACGAGGGCGACGGCGGTGGCGACCACGGCCCGGCGCCGGCTCTTCTTCCAGCGGGCCAGCTGCCGCCGCCGCGCCGCCCGGCCCTCCCGCAGCGGGGGTGCGTCCTCGACGTCGGCCGGTGTGCCGCCGTCGGCCGGTGCACTCGGGAACGGGTCCGAGGCCGGCTCGAACTCCCCGGGGAACGAGGTCACTTCGGTCCCGGCGGCGCCCGCGGGGGAGCCACCGGTGCCGGGTGGGGCGATGTCCGGGGCGTAGGCGCCGCAGCCGGGGCACACCAGCGCGCCGTTGAGGTGCCGACGGCACTCGGAGCAGTAGTCCATCTGCGTCTTCCGGTCTTCCCTGTTCGACTGCGCCATCGGCCCGCCCGGGCCACGGCCTGGTCACGTTCGTACGAAGGATCGAGCGGCCAGTCACGCTAACGGGGCTTTCGAAAGGCTGTGTGCAGTCGGTGTGTCGCTCCTGGGCAGATTCCCGGCCCCCGGCCCGGTGGCCTTCACCGGGCCGGGGCACAGAGTGATCAGTCGGTCGTCAACAGGCGCCGTACGACATATCCGGCGGAGTCCACGCCGGAGGCGCCGCCCTCGACCAGGGCCGCGACCGCGATGTGCGCGTTGTAGGCCGTCAGCCAGCCGTTGGTGTGGTCGCCCTCCTCGGCGGTGCCCGTCTTGGCGCCGACACCGGCGAGACCGCTCAGCCGCGGTGCGGCGGTGCCCCCGGTGGCGGTCGCGCGCATCATCGACTGGAGATAGCCCGCGGTGCGGGGCGTGATGGGCCGCGGCGCGCTCGTCTGCGGCTGCCCCGGCAGGATGATGGGCTGCCGGAAGCCCCCGCCCCGCACGGTGGCCGCAACGGACGCCATGAACAGCGGCGTGGCGGTGACCTTGCCCTGCCCGATGAACTGGGCCGCCTGGTCGCTGCCCTGGGCGTCCACCGGAATGCTCGGATCGCTGGTGGCGACCCCGCCGCCGATGGACCAGCTGCCCATGCCGAAGACGTTCACCGCCTCGTCGTGCAGGGCGGAGGCGTCGCCGTCGTGCACGAGGTAGTGGAAACCGTCCTTGATGAAGGAGGTGTTGCACGAGACGGCGAAGGCCTGCGCGATATTCGACCCCGGATTCGCCTTCACCCCGGGGTCGTTGTGGAACGACTGGCTGTTGGCCGTCAGGGAGTCGGTGCACGGCGCCGGACTGGCCGGGGTCAGGCCCGCCTTGTCGAACAGGGCCGCCGACGTGATGATCTTCATGGTGGAGCCGGGGGACTTGATGCCGTTGATGGCGATGTCCCCGTCCGAGCCCGTGTGCGCGACCGCCAGGATGTGTCCGTTGCTCCAGTCGACGGCCACCGAACCGGCGGGCCTGCCCCCGAGATGCGGGTCCTTCACCGCCTGCTCGGCCGCCGACTGGAGCCGCGCGTCGATCGTCGTCCTGATGACCGGAGCGCTGCCCTTCTTGAACGTCTTCAGCGTCTTCACCCCGGCACCGTCGGAGTCCACGACGGCCACTCCGGTGCCGGGACGGCCGCCGGTGGCCTCGCCGTGCTGCCCGATCGTCGCCGCGATGTCCCGCAGCGAGTCGAACCCCGTCAGATCCGTCTTGCCGTCACTGGCCACCACCTTCGCGTCGCTCGAACCCGCGGGCAGCGTGCCCGCGGTCAGCGACTGGTCGTCCCCGAGACCCGGGTACAGCACCGAGTTGTTCCAGTGCACCGCCGTCGCCCCGTTGTCGCTCTTGCGCACGGCCACCGCACTCGGGTAGCTCCAACTGCCGCCCGCCACCTGCGCGGTGACGGTGAAGGTGACCTTCGTCGCCCCGGCGGTCACGCTCGAAGGGCCGGCCGGGAGAACGTTGTCGAACGTCACCTTCTCCAGATGCAGCCCGTCCTTGTACTGCCGCAGGGCCAGGGCGGCCGCGTCCGGCTCGTCGGTCTCGGCGGCCGCCCCGCCGACGTTCTGCCCGGACCAGTGGTCCAGGAACGCCCGGGCCGATTTCACCGCCTCGGTTCCGGAGGGCGGCGTGGTCGAGGCCGCCGACGGGTCGAAGCCCGTGTCCTGCGTCCGGTCCCCGGCCGTACCGCCGGTCAGCCCGTGCAGGAGGTTGTAGGTGCCTATTCCCCCCAGAACGAGCAGCGCGGTGGACGTACCGGCAATGCCGATCTTCACAGCTCTGTTCATGCGCCGGATCGTATGTACGTTCCATGAAGTGACGAGACGATTACTGCGAGATCGTTACCGGAATGCCGATCCGGACCGCTCAAAAATCCGGCGGGGGAGGACTCGCCGGCCCCGGCGGTGCCACCGTCACCGGCCATCGGACGATTAAACCGGCCGATACTGGTGTAAAAGTGAGACTGATGGAACCAGCGCGCAAGAGCGACACCGCAGCCACGTCCGTGGGGTCGGCGGACCTCTTCGACGCGTCCACGGACGCGGCCGCGGTGATCTCGCAAGGCGGTGCGGTGGTGGGCTGGACCCGCGGCGCCGAGGCACTGCTCGGCTACTCCGCGCCGGAGATGGTCGGCTCCTCCGCCGGGCGCCTGCTCGCCGTGCCCGAGGACCCCGCCCGGGTCGGCGGCATCGCGGAACGCTGCCGCGCCGGAAACGGCTGGAGCGGCACGATCCGGCTGCGGCACCGCGACGGCCGTCCGCTCGACGTCCTGCTGCGGGTCTCGGCCGCCTTCCGCATGGACGGCCGGGACTGCTTCCTGCTGTCGGCGCGCGAGGAACGCGGACGGTGGACGATGGCCCAGTCCGTCCTCGACGGATTCCTCGCCCGCTCACCGGTCGGCATGGCCGTCCTGGACCGCGACCTGCGCTACGTATGGCTGAACGGCACCCTGGAACAGCTCGGCGGAGTACCCCGGGAGGAGCGGCTCGGCCGGCGCCTGAGCGAACTGCTGCCCGGATTGCAGGGCGAGGCCCTGGAAAAGCTGATGCGCAAGGTGCTGGCCACCGGCGTGCCCGTCACCGACTACGAGTACGACGGCTGGAGCTGGGCCGACCCGCACCGCAGGCACGCCTACTCGGCGTCGTTCTTCCCCCTGGTGGACACCGACGACACCGTCACCGGCATCTGCTACATGGTCCTGGACGTCACCGAACGCTGGGCCGCCCGCCGGATCCTGGCCATGGTCAACGAGGCCGGCACCAGCATCGGCACCACCCTCGATGTGCTGCGCACGGCCGAGGAACTGGCCGACTTCGCCGTCCCGCGCTTCGCCGACTTCGTGGTCGTGGACCTGCTCGAACCGGTGCTCGGCAGTGAGACCCACGAGGCGCTGCTCGACGACCCCGGCTCCACGCCCGCCCGGCCCGCACTGCGCCGCGCCGCCCTGTGCTCGGTGCGCGAGGGCTGCCCCGAGGCCGTCTACCGGGTCGGCGACCGGGTCGGCTTTTTCGGCCCGCCGCACGACGCCAGGACGCTCATCAAGGGCGACCCGCTGTTCATCCCGGTCCTCGACGCGGAACAGGGCCCCTGGGTCGCCGCCGAGCCGCGGCGCGCCGACCGCATCCGCGAATTCGGCATCCACTCGCTGATCTCCGTCCCCATGCGGGCCCGCAACACCGCGCTCGGCCTCGCCACCTTCGCCCGTACGACCAATCCGGCGCCCTTCGGCTCCGACGACGTACTGCTGGCCCGGGAACTGGTGGCTCGGGCGGCGGTCTGCCTGGACAACGCCCGCCGCTACACCAGGGAGCACACGGCCGCGCTCACCCTCCAGCGCAGCCTGCTGCCCCCGGCCCTGACCGGCGGCACCGCGCTGGACGTGGCCTCCTCCTACCTCCCGGCCGACTCGGCGGGCGGGGTCGGCGGCGACTGGTTCGATGTGATCCCGCTGTCCGGGGCGCGGGTCGGGCTCGTCGTCGGCGATGTGGTGGGGCACGGCATCAGCGCCGCCGCGAGCATGGGACGGCTGCGCACCGCCGTACAGACCCTCGCCGACATGGAGCTGCCCCCGGACGAACTCCTCGCCCATCTGGACGACCTCGTGCTGCGGCTGGGCGGCGAGGAGTCCTTCTCCGGCGCCGACGCCCGGGGCACGGCCGCCTTCACCGGCGCGACCTGCCTCTACGCCGTGTACGACCCCGTCACCCGGCGGTGCACCATGGCCCGCGCCGGCCATCCGCCGCCCGTCGTCGTCCCCCCGGACGGGCCCGCCTACTTCCCGGAGATCCCCCCGGGGCCCCCGCTGGGCCTGGGCGGGATGGCCTTCGAGGCCACCGAGATCGAGCTGGCCGAGCACAGCCTGTTCGGCCTGTACACCGACGGCCTCATCCAGGCCTGCGACGACGTCGAGCGCGGTATGACCCGGCTCGCCGAGGCCCTCGCCCGCCCCGAGCCGGATCTCGACAGGCTGTGCTCCACCGCCGTACGCGACCTGATCCCCGGGCCGCAGCCCGACGACATCGCGCTGCTGCTGACCCGCACCCATGCCCTCGGCGCCGACCACGCCGTCTCCTGGGACGTCCCCGACGACCCCGCCGCCGTCGGCGAGATCCGCACCCTGGCCGCCCGCCAGGTCACCGAGTGGGGCCTCGGGGAGCTGGCCATGACGACGGAACTCCTGGTGAGCGAGCTGGTCACCAACGCGATCCGCTACGCCGCCCCGCCGATCCGGGTACGGCTCCTCCGCGACTCCCGGCTGACCTGCGAGGTCGCCGACGCCAGCAGCACCGCGCCCCGCCTCAGGCACGCCCGCAGCACGGACGAGGGCGGCCGCGGACTGTTCCTCGTCGCCCAGATGTCGCTGCGCTGGGGCGCCCGCTACACCGGCGAGGGAAAGATCATCTGGGCCGAGCAGAAGATCCCCGCCGAGCAGCAGATCTCCGCCGAGTACCGGATCCCCGACGAGCGGGAGATTCCCTAGGAGACGGATGGCGGCTCGGCTAGGACGTGCGCGGCTTGTCCACGGCGCGGATCCCGTCGTCGGCGAGCAGACACGCCGCGAGGGCCGCCGTGTCGTCCTGGAGGTTGTCGCCGCTGTACTCCAGCAGATCGTGGTGCAGCCGCTCCAGCAGTTCGTGCGGGGGCAGCGGGCCGAAGGAGCTCAGGCGCTGCACCAGGGGGTAGAAGGTGCCGGACGCGTCCCTGGTCTCGGTGACGCCGTCCGTGTACAGCAGCAGCTGCTCGCCGGGCTCGAAGGGGTAGCTGTCGACGTGGTGCGGGTCAGGCAGCAGCACACCGAGGTTCAGCGGGGGGCCCGAGCACCCGTTGTCCAGCTCCAGCACCTCGTCGGCGCGGATCAGCAGCGGCGGCGGATGACCGCAGTTGACGACCCGGATGATCCGCCCGTCGGCCGGGATCTCGGCGAAGATCGCGGTCACGAACCGCTCGCCGATCTCGCTGCCGCCGAGGTGCTCGGCCCGGCGCGTCATGCTGCGCTCCATGCGCAGGGCCAGGGCGGCGAGATCGGGCTCGTCGTGCGCGGCCTCGCGGAACGCGCCGAGCAGCGCCGCGGCCGTCTCCACCGCGAGCAGCCCCTTGCCGCGCACATCGCCGATGAGCAGCCGTACCCCGAAGGCGGTGGGCACGGCCTCGTAGAGGTCGCCGCCGATGCGTGCCTCCGCGGCGGCGGACAGATAGAGGCTCTCCAGGCGCAGATTGCCGATCCGCTGCGGCAGCGGCCGCAGCAGCACGCGCTGCGCGATATCGGCCACGAACCGCACATCGGCCAGGGTGCGTTCACGGCGGATGCGGTGCGCGGCGAGGATCGTGCCGAGCGCGCCCACCAGGGCCGTGCACACGTAGTCGGCGACGTAGTGGCGGTCCCACAGATAGCCGACCGGGCGGCCCGCACAGCACGGCGTGCCGGCCAGCACCGCCTCCATGACGACCGCGAAGACCGTGGCGCCCGCGACGGCGTACGGTCCGTGCGCGAACGCGGTCACCAGCGGCAGGGCGACCAGCAGAAAGCTCACGGGCCAGTCGACGGGCGTGATCGGTTCGAGGATCAGTACGGCCGCGACGTAGAACACCGGGAGCCAGCGCATCCAGCCCGGGGGCGCCGGCGCTCCGGTGCGCGTGGCGGCACCGACCTCCGGCTGGCGGCGTGGACTTCGCACACGGGACTCCTGTCACACGGGCTGGACAAGGATCCAGCCTGGTGCGCGGGTCCGCGCCGCACCGGTCATTGCTCCACTCAGCGGCATGTTCCGGTCTCCGGGGGCCGGCGCCCCGGTCCGGGGGACCGGGGCGTCCGGCCGGGGGAACGGGTTACCAGTAGTGCCGGCGGCCGGCGACCGCGTGTCCCATCGATCCGAGGATCCACAGCACCGCGCCGACCACCAGAAGGATGATCCCGATGGTCCACAGAATGGATATCCCGGTGAGGAATCCGACGATGAGCAAGATGATGCCGAGGGCGATCATGGCCCGCCTCCTGTCGACGAACGTTCCTGGTAGTCGGGTGCCCCGAAGTACGCCGAGTCATCACCCGGGGTGCGAAATTCTGACCGGGTACGTCCGGCGGAGCTGTTGCGGGTGCCTCAGGCGCGGCCGCTGTCGCGGGGGCCGCCGTTCAGCTCCCGGGCGCGCCCCGGCGCAGGCCGTCCATCACCAGGTCGAGGAGCCGGGTGGCGCGCGGCCGCCAGTCCTCGCGGGGGTCGAGCTGCCACAGGCCGGCGATGGCGAGCAGGAAGTCGTCCGCGGTGACGCCGGGCCGGATGGTGCCGGCCTCCTCGTTGGCCCGCAGCAGAAGCGCGGCCGCGTCGGTCACCGGGGTGTGCGCGGGCTTGGCCGGGCCGCCCGGCGTGCCGGTGACCTGCCGGATCGCGCCGGCCAGACCGGCCTTGGCCATGGCGAACTCGGAGAGCCGGTCCATCCAGGCGCGCAGGGCCTGCGCGGGCGGCCGGGTGGCCAGCAACTGCGCCGCGCTGTCCGCGACATGCCCCATCTCATGGCGGTAGATCTCCAGGACCAGCGCCTCGCGGCCCGGGAAGTTACGGTAGAAGGTCCCCTGCCCGACACCCGCCTTGCGGGCGATGGCGCTCAGCGGGACGTCCGGGCAGCGCGACAGCTCGCCGAGGGCCACCTCCAGGATGCGCTCCCGGTTGCGCTGCGCGTCCGAGCGCCGTGGTGAGTCCTTCATGTGTGGCACTCGTCCTCCCCGAGGGTCGTGGCCGAACCTCGCCCTTGCTAAGCGGACAGGTGTCCGTTACGTTTCTGAGGTAACGGACAGTTGTCCGGTTGACTCCACGATAGCCGCGGAACCGCCATCGCGGCAGCCATCAGGCCGCCGCCCCCCCATTACGGCGATCCGCATCGGCCCTGTCGCGGCGGTCCGTATCCGTGCCGCCTCCGCACACCATGTGTTTCTGGGAACGCGAAAGAAGCTGCCATGGCCTCCCCGACGTCCAGTGTCATCACCCTGCACATCAACGGCGAGAAGTTCACACTGCCCGTCGACCACCGCACCACCCTGCTCGACGCACTGCGTGAACGCCTCACCCTGACCGGCACCAAGAAAGGCTGTGATCAAGGGCAATGCGGGGCCTGCACCGTCCTGTTGGACGGGCGCAGGGCGGTCGCCTGTCTGCAACTGGCCGTGGCGGCCGAGGGGCGGGAGATCACCACGATCGAAGGCGTCGCCGAGGGCGACCGGCTGCATCCCGTGCAGCAGGCGTTCCTCGAACTCGACGGCTACCAGTGCGGTTACTGCACCCCGGGGCAGATCTGTTCGGCGATCGGGGTGCTCAGGGAGCACGCGGAGGGCCTGCCGAGCGCCGTCACCGACGACATCCGGCCGGAGGCGGGGCCGCCCCCGCTGACACCTGAGGAGATCCGGGAGCGCATGAGCGGCAATCTGTGCCGGTGCGGTGCCTACGTCGCCATCGTCGATGCCGTGGCCAGGGCGGCGGCGGACGGCGAACGTACCGCTGCCGCGATCGAGTCCGAGTCCGAGGAGGCCGTGGCATGAGGGAGTTCGACTACCGGCGGGCCGGCGATGTCGCGGGCGCCGTCGCCCTGCTCGGCGCCGACCCGGACACCCGCTACCTCGGCGGCGGCACCAACCTCGTGGACCTGATGAAGACCGGCGTCGAACGCCCCACCCGGCTGATCGACATCCGTGAACTCCCGCTGGACCGGGTCGAGTCGACACGGGACGGCGGTCTGCGCATCGGTGCCACCGTCACCAACGCCGACCTCGCCGCCCACCCCGAGGTCCGCCGCCGCTACCCGGCGCTGGCCCAGGCCGTGCTGGCCGGTGCCTCCGGGCAGCTGCGCAACATGGCCACCGTCGGCGGGAATCTGCTCCAGCGCACCCGCTGCGGCTACTTCGCCGATGTCACCCAGCCCTGCAACAAGCGGATCCCGGGCAGCGGCTGCCCCGCCGTCGAGGGCGAGCACCACAACCACGCGATCCTCGGCGCCTCCGAGCACTGCGTGGCCGTACACCCCTCGGACATGGCCGTCCCGCTCACCGCCTTCGACGCCGTCGTGCACTACGAAACCGCTGACGGGCCGGGCGAGTTGCCGCTCACCGAGTTCTATCTGCCGGTCGGCGCGACCCCGCATCTGGAGACCGCCCTGCCGGCCGGCGCGCTGATCACCGGTGTCGTCCTGCCGCCCGCGCCGGTCGCCGCCCGCTCCCGCTACCGCAAGGTGCGCGAGCGCGCCTCGTACGCGTTCGCCATCGGCTCGCTCGCGGCCGCGCTCGACATCGGGGACGGCGTCGTGCGCGAGGCGCGCCTCGCCCTCGGCGCGGTCGCCTCCCGGCCTTGGCGGGCCCGGGCCGCCGAAGAGGTGCTGACCGGGGCACCGGCCGTACCCGAGACCTATGCCGCCGCGGCGGAGGCCGAACTGGCCGCCGCCCGGCCGCTGCCGCACAACGGATACAAGGTGGCACTGATGCGCAACCTCGTCGTGGCCGTGCTCACCGAACTCGCCGAGGAGGCCGCCCGATGACCACCGTCACCGCCACCGGGACGGCCACCCGCGCGCCGTCCGTCGGCACCGCCCGGACCCGTGTGGAGGGCGTGGAGAAGGTCACCGGCGCCGCCCGGTACGCGGGCGAGATCCCCTTCACCGACCTCGCCCACGGCTGGCTGGCCCTCTCCACGGTCGCCCGCGGCCGCATCAGCGCCCTCGACACCGACGCGGTGCTCGCCATGCCCGGTGTCCTCGCGGTCCTCGACCACCGCAACGCACTGCGCCTGAACACCGACTTCGCCGGTCTGCTGGGCATGCGGCCCGACCCGACCTGCGCCGTCTTCCAGCACGACCGGGTGCCGCACCTGGGCTGGCCGGTGGCGCTCGTCGTGGCCGAGACCTCCGAACAGGCCCGGGAAGCCGCCGAGTCGCTCGTGGTGCACTACGAACCGGAGCCGCACACCACCGACTTCACCGCGCGGACTCCCGACGCCTACGCGCTGGACGGCGTCATGCCGGCGCTGACGGAGAAGGGCGACATCGAGGCCGAACTCGCGGCCTCCGCCGTGGTGGTGGACGCCGAGTACACCACCCCCGAAGAGCACCACAACCCGATGGAGCCGCACGCGGCCACCGCCGTGTGGGACGAGGGCCGCCTCGAAGTGGTCGACTCCAACCAGGGTGCCACCTGGGTCGTCGGCGACCTCGCCAACCTCTTCTCGCTCGACCCGGCCGCCGTACGGGTGCGCTCCGAACATGTCGGCGGCGGCTTCGGCAGCAAGGGCGTGCGCGCCCACCAGGTGGCCGCCGCGATGGCCGCGAGCGTGCTGGGGCGGCCGGTGCGCGTGGTCATGACCCGACGGCAGATGTTCACCCTGGCCGGCCACCGCAGCCCCACCGTCCAGCGGGTCAGGCTCGGCGCCGACGCCGGGGGACGGCTGCGCGCCCTGGAGCACCGCTCCCTGAGCCACACCTCCACCGTCTACGAGTTCGTGGAGCCCAGCGCCGGGGTGGCGCGGGTGATGTACGACGCCGACGCCCATCGCACCGAGAACCGCGTGGTACGGCTCGATGTGCCGAGCCCGACCTTCATGCGCGCCCCGGGCGAGGCGCCGGGCTCGTTCGCGCTGGAGTCCGCGCTGGACGAACTCGCGGTTGCCTGCGGGCTCGACCCGATCGAACTGCGGCTGCGCAACGACGCCGAGCGGGGGCCGGTCTCGGGCCTGCCGTTCGCGGGCCGACGGCTGGCCGAGTGCTTCCGGGAGGGTGCCCGCAGGTTCGGCTGGGCCGACCGCGATCCGCGCCCCGGCACGCGCCGCGACGGCCGCTGGCTGCTGGGCACCGGCACCGCGGCGGCCTCCTTCCAGGCGGGCGCGGCCCCCTCCACGGCGACCGCCACCGCCCACCCGGACGGCGCCTTCACCGTCCGGATCGCCGCCGCCGACATCGGCACCGGAGCCCGTACGGCCCTCACCCTGGTCGCCGCGGACGCGTTGGGCGTGGCACCCGAGCGGGTCCGGGTCCGCATCGGCGACAGCGCCTTCGGACCGGCGATGATCGCCGGTGGCTCCATGGGCACCCGCTCCTGGTCCTGGGCGGTCAAGATCGCGGCCGAGGAACTGCGCGAGCGGCTCGCCCTCGGCGCCGACATCCCGGCCGAGGGCATCACCGTCCGCTCGGACACCACCGCGGCCATCGGCGCGCTCGCCGCCGCCGAACGACACTCCTTCGGCGCCCAGTTCGCCGAGGTGGCCGTGGACGTCGGCACCGGCGAGGTGCGGGTGCGCCGGATGCTCGGGATCTTCGCGGCGGGCCGGATCATCAACCCGCTCACCGCGCGCAACCAGTTCCTCGGCGGCATGACCTGGGGCATCTCCATGGCCCTGCACGAGGAGGCGCTGCGCGACCGCGCCTCGGGCGGTCTGGTCGGCGCCGACCTCGCCGGGTATCACGTCGCGACCCACGCCGATGTCCCGCGCATCGAGGCCGACTGGATCGAGGACCCGGACCCGGACGACCCGGTCGGCATCAAGGGCATCGGTGAGATCGGCATCGTGGGTGCCGCGGCCGCCGTCGCCAATGCCGTCTGGCACGCGACCGGCGCCCGCCACCGCGATCTGCCGATCGGCCCGGACCGCGTTCTGACGGCGGGGGCGCCGGATGCTTGACCTGGCGGCCGAGCTGACCCGATGGCTGGCCGAGGGGCGGGAGTTCGCCGTCGCCACCGTGGTGGCGGTCGGCGGCAGCGCCCCGCGCGACCCCGGCGCCGCCCTCGCCGTCGACCGCGCGGGCACCGTCATCGGCTCGGTCTCCGGCGGCTGCGTCGAGGGCGCGGTCTACGACCTGTGCCAGGAGGCGCTGGAGAGCGGCCGGAGCGTCGTAGAGCGGTTCGGGTACAGCGACGAGGACGCCTTCGCCGTGGGCCTGACCTGCGGCGGGGTGATCGACGTCCTGGTCACTCCGGTGGGCGCCCAGGCGCCCGCCCGGCCGGTACTCGAAACGGCCCTCACCTTGGCCGCCGGGGGCGAGCCGGCGGCCCTCGCCCGGGTCGCCCGCGGCCCCGACGGCATGCTGGGCCGAACCCTCCTGGTCCGGCCCGGCGGCGCCCACGAGGGCACGCTCGGCGGCCACCCGGACCTCGACCGGACCGCGGTGGCCGAGGCGAGCGCCCTGCTGGAGGCGGGCCGTACCACCACGGTGGAGATCTCCGCGGACGGCTCGCACTGCCCCGGCGGCCTCACCCTGCTGGTGGAGTCCGATGTGCCGCCCCCGCGCATGATCATCTTCGGGGCGGTGGACTTCGCCTCGGCGCTGGCGCGGGCCGGCAAGTTCCTCGGCCACCATGTGACCGTCTGCGACGCCCGCCCCGTCTTCGCCACCCCGGCCCGCTTCCCCGACGCCGACGAGGTGGTGGTCGACTGGCCGCACCGCTATCTGCGGCGCACCGCGACCGACGCGCGGACCGTGCTGTGCGTGCTCACCCACGACGCGAAGTTCGACGTACCGCTGCTCAAGGTGGCCCTCGGCATGCCGCTCGCGTTCATCGGCGCGATGGGCTCCCGGCGCACCCATGAGGACCGGGCGCGGCGGCTGCGCGCCGAGGGCGTGAGCGAAGGCCAACTGGCCCGGCTGCGCTCGCCGATCGGCCTCGACCTCGGCGCCCGTACGCCCGAGGAGACCGCCCTGTCCATCGCGGCGGAGATCGTCGCCGCCCGGCGGGGCGGCACCGGGGTGCCGCTGACCGGCGGCCGGGCGCCGATCCACCGGGACCGGCCGCCCGCCGTGGCGGCGGGCGTATGAGACGGGGACGGTGGGTAGAGTAGGACCAGGATATTCATTGCCTGATGAATTACTGCTCCGGCGAAGGGCAGGACCGCGATGGACACGGCGGGCAGTGCGGGCAGGGTGGACACGGGTGACCCCGTGGAGCGGACCACGTGCTGTGTGGTGGGCGGCGGCCCGGCGGGCATGGTGCTCGCCCTGCTGCTCGCCCGCTCCGGCGTCGAGGTGACGGTGCTGGAGAAACACGCCGACTTTTTGCGTGACTTCCGCGGCGACACCGTCCACCCCTCCACCCTGGCGCTGCTGGACGAACTGGGCCTGGCCGAGCGGTTCGCCCGGCTGCCGCAGCGCCGGGTGCGCACCGTGCGGCTGCCGGTCGACCCCGGCCGCCCGGGGGTCACCGTCGCCGACCTGTCGGTGCTGCGTGGCCCCTACAACTACGTGGCGATGGTGCCCCAGTGGGACCTCCTCGACCTGCTCGCCGACGAGGCCCGCCGCGAACCCTCCTTCCATTTGCGGATGAACACGGAGGCCACCGGCTTCCTGACCGAGGCGGGGCGGGTGACCGGGGTGCGCTACCGCACCGCCGACGGCCGCACCGGCGAACTGCGCGCCCTGCTCACCGTCGCCTGCGACGGCCGGGGCTCGCTCGCCCGCGCCCGGCGGGAGCTGGGGCCGCGCTCCTTCGACTGCCCGATGGACGCCTGGTGGTTCCGGCTGCCGCGCCGCACGGGCGATCCGAGCGGGCTGGTCGGCGGCGCGGGCGACCGCTTCCTCACCGCGATGATCGACCGCGGCGCGTACTGGCAGTGCGCCGCGCTCATCCCCAAGGGCACCGACGAAAGCCGCCGCGCCGCCGGACTCGACCGGTTCCGGGCCCAGTTCACCGCGGCCGTGCCCTGGCTCGCCGACCGCACCGACGCCCTGCGCTCCTGGGACGAGGTCAAGCTCCTGGACGTACGCCTGGACCGGCTGCGCCGCTGGCACCGCCCCGGACTGCTGTGCATCGGCGACGCGGCGCACGCCATGTCCCCGGTCTTCGGCATCGGCATCAACCTCGCGGTCCAGGACGCCGTGGCCACCGCCCGCCGGCTCGCCGGACCGCTGCGCCGGGGCGCCGTGAGCGAGCGCGAGCTGCGCGGGGTGCAGCGCCGGCGCCTGCCCACCACGGTCGCCACCCAGACACTCCAGCGACTGGCCCACGCCCGCCTCATCCGCCCGGTGCTGGAGGGCCGGCCACCGCTCGGCAACGCGGACCGGGCCCGGCGCGTCGCCCATCTGCTCGCCGGATCACGGCGGTTGCGCAGGCTGCCCGCCTACTTCATCGCGTACGGCGCCCGGCGCGAGCGGCCACCCGCGGCGGCGGTCCGCAAACCCGCCCGAGCCGGTGGCGGGGGTCCGGGCGAGGCGTCGTAGCGGCGAAGAGACCTACCTACGGGGTGTCGTCCGGACTACTGACAGGGTGTCGTCCGGACAGGAAATTCCCAGTCAATGGACAGGTAACCGCGGGTAAGCGGGGTAATCCATAACGATCTTGGCGCGGACCTTGTGCAAGGGACGAACGCCCCTAGCCTCCCCCCATGGCTTTTCTTTCAAGTCGCCGCAGGAGAACGCGTCTGGCTCCCGAGCTGGACGACCAGGAGCTGGGCAGACTTCTCAAGTCCCTGCGGGCGACCACCCGGACGGGGACGATCGCGACGACCGACCTGTGCGCGGCGCAGATCACCCGCCTGCTCGACCAGGACCCGGGCGACTGGGACCGCCGTACGCACCGCATCGACGTCCTGGCGGACTTCCTGACGGCGTCACACCTGCCGCGCTCCTGGGCCGCGCGCGAGCCGCGCAGCGCCGACGCGCTGGTGCTGCACGCCTGGACCATGGTCGCCGACGCCCGCGCCCAGGGCCGCCCGGAGGACGCCTCCGAGGCCACCGACCTCTGTCTGCGGGCCGCCGAGATCGCCCCCGACGACCCCACCCCCTGGGTCGCCCTGCTGGCGGTGGCCCGCCTCCAACGCTGGGCGCAGCCCCAGGCGTTCGGCGTGTGGAACGAGGTGCTCGCCCGCGACCGCTGGAACCGCGAGGCCTACCTCGGCATGCTCGGCTACCTCAGCCCCGAGGAGGGCGGCTCGCGCATCCAGGTCCTGGAGTTCGTGGACACCCTGTGCGCCCGTATGCCGGCGAACGCCCCCTGCGCGGGGATCGAACTCACCGCCCAGGTCCTCCAGTACCACTCCGTGCTCGGCCGCGGCGGGTTCGAGGCCCTGGTGGCCCGCAACCACTGGTCCCACGCCATGGCCGCCCAGGCCCTCGACCGGGTGGCCCACACCTGGCCCCAGCCGGGATTCCTCCGCCACGCCAAGGCGCTCGCCGATCTCAACCTGCTCGCCTACGCCCTGATGGCCGCCGACCGCCGCCGCGACGCCGCGCCCGTCTTCGAGGCCCTGGGCGGCATCGTCACCGCCTGGCCCTGGCGCCTCGGCGGCGAGGCCCTCGGCGAGTACGACCAGGCGCAGCGCAGGGCCACCGTCGGCCTGTGAGGGCGGGGTGCGGGGTCTGTGGCAACAGGGTGCGGGGTCTGTGACAACGGGGTGCGGGGAGCCGTCGGCGAGGGCCTGCCGGTGCCGGAATATCCGGGGCCGGGGTCCCGTTGAGATGCCCTGATTGGCATGCCCGGAACAGAGCCCGAAAAGGGTGAGCCCGAGAAGGGCGAGAGCGAGGGCCGGGCGGAAAGGTATCCCATGGCACGCAGCACCGCGCGTCCCGTCGTCAGGCTGAAGTCGACGGCCGGGACCGGCGTCACCTATGTGACGCGAAAGAATCGTCTCAACGACCCCGACCGCCTCGTGCTGCGCAAGTACGACCCGGTCGCCGGGGAGCACGTCGCGTTCCGCGAGGAGCGCTGAGCCCCCCGGGGGTGACCCCGGTGTTCCTGATGGCCGACCGGCCCGGTGCCGCCACTCGCGGAACCGGGCCGGTCCCCGTCACGGGCCGCACCGACCCGCTGTGATGTCCCCCACCCACCCTTGTCCTGGCGGGGAAGGGCTACCTAAGTTCGTATGTATGTCCGCTTATGGCCCCACCCCGCCCGCCCAGCCGGTCGAGTTCTCCGTCGACCTCACCGCCCACGAGATGCTCCGGCGCGCCCATGTCATGGACGCCGTCGGCCCCACGTGGGACCCCGTCAAGGCGCTGCGGGACGAGGACGCGGCCCAGGACCTGCTCTACTCCGACCTCGACGAGGAGCAGCAGCGCATCTACGACCAGCTGGTCGCCGCCGGTGTCCTGCCCGAGCGCGGAGACGGCCGTGCTACCGCTTGATCCGCACGCGGACATCGGCCGCCGGGCCTGGGTGACCTGCCCGAAGTGCTCGGACCACCAGGGCTGCGCCACCTGCGAGGAGCGCCGCAGGTGCACCCGGCACTGGCGCTATCTGCTGTCCAACACCGGCAGCATGCTCCATCTCCAGTGCCCGACCTGCACCTATGTCTGGGACCACGAGACGGGCTTCGGCGCGAGCCGGGGCCGACGGAACCGGACGCCGGACGACCGCTGACGTCCGTGCTTCCCCTGCCGCCCGCGCCGGGTGCGCCCGGTCTCAGGCCGCGCGGGTGAACAGGGGCAGGTAGCCGAGGGACTGCCCGGAGGCGTTCGGGTGGTAGGACTCGGTGAGGTCCAGCACCTCGACGCTGCGCAGCCATGGCCCCGCGGAACAGATCTCGTGCCCGCTGAACGCGGTCCGGGCGTCCGCGAACGCGAACCCGTGACCGGTGGCATGCTGGGCGATCACACCGTCGAGGTGGTCGATGGCCGCGTTGAGCGCCGCCCGCTCCGAGTCCTCAAGTCCCCGCGAGCAGGTGCCGTGGAGCTGGTAGAAGTGCGGATAGCCGAGCACCACGACGCGGGCGCCCGGGGCCTTGCCCCTGATCCCCGAGTAGAGCCGGTCCAGGTTCGCGGGCAGCATCTTGTCGACATAGGCGCGCGCGGTGTCGATGGCGTTGAGGCACGCCTTGGTGCCGGGCAGCGCACAGATCCCCATCACCTTGGCCCAGCTCGCGTCACTGCCGCCCGCGGTGACGCTGACCAGGTTGGTACGGCCGCTCAGCGCCCCCAGTTGCTTGTTCAGCACATCCCCGGTCTTGGCGCCGTTGCAGGCGGCGAAGGCGAAGGACGAGGCGTGCGTCGAGGCCCACAGCGCGGGGTACGCCCGGCTGCTGCGCAGACAGCTCGCCCCCTCGGGGAGATAGTCGCCGGCGCCGACACCGGCCGAGTAGGAGTCCCCGAGAGCCACGTAGTCCAGGGCCGCGCGGTTCGGCGCCGCCGGTGCGCTGGCGGGACCGGCGAGGGTGCAGGCGCCCGCGAGGGACACGGCGGCGGCCCAGGACTGGATGCGGAACGGTCTCATGCCCCCGTTTATCGCGGACCCACGCCACCCCCGCCTCGTCACGGTCCGCGACGTTGACAATCCGCTCCGTCAGTGCGCTCGGGGTTGGGACTCGGGGTGGCGGGCATCGTCCGTGGCGCCGGTCGGGCCGCCGCTCGCCCGGCGTTCACCCGGACGGACGTCACCCGCACGGCCGAACGGAAACGGAAAAGGCAAGGAGTGCGTACTCCTTGCCACTCTCAACTTATAGCGGGTGGGGGGCCTTGCGGCAAGGCCCCCCACCTGTCGCACAATCTCCGCTCTGGACGGCGAACCGCAGGTGGGACGCCTGCTGTGGGTGAGGACTTTCATGATCGACGTGATCATCGCGGGCGGCGGACCGACCGGTCTGATGCTGGCCGCCGAGCTACGGCTGCACGGCGTGCGCACCGTCGTGCTGGAGAAGGAGACGGAGCCCACCCGGATCGTCCGGGCGCTCGGGCTGCACGCCCGCAGCATTGAGGTGCTGGACCAGCGCGGCCTGCTGGAACGCTTCCTCGCCCAGGGCAAGAAGTACCCGCTCGGCGGCTTCTTCGCGGGCATCCGCAAACCGTCGCCGACAGGCCTGGACACCGCGCACCCGTACGTCCTCGGCATTCCGCAGCCCGTCACCGACCGCCTGCTCGCCGAGCGCGCCGCGGAGCTGGGCGCCGAGATCCGCCGGGGTGGTGCGGTGGTCGGGCTGAGCCAGCACGAGGACGGCGTGACCGTCGAACTGGCCGACGGCACCCGGCTGCGCTCGCGCTACCTCGTCGGCTGCGACGGCGGCCGCAGCACGGTGCGCAAGCTGCTCGGCGTCGCCTTTCCCGGCGAGTCCTCCCGGGTCGACACGCTGCTCGGCGAGGCCCGGCTGACGGCCTCGCCCGAGGAGGTGGACACCGTGGTGACCGAGGTCCGCAGGACCCAGCTGCGGTTCGGCCTCGGACCCCTCGGAGAGGGGGTGTACCGCTTCGTCGTACCGGCCGACGGCGTCGCCGAGGACCGTACGGCCCCGCCGACCCTGGACGAGGTACGACGGCAATTGCGGGCGATCGCCGGCACCGACTTCGGCATCCACGCGCCGCGCTGGCTCTCCCGCTTCGGCGACGGCACCCGGCAGGCCGAGCGCTACCGGGTCGGCCGCGTCCTGCTGGCCGGCGACGCCGCCCACGTCCACCCGCCGATGGGCGGACAGGGGCTCAACCTCGGTGTCCAGGACGCGTTCAACCTCGGCTGGAAACTGGCCGCCGAGATCGACGGCTGGGCACCCCCGGGGCTGCTCGACACCTACGAGCGCGAACGCCACCCCGTCGCCGCCGATGTGCTCGACAACACCCGGGCCCAGATGGAACTGGTCTCCCTCGAACCGGGGGCCCGGGCGGTACGCCGACTGCTGTCGGAACTCATGGACTTCGAGGAGGTGAACCGCCGCCTGACCGAGAAGATCATCGCGACCGGCATCCGCTACGACTTCGGCACCGGCCACGAACTCCTCGGCCGCCGCCTCCCGGACCTGCCCCTGAAGCAGGGACGCCTCTACGAGCTGCTGCACCGGGGCCGCGGTCTGCTCCTCGACCGGACCGGCCGCCTCTCCGTGACCGGCTGGGCCGACCGGATCGACCACGTCATCGACGGCAGCGACCAACTGGACGCCCCCGCCGTACTCCTGCGGCCCGACGGCCATGTGGCCTGGGCGGGCGAGGACCCGTCCGACCTCGCCGAACGACTGCCGGGGTGGTTCGGCGCACCCGGGGCGCCACGCTAGGAGCGACCGGCCCGGCACGGGTGTCGGGCACGGGACCGGTCGTGGCCCCCGAATCCCGTCCCCGCGAAGGACTCCCACTAGGCGAGCCACCCGGACGTGCACCCCCGGATGCGCACCCACGGGCGCGCACCCCCGGACACGCGCCCGGGGGCCGTCCCTCGGTGTCAGACGGTGCTGTCCTCGGTGGCACGGAAGTAGTGGCCCGCCTCCAGGTCGGTGAGGAGGGTCGGCCCGGTCGGGTCCCAGTCGAGCAGGGCGCGGGTGGCGGCGTTCGAGGCGGGGGCGTCGAGGCCGACGAAGCCGCTCATCCAGCCGAAGTGCCCGGCCAGCTCCCCGGCACCCACCGACACCGTCGGCAGCTTCAGCTGACGGCCGATCACCTCGGCGATCTCACGGAGCGGCACACCCTCCTCGGCGGCCCCGTGCAGCACCGTGCCGGCCGGGGCCTTCTCGACCGCGAGCCGGAACAGCCGGGCCGCGTCCAGCCGGTGGACGGCCGGCCAGCGGTTGGCGCCGTCACCGGGGTAGCCGGAGACGCCCTTTTCCCGCGCGGTGCCGATCAGGGAGGTCATGAAGCCGTTGTCGCCGTCGCCATGGCAGGTGGGGGAGAGCCGGACCACGGACGACCGCACCCCGCGCTCCGCGCACGCGAGGACGGCCTGCGCGGTGACGGCACGGATCAGGACCGGCGAGTCGCCCTCGATCACCGGCATGTCCTGCTCCGTCGCCACCCGACCCGGCTTGAGCCCCGCGAGTCCGGAGGCGAGCACGAACGGGCGGTCGCTGCCGACGAGCGTCTCGGTGAGCGCGTCGACAGCCCTGCGGTCGGCCTCCGCGGCGCTCTGGAAGCCGCCGGAGAAGGCCACGTCGTGCTTGAAGGCGAGGTGGATCACGCCGTCCGAGTCGGCGGCCACGGCACGCAGGACGTCCAGGTCGTCCAGGCTGCCCCGGACGACCTCGGCGCCGGCCGCGGTCAGCGCCTCGGCGGAGGCGTCGGAGCGGGCCAGACCGACGACCTGATGCCCCGCCCCGATGAGCTCCGGAACGACGGCCGAACCGATCCAGCCGGACGCCCCGGTCACGAAAACACGCATGAGAGATCCCCAGACACTGTTGATGTCAGTTACTGACATCGACGCTAGCACTGATGTCAGTCGCTGTCATCGCGTAGGATGCGGGCCATGGGCAGATGGGAGCCGAACACGCGCGAGCGCCTCGCGAAGGCGGCGTTGGACCTGTACGGCGAGCGCGGGTTCGAGCAGACCACCGTGGCGGAGATCGCCAGGAGCGCGGGGCTCACCGAGCGCACGTTCTTCCGGCACTACGCCGACAAGCGCGAGGTGCTGTTCTCCGGCGCCATCGAACTCGAGCAGCTGTTCACGCAGGCGGTCGTCGGCGCCCCGCCGTCCGCCGCGCCGATCGACGCGATGGCCGCGGGCCTGGACGCGATCTGCGCGGTGTTCGAGGAACGGCGCGACTTCGCGCGCAAGCGCCAGGCCGTGATCTCGGCGACCGCGGAACTCCGTGAACGCGAACTGATCAAACTCGCCTCCCTGGCCGCCGCCCTCACCGAAACCCTCCGTGGCCGCGGTGTCCCGCCCTCGGTCGCCGCCCTCACCGCCGAGACCGGCGTCGCCGTCTTCAAGGTGGCCTTCGAGCGCTGGATCACCGCCGACGAGACCCGTCCGCTGGCCCGGCTGGCGCGGGAATCGCTCGACGAACTCAGGGCCGTGGCCCTGGGCGGGAACGCTCCGATGAGTGAGGTGTGACGGGTGGGGTAGACGCCTCCACCGGACGGTCGAGCCGCAAAGTCGGGCAATCCGCTACATGGTGCCCAGGGCTCGTCACCGGCCGTAGATGGAAGGAGACGAACATGATCAAGCTGGCACGGTACGCGGGTACGGTCGGAGCTTCGGCGGCGCTGGTCGGTGGGGCCCTGCTCGCCACCGCCGGGACCGCGGCGGCGGCCCCGCAGAGCACGAGCACCGCGCACCTCCCCGCCCGCACCACCGCGAGCCAGACCGGCGGCCCCGGCTACTCCGCGCATCACGGCGGGCACCGGCTCGACCCCTGGATCGAGGGGCAGCTGGCGCGGTTCGACCCCGTGGCCAGGCACCGGCTGGCCGTGTTCGACCCGTGGGTGAAGGACCAGCTGGCCCAGTACGTGCCCGCCTTCCGCGGCCAGGGCTGACGCGAGCCCCCTGTCCCTCCGTCCCGTCGGCGCCCTCGGTCCACGAACTCCATGGCCGGATATATCGGTGAGGGTCTCTCCAGCAGCTGTCCGTCGCGGCCGTGCAACCAGTGGTCGAAGTACGCCGCCACATACGCCTCGGTCGTGCGGATCGCCGCGGCCGGAGCGATGGTGCCGAGGTCGCCCGTCGGGACGGACGCCGGCAGGCCCGGCTGCGGAAGCAGCGCCTCCGCGTCGGTGAACGAGGCGTGTTCCGAGCCGCGCAGGGTGAGTTGACGCGTCCAGCCCGGGGTGTGGGCCCGGAACGCCCGCCAGCCCGGTGCGATGTCCGTCTCGCCGTCCTTGCCCAGCGGCAGGAACGGCCGGTCGAGACCATGCCGGGCCACCGGCATCGGCGATCCGTCCGAACAGGCCAGGTCCGCCGCCGACGTGGTCTCCCAGGTGCGGGGTTCGCCGAGACCGGGGGAGTGGAGCAGCACGGGAAGCCGCTCTCTTCGCCCCGGGCCCACGGGAGCGTCGCGGGTCACCCGGGTGACCACACCGGCCCAGTCGGCCCGGCCCTTCGGGGTGCCGTGCCGCAGGTAGTCGTCGGCGGTGACAAGGTCGAATTGGGCGGCCGCGGCGGGCAGCGTGTACGGAGCTGGCGGCCGGTGGGCCGTGCGCGTCGCCGGGTAGAACGCGCTGACCATCAACTCGCGGTGTGTTAAGCCCGGTTGCCGTGGATCGGGACGCGTGCGGTCCACCAGGTGCAGCGGCGTCTCGCCGACGGGGTGTGGTCTCGTCGGCGAGGGCGGCGCGGCGGAGGCGGGGCCGATGGGTGTGGTGGCACCGGCCGGCAGGACCGCCGCGAGAGTGCAGAATGCGGCGACCGCCCAGGCGAGAAGCGCCCGTAGCCCCGTGATCCGGCGGCGGAGGCGCGGGTGTTCATCGGTCATGTCCCAAGGGTGACGGGCCGTCACCATCCGCACATCGGGGACGGAACCCGGTCTTTTCACTCGGGGTATCCGTAGGGGATGGACGCCGGACTTCCTTGCCTTCCCGGGCTTCCGGAGTCTCCGGCGCCCCGGACTTCCGTCACCCCGCCCCCGGACTCCCCGGTGTCACCCCCGCACGCCCCCCGCCCCCGCCGGCGGAGCACCGGTGGTGGCGGCGTCGTACAACGCGCGGGTCGCGGAGCCGAAGTACGCGCTGTACGAGACCTGCGCGGTGTTGCCGCCCGTGTGGTAGCCGCCGATCACGCCGATGACCGCCCACCCGTCAAGCCGGGGCACGAGCATGGGACCGCCGCTCGTGCCGCCGACGAAGGCGTCGCAGGCGATGCGCGGGAACGTCCCCGGGTCCGCCGGATCGTCGCTCGCCCACCTCGTGGTCCGGCTCCAGCACTCCAGCGGTTTCTCCGCGCCCGCCGGGTAGCCGATCATCCGTACCGGCGCGTGGCGGTACCCCGTCCCGGTGAGCAGCCGGACCCCGCCGACCGCGTCCTGCAAGGACGTGCCGTCCTGGTTGGGTTCCGTCACCGCGAAGCCGAAATCGTAGGCGGCGCCCGCGTGTTCGCCCAGGTCGTAGTACCGCTGCGGCACATAGACGCCGTCGGCCCCGACCGGGAAGACCCCGTAGGGCTTGACCCCGTCGTGATACCGGGGGACGAAGGCCAGCCGGCGCTGCGGTGCGGTGCCGGAGTAGCCCTTCAGGCAGTGGCCCGCGCTGAGGACCAGGTCGCGCCCGGGGCTGCGGACGACGGAGCCGCTACAGGTGCGGCCGGTGCCCTGGGCGTCGGTCCAGAAGAAGGTTCCGGCCTGCGGGATGCCGTCGAAGCTCCGGCTGGGCGGAATGTACTCGCCCGGCCGGGGACCGTCCACCGCGGGGGAGAGGGCCGGGCCCGTCCCGGAACCCTTCGCCGCGTCGGCGGGCAGGGCGGCCGTCATACGGGCCGCCGTCCAGTAGGCGTCGAGCCGGGCGGCGACCGGATTCGGCCCGGCCGTCGCATTCTCCGCCGCACCCGCCGCACCCGTCGAATCCGGCGAGGTCGGCGAAGCCGAAGCCGCCGCGGCCGGACCGCCCGACAGCAGCACGGCGGCCGCGCAGACGGCGAGGTGACGTAAGCCCGGAACCCTACGCACCATCAGTTCCCTTCGGAGCAGGGGTACATGACGGCTCACCCTAGGCCCGGGGCCGACGCGGCGGAAGAACGCACCACGGCACCACGCGACCCGCCATGTCACGCAGCGGCGGTCACGGCGGCGGCCCCGCCCTGCTCCGGCCCCGCCCGGCCGACGAAGTGGGACGGCGTCAGCGGCGAAACCGTATGAGATGCAAATGCTATGAAGCGGAGTAAATGGGTACATTCTGTACAGGTGTATCTACGTGGCACACGCGTGTCACAGCCCGCCTCGGGGGCACGGACCAGCATGTTTGCGGGCTCGGCGAGCAAGGGCCTCCGGCCCTGCTGACCATTGGTCGAAGGGATGCCCGGATATGAACGAGGACACGAGGAGCCTGCACCCGGAGCAGCCGCCACCCGGGGCGGTCCCGCCCACGGGCACCGCGTCCGAGGCGGCTCCGCGCGCGACGGCCTGGGCCGATCCCGCCCCCCTGGGCCTGGCCGGCTTCGCCCTGACGACTCTGCTGCTGTCGATCATCAACACCAATCTCCTGAAGGAGACCGCCGGCATCCTGCCCGTCCTGGGTCTCGCCCTGTTCTACGGCGGTCTCGCACAGTTCGCCGCGGGACTCATGGAGTTCCGCCGCGGCAACACGTTCGGGGCGACGGCGTTCGTCTCCTTCGCCGCCTTCTGGCTGTCCTACTGGTGGATCGCGCCGCGCGTGGCGCTCGCCGGTGACGCGCACAACGCGCTGGGGCTGTTCCTGCTCGGCTGGGCGATCTTCACCGCCTACATGACCATCGGCGCCCTGCGGGTCAGCCTCCCGGTCCTCGCGGTGTTCGTGCTGCTGACCCTGACCTTCCTCTTCCTGGCCATCGGGTCGTTCCAGGGCGGCGCCGGGCACGTCATGACCGAGGTGGGCGGCTGGTTCGGCATCCTCACGGGGCTCGCCGCCTGGTACGCGTCGGCGGCCGGTGTCATCAACGCGGCGCACGGGCGCACCGTGGTGCCGCTCGGCACGCTTCCGGGCCGGACCGAGCCGAGCGAACGGGTACGTCACGACGAGCGATCCGTCTGACGAGAGCGGCAGGACCACCGCCGTACCGCCCACTCGCGGTGTGACCGTCGCGGTCTGACCGTCGTACTCCCCGCACGCGTGCGCGCCGTACCGTCTCCCCGCCGCAACCCGCCCCCGTCCGCCCGCGACAATGTCCGGCATGAGCGAGGACAGGGACGACGCCGACGGCCGTCTGGCCAGGATCGAACGACTGCTGCAGAGCGGCGAGCGCGGACTTCAGCCGGCGTGGCGCCGGGCGACCCGGGGCGAGACGCGATGGGCCGTGACCACCGTCATGCTGGCGGCGGTCGCCCTGCAACTGGTCCTGCCGCACCGGCTGGTGCTGCTGCGTCCGGTCTGGATCCTGCCGGTGCTGGAAGTGGTCCTGCTGGCCGCGCTGGTGGCGGGCAACCCCCGGCGGGTGGAGCCCGGCACGGTGTGGTGGCGGTGGCTGGGGCTGCTCCTGATCGGCGTCATCAGCCTGGCCAACGGCTGGTCGGCGGGCCAGCTCGTATGGGATCTGGTGCACGGCATCGGCGGCCAGGACGCGGTGCCGCTGCTGCGCGCCGGTGCCGTCATCTGGTTCACCAATGTCATCGTCTTCGCGCTCTGGTACTGGGAGTCGGACCGCGGCGGCCCGATGGCGCGGGTGCGCGGGCAGCAGCAGTACGCCGACTTCCTGTTCGTCCAGATGCAGAGCCCCGACATGGCGCCCCCGGACTGGGAGCCGGAGTTCCTCGACTACCTGTACCTCTCGTTCACCAACGCCACCGCCTTCAGCCCGACCGATGTGATGCCCCTGTCCAGGTGGGCCAAGATGCTGATGATGCTCCAGTCGTCGGTGTCCCTGGTGACCGTCGGGCTCGTGGTGGCCCGCGCCGTCAACGTCCTCAGGTAGGGCGGCGGCAACTTCGGGCAGCGGGTGAGAGGGCAGGCCGACCGGCCTCGGCGGGCTCCGGGTCGGTGGCCAGCCGGGCGTGCGTCTCGACGTCGTGGCGCACCCCGTCGTACTCCAGCTTCTGCCGTTGCAGGCCCTCCACCGCGAACCCGGCCGCCCGGGCGACCCGGCAGGACGCCGGGTTGTTGACCCGGTGGCCGAGTTCGAGGCGGAAGAGCCCGGCGTCGTCGAAGGCCCAGCGGGCCAGTGACCGGCAGGCGCCGGAGGCCACACCGCCGCCCCGGGCGGCCCGGGTGGTCCAGTAGGACACCCAGCCCGTCGAGTGCCGCCGGTCGATCGCGCTCACGGCCACCTGGCCGAGGACGGTGTCCTCCTCGTCCACGACGGCGAACGCGAAGGCCGTTCCCGCCCGCCACCGCTCCCGCTGCCCGGCGAGCCAGCGCCCGGCGTCCCCGGGCGAGACCACCGGCTCCCTGGCCTGTTCGCGCATCAGAGGGTCCGCGAACGCCGTCAGGACCGCCCGCGCGTCCCCCTCCGACCAGCGCCGCAGCCACAGTCCCGGCGATGCCTCCAGATGATCACGCATCGCCGTAGTCTCCCGCATCGGCGTCACATAGATCCCTCTCACCCGATCGGCGGACGGTTCGACTCGTGCTGTCCGGGGAGAGTGGGGTGGGGCACAAGATCCGTGCGTGTCCCGGCGCGGCGCAGGAGCGACGGCGCCCGGCATGCGGAGCAAAGCTGCGCAGCTGTGAACGCGGAGAGGAACGCCGTACAACGGCGGAAGACCAGAATTGCATCGTTCGTTTTCTTGAATCCCTCGTGTTTGTGAGAGTAGGTTCGGCCTCATGACCGCCTCCCCGACTCCGACCACCGCCGAGGAGCTCCGCGGTGCCGGCCTGCGCGTGACGGCGGCTCGCGTCGCGCTGCTGGAGACGGTCCGGGACGGCGACCACCTCGGTGTCGAGGCGATCGCCTCCGGGGTCCGTGACCGCGTAGGCCATATATCCCTGCAAGCCGTCTACGAGGCTCTGCACGCGCTCGCCGCGGCGGGTCTCGTGCGCCGCATCGAGCCGGCCGGTCATCCGGCCCGGTTCGAGGGGCGCGTCGGCGACAACCACCACCACATCGTGTGCCGGTCGTGCGGGGCCGTCGTCGACGTCGACTGCGCCGTCGGCGAAGCGCCCTGTCTGACCGCCGCCGACGACCGGGGCTTCGCCATCGACGAAGCCGAGGTCGTCTACTGGGGCGTATGCCCCGACTGTTCCACCGGCCGCAGTTCCTGAGCACCTGGTTCCGCTTAGTTCGGAAGGATTGCCATGACTGAGAACCACGACGCGATCGTCACAGACGCGAAGTCGGAGGAGGGGAGCGGCGGCTGCCCCGTCGTTCACGACCGGGCCCTGCACCCGACCCAGGGCGGCGGCAACCGCCAGTGGTGGCCGGAGCGGCTCAATCTGAAGATCCTCGCCAAGAACCCGCCCGCGGCCAACCCGCTGGGCGAGGAATTCGACTACGCGGCGGCCTTCCAGAGCCTCGACCTCCCGACGGTGAAGCGGGACATCGAGGAGGTGCTCACCACCTCCCAGGACTGGTGGCCCGCCGACTTCGGCCACTACGGCGGTCTGATCATCCGTATGGCCTGGCACGCCGCCGGTACCTACCGCATCAGCGACGGCCGCGGCGGTGCCGGTCACGGTCAGCAGCGCTTCGCCCCGCTGAACAGCTGGCCCGACAACGTCAACCTGGACAAGGCCCGCCGCCTGCTGTGGCCGGTGAAGAAGAAGTACGGCCAGAAGATCTCCTGGGGCGACCTGATGGTCCTCGCGGGCAATGTGGCGCTGGAGTCCATGGGCTTTGAGACCTTCGGCTTCGGCGGCGGCCGCAAGGACGTCTGGGAGCCGGAGGAGGACGTCTACTGGGGCCCCGAGACCACCTGGCTCGACGACCGCCGCTACACCGGCGACCGCGAGCTGGAGAACCCGCTCGGCGCCGTCCAGATGGGTCTGATCTACGTCAACCCCGAGGGCCCGAACGGCAACCCGGACCCGCTGGCCGCGGCCCGCGACATCCGTGAGACGTTCCGCCGCATGGCGATGAACGACGAGGAGACCGTCGCCCTGATCGCCGGAGGCCACACCTTCGGCAAGACCCACGGCGCCGGCCCCGCCGACCACGTGGGCCTCGACCCCGAGGCCGCCGGTCTTGAGGAGCAGGGCCTGGGCTGGAAGAGCACCTACGCCAGCGGCAAGGGCAGGGACGCCATCGGCTCCGGTCTCGAGGTCACCTGGACCTCCACCCCGACCCGGTGGGGCAACGGCTTCTTCGACAACCTGTTCCGCTACGAGTGGGAGCTGACCGAGTCCCCGGCCGGCGCCAAGCAGTGGGTCGCCAAGGACGCCGAGGCCACGATCCCCGACCCGCAGGACCCGTCCAAGAAGCGTCTGCCCACGATGCTCACCACGGACCTCTCCCTGCGCTTCGACCCGATCTACGAGCCGATCTCCCGCCGCTTCCACGAGAACCCGCAGGAGTTCGCCGACGCCTTCGCCCGCGCCTGGTACAAGCTCACCCACCGCGACATGGGCCCGAAGTCCCTGTACCTCGGCCCCGAGGTCCCCGAGGAGACCCTGATCTGGCAGGAGCCGCTGCCGGCGCGCGAGGGCGAGCTGATCGACGACGCGGACATCGCGGCCCTGAAGACCAAGCTGCTCGGCTCCGGGCTCGGCGTCGGCCAGCTGGTCACCACCGCGTGGGCCTCCGCGTCCACCTTCCGCGGCAGCGACAAGCGCGGCGGCGCCAACGGCGCCCGCATCCGCCTCGCACCGCAGCGCGGCTGGGAGGTCAACCAGCCCGATGAGCTGGCCCAGGTGCTGCGCGCCCTGGAGGGCATCCAGCAGGACTTCAACGCCGCCGGAGCCAAGAAGGTCTCGCTGGCCGACCTGATCGTCCTCGGCGGTGTCGCCGCGGTCGAGAAGGCGGCCAAGGAGGGCGGCTTCGAGGTCCGGGTGCCGTTCACGCCGGGCCGGGTGGACGCCGGTGAGGAGCACACCGACACCGAGTCCTTCGAGGCGCTGGAGCCGACCGCGGACGGCTTCCGCAACTACCTCGGCAAGGGCAACCGGCTGCCGGGCGAGTACCTGCTGCTCGACCGCGCCAACCTGCTCACCCTCAGCGCCCCCGAGCTGACCGTCCTCATCGGCGGCCTGCGCGTGCTCGGCGCCAACCACGCCCAGGCCCAGCAGCAGGGCGTCCTCACCAAGACGCCGGGCGTCCTCACCAACGACTTCTTCGTCAACCTGCTCGACATGGGCACGACCTGGAAGTCCACCTCCGAGGACCAGACCGCCTTCGAGGGCCGCGACGCCGTGACGGGCGAGCTGAAGTGGGCCGGCAGCCGTGCCGACCTGGTCTTCGGCTCCAACTCCGAGCTGCGCGCCGTCGCCGAGGTCTACGCGAGCGACGACGCGAAGGAGAAGTTCGTGAAGGACTTCGTCGCCGCCTGGGACAAGGTCATGAACCTGGACCGGTTCGACCTGGCCTGATCCGCCGACACGATGTCCGGGCCGCCCCTTGCTGGGCGGCCCGGGCATCGTCGTCTCATCGGTGCGGTGGGGACGAGTGGTGCCGACATCCCCGGCGCGACGAGCGGTTACGACGCCCCCGGCGCGTGTCAGCCGTCAGTGGTCCAGTGCCGCCGCGCCCGCCCGGGCGTACTTCTCGTCCAGGTCGCCGGAGGGGGCGCCCGCGACGCCGATGCCCGCGACCGGGGCGCCCTTGGCGGTCACCGGGGTGCCGCCCGCGAGGAACAGCGTCCCCGGGATGTCCTTCAGGGTCGGCGCCTGCGCCAGCCGCCCGGTCAGCTCCGAGGTGGGGGCGTTCCAGGACACCGCCGTGAACGCCTTGCGCCCGGCGGACTCGTACGACTGCGGGCCCGCGCCGTCCCCGCGCAGCGTGACCAGCGTGTCGCCGTTCCGGTCGACCACGGCCACGGACACCTGCCGGCCGTCCTTGACGGCGGCGTCCAGCGCGGCCCGCGCCGCCTTCTCCGCGGCCCGCACGGTGAGATGGGTGCTCCGGGTGAGATCGCCGGGACGGGCCGCGGCGGGCGCGACGGCCCGAGCGGCGCCGGTCGAACCGGCGGCATGGGCGGCGACGGTGCCGACGACACCCGCGCCCATGACGGCCAGGGCGGCACCGCCGACGAGGACACGGGTACGGCGGGACGGCTTCCTACGGCTGGACATGACGGGCAACCTTCCGATGGCGGTGGGGGCCGCGGCCGAGGTGCGGCCGGGCCGAGGCGGAATCGCTTCGGTATCGATCCTCGGCCCGTCCCGTGCCGTCTCCCGTCGATGGACCGGTGGTCCCCCGGGTCATCCGATCGAATGACCCCGCGCGCTCGGGGCCGGGGCACAATGGGCCTTGTTTGCCCAGTTCAGCGCGGTGACACGGGAGGTGATGGCGGTGCCGGAACCCGCACAGGGCGACACCCGCGCCCTCACGATCGTCATGCACACGGCGTTCTTCGTGCTGCTGGGCGCGTCGCTCGCCCGCTACCTCGCACGGCACGGCGAGAGCCCCCACACCCCCTGGATCGTCGCCCTCTCCGCACTGCTCGCCGTGCTCTACGTCCTCGGCCCCGCCCTCGGCACCCGCCCCACCCCGCGCCGGCTGACCTGGCTCGGCCTGGTCGTGGCGGCCTGGGCGCTGCTCGTCGTCCTGGCCCCGAGCTTCGCCTGGTGCGCGGTTCCGCTCTTCTACACCGGTCTGCGCACCCTGCCGCCGCGCGCCGCGATCCCGCTGGTCGCGCTGCTGACCGCGCTCGCGGTGGCCGCCCAGCTCGAACTCGCCGGCTGGCCCGACCCGAATGTGCTGCTCGCCCCGCCGGCCGTGGCCGCCGTCGCCGCCACCGTCTATGTCGTCATGCACCGCCAGGCCGCCCGGCAGAGCGACCTCATCGACGACCTGGTCCGCACCCGGCGCGAACTCGCCGCCACCGAGCGCCGCGAGGGCACCCTCGCCGAACGCGAACGGCTCGCCCGGGAGATCCACGACACCCTCGCCCAGGGCCTGTCCAGCCAGCGCATGCTGCTCCAGGCCGCCGACCGGCTCTGGGACAGCGCGCCCGGCACCGCCCACGAGCACGTTCGCACCGCCGCGCGGATCGCCGAGCGGGGCCTCGCCGAGGCCCGCCGCTTCGTGCACGATCTGACCCCGGCCGACCTCGCCGAGGGCGGCGGCCTGCTGCGGGCCCTGCGCGCGGTCGCCGCCCGCGAGACGACACCCGGACTCACCGTCCGGGTGCACACCGAGGGCGCCCCGCCCGGCCGGCTGCCCGCACCTGTCGAGTCCGCCCTGCTGCGCATCGCCCAGGGCGCCCTCGCCAACGTCCGCGAACACGCGGGCGCCACGACCGCCACCCTCACCCTGACCTGCCTGGACGACCAGATCGTCCTGGACGTCATGGACGACGGCCGCGGCTTCGACCCCGCCGAGGAGCGCCGCGACGGTGCCGGTCGCGAGGGCCGTGGCCACGGTCTGCCCGCCATCCGCGCCCGGCTGCGTCAGCTCGGCGGCACCCTCACCATCGAGTCGGCGCCGGGCGAGGGCACGGCCCTGTCGGCGGCGATCCCCCTGGAGCGACCATGACCGAACGCCCCGTACGCATCCTGGTCTGCGACGACCATGCCGTCGTACGCGCCGGGCTGCTCGCCCTGCTGCACAGCGCCCCGGACATCGAGGTCGTCGGCGAGGCGGGCACCGGCGAGGAGGCCCTGGCGCTGGCCCGGAAGACCGCGCCCGACGTCGTCCTGATGGATCTCCAGCTCGGCGCCGGCATCGACGGCGTCGAGACCACCCGGCGGCTGCGCGCCATGAGCCCCGCGCCGCACGTCCTCGTGCTCACCACGTACGACACGGACGCCGATGTCACCCGGGCCGTGGCGGCGGGCGCCACCGGGTATCTGCTCAAGGCCGAGCGCGCGGAAGACCTGTTCACCGCGATCCACGCCGCCGCCCAGGGCCGCCCCGCGCTCTCGCCCCCGGTCGCCGACCGCGTCATGTCCCGGCTGCGCAATCCGCGCCCCGCCCTCACCCCGCGCGAACGCGACATCCTCGCCCAGCTCGCCCAGGGCCTGCCCAACCAGGCCATCGCCCGCGCCCTGTTCATCAGCGAGGCCACGGTGAAGACGCATCTGCGGCGCATCTACGACAAGCTCGGCGTGGACACGCGCGCGGGCGCGGTCGCGGTGGCGAAGGAGCAGCGGCTGCTGTCCTGACCGGGACGCCGTCGGCGCGGCCCCGCCCCCTTCAGCGGCGCAGCGCCTCGAACGCGTCCCGGGCCGCCGCGCCCATCGCCAGCTCGATGTCCGGGGCGAGACCGGCCCGCCGGTCCGCGCGGGTGAGCGCGGCCATGGCCACCCGGTCGCCCGACTCCGCCTCCACCACTCCGATCTCGTGCCGCAGATGCAGGAACGTGCCCGTCTTCCCGCTCCACCGCAGCGAGTCCGCGCGCAGCTCGCACGCCAGCCGCTGGGTGAAGACCTGGCAGCCCATCAGCCGCCGCAGCTCCGCCGTCGCCCCGGGCGCGGCGATCTCGTCGCCCCACACCCGCCGCAGCAGCTCGACGAGCGCCGCCGCCGAGCCGGCGTTGGCATGCGCCGGATCCAGGGTCTCGATGGTGGGCAGACCCGTTTGCTCGTCCCGCACGGCCAGTTCCAGCGCGAGCGAGAAGTCGTTTCCGGCGGCGCCGACCGCGCACTCGTACATATGGTTCATCCGGTGCCGCATCCGGATGCCGTCGCACCCCCACGCCCGCAGCCGCGCGTCCACCTCCGCCACCGGCACCAGGCCGAACAGCGCGTCCGCGGCGGCGTTGTCGCTCACCGACAGCATCAGCAGGAGCAGATCGCCGACGGCCACGGTGGCCGGGTGCCGGAACGCCGAGAGACCGGTGGAGCCGACGCTGCTCCGTGCCGGATCGACGGTCACCGGCCGCGCCGGGTCCAGTTCTCCGGCCGCGATCCGGTCCAGTACGACCAGGGCCAGCGGGACCTTGGCGACGGACGCGAGGGGCATCGGCTCGTCGAGGTCGAAGCCGAGTCGCTCGCCCGTGTCCAGGTTCAGGGCGAGGAAGGAACCGCGCACCCCGAGCGCCGCCCAGTCCGCCGCGACCGCCTCGGCGGCATCCAGCAGGGCACCGTCGTCGCCGACGCAGACGGGCCGGGTTCGGCTGCCGCTCGGCTCCACGGCGCTCATCCGCGGGCCGCCAGCCGGGAGGGGGCGTCGCCGACGGCCCGGCGGCCACCGGTGTCCCCGTGGCCCGCCGCCCCGACCGCCGTGCCCAGCAGCCGGGTCAGCCACTCCGGTACGTCCGCTGCGCCGCGCGGACCGGGTGGTGCGCTCACGTCGTACCCCCGGTGCAGGGCGGTGTCGCCCAGGGGTGCCCACCGGGCGTCGTACCGGCGTGCGTAGGACTCGGTGCACAGCAGCAGGGCGCGCCCGGCCAAGGTCTCGGTGAGCGCGTCGGCGGCCGGTCCCGCCGCTGCGATCCGTCCCTCGGGGAGCCCGGCACGCGCGACGGCCCGGGCGAACCGGTCCTCGAAGCAGGGGACTCGGTCCTCGGCCAGGACGAGAAGGGGCAGCGGGGACACGGGTGGTTCGCCGGTACGGCGACGCCGTGGCCGTAGCTCTTCGAGGTGGAGGGCGCGCGGCGCCTCCTCGGTGTCGGCCGGGGCGGAGGCCAGTCCCAACGGCACCCGGAAGGCGGCGGATTCCGGTACGACGCGGAGGAGCGCGCAGGCGAGCGTGCCGTCGCTCAGGCCCGACTCCCGCTCCATGGGCGGTAGTTCACGCATGCCGAGGGTGATCCCGCGCTCGGTGCCGGCGCGCAGGGCGCGGGCCAGGGCGGCCGGGGCGCAGTCCGCGGGCACGCCGACGGCACGCACCCGCGCGTGCCGGGCCGAGCGGGCGGCCTGCCGTAGCCGCTGGGCGCGGTCCAGGACGTCCCGGGCGTAAGGGAGGAGCAGTACGCCCAGCTCGGTGGTCGTGACCTGGCGCCGGGAGCGGTCGAACAGCGGACCGCCGAAGTGGCCCTCCAGCGTCTTGATCCGTCGGCTGAGCAGCGGCTGGGCGATTCCGAGCCGGTCGGCCGCCCGGGAGAAGCTCGCCTCGTCGGCGGTCGCCACGTACGCCTCCAGATGCGCCAAGAGATCCATCCAGTAGTCATATCAATAAGGCATGAGATGTGCACAGTTCACTCTTGGACATGAGCGCCCTCGTGCTGTTTCGCTGTTCCCCATGGATCACCCCGCCCGACAGGGCATGACCTGGGAGGACTTCACCATGACCGCTTCCGGACCGCTCGCGCGCCGTGGCCTGTTGAAGGCAGGCATCGCGCTCACCTCCGCGGCCGCCGTGGCATCCACCGGGCGGGCCGCCGCCGCCCCGGCCGCTCCGACCTCCGGTGAGTTGGCCGATCTGGAGCGGCGCTACGGCGCCCGGCTCGGTGTGTACGCGCGCAATGTGCGCACCGGGCAGGTGCTCGCCCACCGGGCGGGCGAGCGGTTCGCGATGTGCTCGGTGTTCAAGGCGTTCGCGGCGGCCGCCGTGCTGCGCGACGCGGCGCGCTGCGCGCCGATGGACAAGGTGATCCACTATCCGCCGCACGATCTGCTGCCCAACTCGCCCCGCACGCAGGAGAACCAGGCCACCGGCATGGCCATGGCCGAGGTGTGCGCGGCGGCGATCCAGTACAGCGACAACGCGGCCGGCAACCTGCTGCTGCGCCAGCTGGACGGACCGGCCGGCCTGACCCGGTTCTTCCGCTCGCTCGGCGACGAGGTGAGCCGGCTCGACCGGTGGGAGCCCGAGCTGAACACGGCGATCCCCGGGGACCCGCGCGACACCACGAGCCCCGAGGCATTTGCCCGGAACATCGAGCGGCTGGCCCTCGGCCGGGCCCTGGCCGCCCCCGACCGGGAGCGGTTCGTCACCTGGTTGAAGGGCAACACCACCAGCGGCGCACGGTTCCGCGCCGGGCTGCCCGCGGGCTGGACCATCGCCGATAAGACCGGGACCGGCGACTACGCGAGCGCCAACGACGTCGGCGTCGCCTGGACCACCCGGCGGACCCCCGTCGTACTCGCCGTCCTGTCGACCAAGGAGGGCAAGGACGACAAGGACGCCCCGGTCGACGAGGCGCTCATCGCGGAGGCAGCCCGCATCGCCGCACGGACGGTGGCGCCGGGGGAGTGAGGAGCGGCGGGGCGGGGAGACGCCGTCGAGGCCGGGCCCGTCGGCATCAGCCCGTCGGCATCAGGTCTGCCCCGGCCGTTCCCCCTGTGCCGCCTGGAGGTCGGCGAGCAGCTCCGCCTGTTCCGCGAGGACCCCGGACAGGATCGTCCGTGCCACCCGCAGCAGTTCCGCCACATGCGGGCTGGTCAGGGAGTAGTAGACGTTCGAGCCTTCTTTGCGGGTCTTGACCAGGTTGGCGCGGCGCAGCACGGCCAGTTGCTGGGAGAGGTGGGCGGGCTCGATGCCCACCTCCGGCAGCATCTCGGCGACCGCGTGCTCGCGTTCGCTGAGCAGTTCCAGCACGCGGATACGGGCCGGATGGCCGAGCGTCTTGAAGAACTCCGCCTTCAGCTGGTACAGCGGCTTGCTCACCGGACCGTCCCTTCACCGGCCCGGCGACCCGCCCCCTGCGGCCCGGTCTCGGCCCGTCCCATCGACCCATACGTCAACACCATGGGGTCCATCCTCACCCGGAGGCCCCGCGGGGACCGAATCGGCCCCCGGACACCCCGCGAGCCGGCCGTCGCCGGCCGGTCGCGGGACCCGGGCACCTTACGCGTCCGGCCAGCCGCCGTAGGGAACGGTGAGCAGCTCCATGGCGTGTCCGACCGGATCCATGAAGTACACGCCCTTGCCGCCATCGTTGCGGTTGATGGTGCCGGGGTGCTTCTGGTGCGGGTCGGCGTAGTGCTCTATGCCGCGCTCGGTGATGCGGGCGTACGCGGCGTCGAACTCCTTCTCGGAGACCAGGAACGCGTAGTGCTGCGGGGTGATCCTGTCCTCGGGGACGGTGGCGAAGTCCAGCGTGACGCCGTTGCCCAGGGCGACGGCCACGAACGGGCCCCACTCCCCGGTGATGTCCAGGCCCACGATCTCGGTGAAGAAGCGGGCGGATTCCCGGTTGTCCCGGGCATGGACGATGGTGTGGTTCAGATCGACCGACAAGGAATGCCTCCAGAGGCATCTCCTGGCACCTCCATGCCTCACCCGGCCGGTGACCGGCACGCGATGCCGCCGTCCAGTGTAGTCAGCCGTTCGGCGGAGCGGAGAGGGCAGGATTTGAACCTGCGCGGGCCCCGAAGGGCCCGACCGTGAGCTGTGCTCGCTGGTCCCCGATAAACCACTCCGGGCACCTCTCCCTGGGATCCCTGTGATCCCGGCTGTTCCTGTGACCGGCTCCGGTTTCCCGTCCCACTCACAGGAACAACAGTGCCAGGAGACGCTGACCGGGGACTGACGCCCGACTGACCCCGGGCGCCCGTCAGGGGGCGACAGGTGTCACGGCGCGGAGCGGGAGCGCGATCAGCAGGGCGAGCGCGACCAGGGCGCCGCTGACCCACAGCGGGCCCAGGGCCGTGCCGGTGAGGGTGGCGGAGGCGAGGAGGGGTCCGGTGGCGGCGCCGATGTTGAGCGCGGCGGTCGCGTACGAGCCCGCCATGGTGGGGGCATGCGCGGCCTCGTACAGGACCCGGGTGATCAGGGTGCTGCCCAGCGCGAACGACAGCGCGCCCTGCACGAAGACCAGGGTCAGCAGGGCGGCCGGCCGGTGCGCCAGCAGGGCCAGCGCGGGCCAGCCGGCGAGCAGCAGTGGTCCGCCCACCGCGACGACGATCCCGGGGCGCCGATCGGACAGCCGCCCCGCGACACCGACACCGGCGAGGGAACCGGTGCCGAACAGCACCAGGGCGACGGAGATCCACAGCCCGCCCAGCCCCGCGGTGCCGGTCACGACGGGGGCGAGGAAGGTGAAGCTCGCGAAGGTCGCCGCGTTGACCAGGGCGCCGAGCAGCATCACCAGGAGCAGCCGTGGCCGCCGCAGCTGTGCCAGTTCGGCCCCCAGCGCCCGGGCCGTGCCCCGCTCAGGACGGCGGCCGGGGATCGAGCGGACAATGCCCGCCGCCGCGGGCAGGCACAGGACGGCGACAGCCCAGAACGTGGCCCGCCAGCCGAGCAGCGTGCCCAGCACCGAGCCCGCCGGGACGCCGACGATCGTGGCCACCGTGGTGCCCGACAGCAGCACCGCGAGCGCCCGGCCCTTGCGGTCGGGCGGGACCAGCGCGGCGGCGGCCGTCAGCGCCACGGCGAGGAATCCCGCGTTGGCGAGCGCCGCGACCACCCGGGACGCGAACAGCACGGGGAAGCCGGTGGCGACGGCGCCCACCGCGTGCGCCGCCGCGAAGAGGAGGACGCAGCCGAGCAGGGCGGCGCGGCCGGACCGGTCACGGGCGAGGGCGGCCATCAGCGGGGCGCCGGCGACCATTCCGATGGCGAAGGCCGAGGTCAGCAGGCCCGCTGTGCCGACGGTGACACCGAGGTCGGAGGCGATGTCCGGTACGAGACCGGCGAGCATGAACTCCGAGGTGCTCATGGCGAAGACGGCGAGGGCGAGCGGGTAGAGCGCGAGAGGCATCGAGGGTGACTCCGGGGTGAGGAGAAGCACGAGACGGTCATCTCGTCACCGCGGTCAGCACCCGGGGGCACACGCGTCCGGCCGTAGCGCGCGAAGGCACGGCGGAACGGTGGTGAGGTCAGTGGTTCCGGGGGCTGACGGCGTGACCGAAAGCCCCCACCCTGTCCGACTCAGGACTCGGCATGGCCCCGAGACTACCCGAGCGACTCCCGTAGCCCGTACGGGATTTCCCCTGGTCTCCTCCAGGTGACGTCCCGCCCGGGCAGGGGCCGTTCGGCCCAAGGCGGGCGGGACGGGGCGATCGTAGGGTTTCCGATCGTGCGGCGTCGTGTCCGGCCTCCAGTGGGGGGAGGCCGGACACGACGGTCTCCGGATGCCCCGGCGCACCCGAGTGGTAGGCGGGGTGCCCCGGTGGTAGACGTGGTACGAGCCAGGGCCCCGGCGAGGAGTGAGCGAGCATGGCAGAACGCCCCACACCCGGGCACGGCGAACCGGAGCCGGAGGACGGTCGCGCGCGGGGCGACCTCGGACGCCGGCTCCAGCGGCGCCGGGCGGAACTCGGGCTGAGCCGGGAAGAGGTGGCCGAGCGCGCCGGCATGGCCGAGGCGTACGTCGCCCATCTGGAGCAGCACAGCACCGCCGCACCCGACTCCGGCACCCTGCTGCGGCTCGCCGGGGCGCTGCGCACCAGCCCCCAGGAACTCGGCGGCGGATACTCCGGGCTGCCGTCCGGACTGGGGCAGGCCGCCCGCGATCCCCGGATGGGCGAACTCGACGAACAGGAGTGCAGGGAGCTGCTGTCGACGCATGGCGTCGGGAGGTTCGCCCTCAGCACCGAGGGCGCGCCCGTCGTCCTCCCGGTGAACTACACCGTCGTGGACGGCGCGATCGTGTTCCGGACCCGCGAGGGCTCGGTGATCGCCCAGGGCCTCGACCGCGAGGTGGCCTTCGAGGTGGACCGGGTGGACGACGCGTTGAGCGAGGGCTGGAGCGTCCTGGTACGGGGGACCGCCCGCGTGGTGAGCGATCCCGGCGAGGCGGAGCGGCTGGCCGAGCGCGCGTACAGCACCCCGTGGGCCGGCGGGGGCCGTGATCTGTGGGTGCGGATCGAGCCCACGGCGTACACGGGCCGTCGTATCGAAGCGGGGTGAGAGCGACGGGGGTTCGGCGCGTACCGGTGAGGCCGAGCCCCGCGCTCCGCCGCACGGGCATCACCCCGGGCGCGCCACCCCTTCGGGGGTTGCCGACGGCACCAGATTGACCACTCCGACGACCCCGTCCAGCCGCCAGGCCGCGAAGCCGGCGCGGGCGATGGCACCGCGCAGTTCCGCGTCGCCCGCGAGGGTGACGATGCCGTCCCGCACGGACACGGTGACGGCCTCCGGCGGCAGGCCCAGCTCGCCCGACACGATCTCCTCGGACACCTGGCGGCGGATCTCGTCGTCCCCGCGCAGGAAGACCCGGAGCAGATCACGACGGGTGACGATGCCGATCAGCCGGTCCTCCTCGTCCACCACGGGCAGCCGCTCCACGCCACGCCGCTCCATCAGCCGGGCGGCGTCGGAGACCCGCTGCTCGGGGTGGACGGTGACGGCGGGCGTCGACATCAGTTCGCGCGCCGGTGACTTCCGTACCGGCTCGTCGGGGGCCTGCGCCTGCCGGGCGGCCCGCTCGCGTACCAGGTCGGAGGCCGAGACGACGCCGAGCACCTTGTCGTCGTGGTCGATCACCGGCAGCCCGCTGATCCCGTACCGGTCCAGCAGCCGGGTCACGGCCGCGGACGACATCGTCTCCGACGCGGTGACGACATCGCCGGTCATCACCTCGCCGATCGTGCTCTGGATCACGGCTCTTCCTCCTTCAGGGTGGGCGGGCCCGCTTCATCGGGCGGCGGTCGATGTCCCGCCTTCGTGGGCCCGCTCGACGCCCCGGCCACGCGCGTCCCCGCTGTCCGTTTCGAGCCGGTACCACCAGCGTGCCGCCTCCGTTGCCCGGGGCCGAGGGCCGGGCGCCCCCGTGAACGGGACCTTTGGTCCTGTACCCGGACCCCTTCCGGCACCGCCGGGGGCGGGCGGACCGGCCGAGTCGCCATCGCGCTCGGCCGCGCGCGTATCGCCCGGGGACCTGCGCCGTCGCCGGTCGGGGGCCCGGTCGCCCGGCCGCCTCGGCAGGGTGTTTCTCCGGGGGACGCCCGGCCCCCGGACGACCCACCCGGCCCACGGGCGCGAGTCCCCTTCACGAGGCACGCTTGTCGTACGGGAGAGCGCTCGGTGGACGGCGGGAAGCGTCGGGTCGGATCCGGAGGGACACGTCATGGCTGGTCATATCGCGGTGGGAGTCGACGGGTCCCCGCAGAGTGTCGCCGCCGCTCACTGGGCCGCGCAGGAGGCGGTGCGCCGGGGTGCCGAGCTGATCGTGGCGCACGCATGGGTCACCGATGTGCGGTCGGCGCCGCCGGCGACGCGGGACAGTACGGAACGCGGCTGGGCGCAGCGCGTGCTGCGGGAGGCGGTCGACAGCGTGCGCGCGGCGCATCCGACGCTGGCCGTGACCGGCAGGCTGATCGCCGAGTCGCCCGTGCCCGCGCTGCTGTCCGTGGCCGCCGAGACGGACACGCTGGTGGTGGGCACCCTCGGGCTCGGCCGGGCCGCCGGGGTCCTCGTCGGCTCGGTCTCGCTGCGGGTCGCGGGCCGGGCCCCCTGCCCGGTGGTGCTGGTGCGGGCGGGCCGCAGTGCCGCCGACGAGCATCTGCCGACCGCGCCCGGACTCGCGCCGGACGAGATCCCGAGCATCCCCTACCGTGCCGTCGTCCTCGGCCTGGACGTCGACAGCGCGTGCGACGAGCCGATCGGGTTCGCCTTCGAGGCCGCCCGGCGGCGCCGCACCGAGCTGCGCGTGTGCCATGTCCACGAGCCGGACGGCGGCGCCGGTCCCGAGCGGGCGGCCGCCGCCGAGCACGCCGTCCTCGCGCTGCTGCGGCCCTGGCACGAGAAGTACCCGGACGTGTCCGTCGCCACGACCGTCACCGAGGGGCGGGCAGGGGACGAACTCGTCCGGGCCACGGACGGCGCCGGACTCGTCGTGGTGGGCCGCCGGATCAGCGGCAGCAGGCTCGGCGAACGCCTCGGCCAGGTCGCCCACGCGGTCGTCCAGCACGCCGAGTGCCCGGTCGCGGTCGTCCCGCACGACTGAGCGCGACCGAGTACGGCGGAGAGCCGTACGACCGGAGCGGGCAGGACGCGGGCAGGACGCGGACCGGACGCGGACCGGACGCCCGTCAGCGGGTGCCCCGGTGCACCACCTGCCCGCCCGTCACCGTCAACGCCACCGGCGCGTCGGCGAGTTCGTCGGCGGACGCGAGCACGGGGTCCACGCCCAGCGCGGTCAGATCGGCGCGGAACCCGGGTGCGATACGACCGGCGATCCCCGACTCGCCCGCCGCGGCGGCCGCGTGGCTGGTGCAGCCCTCCAGAGCCTGCGCCGGGGTCAGGCCCGCGCGATGCGCGGCGGCGCCCTTGGGGCGGCGGGCGGTCGCAAGCACGGCGCGGGCGTCGTAGTGCGCGATGGGCCAGTCCGAGCCGAGCGCGACGGTGGCGCCCGCGTCCCGCAGATCCCGCAACCGCCAGGCACGGGCGGCCCGTTCACCGCCGAGTCGGCGGGACCACTCGTCGCTGCCGTCGTCCCGGGTGTACCCGGTGTGCGGCGGCTGCATGGAGGCCGCCACGCCCAACGCGGCGAAACGGGGCAGGAGTTCGTCCGGCGCCGTCTCGATGTGCTCGATCCGGTGCGCCCCGCGCCCGCTCGGCCCGAGCGAGGCCACGGTGTCCAGCACGTGCCGTACGGCGGCGTCCCCGATGGCATGGGTGGCGGTGCGCACCCCGGCGGAGTGCAGGGCGCGGACGGCCTCGGCGTAGGCGTGCGGGTCCGGCCAGAACGCGTCCGTGCCCCGCCCGTGGCAGTCGGGATGCTCCAGCCACGCCGTGCCGCCCTCCACGGTGCCGTCCATGAAGAACTTCACCCCGCCGACCAGCCAGTGCCGGCCGCCCCGCCCCTGGAGCGCGACCAGCTCGCGCAGCGCCTCCGCGTCCGCGCCCGGCATGCACCAGGGCGCGAACCGCAGCCGCACCGGCAGCACCGTCTCCCGCGCCAGCGCCGCCACCAGCTCCAGGTCCCCGCCGTCCATCACATGGGCGCCGGTGAGTCCGGTGGCGGCCATCGCGGACAGCAACTCCACGAGCCGCGAACGGCGTTCGGCGTCCGAGGGGCGTGGCGCGACGGCCGTCACCAGGTCCATCGCGGCGTGTTCGACCAGATGCCCGGTGGGCCGGCCCGAGGCGTCGCACACCACCTCCGCGCGCTGGTCGAAGGAGCGCGGCCCGGACACCCCGGCGGCGGCGAGGGCGGCCGCGTCGGCGAGGGCGGAATGGCCGTCGTACAGGCGCAGCAGGGCGGGGGCGCCGCCGAGGACGTCGGCCACCAGGTCGTAGTGGATCGGACGGCCCTCGAAGGCGTTGTGGTCCAGACCGTGCCCGAGCACCCAGCCCCCGATCCGCCCGGCCGCCGCCAACTCGGCGCGCAGCCCGGCCAGATCGCGCACGCCCGACAGGTCCGTACCGGTCGCCATCTCCAGGCCCCACACCGGATGGCTGTGGGCGTCGACCAGACCGGGCACCAGATGTGCCCCGCCCAGCTCGACCACCTCGGTGCCGGGGCCGCGCCAGTCCGGCACGTCGGCCGCCTCCCCGACCGCGGTGATCACCCCCTCGCGCACGGCGACCGCCGTGGCGGTGGGACGGTCGGGGTCGAGGGTGCGCACCTGGGCACCGGTGAGGACGAGATCGGCGGCGGGCATGCCATGAACTCCTTGGTGAGCGACGGTCATTCGGCGGTCTCGGTCGGCGTCGGCGTCGGTGTCGGCGGCTCCGTGGCGAAGGACGCGTACACCTCGGGTCGGCTGCGCCGCAGCCACCACGCGAACGGCAGCCCGAGCAGGAAGACGACCGGCGCCGCGAGCACCAGCAGGGTGTTCACGGTGGGCGAGGCGCCGGTGAACAGGTCGATGTGTCCCACCACCAGGACGATCGCGGTCGCGAGCAGCACCGTGGCGAGAACCGGTGCCACCACCGTCCGCAGGCTTCCCTCGCCGTGCCGCACCCGCCGGAAGTAGCAGGGCACGGCGATCGCGGCGAGCAGCTGGAGCAGCATCAGGCCGATCATCCCCGGGGTGTTCACCCACAGCAGCAACTGCTGGTAGGGGTCGGCGTGCGCGGCCCAGAAGGCGAGGACGACCACCGCGCCGACCACGGTCTGGGTGATGCCGGCGAGGTACGGGGAGCGGTGGCGCGGGTGGATCCGGCCGAGCCGGCGGGGCAGTACGCCCTCCTCCGCCAGCGCGAGCGCGTAGCGGTTGATGGCGTTGTGGAAGGCGAGGAGGGAGGCGATGACGCTGGTGACGATGAAGACGTGCATCAGATCCGCGGCCCAGCCGCCCACGTACGTGGTGATCGCGGTGAAGAACAGCCCGGCCGGATCCTTCCCGGCGGCGCGCACCACCTGGTCGTCGCCGAACGCCTGGACGGCGATCCACACCACGAACGCGTAGAACAGGCCGAGGAATCCGACGGCCAGATAGGTGGCGCGGGGCACGGTGCGCCCCGGATCGCGGGCCTCGCGGCGGTAGATGACCGTCGACTCGAAACCGGTGAACGCGGCGAACGCGAAGGCGAGTACGGCGGCCGTGCCGGGCACGAACACATGTGAGGGCGTGAGCGAGGCCAGGGACAGCCCGTGCGCGCCGCCCTTCAGCAGCACCCCGCCGGCCAGCAGCACGAGTATCCCCGTCTCGGTGACCAGCAGGACGCCGAGCAGCTTGGCGCCGAAGTCGATCGAGCGGAAGCCGCCGTAGCCGATGAGCAGCAGCCCGGCCAGCGAGACGGGCAGCCAGGGCACATCGGTGCCGAACAGGGCGTGCAGGGTGTCGCGGGAGGCGGAGGCGAGCAGGCCGTAGACGCCGATCTCCATGCCGTTGTAGCCGAGCAGCGCCAGCAGGGCGGCACCGATGCCGGCCGGGCGGCCCAGACCGCGGGCGATGAAGGCGTAGAAGGCGCCGCCGCCCGTGACATGGCGGCTCATCGTGGTGAAGCCGACGGCGAAGACGGCGAGGGTCAGCCCGGCGAGGAGATAGCCGACCGGGGCGCCTATGCCGCCCAGCAGGATCGCGAGCGGCGCGACCCCGGCCATGACGGTCAGGGGCGCGGCGGCGGAGACGACGAAGAAGACGATGTCGGCCGTGCCGAGGGAACCGGGGCGGAGGGTGGCCGCGGCGGACGGCGCCTTCTCCTCGGGCAGTTCGGAGGTGGTGACGGACATACAGGGGCCCTTCGGGCGGCGGAGGGGAGGGGGTCCCGGAGACGGGCGGGCGCGTCCGCGGAGGACCGGGCGACGGCCCCGCGAACGCTCCCGGGCGTACGGCCGACCGGGCGCCCGGAAGGGATGGCGGGCGCCCGGAGCCGTAAACCTAAAGGCTTTTGGTTTCCGCAATGTAACCTGCGGTTGGGCATCCGGGAAGACCTCAGGGAGAACACCGATCATGGGACGGCCGCGCACCCCGCTCCTCGACCGCGAGCGCATCACCACCACCGCGCTCCAACTCGTCGACGAGAGCGGCGACTTCAGCGTGCCGCAGATAGCCAGGCGGCTCGGCGTGCAGACCGGCTCGGTCTACCACCACGTGGACGGCCGGGACGGCATCGTGGAACTGCTGCGCGAGCGGGTCGCCTCCGCGATCGAGACCGCCACCCTCGACCTCGAACCCTGGGACACGGCCATGGAGGCCTGGGCCCGCTCCTACCGCGCCGCCTTCGCCGCGCACCCCCGCGCCATCCCGCTGCTGATGACCTCGCCGGTGCGCGCGCCCCGGGTCCTGGACCAGTACGAGCGGGCGGTCACCCGGCTGCTGGACGCCGGGTTCGAGCCCGCCGGAGTCATGGCGCTGATCACCGCGCTGGAGAACCTGGTGCTGGGCTCCGCCCTCGACCTCGCCGCCCCCGAGGCGATGTGGGAGCTCCCGGACCGCACCGCGACGCCCCGTCTGGCCGCGGCCCTCGCCGCCGTGGGCGGCCATCGGGCCGACCGCGCCTTCGAGGTCGGTCTGACCGCCTTTATGAGACATGCCCGGACGCTGACCGGGATCCATGGCTCCTGAGGCCTCCCGAATTTCCCAGTACCGCCAGTAACATGATCACCTTTGAGACTGGTTGTATCGGCCGGTCAAGTCGGCGCGCCGTTCGATGTCATGTCTTTCCCGGAGATGTCCATGTCTGCTGTCAGTGACGCATTAGAAGACGCCCGTACGCAGTACGAGCAGCACACCCGCGCCTGCCGCCAGTGCCGCGCCGACTCCGCGCCGTGCGCCGTGGCCAAGCATCTGTGGCGCCTGTTCAACAAGGCCCGCCAGAACCAGTTGCGGGCCCACGAGGCCTGACCGGGACCCGGTCAACCGCCGTACACCGCACGGGTGTCGGCGTCCGGCGGCGGCGCGTGCCGGGCGGCCGGGCCGCGCGCGAACATCCGCAGCACGTTCTCCGTGGCGCGGGTGACGAAGGCGCGGGTGCGGGCGTCCATCCCGTGGTCGCGACCGAGCTCGCCGGTCCCGGCCAGCAGGCCCTCCACCCAGCGCATGGTGCCGGTCGCGAACACCCCCGCTCCGGCGGGGGTGGTGTAGTACGCCGAGTCGCTGTGGCTCGGCCGGCCCGCGCACACCAGCGGCGAATGCGCGGTGATCTCCAGCGGGCCGGGGGTCGGGGCCCCGGGGGTGACCCGGTCGTACTCCACGCCCACCAGATGCGCGAAGCCCTCCCCGGCACGGACGCCGGTGCCCTCGTACGCCCAGTGTCCGGGCGCTCGTACGACGTACGGCGCGTCGACGGGGTAGCCCTCGTAGAGCACTCCGGTGAGCGCGGACTCGGGGTCGGCGCCGGGCGGCAGCCGGTAGTCGGTGGTGACCCGCGCGGGGGCGGACGGATAGACCGGGTCCGCGCGGTAGTCGCTCTTGTAGCAGACCACCGTACGATCCTGCGCGCCCGTCCCGGGCTCCAGCCGCACCCGGCGGAAGCAGGTGTTCGCGCCCAGGAAGGCGATGTTCACACCGGCGTCCCGGGCGGCGGTGACATGGGCGCGCTGCTCGGGCGTCCAGTACTCGTCGTGCCCCAGGCAGACCACCGCGTGCGCGCCCCGCAGCACCCCTGGGTCCCGGTGGACATCGTTACCGGTGCTGTACGCGAGGGGGATGCCGAGACGCTCGGCGAGCACCACCAGCGCCCGCTCGTACGTCAGGAACTTCTCCGCGCCGCTCCCGTCGTAGGGCCGGTCGAAACTGACCGCGAGGGAACGGCTTGCGTACCCGCCGTCCGCTCCGGTGTACAGGCTCGCGCCGCCCCAGTGGTTGTACGCCTGCCAGGTGGCCGGGGCGTGCAGCAGCACCGTACGGCCCGTGCCGTCGGTGGAGCGGACCACGAACGGGATGTACCGCTGATGACCGGTGTCCGCCTCCAGTCGCAGCAGATAGGCGCCCTCCGGCCAGCCGGTGGTGTCCACGGGCAGGCTGACCGGCCAGTCGGCGCGCACGGTACGGGTGGCGGCCAGCACCCCGGGGGCCGCCCGCGCCCGGCCGGGTGTCCGGCCCGAGGCCCAGATCCGCCGGGCCCCGGCGCCGCCGTACCAGCCGATCCGGAACGCCGAGATCCGGAACGCCGCCGCCGTGGTGGACACATGCAGGCCGAAGCTCTCGCCCGGGGTCACGCTCACCCGGTCCGGATAGCCGCTCACCGCGTCCGGTGGCCCGGTCGGGCCGAGCCGCCAGGCGGCGGTGCCGGGCGCGTCCCGCTCCGACTCCGGCCGCAGTCGGCTCCCGGGCCCGGACGGCGGCGCGGCCGTGCACGCGGCGGCCGTGGCGAGCCCCGCGCCCGTGCACAGGGCGAGGAACCGCCGCCGCCCGAGCCCTGGGCCGTCCGCCGGGGCCATGCCGAATCCCGGATGGGTCACCGCTCCAGCGTCGGGGCGGTCCGGGCCGCGGTGCAACCCGTCGGCCGGCGGCGCGGGTCTTCGAGGCCACCCGTCGGCCGGGCGCGCGAACCGTCACGCGCGGAATCCGATGTGCACATGGTCATGGTGGGTGGCGTCGCTGAAGAACTGGCCGGGGCTGCCGCCCGTCAGCGGTACCGGGCCGCCGACGTTGTACGACCCCGCGGCGGCCGCGGCCCGCATGAACCGCTCGATCAGGGACCGTGAGGTCGCCGGGTCCACCACCGGGTGGCCGTCGATCCGCCACACGTCGAAGGCCCGCCCCCGCGGATGGTCGCTCGGCCGGTCCGTGCCGAACACGTCCAGCGGATGCCCGGAGCGGACGACGCTCACCTCGATCCGGTAGGTCCGGGCCAGGGTCCGCATCGCCCGGGTCACGCTGCCGTGCACCCGGCCGCCACGCAGGTCGGCGACGGCGGCGGGCGGCAGCGTGATCCGGGCGTCGGACAGGGCCGCGCGGGTGTCGGCGGGCAGGGCGCGGGCGGGCGGCCCTGGGTGCGCCGGACGGAGCGCGTCGACCGTCCAGCCGTGCGCGCCCCGGGAGAGCCGTACGTCCACCGTCGTACCGCCCGAGGCGACCTCGCCGCCGCGCCGGGTCCACTGGCGGCAGACCACCAGCACACTGGCGGACCGCGACAGGATCCCGCCGTACTGCGCGAAGACCACCTGGAGCGCGGCCCGGTCGGCCGCGGGCGCCAGCGGCCCGGCCTGGCCGACGAGCGCTGTCGGCAGGCCGAGGGCCGCGACCCGGGAGCGGGCGGCGGCCGCCCCGCCGTGCCCTTCCGGCCACGCGCCGATCGCCTCCACCACCTGCACGGCACGCAGCTTCGCCGCCGGTTCCACCTCGCCGGGCCCCGGCCGCCAAGGAGTGGTCCTCGGCAGCGCGGACGTGGGCGAGGGGGTGGCGCGCCCGGCCGGGCCCCGGGCGCCGGAGCAGCCCGCCGCGCCCAGCGCGACCCCGGCGAGCGCGCCCAGGACGGCACGGCGACCGGGCGGGGGAGCGGCGGGCGCGCAGGGCACGGGGCGGCGGCCCGGCTGTGGAGGCGCGCCCGGTACGGCGGGGCGGCTCGGCTGTGGAGGTGCGCCGGGGGCGATGGGGCGGCTCGGCTGTGGAGGCGCGTCGGGGGCGGCGGGGCGGTCCGGCGCTGGGGGAGGGCCCGGGGCGGCGGGGTGGCCCGCTGAGGCGGCGCGGGGACGGCTCATACCGTCAGTGTCCGTCGAGCGCGCCGCCCCGGCGACTTCGGGCGGCCGGGTGCCAACGCGTCTAGAACGGCGGCTCGTTCAGAAGGTCAAGCAGCCATTCCGCGCTCTGGGTGACGCCGGGCGCGGGGCGTCCCGGGTCGGGGAACATCCGGCTCCAGGAGGTGGCGCGGCCCAGGGAACTGAGCCGCCAGGCGAGGCTCGCGGCCCGGCGCAGCTCGGCGACCGGGACCCCGGTGCCGGTCCAGGGCTCCAGATAGGCGTCGCGCAGCCGGGGCAGCGCCCCCGCGCCGTACCGTTCGCGCACCTGCTCACCGGTGACCCGGAGGCTGCAGAACGGGTGGGACACGGCCGCGTCCCCCCAGTCGAAGAACGTGAACCGGCCCGGCGCCGGGCGGAACAGCTGCCCGTCGTGCAGATCCGCGTGGTCGAGGGTGTCCTCGATGCCGACGGCGGCGAGTTCGGCGCACCAGTCCACGAGCCGGGGCCGTACGGCCGCCACCCGGGCGCGTGCCTCGGGGCCGAGCGCGGTGTTCGCGGCGAGCAGCCGGTCGAACACCTCGGGCAGATCGACGGTACGGGCCTTCGGGACCCCCAGCCGCTCCAGTTCCCCGGCGTACGGGGTCAGGGCGCGCTGCACGCCCGCGTACTGGCGCAGCAGGTCCTCCCAGACCTCCGGTCCGACCGGCTCCCGCGCCAGCACCTGCCGGAACAGATCACCGCCGTCCGGGAGCAGCGACCAGGCGCGCGCCGCGTCCACGGCCAGCGGCTCCAGCACATGTCCGGGCACCCAGCGGGCCAGCGCGGCGGTCAGCGGGCCCTCGAAGGCGGCGGACCGCGGATTCGCCTTGAACCAGACCGCGTCCCGGCCCGCCACGGGCACCCGGGCCAGCACCGACCACGGCCGCAGCCGCACCCGGAGCTCGCCCTCCCCGCGCAGGCCGCGCTCGGCCAGCCGCTCCCGTACCCAGCCGAGGGCCGCGGCCCGCCAGGACTCCTGCTCCCAGGGCGTCACCGCGTCCGGGAAGGCGCCCCGGTCCACCGTCATCGAGATCTCACTGTGCATCACGCCATCCCAGCAGCAGGACCACGGCCCCGACCACCGGTTTTTCCGGCGCGGACACGGGTGTGCCCCCGACCGCCGGCCGGGGGCACACCCAGGGAACCCGCTGTCGTCAGGCTTGCTGACGGCGGCGCATCGTGAAGTACGTGCCCGTCAGACCGGCGGCCAGCAGGGCGCCGACGCCGAGGCCGACCGGGAGGGTCGGGAAGGACGCGTCCGAGGTGTCGGCCGCGGTCTGGAAGGCCGGGCCCGGGGTGATGCTGGTGTGCACCGGGGCGACGTGCTTGATCGGGCCGACGGACTGCACGGAGCCGTCGGTGTTCAGCAGCACCCGCTTGTTGTTCGGGTGCCGGAAGTCGAACATCCCGCCGAGCGAGCCCGCCTTGGCGTCGAAGGAGGCGTCACCGACGCGGCCGGTGTGCCAGTTGTCCTCGATGAAGCGGGTGATGGACGCCTGGTCGGTCAGCGTGTGGTCGACCTTGTTCACCTTGCTGTAGGGCGAGATGACCAGCAGCGGCTGACGGGTGCCGGGGCCGCAGCGGTCCGCGTAGCCGCCGGCCGCCTTCGGGCCGCTCTGGCAGGCCGGGCTGTCGGTGGCCTTGCCGTTGGAGCCGACCGAGGTGTCGGTCGAGCCGTTGCGCGGGGCGACGAACGCGTGGTCGTACCAGCCGTCGGAGTCGTCGTAGGCGACCACGATCGCGGTGGACTTCCACTGCGGCGAGCTCTGGATCGCGTTGATCTCGCTGACCAGGAAGTGCTGCTCGTCGATCGGGTCCGAGTACCCGGCGTGGCCGTCCTGGTACTCGCCGGCCTTGAGGAAGCTGACGGACGGGAGGTGGCCCGCCTTGAGCGCGGCGGAGAAATCGGTCAGGTCGTAGTTGTGGTTGGCCTGACCGTTGTGGCCGATCTCGGAGACGGACTTCGGCGGCAGGTGGTGCGGGTTGGCCGTCGACTTGTAGTACGAGAACGGGTTGTGGTGCGGGCTGTAGTCCACCGCGGCCGCGCCGCCCACGTTGTTGTGCGTGGTGTCGCACTTCGCGTACGAGCCGGACGTGCCGTCCCACCCGGTCGACGGACGGAAGCCGCCCTGGAACCAACCCCAGGAGACCTTCTTGGTGTTGAGCAGGTCACCGACGTTCTTGCCCTGCATCGACGCCAGCGCGTTGCTGCTGGTGTGGTCCTTGTCGGAGCAGTCGTCCCAGGCCGGGTCGGGGTCGTTGACGACCGTGCCGACACCCTTGGCGTCCGGGGACTGGACCGTGTACGAGTCCGGCTTGGCGGTCTGCTTGCCGGTGGCCGGGTCGATGGAGACCACGCCGTGCGTGTTGCCGGAGGCCAGGTTGAGCGCACCGGGGGTGGACGGCCCGTAGTTGGAGCTGTAGGCGCGGTCGCTCAGCGTGTAGTGCTGGGCGTAGTTCCACAGCGCGGTGACGGTGTTGCCGTCGTAGTAGTCCATCGCCAGGCCCGGCTCGCCGAACAGGCCGCCGCTGCACTTGTCGACCTCGGTGTTCTGCACGAACTGGTCGGCCTTGCCGCCGTTGTAGGCGTACTGCTCCGGACCGTAGGAGTGGTTCTGGTCGCAGGTCAGGGCCTGGGACGGCGACAGCCGCTTGGGCGCGTACTGGTTCGGGTTGTGCTCCAGCAGCCCGGCGTTGGCGAGGGTGTCGATGTCCTTCGGGGTGCTCTTCGACGCCGTGAACTTCGTGCCGTCCGTGTTGGCGGCCTTCGGGTACGTGGCGAAGTAGTGGTCGAAGGAGATGTTCTCGTCGAAGAGCACGACGACGTGCTTGATCGGCGTCGCGGTCGACGAGGGCCCGTGACCGTGGGCGGACGTCGCCGCCCACCCGGGCGCGTTGCTGCCGAGCGCGGTGAGCGCCGCGACTCCCACGAGCGCGCCCAGGCTGCGCATCGCGGCTCGTCTTCCTCTGCTGGCCATGGTGGTCTACCCCTTTGGACAGAACGTCTGTGCGGTGTACGAGCAGGCATGCTGCGCTCCTTGCGGGGCGCGATGGCGGAGCCATGATGTCGCGTAGGTGAACACCGAGTCAGGGAACCTGTGGGAAAACTTGACGGTGTGTTGACCGAGCGGGCCGCCGGGTTGTCCGGACAGGTTTCGACGAACTGCCCGGTCAGACAGGGGAAAAGAGCCGGACCGGTCCACTGGGGGACCGGACACGTCAGGCGAACAGGGCGCGTCCGTACCAGTCCTGGACATCACGTACCCCGGGCAGCGCGAAGAAGTAGCCGCCGCCGAACGGGCTGATGTAGTCGGTCAGCGGCTCGCCCGCCAGCCGGTGCTGGACGGTCTCGAACTGCCGTACAAGGTCCTGCTGGTAGCAGGAGAACAGCAGGCCCATGTCGAGATTGCCGTTGGCGTCCATGCCCAGGTCGTAGTTGTAGGCGCGGCGCAGCAGGCGCTGGCGGGCGGTGTCCGGGGTGCGCGGGTTGGCCAGCCGGATGTGCGCGTCCAGCGGGATGACATCGCCCTTGGGGTCGTCGGCGTACTTCGGTACGTCGTGCTCGCGGTCGCCGTCCAGCGGCGCGCCGGAGGAACGGGACCGGCCGATCATCCGCTCCTGCTCGCTGAGCGAGACCCGGTCCCAGAACTCCACGAGCATCCGGATCAGCCGTACGACCTGGTAGCTGCCGCCGACGGCCCAGTCCGGCTCGTCCGAGTCCCGGTCCACCCAGATCAGTTGGTCCATCTCGCGGGCGCTCGCCGTGTCCGGGTTGGCGGTGCCGTCCCGGAACCCCAGCAGATTGCGCGGGGTGCCGGAGGGCCGGGGCGGGCTGGCGAAGCCGTCCATCCGCCAGCGGACCTGGATGCCGCCCCGGGTGTGCCGGGCGATGTCGCGCAGCGCGTGCAGGGTGGTGTCCGGGTCGTCGGCGTGCAGTTGGAGGCTGAGGTCGCCGTGGCACCACTCGGCCTTGAGGTCGTCGTCGGGGAAGGCGGGCATGGCCCTGAGCCGCTTGGGCTTGCGCGCGGTCAGCCCGAACCGGTCGTCGAACAGCGAGGCGCCGACGCCCACCGTGACGGCCAACTGCCCACCGGGCAGCTCCTCGCCGAGGATGCCCGAGTCGGCGGGCGGTCCGGTGACGCCCACCGGGTCCGGGGTGCCGCCGGAGGTGAGCAGCCGGGCCCGCTCGGTCAAGGTGCGCAGCAGATCGGTGAGTTCGGCGCGGCTCTCGGCGGTCACGTCCAGGGCGGCGAACACACAGGTACGGCGGGGAGCCGCGATCGCGGAGGCCTGGTGGACGCCGTGGAACGGCGCGAGGGTGGACGCCGCCTCGGCCGTGCCCGTGCCCGGGTCCGGGGCGGCGGCGCTGGTGGCGAGTCCCGCGCCGGCGAGGGCGGCGCCGCGCAGAAAGCCGCGCCGGGCCAGTCCATGGTGTCGTTCGGCGGTGCTCACACGGTCCTCCGGGGGTCGCACAGGGTCGCCACCGACGCCAGCCGCTCCACGAGGTCGTCGAGCTGGGAGTCGATGCGCTCCCGCTGGGCGCGGGTCAGTCGGTCGAGCGCGGTCCAGCGCCCGTCGTGCCGGGACCCGTCGAGGGTCCCCCCGGCCCGCGTCAACTCCCGCTCCAGGCCCGGCAGATCGGCGTACCGGGTGGTGAGCAGCGGACGCAGCCGGGACAGCACCTCGCGGGTGCCGTCGAGGTTGGCGCGGACGGTGGCGAGGTTGCTGCCGCTGCCGTAGTCGGTGCGGCCGGTCAGTTCGAACTGGACGGCGTTCTCCAGGATCTCGTGCGCGCGCAGCCCGAGTTGGGCGGGGTCCATGCGGCTCTGCGCCCAGCTGTCGCGCAGTCCGGTGAGCGCCTTGACCAGGGCGGCCGCCGGGGCGCGCAGCCCGCTCGCGGACTCGCCGTGCCACAGGCCGTACTCGATGCGGTGGAACCCGCTGAAGTCCTTGTCGTGCACCCCGTCGGCCAGCCCGGCGTCGGTGCCGTTGATCTCGCCGTCCGCGTCACCGAAGGCGTCGTACGCCGCCCCCAGCCGCTCGTACTGGAGGTGTGCCGGCAGCCAGGCGGAGCGGGCGGCGGCGAGGTCACCGCGGTCGATCGCGTCCTTGAGTTCGGCCGAAAGCCGTACGGCCGTGGCGAGTCCGCCGCCCACCCACTTCTGGTAGGCGAGCGCGGGCGGGATCAGATCGTGCTGGGTGACCGGGGCGGCGCCGGGGCCGCGCTGCCCGCCGGTGACCCGGACGGTGGGGCCGATGACGGCGTCGGCGTCGTCGGGCACGCACATGAAGGCGTACGCGCCCTTGCCCACCTGGACCGTCAACTGCCGTGTGGTGCCGGGGCCGATGTCCTCCACCTCGCCGTAGACCGCGTGGCTGCCGGGGTCCTCCAGATAGACCTCGGCGGCGCCGTCGGAGGTGTTGTGCAGGTCGAAGGTCTGTACCCCGGGCTCGGGCCGGGTCCAGCCCCGGCCGCAGTGGCTCTCGGAGACCTCGACGACGAGGCGCCGGGCGGCGGTCTTGCGCTGCTCGGAGCCGCCGGTGCACAGGGCCACCAGGGCGAGCGCCACGGCGAGTACGAGGAACACGGTCGGCGCCGTCCGGAGACGACGCGACCGCGTGCCGAGGCGGGGCAACGGCATGCTGAGCCTTTCCGGACGACGTACGCAGCTGTCCGCGGGGCGGGTTGATCGCCGGCGGAACGGCCTCATCGTAGACACCCGGAGGGAACCGAACACCCGTCCGGGGTGTTCGGTGGCCAAGAATTTCCCGGGGGTTCACCGGCCGGAGGCCCGACCGAGGGGAAGAGCGGCTCGTTCAGCGCACGGGGAAGCCGAAGCCGTAGCCCTGCTGCTTCAGCCACGGCAGCAGGGTGCGCAGCGCGGCCACGGTCTGCGAGCGGTCGCCGCCCGCGTCGTGGAAGAGCAGGGTGGGCCCGTTGGCCAGCTCGCTCCTGACGGTGGCGACGATGGCGTCCGTGCCCGGCCGCTCGAAGTCCTTGGAGTCCACGTTCCAGCCCAGCGGCCGCATCCCGTGCGACGCGGCGAGCTTGCGGCTGTACGGCGTGAACGCGCCGCCCGGCGCCCGGTAGTACATCGGGCGGACGCCCCCGGACGCCTCGGTTATCTGCCGCTCGGCGTCCAGGATCTGCTGCGACTGGTAGGACTCGGACTTGTGATCCATGGCGGTGTCGTGCGACACCGTGTGGTCGCACAGCCGGTGCCCGGCCGCGACCACCTGCTTGACGACGTCCGGGTGCGCCTGCGCCTCGGGGCCGATCATGCAGAACGTCGCCTTGACCCCGTTCTCCCGCAGCACCTGGAGCACCTGCGGGGTCCAGGTCGGGTCGGGGCCGTCGTCGATGGTGATGTTGACGGCGTGCGCGCCGCCGTCGGAGGAGTGGGCGATGACGGGGGACACGGCCACCGTCTTCGGCGCGGCGTGGTGAGCCGGTGCGGCCGGGGCGTTCTGCCCCGCCTGCGCCGTCCACACCGAGGCGCCGGCCGCCACCGCCGTGACCCCTACCGCCGCCCCGATCACCCGTCCGTACCAGCCCCGCCCAGCGTGCCGCGCCATGTCCCGCCCCCTGCTCCCCGCCGTGTCCCCGGCTCGTGTGTCGTGCACTGCATCTGCCAGGACGGCGGGGAGGGCGCCCGCGCTCCCGCTGTTACCGATCAAGGACAATTCCGCGACAACGCCTGGACCTGCCCTCGGACACCGGGGGCGCACGCGGCGGTCGCCGGGGGCGCGGAGGACCGGACGATGCCACCGGCCACCGGGCGTCGGCCGGCCCGGCTTCTCCCGTGATCCGCCGGTTCGCCGAGGACAACCCCTTGCCGGAAGAGGGCGGGAGGTGAGGGTGAGCCGACCCCGCGCCACCCGCCCTTGCGGCACTCCGCGCGTCAGCCCTCGTGCCGCAGATACATCCTGGTGCCGCCGGGCCGGAAGCCCACGCGTTCGTAGACGCGGCGGGAGCCGGCGCCGGAGTACTCCAGCCATACGGTCCGGGCACCCCGGGCGAACAGGGTTTCGGCCAGGGCCGCGGTGACCGCCGCGGCGATGCCCCGGCCCCGGTGGCCGGGCAGGGTGCCGACGCCCGCCAGTTCCGCGGTGCCCTCGGCCGGTGCCGAGCACAGGGCGCCGCCCGCGCAGCTCCCGTCCTCGGCGCGGACGAAGCGGACCGCGCCGCCGCCCTCCTCGGTGCGCCGCAGCCGGGCCGCGCCCTCCGGGGACGGGGCCCATTCGCCGCCGAACGCTTCGGAGAGCGCCGTGTCGATCGCGACGTAGTCCTCGTCGGTGACCGGCGCCTGCACCCGCACCCGGGCTCCCGGGACGGTGAGTGTCGCGGGGGTGCAGACCAGGTATTCGTGCACCGCCTCCGTGGTGAACCCCGCGCGCCTAAGCGCCGGTTCGACCGCGGGAGCGGCGTCCGGGGCGAACTCCAGCCGGGGCAGGAGGCCGCGGGTGCGGAAGGCGGCGATCAGATCCGCCACGTCCGCGTCGGTGGGCTCGGCGCCCGGGACGGGGGTGGCGTAGTTGACGTACGGGCTCGTGGTGGCCGGATCGAACCCCACGACGAAGCCGCCCACTCGATGGGCCGCGGGGCGGCGCAGGAGATGGGCGACGGCAAAGCTCTGGACATCGGTGTGCACGCTGGGAATTCCTCACGGTGAAAGTGGTCGTGCGTACGAGGGATCGCCTCGGTGAGCGAGGCGGCGGTGTGCTGGACACCGCGTCGTCGGACCGCCGTGAGGAGAGCGTGGGAACGTGCGAGCGCGCTGCCGTGGGGCAGGGGGCTCAGTTCCGACGGCGGCCGCTGTGGGACGCCGAAACCATGGACTTCAGTCCTTCGTGAATGTGTGAATGTGTGAATGCGTGAAGAAGTGCGAGCTGTGAAGTTGCTGTTCGAGCTGGAGGGATCTTGCCATCGCCACAACGGGGATGGCAAGCCCTTTGCGCCGGGGCCGGGCCGGGTCCCGTGTATCAGCCGTGCTGAGTGTCGAGCCAGCTGAGGATCTCGGGGGTCACCTCGTCCGTGATGTCCGCGAACTCCTCGTGCTTCTTCAGGAACTTGGCGACGTACGGGCACACCGGCACGATCCGCTTGCCGAGCGCGCGGACATCCGTGAGGGCGTACTCGACCAGCTGCCCGGCCAGACCCTGCCCGGCATGGGCGTCGTCGATCTCGGTATGGAAGAAGACCCGCTGCTCGCCCCGGTCGCGGTAGGCGGTGAGACCGGCGCGTTCGCCGCCGACCAGGATCTCGTAACGGTGCCGTGCGTCCACGCGCTCCACGGTCGGCGCGGGGGAGAACTGGTCCATGGTCGTCCTTTCGGCGGAGGGAGCCATGTCCCGCACCCTATCCCCGTTCCCGCAGGTCAGCGTCAGGAGCCCGGCTCCCGGGTGAATGCGCCGCCGGAGTCGGTGGCATGACGGCGCCGACACGACCGGATTCCTCGTCGGCGGTCCACCGCTCCCGGGTTGATCCGTGCTCGAATGATCCGTCATACACCCGCTGTTACGGCATTTCGACACCCATATTTCATGAGCATTTCAAGAACTTCGGTCCGCGATGTTGACTCGGCGATCAGCTGCCCGCACATTACCTAGCGGTAGAACTCGCTGGTAGTACCGCAACTCCCTGCTCCACGGCCGTCGTTGTGCGCACCCCACGCAGCGCCCCGGCGGCCGGCGATACCCCACGCCCCGCACCAGTCGCGTCGAAGAGGGAGCACTCCTCATGCCCACCCCTGCCCTGCGCCGTGCCGCCGCCGCGGCATCCGCACTCGCCGGCACCCTGGCCCTCGGCCTCACCGCCGCCCCCGCTCATGCCGCGACGCCCCTCAACTACGTCGCTCTCGGCGACAGTTACAGCGCGGGCTCGGGCGTCACGCCCATCGACACCAGCAATCTGCTCTGTCTGCGCTCCACCGTGAACTACCCGCACGTGCTCGCGAAGGCGACCGGCGCCGCACTGACGGACGTCACCTGCGGCGGCGCCGAGACCAAGGACTTCACCCAGTCCCAGTACTCGGGCGTGGCACCGCAGTTGGACGCGGTGAACGCCAACACCGACCTGGTGACGCTGACCATCGGCGGCAACGACAACAGCACCTTCGTGAGCGCCATCGTGGACTGCGGCACCGCCGGCGTCCTCAGCGCCGGCTTCGGTCACCCGTGCAAGGACAAGTACGGCACGTCCTTCGACGACGCGATCGACGCGAACACCTACCCCGCGCTGAAGAGCGCCCTGACCGCGCTGCGGGCCAAGGCGCCCAACGCCCGGGTGGCGGTGCTGGGTTACCCGTGGATCGTGCCCTCCGCCTTCGACGCTTCCTGCTTCCTGAAGCTGCCGATCGCCTCCGGTGACATCCCGTATCTGCGGGCGCTCCAGGCCCACCTCAACTCCGTCGTGCAGCGCGCCGCCCAGGAGACCGGGGCCACCTTCGTGGACTTCTCCCAGGCGTCGAACGGGCATGACGCCTGCCAGCCCTCGGGCACCCGGTGGATCGAGCCGCTGCTGTTCGGCTCGAACATCGTGCCGGTCCACCCCAACGCGCTCGGCGAGCAGCGGATGGCCGAGCGCACGATGAGCGTCATGGGCCTCGGCTGACGAAGACCCGGGTCAGGCGCGGGCGCCCCCGTCGACCCGCAGCACCGTGCCGGTCACGAAGGAGGACCGATCGCTGAGGAGCCACGCGGCGGCCTCGGCGATCTCCTCCGGGGCGGCCGCCCGGCCCAGCGGGGTCCCCGCCGTGATCCGCTCCCGGATCCCGGGCGACTCCGACTCCCAGGTCCGGGTCATCTCCGTCAGCGTGAAGCCGGGCGCGATCGCGTTGACCCGGATGCCCTCCGGGCCGTAGGTCACGGCGGCCGACGCGGTCAGGCTGTTCACGGCCCGCTTGGTGGCCGCGTAGGCGGGCAGTTCGGGGTTTCCGCGCAGGCTGCCCACGGACGAGTTGTTGACGATGGCACCGGTTCCGGCGCTCGCCCGGATGGCCGCGACCTCGGCGGCCATGGCCAGCCAGACGCCTTTCATGTTCACCGTGTAGATCTGGTCGAGATCGGCTGCCGGCAGCTCGTCCATGGGGCCGGGCCGCTGGATCGTGGCGCCGTTGTTGAACGCGACGTCGAGCCGGCCGAACCGCTCCACGGCACGGTCCACGGCGGCGCGCACGCTCGCCCCGTCGGCCAGATCGCACACCACGTGCTCCGCGGTGCCGCCCGCCGCCCGGATCTCCTCGGCCACCGCCTTCAGCTGCTCCTCCGTACGGGCCGCGAGCAGCACCCGCGCGCCCTCCCGGGCGAACAAGCGCGCCGCGGCCGCGCCGATGCCGCGCCCGGCACCGGTGATGAAGGCGACCTTGCCGGCCAGCAGCCCGGCGGGCGCCGGACGAGGGGTCTCGGTGTTCTGTGTGGTGTTCATACCTACGAGCCTGCGCCCTGCCCCGGCCCGTATCCAGGCACCAGCTGTACCTGGCTCGGCCGTCCGGCGGGCGCGCACACTGGAACGGTGGACAGAGCGGAACTGGGTGCCTTCCTGCGCAGCAGGCGCGAGCGGATCGGACCGGCCGACGTCGGACTGCCCCTCGGGCCGCGCCGTCGTACGCCGGGGCTGCGGCGCGAGGAGGTGGCGGCGCTGGCGTTCATCTCCCCCGAGTACTACGCCCGGCTCGAACAGGCCCGCGCCCCGCGCCCCTCGCGCGAGGTGCTGGCCGGGCTGACCCGGGCACTGCGGCTGACGGACGCCGAACGCGACCACCTCCACCAACTGGCCGGCGCCCCGCCGAGCCCCGCACCCGGACCCCCGCGCGAGGTGCGGCAGAGCATCCTCGACCTGGTGCACCGGCTGCCGGGGGCCGCCGCCTTCGTCACCTCGGCCACCCTGGAGGTGCTCGCCTGGAACGACCTGGCGGCCGCCCTCATGGAGGACTTCTCGGCCCTGCCGCGCCGCGACCGCAACCTCGCCCGCCGGGCCTTCCTCGGGCCGCGCACCGAGGGCCGGCGCCTGTACGGGGTGTCCGACGCCGCCGCGTTCGAACGGCACGTGGCACGTCGCCTGCGCACCGCGGCCGTCCGCTACCCCGACGACCCGGAGGTTTCCGCGCTGATCCGCGAACTCCTGGACGGCAGCGCGGAGTTCACCCGTCTGTGGGACGCGCGTGAGGTGGACGCCGAACCGACGGCGCGCAAGACCTTCCGGCACCCGCTGGTGGGGCCGGTCACCGTCAACTGCGACGCCCTGGAACTGACCGACCGCGATCAGCAGGTCGTCATCTACACCGCCGTCCCCGGCTCGTCCTCCGAGGAGGCCCTGCGGCTGCTGTCGGTCATCGGCACCCAGCGCATGACGACCCCCGGCTGAGCGCGAGCGCGCGTCGGCCGCGTGAACCCGCCCTGTACCGGCTGTACTTGGCCCCGCGGCTGCTACGTGCCCGGACGCAGGAACGAACTCCAGCCGCCCACCGGCTTCTCGCCGACCTCCAGGGTGCGCAGTCGCGTGAGGATCGCCGGGTCCTGGGCGTCGAGCCAGTCGACGAACTGCCGGAAGGAGACCAGCCGTACCTCCGGCCGCCCGGCGATCTGCCGCAGCGCCTCCTCGACCGCGTCCATGTAGATGCCGCCGTTCCACTGCTCGAAGTGGTTGCCGATGAACAGCGGCGCGCGGTTCGTCTCGTAGGCCCGGTCGAACCCCGCCATGTACGACTGCGAGGTCTGGGCGCGCCAGTAGGGGTAGTTGTACGACGGCGCGCGCGTCGAGTTCAGGGACTGGTTGGCCAGCATGTTCCAGTCCATGGACAGCACCTCGAAGCTGCGCCCGGGGAACGGGATGCCCTGCAACGGTAGATCCCATACGCCGTCCCGCTTGCGGGGCCAGCGCTGCACCCCGCCCGGTGACGAGGCGTCGTAGCGCCAGCCCAGTTCGCGCGCGGTCGGCAGCAGGTTCTCCTGGCCGAGCAGACAGGGGGTGCGGCCGCCCACGAGTTCCTTGTCGTAGTCGAAGGGCAGCGGTGGTTCGTCGTGCCAACCGGTGTTGGTCCGCCAGGACTTGACGAAGGTCCGGGCCTGCTCGATCTCCGAGCGCCACTGCGCCGGGGTCCAGTCGGCCACCGATCCGGAGCCCCCGCAGAAGTGCCCGTTGAAGTGTGTGCCGATCTCGTGCCCGTCGAGCCAGGCCTGACGCACGTACTTCAGGGTCTCCTTGATGTGTTCGTTCGTGAGATAGCCGATGTCCGAGGCGCCGACCGGGTTGTTGGGCGGCCGGTAGAGCCGCTTCTTGTCCTCCGGCAGCAGATAGAGGCCGGACAGGAAGAAGGTCATCCGGGCGTCGTGCTCGCGGGCCAGTTCCAGAAAGCGCGGGAAGAGCCCGGTGCCGAGCTCGCCCGCGCCGTCCCAGGAGAACACCACGAACTGCGGCGGGGTCCGGCCCGGTTCCAGCCGGGTGGGCGCGTCCGGCTGGTTCGGCTGGCGCCCGGTGTACGCGGTGGAGCCGTCGCCGATCAGCCGGGGCGCCTGCCGCTGTCCGCCGGGCCCCGGAGAGCCGAGGCCCAGCCCGCCGCCGTCGCATCCGGTCAGCGCGGCGGCCGCCACCCCGAGTCCGGCGCCGAGGCCCAGACGCGCCGCACTCCGGCGGCTGATTCCACTCGACGGCACGCCATCGCCTCCTTGAACGGGGCATTCGGATCGTCTGACGCGTCGCATAATATGGACGATAAGAATACGAAAAGCGTCATTTGGCGCGGCGTGGTGCATAAAGGGACGGTCACGGGACCCGGTCCGGGGAAGTCCAGGGGTGACGCCGGGGGCCGTTCAGGTCGCGATCTCCTCCTCGGCCGCCACCGGCACCACCGCGATCCGCTGCACGGCCCGGCTCAGCACCAGCACGCCCGCGACGATCATCAGCGCCCCGCACGCCTCCGGCACCAGCCACCAGCCGGTGCGGATCCGCTCGTGGAACAGGGCGATGCCGAGGGCCAGGCTCACCACCGCGTCGCCGATGGTCAGCGCGGGCTGGGCCGCGGCCAGCGGGCCCGCCTGGAGCGCGTTCTCCAGGAGCAGCACGGCCGCCACCCCGGCGAGCGCGAAGCCGTACGTCTGCCACGACCGCAGGAACGCCAGGAACCCCTCGTCGGCGAAGGTGCCGGAGGCCGACTTCAGCAGCGCCGCGGTCAGCGCGTTGCCCGTGGCGGAGGCGGTCGCCAGCAGCGCGGCGCGCCGGGCCGCCGGGCGCCCGGGAGCGGCGAGGAGCACGGCGACGGCCATGGCGCCCACGCACAGGCACAGCGCCGGGATCCACCGGGTGAGCGGGGCCTGGTCGAGCGCTCCGTGCGGCGCGGCCGCGATCAGCAGCACGGCGAGCCCCGCCACACAGCTCACGACGCCCCACCAGCCCGAGGGGGGCAGCCGCCGGTGCATCAGCGGGGCGGCGACCAGCAGCGCGAAGGGCAGCTCCAGGATGAACAGCGGCTGGACCAGCGCCAGCGGACCGTTGACCAGGGCCAGGCTCTGGAACAGGGCCGCGCAGATCACCCCGGCCATGCCGATCATCCAGAACGGCCGGCGCACCAGCTCGGCGAGCAGCCGGAGCCCGCCGCGGCTGCTCGCGGAGGCGGCCTTGCGCTGGAACGCGGTGCCGACGGCGTTGCTCGCCGCGCCCGCGACGGCGAACGCCGCGGCCAGTTCGATCACGGCCGTCTCTCCTGCCTGCGGTCATCTCTTCCCGGGGAGTCTCACCCACAGCCTCTCTCAGGCCGCGGAAGATCACCGCGTGGCGGGGCGGGAGACGACGGCCGGGCCCACCCGGTGCGCTCACCGGACGGGCCCAGCCGTGGGGACGGGTCAGGAGACGGCGAGGTCGTCCGCGTAGACCGTGCCCTGGCCGTACCAGCCGTGCACGTACACGGTGACCGTGCCGGAGGAGCCGGTGGTGAAGGGCACCGTCAGCTTCTGCCAGGCGGAGGCGGAGGTCCAGGTGCTGGCCGTCGCGCCACCGCTGACCCCGAGGTAGGCGTACGACCCCTGCACCCAGCCACTGAGCGAGTACGAGGTGTTCGGCTTGAGGGTGAGGGTCTGGGCGCACTGGCCGGTCGCCGAGGAGGTCGGCGAGGTCTGCAGGGCGTGGCTGCCGCCGTGCGCCGGGGAGGCGACCACGGAGGCCCCGCTGTCGCAGGTCCAGGGCGAGAGCGAACCGCTCTCGAAGTCACCGTTGGTCAGCGCCGTCGGGGTGCCGCCGCCGGACCCGTTCACGGTGAGGCTGAAGGTGGAGTTGTGCGTGGCCGAGCCCGCCGTGCCGGTGACGGTCAGCGGATAGGTGCCCGGCGCGGTGGAGGCGGCCGTCTTCACGGTGAGCGTGGAGCTGCCGCCCGCGCTGACTGAGGTGGGGCTCAGCGTCGCCGTCACCCCGCTCGGCGCGCCGCTGACCGCGAGGTCGACGGACTGGGCGCTGCCCGAGGTCACCGACGTCTTCACGGTCGCCGTGGTGGAGGCACCGGGGTCGAGGGCGGCGGAGGCGGGGGAGAGGGAGACCGAGAAGTCGTTGGCCGGCGGGGTGGTCGTACCGCCGGAGAACGGTGCGAAGGTGTGCGTGAAGTACCAGGTGTCCTGGCTGATGCCCGAGCAGCTGTCGGAGCCGCCGGTGCCGGGGCAGCCGCCGTTGTCGCGCTGGAGCGCCCAGAAGGACAGGGTGTTCAGACCCTTGGAGACCGCCCAGTTGTACACCGATGTGGCGTCGGCGGTGGTGAAGGTCTCGGCCGCGCCGTAGTCGTCGATGCCGGGCATCTCGGTGACGCCGATCATGTTCCACAGCTGGGTGTCCGACAGGTTCGGGTACAGCGAGGCGAGCTGGTCGTGCAGCCCGGTCGCGGCCGTCTGGGTGTCGGTGGCCATGTGGTGGGTGGCACCGTCGTAGTAGTCGAACGTCATGAGGTTGACGACGTCCACCTTGGCGCCCGCGTTCTTGGCGCTGCGCAGCACCGCGAGCCCGCTGTCGGCGAGCCCGCTCGTGGTGGTGGGCAGGGTGTACGAGAACTGCACCGAGCGCCCGTTGGCGGCGGCCCAGTCCTGGACCTCCTTGATCGCCTGGTTGCGGCGGTCGATGCCGGCCTGGTTGGTCAGCGAGTTGTCCTCGACGTCCATGTCGAGCCGGGAGACGTCGTACGTGGTGATGATCTTCTCGTACGCGGCGGCGATGGAGTCGACATTGGTGCAGCTGTCGGCGATCTCGGTGCCGCCGTCGTCGGCGGCGTACCCGCCGAGCGAGGGGATGACGTCGCCGCCGCGCGAGCGGATGGTGCTGAAGTCGGAGCCGTAGACCGAGGAGGTGATGGGGGTGCTGGTGTCACCGTCCCAGTAGGGCGTGCAGGAGCCCTTCTTCTCGGTCTGGATGAAGGCCATGGTCAGGTACTTGGCGCCGGAGGACTGGGCGAGCGCGGCGGGGCTGTCGCCGTTGTAGGCCTCGAAATAGGGGGCGAAGACATGCGCGGGCAGCGGGGTCGCCGCGTGCGCGGTGCCCCCGATCCCCAGGGCCAGCCCCGCGGACGCGGCCAGGGTGGCCACGCCGGTGAGCAGGGCGCGTACGGATCTCGGACGTGTCATCGGGTACTCCCGGTTGGCGAACGACAGTCGATCGAGCGGGGGTGGCGCACGGTAGGGCCCGGCCGGGGCTACTGGTCTAGGCCATAATTGGTCTGGACCAAACCCCGGTCAAGGTGCGGGAGCCGCCTTTTTGCGTGTTCATGAAAGAATCAACTGTTCGTTCGCACACCGGAACTGACCGTAAGTCAGCTCGCGCGGGTGCCCCCACCTCGGCGGATACGGCCCAGCAGATCCCGGTGATAGGCGGCGAGCCGCCCCTCGGGGACGGGCGCCGGACTGCCGGTGAGGGTGTACCAGGTGTCACCGCCGAAGTGCTGGACGGCGACCCGCGCACTGCGGCCGTCCGACCGCAGGATCGTGGCCACGGTGAGATCGCCGGTGATGACGCCGGCCTCGTCCGTCATCGCCCCGCCGGGTCCCGCGGTGACCCGGTCGACATAACTGTTCACGCTCGGAGGGTTGCTCATGGGCCGCAGGGTTCCATCACGGCGGGCGCCACACCCGGACCGGCACCTGCCCGCGCGTGTCCGGCCCCGGGCTCACACCCGGCTGGCGGTCGCGGTGTCCGCCGACAGCCGCTGCGCGAGATAGATCGGCACCACCGAAAGCAGCACCAGGACGGCGGCCACCACATTGACCACCGGCGCCTGCTGGGGCCGCGTCATATTGTCGAAGATCCAGATCGGCAGCGTCTCGATGCCGGGCCCCGCGGTGAACGTGGTGACCACGATCTCGTCGAAGGACAGCGCGAACGACAGCAGCGCACCGGCCAGCAGCGCCGAGCGCACCAGCGGGAAGGTGACGTCCAGGAAGGCGCGGAAGGTGGTCGCGCCGAGGTCCATGGCCGCCTCCTCGTACGACCCCGTCGTCCGCCGCAGCCGCGCCACCACGTTGTTGAACACCACGACGACGCAGAACGTGGCATGCCCGACGATCACCGTGAACAGCCCGAGCCCCACGCCGAGCGGCGAAAGCACTGTGCCGAACGCCGAGTTGAGGGCGATGCCCGTGACGATGCCGGGCAGCGCGATGGGCAGCACCACCACGAACGACACCGTGCCCCGGCCGAAGAAGCGGTGCCGCGTCACGGCGAACGCGATCAGCGTCCCGAGGACCAGCGCGATCGCGGTCGCCCCGAGCCCCGCCTTCACCGACACCCACAGCGCGTGCCGGGCGCCCGAGTTGTGCAGGGCCGCCGACCACCAGCGCCCGGTCAGCCCCGGCGGCGGCCAGCTCGCGCTGCGGTCCGGGTTCAGGGAGTTGACGAGGACCAGCAGCAGCGGCACGTAGATCACCGCGAAACCGAGCCCGGCGCCGACGCGCAGGGCGATGCGTGCACTGCGGGTGAGATGCACCTCGTTCCTCCTTTACGGGAGTCGGTCACAGACTGTGCAGGGCGCCGGTGCGGCGGATCGCCAGCAGGTACAGGACGATCACGAGCACGGGAACGGTGCCGAGGGCGGCGGCCATGGGCAGGTTCAACTCGATGTCGGAGTACACGAGATTGCCGATCAGCTGGGTCTTGCCGCCGACGATCTGCACGGTGATGTAGTCGCCGAGGCTCAGCGAGAAGGTGAACACCGAGCCCGCCGCCACCGACGGCAGCACCATCGGCAGCACCACCGAACGGAAGGTGCGCCCCGCGCGGGCCCCGAGGTCCGCCGACGCGTCGAGCAGCTGCGCCGGGAGCTGTTCGAGCGCGGTGTGGATCGGCAGGATCATGTACGGCAGCCACAGGTACGTCAGCGTGAGCACCGTGGCCGGCAGTCCGAACCCGGGGCCGCCGAGCCCCAGCGGCGCGAGCAGCCAGTCGGCGAGCCCGCCCCGGGACAGGATGAGCCGCCAGGCGTACACCTTGACCAGGTAACTCGCCCACAGCGGGGTGAGGATGGCGACCACCAGCAGCGGACGCCGGCGCGGCGGGGCCACCCGGGCGGTGTAGAAGGCGACCGGGAAGGCGATCAGCGCGCACAGCACGGTCACCGCGAGCGCGACGCCCACGCTGCGCACGATCACCTCGCGGAACACCGGTGTCGTCACCAGCTGGTGGAAGTTGTCCGTCGACCAGACCTTCACCACCTGGGAGGTGAAGGAGTCGGTGGTCCAGAACGCGGACGCGAACAGCACCGCGAGCGAGCCGAGATACAGCACGATCAGCCACAGGAGCGGCGCGGTGAGCAGCAGGGCGAGGCGCAGCCGGGGCCGGCGGTGTAGGGCCCCGGCGAGCCGTCGTACCCCCGAAGGCCTCGCCGCGGTGGTCGCTTCGCTCACCATGGTTCAGCCCTTGATCTCGGTCCAGGCCTGCACCCACTTGGCGTACGGCACGCACGTGACGTCCGTGCGGCCGTCCAGGCACTGCTCGATGGGCGTGTTCCAGAAGGCGATCCGCTTCCAGTAGTTCTCGTCGGCCGCGTGGTAGACGGCGCAGAAGTTCTTGTTCGAAGTCTCGGCGCAGGCCCTGGAGTTGGCGGGTGCTTCGCCGAAGTACTCGGCGACCTCGGCGTTGACCTTGGGGGAGACGATCCAGTTCAGCCATTTGTAGGCGCAGTTGGGATGCCTGGCCTTGCTGGAGACCATCCAGGTGTCCGACCAGCCGGTCGAACCCTCCTTCGGTAGCAGCGCCTTGACCTCGGCACCTTCGGAGGACGCGAGGTTGGCGATCACCTGCCAGGTGGTCCCGATGACCGAGTCACCGCTCTTGAAGGCGGAGACCTCCTTGAGATAGTCGCCCCAGTACTCGCCGACGTCCGCGTTCTGCTTCTTCAGCAGGGCCACGGCCGCGTCGAACTGCTTCTGGTCCAGCGCGTACGGGTCCTTGATCTTCAACTCCGGCCTGGTGGCCTTGAGATAGAGCGCCGCGTCAGCGATGTAGATCGGCGAGTCGTACGCGGTGACATGGCCTTTGTACTTCGAGGCGCCCTCGAAGACCGCGGACCAGGAGGTGGGCGCGGGCCGCACCTTCTGGGTGTTGTACATCAGCAGATTGGCGCCCCGGCCGTGCGGAATGCCGTACATCCTGCCGTTCACCGAGTTCCAGGCGCCGTTCTTCAACCCGCTGAAGACATCCTTGTAGTTGGGCACCAGGCCGGTGTTGACGGGGGCCGCGTCACCGGAGGCGATCAGGCGCAGGGAGGCGTCGCCGGAGGCGGATACGGCGTCGTACTCGCCGGTCTTCATCAGCTTGACCATCTCGTCCGAGCTGGCCGCGACCTTGGAGTGGACCTGGCAGCCCGTCTGCTTCTCGAAGTCGCCGACCCAGTTGACCCGCGGGTCGTCGGAGCCGTCCTCGACATACCCGGCCCAGGCGATCAGATCGACCTGCCCCTCCGTCCTGCCGAGCTTCGTCGGGGCCTTCAGATCGGGCGGGTTGAGACCGGTGGCGGAGGTGGAGCGGGAGGAGTCGCAGGCGGCGGCGAGCAGCAGCGCGGCGCCGGCACAGGCGGCGGTGCGCAGGGTTCGGGTGAGACGCACGGCGTTTCTCCAAGAGGTGGGGGTCAGGAGGGGAGACGGACGGCGTGGCGGCGGTGCCACTGGAGGCGGACCCGGGTGCCGCGGTAGGCGGCGACGTCCTCGGCGGAGGTCTCCAGGTTCTGCTGCACCGCGGTGAGCCGGCCGCCGCCGTCGAGGTCGACGAGGAGACGGGTGGTGTCGCCGAGGTAGACGACATCGGCGACCAGGCCCGTGGCGGTGATGTGTTCGGGCTCGTCCGCCTCCGCGGACTCCTTCAGGACACGGATCTTCTCCGGGCGGATGTTGTAGGTGCCCGGGGCGCCGACGAGCTGCCGGGCCACCTCTCCGTCGAGGAGGTTGGAGGTGCCGACGAAGGAGGCGACGAAAGGCGTCGCCGGGCGTTCGTAGATCTCCGCGGGGGTGCCGACCTGGGCGATGCGGCCCCGGTCGAAGACGGCGATCCGGTCGCTCATCGTCAGGGCCTCCTCCTGGTCGTGGGTGACGAACACGAAGGTGATCCCCACCTCCCGCTGGATCGCCTTGAGTTCGCCCTGCATCTGCTCGCGCAGCTTCAGATCGAGGGCGCCGAGCGGCTCGTCCAGGAGCAGCACACGGGGGCGGCCGACAAGGGCGCGGGCGAGCGCGACACGCTGCCGCTGGCCGCCGGACAACTGGGCGGGCCGCCGGGCGCCGTAGCCCCCGAGTCGCACCTCCGCGAGCGCCTCGCGGGCACGGGCGAGGCGCTGGGCCCTGGGCACCTTGCGGATCTTGAGCGCGTACGCCACGTTCTGCTCGACCGTCATGTGCGGGAAGAGCGCGTAGTCCTGGAAGACGGTGTGCACATCCCGCTCGAACGGGGCGAGCCCGGTGACCTCTTGTCCGGCCAGCTCGATCCGGCCCGCGTCGGGCGTCTCGAACCCGGCGACGAGCCGCAGCACCGTGGTCTTCCCGGAGCCGGACGGGCCGAGCATCGAGAAGAACTCGCCGTCCCGTATCTCCAGATCGACCCCCGCCACGGCGGCCGTCTCCCCGAACGACTTGCGCAGGTCGTGCAGCCGGATCGCAATTCCCTGCATGGGGGAACCTTTCTGGCGCGCGGAACGTTGACCGCAAACATATGAAGTCATAGTTCTCAACTCAAGAGCCCGTTGGGGTAAAGCTTGAGTCAACGCACGAGGTGATGCCCGTGAGGCAGGATCAGACCGACGGCGGCGCCCGCAGAGCCGTGTTCAGCCCGGTGGACAACCGGGCCCGGGTGGACACCGTGGTCCGCCGCCTCGGCGACGCCATAGAACTGGGCCTCCTCGCCGACGGCGAGCAACTGCCGGGCGAGAGCGAACTCGCCGGGCAACTCGGCGTCTCCACCGTCACCTTGCGGGAAGCCCTCATGGCCCTGCGGCAACAGGGCCTGCTGATCACCCGCCGGGGGCGCGGCGGCGGCAGCTTCGTCGCCCTGCCCGAACTGCCCGCCGAGGACCGGCTCCGAACCCGGCTGCGCGGCTGGAGCACCGAGGAACTGCGCGACCTCGGCGACCACTGGGCCGCCCTGTCCGGCGCCGCCGCCCGGCTCGCCGCCCAGCGCACGGAGCCCGAGGACCTGACCCAGCTGCGCCGCAGCGCGGATGAGTTGATACGGGCCGAGGACGCGGCGGCGCGCGGCCGTCTGTACGGCCGCTTCCATGTCGAACTCGCGGCCGCCGCCCAGTCCGCCCGGCTCACCCGGGAACAGCTCGCGCTCCAGGGCGAGGTGGGCGCGCTGCTGTGCCTCGTGCTCGCCGACGACTCCTGTCGTGAAGAAGTTGCGGACCGGCAGCGCGGGTTGATCTCCGCCGTGCAGGATGGGGACCACGCAACGGCCGGCACGCTGGCCGAGCGGTGCGTCAGGGACCCGGTGGCCCGGCTCGTCGCCGTACGCCTCGCCCTCTGACCGCGCCGCGTCCGGTTCCCGTCCGCTGGAGGACACGATGGGCGTCAGCCCGGGGCTCGCCGCGCCCGGCACGGAGACGGAGCTGTGGGTGGCCGCGCGGGTGGGCGACGCCCTGGAAGCCGTCTTCGGCGCGGTCGCCGCGACCCGCGCCGATACGACGGCACTGCTCGCCCGGGTGAGCGCCGCGGGGCGCCCGGCCGTCAGCGCCGACCTCGCCGCTCTGCGCCCCGGACTCCATCAGCGCCTCGCGCGGGGGGAGTTGGTCTCCGGCGCCGGTTTCGTCGCCGCCCCGGGGCTGCTCGCCGATGTGCCCGCCTGGCTGGAGTGGTGGCAGTGCGGCACCGAGGGCGACGTACGGCCGCTGCTGCTCGACCTCGACCCCGGCCGGACGGCGTACTCCGACTACACCCACTGGGACTGGTTCGCGGGGCCCCGCGGCACCGGGCGGCGGGCGGTGGCCGGACCGTACGTCGACTACCTCTGCTCCGACGAATACAGCCTCACGCTCTCCGAACCGGTGTATGCCCAGGGCGAGTTCGCCGGGGTCGCCGCGGCCGATGTGCATCTGCGCCACTTCGAGGCCGCCGTCCTCCCGCTGCTACGGCGTCTCGCGCGCCCCGCCCACCTGGTGAACGCCCGTGGCCGCGTCGCCGCCTCCGCCGACCCCGCGCACCTGGCCGGATCCCTCACCAGGGGACCGGACTTCGGCGCTCTGCTGCTCGGGCGGAACCCGATCGGCGCCCACGAGGGCATGCGGTTGGTGCCGTGCCGGGGGATCCCGCTGGTCCTCGTACTGGCTTGATCCGCGCGGGAGTTGGATTCGCCGTGCCTCAGTCGACCGGCCAGGTGTGCACCGGGGCGTTGAGGTGCATGTAGTCGATGTACAGCTCGGTCATGCGCCGCAGCGCCTCGTGCCGGGAGCAGTGGGTGGTGTCGATGAGGTGGTGGAACATCTCCTTCTGCCACACGGCGCCGTTGCGGGCCGCCACACAGCGCTGCTCGACGATGCCGAGCAGCGGCTCCCGCCAGGCCGCGTCCATCCCGGAGCGCTCCAGGCCGCGATGGGCGAGCGGCAGCAGCCTGCGCAGCACCAGTTCGGGCGCGGTGACCTCGCCTGCGCCCGGCCAGTACAGCAGCGCCTCCATGCCGTACCGGGCCGCGCTGTGCAGGTTCTCCTCGGCGGCCTTGAAGGACATCCGCGACCACACCGGCCGGTCCTCCTCGACCAGCGCGCGGGTGAGACCGTAGTAGAAGGCACCGTTGGCGAGGGTGTCGGCGACGGTCGGACCGGCGGGCAGCACCCGGTTCTCCACGCGGATGTGCGGCCGGTCCCGGGAGACGGCGTAGACGGGGCGGTTCCAGCGGTAGATCGTGCCGTTGTGCAGGGTGAGTTCGCCGAGTTCGGGCACGTCGCCGCGGTCCAGGGTCTCCGCCGGGTCCTGCTCGTCGCACAGCGGGAGCAGGGCGGGGAAATAGCGCACGTTCTCCTCGAACAGATCGAAGACGCTGTTGATCCAGCGCTCCCCGAACCACACCCGGGGCCGTACGCCCTGCACCTTGATCTCCTGCGGGCGGGTGTCCGTGGCCTGCTCGAACAGCGGGATCCGGGTCTCGTGCCACAGCTCCTTGCCGAACAGGAAGGGCGCGTTCGCCGCGAGCGCCACCTGGACGCCGGCGATGGCCTGTGCCGCGTTCCAGTAGTCGGCGAACTCCTCGGGGGAGACCTGGAGATGGAACTGGGTGCTGGTGCACGCGGCCTCCGGGGTGATGCTGTCCGCATAGGTGCGCAGCCGGTCGACGCCGTCCACCTCGATCCGCAGATCCTCGCCCCGGGCCGCGAAGACCTGGTCGTTGAGCAGCCGGTAGCGGGGGTTCTCGGAGAGCGTCTCCTCGCCGATGTCCTCCTGCCGCAGCGTGGGCAGGATCCCGACGGTGATCAGCCGGGCGCCGACCGAGCGGGCCCGTTCGTCGGCGTGGTCGAGCGCGGCCCGGATCTCCGACTCCCAGGCGTCCGGACCGCCCGCCGTCAGCCGCCGCGGCGGCACATTGATCTCCAGATTGAACCGGCCCAGCTCGGTGGACCACGCCGGGTCGGAGATCGCGTCCAGCACATCGCTGTTGCGCATGGCGGGCTCGGCGGCGTCGTCCACCAGATTCAGCTCTATCTCCAGGCCGACCTGCGGCCGCTCGGAGTCGAACCGTGCCTCCCGGAGCATCTTCGCGAACGCGTCCAGGCACTCCTGCATCTTGACCCGGTACCGGCGGCGGTCCTCGCGGGTGAACACGAGCGCCGGGACGTCACGCCCCATCGCGCCTCCAGGATTACCCCTCGTCGGACAGTCTCATCGCGGACAGTCTCATCCCAATGTCGCACCATCGGTGAGGGGCCACCATGCGGCCCTGCGGGGGCCGGGTCCGGGCGAGGCCGACACCCCGCGTCGCCGCGGCGCCGGGGCCGCCGCGCACCGCTCGATGACCGTACCGGGGACCGCCGAGGGCGAAGAACGGCGGGCGTAGCGACGGGGGGCGTCACCCGGTCGGTCCGTCTCCGTTGGCCTTCGGGCGGGCGGCGACGCAAGGTCTGAACGAGATCTTCGATCGCCGCGGTCCGCCTCAGTGCGTCGCGGTACACCTCAGCACGCCCGCGGCACGTCCCCTGTGTGCCGCAGCGCCCCAGACCGGCCCCCGCCCCATCGCCGATGCATCGGCGATGTATCGGCGGTGGGTCGACCCGGGGCGGGGAACGTTCAATCCACTGCGCTCGGGTAGTTCCCCGCCCCGTCCTGCCTCCCCGTCCCGGCGTTTCGGCCATGCCCGTCGACGCGAGGACCCTTGTGCCGACTGCGGCCGTAGCTTCGACGCCCCGGACACCAGGTCGCCTCTTCGTCCGGAATCGAGCGCGTTCGAATCGCCCTCTTCTCGTTGAGCCTGGCACCACCGGACCACCCAGGTGCGGTGCCGACCCCGAGGAGGGACGCAGGTGACCGACGCCTCGACCGAAAGCTCCCCGACACCGACACCGACACCGCCACCGCCACCGGCCACGATCGGCTACGAGGGGGAGTCCGGCAAGAACCCGCTGGAAGGGGCCGGTTTCCGTACCATGTGCGGCCGGCTGCCCTCGGTGCTCGGCCGGACCGCGCGCATGGCCTGGGCGGTGGACCGCACCGGTGTCGTCCTGCTGCTCGGGTGCCAGCTCGTCACCGGCGTCGCCGCCGCCCTCGTCCTGACCGCCACCTCGCGGGCCATGACCCACATCCTCGGCCTGGGCCCGGTGTCCGAACGCCTGCACGGAGCGCTGCCCGCCCTCGCCGTCGTGACCGCGGCCGCCGCCACCGGCCGGATCAGCTCGGCCCTCGCCTCCTACGCCGACGGCCGGATCACCCCGCGCCTGGTCACCGAGGCCGATGTGGCGCTCGTCTCCGCCGTGTGCCGGGTGGAGGCGTCGGCCTATGGCGAGGACGGCTTCGCCGACCGGCAGGAGGCCGCGGAGGTCGGCGTCACCCGCACCACCACCATGGTCAAGGACGCCCAGCGGTTCATGGCCGCCCTGGTCCGCATGATCGCCGCCGGCGGTGTGATCACCGCACTGCACTGGCTGATGCTGCCGCTCCTGCTGCTGGCGGTGCTGCCCGCCGGCCTCGGTGCGGTGCTCTCGGCCCGCGTCGACTACGAGACCCACTACCTGAACCTCGCCGACCGCAACGTACGCGGCATGATGCGCTGGTGGGCCGCGTACTCCCGGCACGGCGACGAGGTCCGTGCGAACGGGATGACCGGCTACCTCATCCACTGGTACCGCGCGCTGTCCGAGCGGATCGACCGGCGCATCCTCGACGCCGCGCCCCGCATGCTCCGCATCGTCCTCGCGACCTCCGCGCTCGGCGGCCTGTTCCTGCTCGGCACCTGGGCCGCGCTCGCCTGGCTCGCGATGACCGGGCGGGTGGCGCTGCCGGTCGCCGCCACCGCGGTCGTCGCCGTGCAGACCACCCTCGGCGCGCTGACCCAGTTCGTGCAGAACGGCGCCGCGATGTTCCACACCTCCCTCTACCTCGCCGACATGCGCGCCTTCCTCGACCTGGCCGCCGAACGCGCCCCGCGGCGCGGGGAGTCGGTCGTCCCGGCGGAGGTCGAGGAGATCCGCCTGGACGAGGTGGCGCACCGCTACCCCGGCAGCGAGGAGCCCGCCGTGGACGGCGTCTCTCTCACCCTGCGCCGCGGCGAGATCCTCGCGATCGTCGGCGAGAACGGCTCCGGCAAGTCCACGCTGACCAGGCTGATCACCGGCATCCTGCTGCCAGACAAGGGCCGCGTCCGGTGGGACGGCATCGATCTGGCGGGCGCCCGGCCCGAGTCCGTCTGGGCGCGCACCGCGCTCGTGCCGCAGAACTTCGCCTGCTGGCCGCTGCGCACCCGGGAGAACATCACCCTCGGCCAGCCGCGCACCCGTCATGACGACCCGGTGTGGGAGGCCGTGGAGGCCGTCGGCATGCGCGAGGCGATCGAGGGCCTGCCGCAAGGGCTCGACACGCTGCTCGCGCGGGAGGTCTACGGCGGCGTCGAGCTGTCCGGCGGCCAGTGGCAGCGACTGGCCTGCGCCCGCGCGCTGTACCGGCGTACGCCCCTGCTCATCCTGGACGAACCCACCTCGCAGATGGACCCGCGCGGTGAGCACCGCATCTTCCTGGAGATCAAGCGGATCGCCGCCCGGCGGATGACCATCGTGGTCACCCACCAGCTGGAGAACACCCGTCTCGCCGACCGGATCGTCGTGATGCGGCAGGGCCGCATCGTGGAGCAGGGGTCCTACGACGAACTGGTGGCGGGCGGCGGGCTGTTCGCGGAGCTCGTCGCCCTGGCCAAGGACCGCTGACGTGCCGCCCGGCCGGTGCCGCCGGTACTCCCTGGACAGCGGCCGGCCGATCGCTTAGCCTCATTGTCCAGAAATAGATTTTAAGGCCAAGGAGCCTCAGGGGAGGGGTCGGCGGATGGACAGCGGGGCGGCGGACGAGCATCTCGTCCAGGAGGCCGAGAAGATCGCCGTCGCCCTCGGGCGGATGTTCCCGGGCCTGTGCGAGGTGGTCCTGCACGACCTGAGGGACCCGGACCGCTCGATCCGGGCCATCGAGAACAACCTGTCGGGCCGCCAAGTGGGCGACTCCGCCACGGAATTGGGGCTGAGCCGCATCGCCGACCCCGCCTTCCCCGATGTCGTCCAGAACTACCCCAACCGCTTCCCCGACGGCCGCCCGGCCAAGAGCACCTCCATCGGCATCAAGAACGCCGAGGGGCGGTACATCGCCGCGCTCTGCCTCAACCTCGACGTCTCCGTGCTGTCGCCCGTGGCTCTCACCCTGGCGAACCTCGTGGCCACCGACAGCGGACACGGCGAGGCACCCCTGGAGACGCTGCGCGACCGCCACGCACGCGAACTGCGCCGGGTGGTGGAGGAGTTCTCCGCCGAGCGCGGCGCCCCGCCCCGGTCGCTGAGCCGTGCGGACAAGAAGGCGCTCGTGCAACAGCTCAACCGGGACGGCTACTTCGAGTCCCGCGACGCCGCGCGCACCATCGCCGACCTCCTCGGAGTGTCCCGGGCGACCGTCTACAACTACGCGAAACCGCCGTCGGATCCGTGAGGAGCCCGGCCGCAGCAGCACACGAACACCCGGTACAGAAAGAGGACTTCGCCATGTCCGGCGCCGCCGACCTGCCCGTGACCTTCGACGACATCCGCGCGGCCGCCGCGCGCATCGAGGGCTTCACCCACCGCACCCCGGTCCTCACCTCGCGCACCCTCGACCAACGAGTGGGCGCGCGGGTGTTCATCAAGTGCGAGAACCTCCAGCGGATGGGCGCCTTCAAGATCCGCGGCGCCTACAACGCCATCGCCGGGCTCCCGCCCGAGGAGCGGGCCAAGGGTGTCGCCGCGTTCTCCTCCGGCAACCACGCCCAGGCCACCGCCCTCGCCGCCCGCGAACTGGGCACCAGCGCCGTCATCCTGATGCCCGAGGACGCCCCGCGCTCCAAGAGGGAGGCCACCGCCGGGTACGGCGCCGAGATCGTCACCTACGACCGCTACACCGAGGACCGCGTCGCGCTCGGCACGGCCCTCGCGAAGGAGCGGGGCCTGACCCTGATCCCGCCGTACGACCACCCGGACGTCATCGCGGGCCAGGGCACGGCCGCCCTCGAACTCCTCGAAGAAGTCGGCCCGTTGGACGCGCTGCTGGTGCCGGTCGGTGGCGGCGGGCTGATCGCCGGCAGCGCCGTCGCGGCCAAGGGACTGCACCGGGACATCCGGGTCATCGGGGTGGAGCCGGAGGGCAGCGACGACACCAAGCGGTCCCTGGAGAGCGGCACCCGGGTGGCCGTCCCCGTGCCCCGCACCATCGCCGACGGCCAAGCGGTCGCGGTCCCGGGCGAGTTGACCTTCGCCGTCAACCGGCACCTGGTCGACTCCGTCGCGCTGGTCGGCGACACGGAGATCCTCGACGCGATGCGCTTCGCCTTCGACCGGCTGAAGACCGTCTTCGAACCCAGCGGCGCCACCGGCCTGGCCGCCCTCCTCGCCGGGCGCGTCGGCGACCTCCCGCCCCGGGTCGGCGTCATCGCCTCGGGCGGCAACATCGACACCCGCCGGTTCGCGGAACTGCTCGGCGGCTGAGCGGCGCGGGCGCCGCCTCGCCGTCCGGGTCGATTGTCAGTGCCCCGACCTACGGTGTGATCAGTGAGGACCTGCGGGACGGCCGGGGGTCCGCTGTGGGGAGGGGTGTGCCATGTCTGCGGTGTCCGCGGCGGAGACGACGTATCTGGAGCTGTCGCAGGAGGGCGGGGGCGCGCACAAGTTCTACGAGGTGAGCGTCGACGGACCGGTGGTGACGGTGCGGTACGGCCGGATCGGTGCCGATGGCCAGACGCAGACCAGCACGTTCCCGACCGTGGAGAAGGCGCGGGCCGCCGCGGCGAAGAAGGTCGGCGAGAAGGTCCGCAAGGGGTACGCCCCCGCGGTGCGGGGCGGTCGCGCCCCGCGGCCGGTGACCCGGCGCCAGGTCAGCTCGGCCCCCTCCACCGCCCGCGCCGTGGCGCCGGTGCTGTGGCGGTTCCGCACCGGCTCGGCGGCGTTCGGCATCCATGTGGACGACGACCACTGCTGGATCGGCAACCAGGCGGGCGACGTCTACACCCTGGACCACGAGGGCGCCGTACTGGCCCGCTTCGGGCTGCCGGACGGCGTGAAGTGCCTGGTCGCCGACGACTTCTGGATCTACGCGGGCTGCGACGACGGCAAGGTGTACGACCTGTCCTCCAAACTGCCCTTCGCCGCGTACGACATCAACGCCGACGTCGACATCTTCTGGCTGGACATCCACGAGGGCGTGCTCAACGTCTCCGACCGCGCGGGCCGGCTCACCGTCATCGACCACGAGGACGAGCACCAGTGGGCCCGCCGCAGCCAGGGCGAGCACGCCTGGATGGTGCGCGCCGACGACCGCGCCGTCTACCACGGCCACCACCAGGGCGTCACCGCCTACCGGCCCGACGGCGGCGGCGAGTTGTGGCACACCCGCACCCGCGGCGGGGTGCTGTTCGGCTGGCAGGAGGACGACGCGGTGTACGCGGGCACCGGGCACCGGGTGGTGCAGCGGCTGTCGAAGGCGACCGGCGCGATCGAGGCGACGTACGCCTGCGACAGCGCGGTGTACTCCTGCGCCACCTCGCCGGGCGGCCGGTTCGTGTTCGCCGGGGACGCGGCCTCGTCCGTCTACTGCTTCGACCGCGACGGCACCCGGCTGTGGAAGCTCGGCACGGGCAGCGGCTCGGCGCTGTCGATGCAGTACCGCGACGAGCGGCTGTACCTGGTGACCACGGACGGCTCCCTGGTGTGCGTGGACGCGAGCGAGACCGCCATCGGCGCGGCCCAGCAGGGCTCGGTGCCGGTCGTCCGCGACGTCAAACTCGCCGCCGCGCTCCCGGCGTACGCCCCGGCCACCGCCGTCGAGGCCGTCGCCACCGTGGCCCAGGCTCCGACCGGCTCGGTCGTCGTCGAGTGCGTCCAGGAATCCGGCCGCCTCCGGGTCCACGTCATCTCCGGGGGCTACGACGCCTCCTGGAACGTCCAGTTCCCCCGCGCGATACGCGTCCCGGGCGCCCGCTACGTCGTGGACGCCCTGCATCCGGCGGCGGGAGGCTTCTACCGGGTGCGGGGGGATATCCGGCGGCTGGTGTGAGGGGTGGGGAAGGGGCGGGGGCGAGGAACGCGACGGCGATCGTCGACGTACCCCCTCAGCCCGCCATCTCCCCTCGGCCCGCGATCCCCCCTCGGCCCGCGATCTCCCCTCGGCCTGCCCTCTGCCCTCAGCCCGGCACCCCCTCCGCCACCGCCTCCCGCGCCACCGCCAGTGCCGCCTCCCGGTCCTCCGGGACCAGGCCGATGCGGGTGCGCCGGTCCAGCAGGTCGGACTCGTCCAGGGCGCCCTCGTGCCGGGCCGCCCACACGAGTTCGGCGCGGGTGACCGGATGGCCGGGCAGCACGGGCGCGGCGAGGGCGGGGTCCTCGGCGGTGAGGGCGTGGACCGCGAGGGCCTCCGTGCCGTAGCGGCGGATCAGACGGCTGGGCACCGGCAGGGCCCGCAGCCGCTCGGGCGCGGCGGCACCGACCAGCGGCAGGTCCGCGGTGGGGGACGGAGGCACGGCGAGCCCCTTGGCCGCGGTGGCCGCGTCCACGGCGTCCTGGGCCATCCGGCGATACGTGGTGAGCTTGCCGCCGACCACCGTGATCACCCCGTCCGCCGAGGTCAGCACCGCGTGCCGGCGCGAGATGTCGGAGGTGCGGGTCCCCGCGCCGCCCCCCGACATGTCCAGCAGCGGCCGCAGCCCGGCGAACGCGCCGACGACCTCGTCCCGGGCGACCGGCACGTCCAGCGCCGAGCCGAGCACGTCCAGCAGGAAGCCGATGTCCGTCTCGGGCACCTCCGGCACATCGGGGATGCCCCCCTCGACCGGCTCGTCGGTGAGGCCGACGTACACCCGGCCGTCCCCCTGGGGCAGCACCAGCACGAAGCGATTGGTCTCGCCCGGGATCGGGATGTGCAGACCGGCCGGCAGCTCCCCGAGCCGCTCCGAGCGCAGCACCAGATGCGTGCCGCGCGAGGGCCGGATCCGGATCCCGTCGACCAGACCGCCCGCCCACACCCCGGCGGCGTTGATCACCACGCGGGCCCTGATCTCGCCCTCCTCACCGGTGAGTTCGTCACGGATACGGGCGCCGCCGCCGGTCAGCTCCAGCACCCGGACCCGGGTCAGCACCCGCGCCCCGCGCGCCGCCGCCGTCCGGGCCAGCGCGGTCACCAGCCGGGCGTCGTCGGTGACCCGCCCGTCCCAGGACAGCAGCCCGCCGCGCAGCCCGGCCCCGCGCACCGCGGGCGCCAGGTGCCGTGCCTCCGTCGCCGACAGCCGGCGCGGCGCGGGCAGCACCTGGCGGGGGGTGCGGGCGGCCAGCCGCAGCATGTCACCGGCCCGCAACCCGGCCCAGGCGAGGGACGCCTGAGCCGTCGAGACCATCGGCGTGAGCGGCAGCACGAACGGCTGCGCGCAGACCAGGTGCGGGGCGGTACGGGTCATCAGCACCCCCCGCTCCACCGCGCTCTCGTGCGCCACCTCGAACTGCGCGGACGCCAGATAGCGCAGCCCGCCGTGGATCAGCTTGGAGCTCCAGCGCGAGGTGCCGAAGGCCAGGTCGTGGGCGTCCACCGCGACGACGTCCAGACCGCGGGCCGCCGCGTCCAGGGCGACCCCGGCCCCGGTGGCGCCGAGCCCGACGACCAGCACATCGGCCACCCGCCCCGCCGTCGCCTCGGTCAGTTCCCGGGTGCGCCGGGCCGCGCTGAGGGACGAGCCGGGTATCGCCTCGGTGTGACTCATGGCCTGAGGATCCTCTCCAGGAGGGTGCGCAGCTCGCCGAGGAAGGCGGCGGAGTCCAGCTCCGGGTCGTCCTCGTCGGCCATCGTGCGCAGGGACAGGGTGAAGGACTGCACCGTCAACAGCAGGGCGCGCGCCTGCCGTTCGGTGTGGGCGCGGCGCACGGAGCCGTCCTCGTGGCCCTCGCGCAGGCTCTCGGTCAGCAGCGCGAGCAGCGCCAGCTGGCTCGCCCCGCGCCGGTCGAGCACATAGGGGAGCAGCAGCTCCGGATCGACGTCGACGATCTTGTGGAACAGCGGGTGCGCCCGGAACGCCTCGACGCCCGCCACCAGCCCCTCGACCATCCTGGTGCGCGTGTCGAGGCCGGGCGTGGGCGCGGGGATCGCCCGGGTGGCCACGGCGATCCACTCACGGGTCATCAGATCGCCCACCAGCGTGCGCAGATCCGGCCAGCGCCGGTACAGGGTCATCCGGGAGACACCGGCGCGGCGGGCCACGTCGGCGAGGGTCGTGCGGCGGACCCCGACGGCCAGCACGCAGTCGCGCACCGCGTCGAGGATCGGATCGCTCTCCGTGTCTTCCGTACCGTTGTGACGAATAGGCGTCATGTGTAACAGTGTAACGCCCCGGGCCGGGCGGAAAACCAGCGGACCGTCGCCGTACGGCCGGCCGTGACGGTCCGCCCGACAGGGCCCGACACCGCCCGGACCGAGCCACCGACCTGTGAGGACGACCGTTCAATGGACATGCTGTGGAACGGCTGGGGCGACCCGGCCAAGGCGGCACCGCTGCCCGACTCGGTGACCGGGCTGCTGCGCGATCTGCTTGGCGTCAAGCCGCGCAGCACCCCCGCGCTCGCCCTGGACGACCTCGACCTGCCCGCCCCCACGGCCGGCCCCGCCGCCCTCGCGGCGCTCGCCGAGGCCGTCGGCGGCGCCGAGCACGTGCGCACCGACGCCGAGAGCCGCGTCCGGCACACCCGCGGCAAGTCCACCCCGGACCTGCTGCGCATCCGCACCGGCGACGTCAGCGACGTCCCGCAGGCCGTGGTCCTGCCCGCCACCCACGACGAGGTCCTCGCCGTACTGCGCGTCTGCGCGGACCACGCCCTGGCCGCCGTGCCGTTCGGCGGCGGCACCTCCGTGGTCGGCGGACTCGCCCCCGAGCGCGGCGCGTTCGTCGCCCTCGACCTGCGCCGCATGGACGCTCTGCTCGAACTCGACCCCGTCTCGCGCACCGCCGTCCTCCAGCCCGGCCTGCGCGCCCCGGCGGCCGAGGCGCTCCTCGCCGAACAGGGCTTCACCCTCGGCCACTTCCCGCAGTCCTTCGAGTGGGCCAGCATCGGCGGCTTCGCCGCGGCCCGCTCCAGCGGCCAGGCGTCCGCCGGCTACGGCCGCTTCGACGAGATGGTCCTCGGCCTCACCCTCGCCACCCCCGAGGGCACCGTCGAGACCGGCCGCGCCCCCCGCTCCGCCGCGGGCCCCGATCTGCGCCAGCTGATCCTCGGCTCCGAGGGCGCCTTCGGCGTCATCACCTCCGTCACCGTGCGGGTGCGCCCGCTGCCCGAGACGAAGGTCTACGAGGGCTGGCGGTTCGCCTCCTTCGAGGCGGGCGCCGCCGCGCTGCGCAGGCTCGCCCAGGACGGACCGCGCCCGACCGTGCTGCGCCTGTCCGACGAGACCGAGACCCTCATCGGCCTCGCCTCGCCCGACAAGATCGGCGCCGGGCTCGGTCAGAGCGACGCCGGCTGCCTGGCCATCACCGGCTACGAGGGCACGCCCGAGGAGACCGCGTACCGGCGCGAGCGGGCCGCCGCCGTCCTCACCGCCTGCGGCGGCACCCCGCTCGGCACCGAGTCCGGCGAGCGCTGGGCGCACGGCCGCTTCTCCGCGCCGTATCTGCGCGACGCCCTCCTCGACGTCGGCGCCTTCGCCGAGACCCTGGAGACCGCCGCCTTCTGGTCCCGCGTCCCCGAGCTGTACGCGGCCGTGCGCACCGCGCTCACCGACACCCTCACCGAGGCGGGCACCCCGCCCCTGGTGATGTGCCACATCTCCCATGTGTACGAGAACGGCGCCTCGCTGTACTTCACGGTCGTCAGCGCCCAGGGCGAGGACCCGGTGGCCCACTGGACGCCCGCCAAGCACGCGGCCAACGAGGCGATCGGTGCCGCCGGCGGCACCATCTCCCACCATCACGGGGTGGGCACCGACCACCGCGACTGGTATGTCAGGGAGACCGGAGAGCTGGCCGTCGAGGCACTGCGCGCCGTCAAGCGCCGCCTGGACCCCGACGGGCTGCTCAACCCCGGCGTCCTGCTGCCCACCGACTGACCCCACCCCACCGCCTGCCCCGGAGGCACTCCCGATGCGCCAGTTCACCGCCGTCGTCAACCCGACCGCGGGCGGCTCCACCGCGGCGGCCACGCTGCTCCAGGTGGCCCGCCTGCTCAGGGAGGCCGGGGCCGGTCTGGAGACCGAGTACAGCCACAGCCTGGCCCACGCCCAGGACATCGCCCGAAAGGCCGGCGAGCGGGGCCGGATCGTGCTCGCCGTCGGCGGCGACGGCATCACCGGCGGCATCGGGGGCGCCCTGAGCGGCACCGGAACCGTGTTCGGCATCGTCCCGGCCGGACGCGGCAACGACTTCGCCCGCGCCCTCGACCTGCCGGCCGACCCCGCCGCGCTCGCCGACATCCTGCTGCACGCCGAACCCCGGGCCGTCGACACCATCGAGGTGGAGTCCGCCGTGCACCGGCGCACCGTGGTCCTCGGCAGTGTGTACGCCGGGGTCGACGCGCTGGCCAACCGGCACGCCAACCAGACCCGGCTGCTGCGCGGCGCCGCCGCCTACTACGCGGGCGGCCTGCGCGCGGTGACCACCTGGCGGCCCGCCGACTACCGCGTCACCGTCGACGGCGAGGAGCACACCCACCGCGGCTACACGGTCGTCGCCGCCAACTCCCCCTACTACGGCTCCGGTCGGCAGATCGCCCCCGGCGCCCGGGTCGACGACGGCCTGCTGCACATCGTGATGATCAAGGAGGCGCCCCGCCGGCTCTTCTTCACCCTGATGAACGAGCTGAAGACCGGAACTCACATACGCCGCCCCGAAGTGCGGGTCCTGCGCGCCAAGGAGCTGCGCATCGAGTCCAGTGGCCCGGTCCCCTACGGCGCCGACGGCGAGGTGGAGGCCACCTTGCCGGTGACCGTCCGGGTACGGCCCGGGGACCTGCCGGTGCTGTACCGGCCCGCGGACACGGCCTGACCCGTGTGCGGGGCGGCGCGGCTGGGTAGGCGAGCAGCGACCGGGGGAGCGGCGGACAAGGGGGAGGAAGCGCATGGAGAACGCCGTACAGGCCGTCGTCGTGTACGACGGCCGGCTGCTGCTGGTCCGGGAGGCGGACCGCTGGGGGCTGCCGTCGGGCACCGGGCAGCCGGCGGAGACGGCCGAGGCCACCGCCGCACGCGTCGTCTATGAACTCACCGGCTATCTGGCCGACGGCTCCGCGGCGCTGGACGACGGCCCGGCCGTGCTGTGCCAACTCCTCAGCGAGGACCCCTCGGACGGCGCCCGGCTCGCCCCCGAGGACATCCGCTGGACGCCGAACGGGGAGACCGCGGGCATCGCGCTGCCCGCGGCCGTGCGCGACTACCTGGAGGGGCACACCCCCGTGTGATCCAGCTCAGGCGCCTCCTTCGAGGAACCGCCGCCGGTCCACCACCGCGCGGTCGATCTCGCCCTCCGCGATGAGCAGGCCGTCCGCGTCGACGGCCCGCACCGCGAAGGTGAGCCGCCGCGCCTGCGCCCGGGCCGGCGGCCGGGCCGTCACCTCGACCCGGCCGCCGACGTGCGTCGCGCGCAGATGCCGCACCCGGACGGCGGTCCCCACGGTGGTCTCGCCCGGACCGGTGAACGGCGCCGCGGCGCGCACGGTCGCCGCCTCCAGCCAGGCGATCAGCCGGGGCGTGCCGAGCACGGGCACCTCGCCGCTGCCCAGCGCCCGCGCGGTGTCGGCATCGGTCACCCGGTGGGCATCGGACATCTGGCGGTCATCGCTCACCTCGTCGCGCATCTCCCCACGCTAAGGCGCCCAGCGGCCCTCCGACCTGCCGAGCCCGCGGGGCCGCGCCATGCTGGAACGGTCCGGCTCCGCCCCGTACGAGGAGGCAGGTCCCCGTGCCCGAGTCGCAGCCCGTCGTCGTCCCGCCCGCCAGGGCCGCCGTGTTCCTCGTCGTCACCATCGACCAGGGCGGCGAGGACACCGTCCGCGACCTGTTGCAGGATGTGTCCGCCCTGCGCCGTTCGGTCGCCTTCCGCGCCCCGCCCGAGGAGCTGAGCTGTGTCGTCGGCATCGGCTCCGCCGCCTGGAACCGGCTGTTCGGCGGGCCGCGCCCGCGCGATCTGCACCCGTTCAAGGAACTGGACGGCCCCCGCCACCAGGCCCCGGGCACCCCCGGCGACATCCTCTTCCATGTCCGCTGCCGCCGCATGGACCTCTGCTTCGAACTGGCCCGGCTGTTCGCCGAGCGGCTGGCGGGCGCCGCCACCGTGGTGGACGAGGTGCACGGCTTCAAGTTCTTCGACGAACGCGATCTGCTCGGCTTCGTGGACGGCAGCGAGAACCCCGAGGGCGAGATCGCGGACGACGCGGTGTTCATCGGCGACGAGGACCCGGGCTTCCGCGGCGGCAGCTATGTGATCGTGCAGAAGTACCTGCACAACATGAAGGGCTGGAACGCCCTGTCCGTCGAGGAGCAGGAGAAGACCATCGGGCGCACCAGGCTCGCCAACATCGAACTGCCCGACGACGTGAAGCCCGCCGACTCCCACGTGGCCCTCAACACCGTCACCGACGAGCACGGGAACGAACGCAAGATCGTGCGCGAGAACATGCCCTTCGGAAACATCGCACAGGGCGAGTTCGGCACCTACTTCATCGGCTACGCCCGTACACCCGAGGTCACGGAGTCCATGCTGCGCAATATGTTCCTCGGCCGGGACCCCGCCTCGCACGACCGGATCCTCGACTTCTCGGTGCCGGTCACGGGCTGTCTCTTCCATGTGCCGACCATCGCCTTCCTCGACGATCTCCCCGCCCGGCCTCCGCTTGCGGGCCACTCGGCGCCGGGGTTCAGTGAGAACTGACCCCTTGCGCACCAGGAGTTCTCATGTCGATGTCGTTCGGCGCCCCCTTCGGTTCCCAGGACCCGTTCAGTGAGCTGCTGAATCGTTTCTTCGGGATGTCGCCGGCGTCCTCGCCGCCCGCCGTGCAGCGGGTGCCGATCGGGCGACTGCTGACGGAGTCGTCGCAGCAACTCCTCAACCTGGCCGCGCAGCGGGCCGCCGAGGACGGCACCTCCGACCTGGACACCGAGCATCTGCTGTGGGCCGCCACCAAGGTCGAGCCCTCGCGCAGGCTGCTGCTCCAGGTGGACGTGGACCCCGACACCCTCGCGAACGAGATCGCCAAGGTCCTGCCGCACGAGTCCGGCCAGCCCTCCGCGCAACCCGGGCTCACCCCCGCCGCCAAGCGCACCCTCGGCGCCGCCTACGCCCAGTCCCAGGCGGCCGGGGTGTCGTACATCGGCCCCGAGCACATCCTCGCCGCGCTGCTCGGCGACAGCGACACCGGCGCCGCCCGGCTGCTGCGGGCCGAGGGCATGGACACCCAGAAGCTCTCGGGCCTGGCCGAACAGGCCGCCCGCGCCGAGAACGCGCCGGCCGAGCGCAAGCAGCCGGCCACCACCCTGGACGAGTACGGCCGCGACCTGACCGACGAGGCCAAGGCCGGCAAGCTGGACCCGGTGGTGGGACGCGCCGAGGAGATCGAGCAGACCGTGGAGATCCTGTCCCGGCGCTCCAAGAACAACCCGGTGCTGATCGGCGAACCCGGCGTCGGCAAGACCGCCATCGTGGAGGGCCTCGCCCAGCGCATCGTGGCCGGTGAGGTCCCCGACACCCTGAAGGACAAGCGGGTCGTCGCGCTCGACCTGTCGGGCATGGTGGCGGGCGCCCAGTACCGGGGCCAGTTCGAGGAGCGGCTGAAGAAGGTCATCGAGGACGTCCAGGCCGCGAGCGGCAGCATCATCCTCTTCATCGACGAGCTGCACACGGTCGTCGGCGCCGGCGCCACCGGCGAGGGTTCCATGGACGCGGGCAACATGCTCAAACCCGCCCTCGCGCGCGGTGAGTTGCATGTGGTCGGCGCCACCACCATCGACGAGTACCGCAAGTACGTCGAGAAGGACGCCGCCCTGGAGCGCCGGTTCCAGCCGGTGATGGTCCCCGAGCCGACCGTCGAGGAGACGGTGCAGATCCTCGAAGGGCTGCGGGACGCCTACGAGGCGCACCATCAAGTCCGTTTCGACGACGGCGCGTTGGTAGCCGCCGCAGAGATGTCCGACCGGTACATCACCGACCGCTTCCTGCCCGACAAGGCCATCGACGTCATGGACCAGGCGGGCGCCAGGGTACGGCTGCGCAGCGCCAGCCGCTCCACCGAGGTCGTCAGCCGCGAGGACCGGATCGCCAAGCTGCGCCGCGAGCTCGAACAGGCCGTGTCCGCCGAGGACTTCGAGCGGGCCTCCGATCTGAAGCGGCAGCTCGCCGAGCTGGAGGCCGAACTCGCCGGGATCGAGGAGCGCCGCGAGGGCGTTGTCTCCGTCACCGCCTCCGACATCGCCGACATCGTCTCCCGGCGCACCGGCATTCCCGTCTCCCAGCTCACCGCCAGCGAGAAGGAGAAACTCCTCAGGCTGGAGGAGGAGATGCACGCCCGCATCGTCGGCCAGGACGAGGCCGTCACCGCGGTCTCCCAGGCCGTACGGCGCAACCGCGCCGGCATGGGCGACCCCAACCGGCCCGTCGGCTCCTTCCTGTTCCTCGGCCCCACCGGTGTCGGCAAGACCGAACTGGCCAAGACACTCGCCGAGTTGCTGTTCGGCGAGGAGGACCGGATGGTCCGCTTCGACATGAGCGAGTTCCAGGAGAAGCACACCGTCGCCCGGCTCGTCGGCGCCCCGCCCGGATACGTCGGCTACGAGGAGGCGGGCCAGCTCACCGAGAAGGTGCGCAGGCAGCCGTACAGCGTCGTGCTGTTCGACGAGGTGGAGAAGGCGCACCCCGACGTCTTCAACACCCTGCTCCAGATCCTGGACGACGGCCGACTGACCGACTCCCAGGGCCGTACCGTCGACTTCCGGCACTGCGTCATCATCATGACGTCCAACATCGGCGCGCACCGCATCCTCGACCACAAGGGCGATGTGTCCGATCTGAAGGACGAGTTGATGGACGATCTGCGGGGCCGTTTCCTGCCGGAGTTCCTCAACCGCATCGACGACATCATCATCTTCCACGGGCTCACCGAGGACGACCTGTCGCAGATCGTGGACCATCTGCTGGACCAGAGCAAGCACCGGGTGCACGCCCAGGGCATGACGCTTGAGGTCACGGAGGCCGCGAAGAAACTGCTCATCGCCCATGGCCACCAGCCGGAGTTCGGCGCCCGCCCGCTGCGCCGCACCATCCAGGCGGAACTGGACAACCGCATCGCCACACTGCTGCTCAGCGGCGACGCCGAGCCCGGGGACACGATCGTCGCCGACGTGGTGAAGGACACGCTGCACTGCTCGGTCAGCAAGCCCGAGGCCGGCAAGCCCGAGAGCTGACGCGCCCCGGCGGAGCGTTCGCTAGGACGCTCCGCCGATCGACTCCACCACCGCGCTCGCGGGCCCGTCCGGGGTGTCGTACCGCACGCTGTCCCCGGCCCGGCACCCGAGCAGCGCCCGGCCGAGCGGGCTGTCCTCGGTGACCAGGTTCTGGTCCAGGGCCTCGGCCCCCTCGCCGATGGACAGCGTCTCCACCGAGCCGTTCGCGAACCGCACGGTGACCGTGCTGCCCACTCCGACCACATCGGTGCGCGCGGGCCCGGCACGGTCCGCCTCGTGCAGCCGCTCGGTGATGTCCGCGATCCGCCGCTCCAGCCGGTCGAGCTGGTCCACCCGCTGCAACTCGTCCGCCTGATCGGCCTGGTCGCCCACGTCGGGATTGCCCTTCAGTGTCCCGGCGACCATCTGCCGTTCCTCCCGCAGATCCGCCAGCTCCTGCTCCAGCGCACTCCGCGCTTCGGCACTGATCGGTTCGGGGCCATCGGTCATCGCTGCTCCAGTCGACAGGGATCGGGACGGATCCAGACGGATCGAAGGGAAACGAAACGGGACAAAAGGGGGTTCGCTTCCGCATCGTATGCGCTGGACCGGCGGGGGACCGCGCCCCGGCTCGCTAGGGATGGAGCTTTTTCCCCTCGGCGAGCATGGCGACGAACTTCGCGATGCGCGCCGCCCTGGTCTCGGGCTTCTTCGCCTCCTCGATCCGGTGCAGGACGGAGTAGCGGTTGCGGCTGTCCAGAGTGGTGAAGAACGCGGCGGCTGCCGGCTCGGCGTCCAGGGCCGCCCGGAGGTCGTCGGGCACGGTGGCCGCGCGCGGACCGGCGTACGCCGCCGCCCAGCGGCCGTCCGCGCGCGCCCGCTCCACCTCGCGCAGCCCGGCGGCCCGCATCCGGCCCTCCTCGATGAGCCGGGTGGCCTTCTCCCGGTTGACCTGGGACCACCTGCTGGCGGACCGCCGCGGGGTGAAGCGCTGGAGCCAGTGCGATTCGTCCAGCTTCCGCTTCTGGCCGTCGATCCAGCCGAAGCAGAGCGCCGCCTCCAGCGCGCCCCGGTAGTCGACACCGTCGGGCCCCGCGACGCTCTTGCGGGCGAGCTTCAGCCAGATCCCCGTGGTGTCCGCGTGGTGGTCCTCCAGCCACTTCTCCCACTCCTCGGGGGTGGCGAAGAAGAGCACCGGATCGGTCGTGTGGGATGAGCCGCCAGACATGGTCCTCATGAAATCCCGTCGGCCCGGGGCCGGTCAACCGGGAGGGGACCGGTGTCAGTTGGCGTGCAGCGCCCGGTGCAGGGTGCGGGTCGCCAGCTCGATGGCCGTACGGGCCGCGTGGGTGTCGCGCAGGGCGTCGAGCATGACGAAGTCGTGGATGATGCCCTGGAACCGTACGGCGGTCACCGGGACGCCGGCCGCGCGCAGCTTGGTCGCGTACGCCTCGCCCTCGTCGCGCAGCACATCCGCCTCGCCGGTGATGACCAGCGCGGGCGGCAGACCGCTGAGCTGCTCGGTGGTGGCGCGCAGCGGCGAGGCGGTGATCTGGGCGCGGTCGGTCGCGTCGGTCGTGTACTGGTCCCAGAACCACTGCATGCCGTCGCGGCGCAGGAAGTAGCCGGTGGCGAACTGGTGGTACGACGGTGTGTCGAAGTTCGCGTCGGTGACCGGGTAGAACAGCACCTGCTGGACCAGCGCGGGACCGCCGCGCTCCTTGGCCATCAGGGTGAGGGCGGCGCTCATGTTGCCGCCGACCGAGTCCCCGGCGACCGCCGTCCGGGAGCCGTCCAGGTCCTTGGTCGCGCCCTGCTCCACGACCCACCGGGCGACCGTGTAGTTCTGCTCGATGGCGACGGGGTAGCGGGCCTCGGGGGAGAGGTCGTACTCGGGGAAGACCACCGCGGCCCGCGCCCCGACGGCGAGTTCGCGCACCAGGCGGTCATGGGTGTGGGCATTGCCGAACACCCAGCCGGCGCCGTGCAGATAGAGGATGACCGGGAGGCTGCCCGAGGCGCCCGCGGGCCGCACGATCCGCGCCCGGACGCTGCCCGTGGGCCCGCCCGAGACGGTGATCCACTCCTCGTCGACCGCCGGTTTCTCGATGTCCCCGGACTGCACCTCGTCGACCGCCTTACGGCCCTCCGCGGGCGGCAGGTCGAACAGGAACGGCGGCTTCGCGGTCGCCGCCGCGAACTCGGCCGCCGCGGGCTCCAGTACCGGCTGCGGGGGCGCTACGGCATCGGACATCGGATCTCCTCGAAACATCTCCCGCCCGCCGGACCGGCGGGCGGACGGCCGACGTTTCCCACCCTGCACGGTTTCTCCGGGTGTCGCACGCGGAGTGCCCGGGAAGCGTCCTGCCCTGCCCCGGGACCGGGGACACCGGCGCCGGGAAAAGGGGGTGATCAGGTGGCGGGGGCGCGAGAGAGTGTGCGCATGGAGTTCCTCTGCCACCACCGCGACCGTTCCGACTCCCTGGCGCTGCGCATGGAGTTGCTGGAGGAGCACTGGTCCTACATGGACCGGTTCGCCCAGGAGATGATCGCCCGCGGTCCGACGCTCGCGGGGGACGGCGAGACGCCCACCGGCAGCGTGCACATCCTGGACCTGCCGGACGCCGCGACGGCCCGCGCGTTCGCCTTCGACGAGCCCGGCTACCAGGCGGGCGTCTACCGGGACGTGCTGCTGCGACGCTGGCGCGATCTGCTCGGGCGGACCATGTGGGACTTCCCCGGCGGGCCCACCGACGGCGACCGCTTCCTGGTGCTCGGCCTCGGCGCGGGCGAGGCCGCCGACCTCACGGTCCCGGCCGGTCGCGGCGACGATCTGATCGCCTACGGCCCCCTGCTCTCCGACGACGCCACCGCCTGGCTCGGCACCGCGGCCCTGCTCCGGGCCCCCGGCCCGGCCGCCGCCCGCGCCCTTTTGACCGAGGACCGGTACGCCGGCATTGAGGTCCACGCCTGGCGGTTCGGCGGCCGCTCGCAGTGATGTGTCCTTAAACGTCGGCCGGAGCGGGTTTCGGCCGACGGCTCGCCCGCAGTCGGCTGACGAGGAGGGCGGTTACCGCGGCGAGGACGATCAGCGGCATCTGGTTGTACGCGTCGCGGCCGAGCAGCAGTACAGCCAGGACGCAGCCGGTGAGCGGCAGCCCGGTGACGACGGTCGCCGCCGCCGAGATGCCCAGCGCGAACGCGGGGGCGGTCCCGAGCCCCGGCAGGCCCGCGCAGGCCAGCCCGGTGGCCACCCCGAGCAGCACGGCCGGGAAGATCGGGCCGCCGCGCAGACTGCCCAGGCTGATGCCCCAGGCGAGCGCCTTGCACAGGACCAGCGCCACCAGCGCGAGCACCGACCACCCGTGCGGGTTCTCGGCGAGCTGCCCGAGCGTCGTCTGCCCCGACAGGGCCGCCTCCTCGGGCGAGCGGCCGGTCAGCAGGGCGTACGCCGTCAGACAGACCCCGGCGGCCACGGCGCACACCACGGTGCGCACCGCCGTACCGTGGGCGGAGGTCCAGCGGTGGGTGCGCTCGCCGAGCCCGTGGGCCACCGAGACGAGCACGGCGATCAGCGCGGCCGCGGGCAGCCCCCACAGGAAGTCGCCCGCGTCCGGGACGGTGTCCAACGGCACCTTCGGCAGCCCGAGGGCGCCGATCGACAGGCCGGTCCAGTGGCCGAAGCCGGTGAACACGAGCGCGCCCGCCCCGCTCGCGGCCAGGCAGGGCAGCAACAGCATGGCGAGCCGGGGCCCGGCGAGACCGGCGGCCTCCATGACCATGACGGCGGCCACCACCGGGCCGCCCAGGATGGTGGAGATGGCCGCGGTGGAGCCCGCGGTGGCCACGACCGTCGCCGAGGCGGCGTCCGCCGGATGCCGGCGCAGCGCGCGCACCCCGAGCAGGGCGAGGGCGGACCCGACCGCCATCAGCGGCGCCTCGGGGCCGAGGGTCACGCCCAGCGGAAGGGTGAGGACGGCGGCCAGCACCACGCCCGGCAGGGCGCGGGGGCCGATGGGATCCCCGCCCAGACCGTGCACCGGGACATGCCCGCCGGCGCCGGGCAGCCGGGTGATGATCGGGGCCAGGATCAGTCCGGCCAGCGCCAGCGTGGGCAGCGGCCACCACCAGGGGGCGTGCCCGAGACCGAGCGCGTGCGGCAGCTCCTGCCACACCTGGTGCTGGAGCCAGTGCTGGAGGCTGACGAAGAAGAAGCTGGCGAGCGCGATGGGCACACCCAGACCGAGCGAGAGCGCCAGCAGCCGGAGATAGCGGCGGCTCAGCAGTGTCCGCGCCGGGTCGTCGGCCGCGGGGGGCTGCCGGTCGCCGGTCGCGGGCGATCGCCCGTCGTCGGCCGCGGGAGGCTGCCCGACCGTGCCGCTCACGCCCGCTCCACCTCCACCGCCCTCGGCGCCCTCGGACGGCGTTCGGCAACGCACCGGGCGGGCTTCAGTAAACGGCCGCCCGCCCCGCCCCGCATCTCGGCGGGCGCCTGATCAGCCCAGGGACCCGGGCGCGGCGGCTTCGTCCAGCGCCAGCCGCATGAGGGTCAGATCGAGGCGGCGGCCGAACTTGATCCCGGCCTCCCGGATCGTCCCGGCGTGCTCGAACCCGAAGCGCTCATGGAGCCGGACCGAGGCGCCGTTGCCCGACTCGATCCCGGCGATCATGAGGTGATGGCCCGCCGCGCGCGCCGCCGTGATGAGCGTGGTCAGCAGGGTGGAGCCGATGCCGAGCCCGTGCCGGCCCTCGCGGACGTAGACCGAGTCCTCCACCGTGTGCCGGTAGCCCTCCAGGTCCCGCCACGGCGCGAACACGGCGAACCCCGCCACCTCGCCGCCCGCCTCGGCCACGAACGCCGAACCGCGCTCCAGATGCCGCGCCAGCCAGGCCGCGCCCTCGGCGGGCGACTGCGGGATCTCCGTCCACAGGGCCGTCGAGTGCTCGATCGCATGGTTGCGGATCGCACGCACCGCCTCCGCATCACCGGCGCACGCCGGGCGCACGGTCACCCCACGATCTCTCTCATATATTGGAAGCATGTCCAACATAGTAGATCCCCTGGTGGGGCGGATCGCGGCCCGGATCCGCGCGGAGCGGGAACGGCGCGGCTGGACCCTGGCCCAGCTGGCGGACGCGTCCGGGGTCTCCCGCGCCATGATCAACCGGATCGAGCGCGGTGAGAGCAGCCCCACCGCCGTCGTGCTCGGCAAGCTGTCCGCCGCCTTCCAGCTGAGCGTCGCCTCGCTGCTCGCGCTCGCGGAGGGCACGCGGCCGGAGACCGCCGAGGAAGCGGGCGTGCGCCGTCGCACCGAGGCGCCCGAATGGCAGGATCCCGCCACCGGCTACCGGCGCCGCCAGATCACCGGCGCGGACTTCCCCGCGGAGGTCGCCGAGATCCGGCTGCCCGCCGGGGCCCGGGTGCCGTACCCGGCCGCGGCCTTCGCCTTCGTACGCCAGGTCGTCTGGGTCCTCGACGGCCGGCTGACCTTCCACGACGGCGCGGAGATCCATGAACTCGGCCCGGGGGACACCCTCGAACTCGGCGACCCCGCCCCGCGCGTCTTCGCCAACACCACCGACGCGGAGTGCCGCTACGCCGTGATCCTGACCCGGGGCACCCGGCCCTGATCAGCGCCGGACAGCCTGTGCCGGTCAGCCCGCGCGGGTCAGCCCGTGCCGCCGGTCGGTCCGTGTCGGTCAGCTCGCGCCGCCGGTCAGTCCTCGCCGTGCTGGCGGCGGATCCGGGAAGCCACCTCGTTCTGCTCCGTCTCCCACCAGGGCCGTACCCGTACGGCCTCGGCCCCGTCGGAGGCGGCCTGAGCACGGCCGGGCGCGGACACCGGGGACGCGACCGGCGCAAGGTCCCGGTCCAGCCGCCGGTCGAGGGCCGCGGCCTGCACCCGCTCGGCCCGCGCCCACTGCACCAGGATCGCCAGCAGGAAGGGCAGCGCGACCAGTTCGGCGATGCTCAGCATGGCGCCGCCGCCGATCTGCTGGTCGTGCTGGACGTCCGGCGACCAGGTGGGCGCGTGGTGCAGATACCAGGCACCGGCGATCAGCGTGCCGTGGGTCATCACCACCACGCCGGGCACCGCGTCGATGATGCCGTCCAGGAACACCAGCGCCGCGCGCACCGGGTGAGTGCACCACTTGGGCAGCGCCTCCTCCCGGGTGAGCACCGGTACGACGAACAGGCAGCCGGCCGCCAGCAGATGCAGATACATCAGCTCGTGCAGCCAGCCGACGCGCAGCGCGGTGGCGAAGTACGGCGTGAAGTAGACCGTCAGCTCGGTCCCCAGCACCAGCGCCGTGCTGACCAGGGGGAAGGTGAGCAGTCGTACGACCCGGCCGCTCATCACCTTCTGCACCCGCCCGGCGCCCTTGCCCGGCAGCGCCTCGATGGCGAGCCGCAGCGGATCGCCCAGGGCCAGGCCCAGCGGGGTGATGAGGTCCAGCAGGACGTTCTGCACCGCGGCCGGCCAGAACAGCACATGGTCGTAGACCGCGAGACTCGACATGGTGGCCACCGCGAGCCCGCCGAGGCCCAGCAGGGTGAACGCGAGGGTCCGGCCCGGCGACCAGGTACCGCCCGCCCGGCGCACCCGGAGCACGCCCCAGCCGTACAGGCCGCCCAGAAGCGCGATCAGGATCAGCGCGGGCACATCGAGCTGCCACGACCCAAGCGCGCGTGCGGGTGTCAGCTCCGGCAGGCTGCCGACCGCTACGACGGCCGTCGCGTGACCAGACATGGAAAAGCTTCCTCCACCTGCCTATAGGGAGCACACCGGACGACAGGTGACAGTAGCCGCTGACGGCACGCACCCATTCGGCAGGGTCGGCCTCAATGGGCCAGCCGGCCGGACGTGCTGAAGCGGGCCGCGCGGCGCCGCAGATGGCGGTGGCCGACCTCGGCGCGCGGACCGGCCTCGCCCGGCCGGGTCCGGTAGAAGAGGCGCTTGCCCACCTCCACCAGGGCGAGATAGCACAGCACCATCCCGGCCAGCGCGGCGAAGTAGCCGAGCGGGAGCCGCTGGAAGCCGAGGGTGGGCGCGAGCGGGGTGATCGGCAGCAGGGCACCCACCACGACCACGGTCAGCGTGGTCAGCACCAGCGGCAGACTCGCCCGGCTGCGCCAGAACGGGCTGCGCCGGGTCCGGATCGCGAAGATGACCAGCGTCTGGGTGGCGAGGGACTCCACGAACCAGCCGGTGCGGAACTGCGCGGGCCCGGCGTGGAAGACCCACAGCATCACGCCGAAGGTGGCGAAGTCGAACAGCGAGCTGATCGGGCCGAAGCACAGCATGAACCGGCGGATGAACGCTATGTCCCAGTGCGCCGGGCGGCGCACCTGCTCCTCGTCCACCTCGTCGGTCGGGATGGCCAGCTGGCTGCTGTCGTACAGCAGGTTGTTCAGCAGGATCTGTGAGGGCAGCATCGGCAGGAAGCTCAGGAAGAGCGAGGCACCGGCGGCACTGAACATGTTGCCGAAGTTGCTGGACGTCCCCATCAGCACGTACTTGATCGTGTTCGCGAAGATGCGCCGCCCCTCGGCGACCCCGTCCGCCAGCACGCCGAGGCTCTTCTCCAGCAGGATGATGTCCGCCGCGTCCTTGGCGACATCGGTGGCCGAGTCCACCGAGATGCCCACATCGGCCGCGTGCAGGGCGAGCGCGTCATTGACACCGTCCCCCAGGAAGGCGACATCGCTGCCGGTCCCGCGCTGCAACCGGACGATCCGTGCCTTCTGTTCCGGGCTCACCCGCGCGAACACGGTCGTACGCGCGATCGCCGCGGTCAGCCCGGCGTCGTCCATGCCGTCCAGGTCCGCTCCGGTGAGCGCGGCGACCTCGCCGAGTCCCAGATCGCGGCAGACCTTCACCGCCACCGCCGCGTTGTCACCGGTCACGATCTTCACGCCGATCCCGAGCTTGGCCAGCCGCTCCAGCGCGGCCGCCGCGTCGGGCTTCGGCGGGTCGAGGAAGACCAGCAGTCCGGCGAGCCGCAGCCCCCGCTCGTCCTCGGCGGTGGGCGCCACGGCGGCCGGCAGGGCGCGGGTGGCGACGGCCACCACCCGGTTGCCCGCCGCGAACTCCGCCTCCAGCCGCCGCCGCGCCTCCTGCGGCACCTGGGCACAGCGCTCCAGTACGGCCTCGGGGGCGCCCTTGGTCACCAGCAGCGCGGCGCCCGACTCATCGGTGACGGTCACGGAGACCAGCCGCCGCTCATGGTCGAACGGCAGCAGCCCCGCCTTGGCGCACCCGGCCACGGCGGCGCGCTGGGCGTCGGCCGCGGGGGAGTCCCACAGCGCCGCGTCCAGCGGGTTGCCGCCCACCGCGCGGCCCTGGTCGAACTCCGTCTCCGTGCACAGCAGGCCCCATCGCAGCACGTCCTGCGCGGCGGCGTCGCCCAGTGGCACCGACCGCATGAACTCGATCCGCCCGAGGGTGAGCGTGCCGGTCTTGTCGGTGAACAGGATGTCCACGTCCCCGAGGTCCTCGATGCACACCAGCCGCTTGACCAGCACCTTCAGTCGGCTCAGCCGCCGTGAGCCGGCCGCGAGAGACGTGGAGACCACCGCCGGGAGCAGCTGAGGGGTGATGCCGACCGCGATCGCCAGGGAGAACAGCAGCGCGTCGATGAGGGGCTTGTGCAGCACCACGTTGATCACGAAGATCGTCGTGGTGAGCGCCCCGGCGACGTACACCAGCAGCATGGAGAACCGCCGCAGCCCCACCTGGAACTCGGTCTCCAGCTGATGCTCGCCGAGCCCGGCCGCGATCGCCCCGAACTCCGTGCGCGGTCCCGTCGCGACCACCACCCCGCGCCCGCTGCCCACGTGCACCACGCTGCCCATCAGCGCACACCCGGTCAGCTCCGCCAGCGCGGCCCCGGCGGGCACGGTCGCCGTGTCCTTGGCGACGGGCAGGGACTCGCCGGTCAGCGCCGACTCGTCGCAGCTCAGTTCCGTCACCGACAGCAGCCGCAGATCCGCGGGCACCACATCGCCCAGCCGCAGCTCCACCACATCACCGGGGACCAGTCGAGTGACGTCGACCTCGTGCGGCCGGCCGTCGCGCAGCACCAGCACCCGGTGCCTGATGCGGGCGTGCAGCGACTCGGCGGTCTTCTCCGCCCGGTACTCGTTGACGAAACCGAGGCCGACCGAGAGCGCCACGATCACCGCGATGATCACGGCGTCGTTGCGTTCGCCCACGAAGTACGACACGACGGCGGCGGCCAGCAGCAGGCCGAGCAGCGGGGAGCGCACCTGGTGCCAGAGGACCAGCAGCCCGCGCGCCCGGTGCGAGCGGACCGCGTTCGGCCCCCAGCGCTCCAGCCGCCGCGCCGCCTCCTGCTCGGTCAGCCCGGCCGGTGTCACCTCCCACTCGCGCAGCACGTCCTCGCCGGGCCGGGCCGCCGCCGCGCCGATTCCGCTCGCGGCACCGGGTCCGGCGCCCACGGCCGTGGTCACCATGACCGGCCGCCGAAGTCGCTGCCGCTGGGTTGCCGCATGACGAGAACGCTCCTGCCCGACGGGACGCCGGCCTTCCGGCCGCTCGGTCACCAGTCTCCGCGTCCGCCCCACGATCGCCACGGGGCCGTTCGGTCCACCTCCGGACGGCTGAACGACCCCCGCCGCGGATCCGGTCTACGGCAGGATGGGGCTCGTGCCGACCAAGCCGAGCAAGACGGACCGGACAGACCGGGCGGACCGAATGGACCGGATAGCGCTGACCGAGGACGAGCTGCGGGAGATCACGGGCTTCGCGGCCGACTGCGCCGACAGGGTCCTGCACCTGTTCGAACAGAGCCTTCCCGCCGACCCGCGCCCCCGCGAGGCCATCGAGGCGGCCCGCGCCTTCGAGGGCGGCGGCCGCCGCACCCGGGCACTGCGGATGAGCGGCTTCGCGGCGTTCCGCGCGGCACGCGAGCCCGCCGTACCGGCCGCCGCCGACGCCGCCCGCGCGGCGGGCCACGCGGCGGGCGCCGCGTTCCTCCACCCCCTCGCCGACGCCCACCAGGTCAAACACATCCTGGGCGCCGCGGCCCATGCCGCACGGGCGAGGGAACTGGCGGCCGAAGGGGATCCGGCCGTCGCCGCCGACGCCCTCGCCTGGGCACACGCACACGCCCCGGCCGCCGTCATCACCGTCCTCGGCCGCCTGCCCGCGGCTCCCGCCGGGGGCGGGCGGGTGGGCGAGTACTTGCGGGGCTTGGACGGCGCGCTGCGTGCGTGAGCGCTGCCATCGTCACGCAGCGCTCACGCACGCGGCGCGCCGTCTCCCGGCCCGCCGTCCCCGGTTCCGCGTCCCTCGGCCCTCCGGCTCCCGGTCGTCCGTCGCTCAGCCCGCCTCGCGGTGCAGGACGCGGCGTGCCGCCTCGGCCTCGGCCGCCGGTGGGGACAGTTCGTCCAGGGTGTCCAGCTCGTCGTCGGCCTCCAGTTCCCGCTCCCAGGCCGCGGCCAGCTGCTGCTGTTCGGCGTGTGGTTTCGCGCCGATGGCCGCCCGCTGGTCGGGGTCCAGAGCCGCCATGAATCGTCCGATCGCGTCCATCGGCATGCCGTGCTCCTTGTCGCGCAGAACTGCCGGTCTCAGCCCAGCATGGCCAATCGGCCGGGCGCCCGCCTCTCGGCGGCCGGTCAGACGGTCAGCTCCGTGCAAGCCGGTGCCGTGGTGGCGAGATCATGCCGGATGAACCACTCCGTGCCCATCAGCCGCTTCCACTCCGGTACGGAGAGACGGGCGAGCAGACCCGGTACGGCCCCGCGTTCCACCTCGGAGCGGTGCGCCAGCACGGCGGCGATCTTCCGCTCCAGCCAGGGTCCGACATCGACCGCCGCCGTCACCTGCTCGTCCGGCACGCTGTACGTCGTCTTGCGCTCCCCGACCACCTCCCGCAGCGCCGGCACGGCCGAGTGCGGATGGGTCGCCAGATACAGGGCGCGCGGCTGCCAGGGAGCACCGGCCTCCGGATGGAATCGCGCCAGCCCGGCGGCCTGGGCGGCGAGCACCGTCACCCGGTGCGTGTGCACATGATCCGGGTGCCCCGTCACCCCGCCGTACGCGTCGTGCGTGACGACGATCTGCGGGCGGAACGCGCGGATGTGCGCCACCAGTCGCCGTACCGCCTCGTCCAGCGGTGCGTCGCAGAACCGCGCGCGGCCCGGCGCCGACCACGGCACCCGCGCGTCGGCGTACCCCAGCAATCGGGGCTCTCCCGCGCCGAGGATGCGCAGTGCCTCGGCCAACTCGGCGGCGCGCCCGGTGTCCGCGGCCCATGTCGAGGTGACGACGCCGGTACGGGCGCCCGCGGCCGCGTGCCGGGCCAGCACCCCGCCCGCCGACAGGGACTCGTCGTCCGGGTGGGCGAACACCGCGAGCAGACTGGGCACGGACACGGACGGACCACCTTCGCCAGGGGGCGCCGGAGGACGGCTCATACCGGCCCCGCGTACGCCGTACGGACGCCACCGTACGGGCGGCGCACGGTCAGGCCGCTCACCTCGAACGACATCTCGCTCGTGCCCGGCTCCGGCGGTGGATGGTAGCGCCCGGCGCACACCGAGAGGGCGACGATGAGATGGGCCCGCCAGGCCTGCCCCACGCCCCGGTGGTCGGCGAAGACCGAGGCGCCGTTCAGCGACCAGATCACACAGCGCGGCCCGAACTCGGTGCGCAGATCCACCCAGGCGCCAGGACGGACCGCTTCGTCGTGGAGATAGCAACTGGCGCTGCGCACACGGTTGGTGAACTCCAGATGGTCGGGGTTGTCCACGTGGTACTCGAACACGTCCACCCCCTGACCGCCGTCCCGCCAGGTCCTGATCGCCGGCCAGGCACCGGTCTCCCGGGGCAGCCGCACCCGTGCCTCCAGCACATCGCCCGGCTGCACCGTGAACCCCTCCCGGCTGCCCTCCGTCGTCAGCAGCCCCGTGTTCCAGCGGCCGTCCGCCCGGCGGGTGGCCCGGAAGAGCCCCGAGCGGCAGTAGCCGGGATCGGGCACCAGCCGGTCCAGCCGGTCCTCGTCCGGATGGGCCGGGCCACCGCCCGGGAACGCCCGCGAACGGCCCGCGACCCACTGGGTCGTGGAGGCGAAGTCCGCCGTGAACACCACGTCGGTCGCGGCCGGGAAACGCGGGGCGCCCGCTAACGGGTCGCCCCGCGGCGGTTCGTCCATGTTCATCTCCATGACCGATGTCTCACCGCCTGGGAGCCGGTCATGCGCCCGCACCGTGACTCTTGGCCGGATATACCCATCCGGGTGAACGGCCGGTATGAACTCGGGCCGTCCGTACGGCTATTGCTCCGTCGTCTCGTCCTGCTCGGCCAGTCCCTCCGGGCGCCGGCCCCGGGGCTGCTGCGGCTCCGGGCGCACCGGCGGGGGCGGGACCGGGCGGTCCTGCGGCGCGTCGGTCGCCACGGTGACCGGGTCGCCGTAGTGGAGGACCGTCACCGGGTCGCCCTCCACCAGCCGGTAGCGCACCCGCGTCGGACCGATGTCCACCTTCAGCCGGCGCCCGCGCACCTGCACCGTGAACACCACCCGGGACAGCGCCTCGGGCAGCCGCGGCGCGAAGCCGAGCACATCCGGCCGCTCGTCCTTGCCGAGATGCCAGCGCAGGCCCCCGAAGCCGCCGACGACGGCGATCCACGTCCCGGCGAGGGAGGCGATGTGCAGCCCGTCGCGGGTGTTGTGCTCCAGGTCGTCCAGATCCATCAGCGCGGCCTCGGCGAGATAGGCGTACGCCAGCCGGAGGTGCCCGGTCTCGGCGGCGAGCACCGCCTGGCAGCACGCCGACAGCGAGGAGTCGCGGACCGTCAGCGCCTCGTAGTAGGCGAAGTTGCGGGCCTTCTCCTCCTCGGTGAACGCGTACGGGCACTCCAGCATCGCCAGCACCACATCGGCCTGCTTCACCACCTGCTTGCGATACAGGTCGAAGTAGGGGTAGTTGAGCAGCAGCGGATAGTTCTCTGGCGGGGTCCCCTCGAAGTCCCAGCGCTGGAAGTGCGTGTATCCGGCGGACTGTTCGTGCACGCCCAGGGCCTCGTTGTACGGGACCGCCATCCGGGCCGCCGCGTCCCGCCAGGCCGCGGCCTCCTCGTCGTCCACACCGAGTTCGTCGGCCCGGTCCGGGTGGCGGATGGCCACATCGGCCGCCGCCAGCAGATTCTGACGGGCCATCAAGTTGGTGTAGAGGTTGTCCCGGGCGATGGCGCTGTACTCGTCGGGCCCGGTGACCCCGTCGATGTGGAAGACGCCCTCCGGGTCGTGATGGCCGACGGAGCGCCACAGCCGGGCGGTGTCCACCAGGATGTCGAACCCCACCCCGCGCTCGAACTCCTCGTCCCCGGTCGCCGCGATGTACCGGACCGTGGCCAGCGCGATGTCCGCGTTGATGTGGAACGCGGCGGTCCCGGCCGGCCAGTAGGCGGAGCACTCGGCGCCGTCGATGGTCCGCCAGGGGAACACCGCGCCCTCCAGGCCCAGTTGACGAGCGCGCTCGCGGGCCGCGGGCAGGGTGCTGTGCCGCCAGCGCAGCGCCGACGCCACGGTCTCCGGCGCGGTGAACGTCAGCACCGGCATCACATACGCCTCGGTGTCCCAGAAGGAGTGCCCGTCGTACCCGGTCCCGGTCAGCCCCTTCGCGGGGATCGCCCGGTTCTCGCCGCGGGCCGCCGCCTGAAGCACATGGAAGAGGGCGAACCGCACCGCCTGCTGGATCTGCGCGTCCCCCTCCACCTCGACGTCCGCGCCCGCCCAGAACTCGTCCAGATACGCCCGCTGTTCGGCGACCAGACCGTCCCAGCCGGTGCTGACGGCGACCGCCACCGCCCCGTCCACCTGATCGTGCATGCTCGGCAGCGAACGCTCCCCGGACCAGCCGTAGGCGACGAACTTCACCAGCCGCAACGGCTGTCCGGGCGTCAGGTCCGCGGTCACCGTCAACCGGCTGACATCGGGCTCGCACTGCGCCGACCAGCGGGTGTTCTCGGGCCCCTCCACCAGATGGTCGGCGGCCGCGCCCACCCGCAGCCCGCTGCGGTCGGTGTGGTGCACCAGCCGCAGCCGGGTCTCCTCGGCGTAGTGCTCCTCGGCCGTCAGCGGGGACTCGGTCGCGGCGGCGACCCGGGGATCGCCCTCCACATGGGGGAGTTGCTCATTGGCGACCAGCTCGGACTGGATGGCCACCGAGGCCGGGCCGTCCTCCGGCTCCACCTCGTAGACGACGGCGGCCACCGCGCGCTGGGTGAAGGACACCAGCCGCCGTGAGGTGATGCGGACCGTGCGCCCGCCGGGCGAGGTCCAGCGGGCGGTGCGGCTGAGCACACCGGTACGGAAGTCCAGGACCCGCTCGTGGGACAGCAGCCGGCCGTAGCGCAGGTCGTACGGATGGTCGTCCACCAGCAGCCGGATGACCTTGCCGTCGGTGACGTTGATCGCGGTCTGGCCGGACTCGGGATAGCCGTAACCGGCCTCCGCGTACGGCAGCGGATGCCGCTCGTGGACCCCGTTGAGATAGGCGCCGGGCAGCCCGTGCGGCTCGCCCTCGTCCAGGTTGCCGCGCCAGCCGACATGCCCGTTGGACAGCGCGAACACCGACTCGCTCTGCGCGAGCACATCCAGGTTCAGTTCGGTCTCGCGCAGGGACCAGGGCTCGACGGTGTAGCTGGGATGCGTGATCACGGCGACTCCAGAAGTTCCGCCAGGTCGCGTACGACGATGTCGGCGCCGTGCGCCTGGAGCTGTTCCGCCTGCCCCACCCGGTCCACCCCCACGACCAGCCCGAACCGTCCCGCCCGCCCGGCCTCGACACCGGCCAGCGCGTCCTCGAACACGGCCGCCGCGCCGGGCTCCACGGACAGTTCCCGCGCCGCCTCCAGATAGGTGTCCGGAGCGGGCTTGCCGTGCAACCGCCGCTCGCGGGTCACCACCCCGTCGACCCGCTCGTCGAACAGGTCCGCGATACCGGCCGCGGCCAGCACGTCCCGGGCGTTCGCGCTGGACGACACCACCGCGCAGGCCAGACCCGCCGCGCGGACCTCGTGCAGAAAGCGGACCGAGCCCTCGTACGGCTCCACGCCGTCCTCCCGGATCCGGCGCAGCACCAGCTCGTTCTTGCGGGCGCCCAGCGCCTGGACCGTCTCGGCGTCCGGCGGATCCTGCGGCGACCCCTCGGGCAACCGCACCCCGCGCGCCGCGAGGAACGTCCGCACCCCGTCCTCCCTTGGCCGCCCGTCCACGTACTCGTCGTAGTCCCGCACCGCGTCGAAGGGCACGAACTGTGTGCCCTCCCGCTGCGCGCGTTCTCGCAAGTAGGCGTCGAACATCTCCTTCCAGGCCGCCGCGTGCACCTTGGCGGTCTGGGTGAGCACCCCGTCGAGATCGAACAGACAGGCGCGTACATGTGCGGGAAGCCGGGGCATGCTCCGAGGCTAGGAGCCACCGGTGACCGACGCCGACGGGACACCGGCCCGGCGCGCCGGAAGGCACCCGCTCGGTGGAGGCGTGCGCCGGGGCGCATGACAGGATGCGCGGATCATGAGTGCTGACTGGTACATCCTCATCGAGGAAGACATACGGGACACGAAACATCATCAGGCCATCGAGTTCAGGCTGCACCACTGGAAGCTGGCGGCCGCGCACCGCGTCAAGGGGGACGAGGCCAGGATCGCCGCCGTGGCCGAGGACGCGGCGCTGCACTACCTGCCCACCACTCTGACCCGCCACGCCAAACCGGGGGACCAGCCCGCGCGGCACGCCTTTCTCGCCCAGGACGGCTCGTGGGTGGTCCTCGTCGGGCTGCGGGGACACCAGTGCCACATACGGGTGAGCACCGCCCGTCTCATGCATGTGCACGAGGAGAAGGAGACCCCGCCGAAGACCCTCAAGGAGATGCTCCGCGGCGCCTGGGAGGGGCCGCCGCCCCTGGAGCCGCCCTGGTCCCCGCCGCCGGAGGCCGAGGACCAGGACGAATCCGCACCCGGTACCGGGCGATGACCGGAACCGGACCGTACTGGCGGAGAGGGCAGGATTTGAACCTGCGTGGACCCCATAAGGATCCGACCTCGAGGCGAGCTCTTCGGTCCCCGATAAGCCACTCCGGGCACCTCTCCTTGTTCCTGGTCCGGGGCGGTGCCCCGTTCCGTTCACAAGAAGAGGATGGCAGCGGCCCCTGACGAGGTGCTGATGCGTTCCTGACGCGTCAGGAACGGCCCCGGGGGCAGGAGATGTCCGCGGCCGGCAGCCGGTCGGTCGCGAGGTAGGCGTCCACCGCGTCGTCCACGCACGCGCTGCCGAAGATCCCGAACACGGCGTGCTGATCGGCGTCGTGCAGGGTTATCAGGCGGGAGCTGGGCCAGCCGCGGTGGACCGTCTCGGCGCCGGAGTAGAGGGTGCGCGGGTCGCCGGTGGCGTTGACCAGCAGGGCCGGGAGGTCGGTGCGGATGGTGGTCGGTGCCTCGCGCGGAGGAGCCCAGAACGCGCAGGCGTTGATGTTGTTCGTGACGGGAGCGAACAGCCGGTCCTCGGGATCGGCCCGCCGCAGATCGCGCCAGTAGGACTCCGGATCGCGGGGCGCGGCCCCGTCGGCGCACAGGATCGCCGTCTGCGCGCTGCCGTACCCGGAGTCGTGTCCCGTCAGCAGGAACTGGAGCACGTCGGCCAGCCAGGGGGACGGGGACACCGGGTGCCCCTCGGCGGCGCGCCGCAGGTCCCGCACCCCCTGGGCGAAGTCGCCGAAGGCCGAGGGGTTGTCCTGGGAGAGGCCGTTGAACATGACGGTGGGGACGATCTGGTCGTCCACCCGGTACTCGCCCACCCGCAGCGGAGCGCGCTCGGCGGCCGACTGGATCGCCTCCACCGTCGCGAGGACCGCGCTCCCGGTACGGCCCAGGCCGTAGTCCTTGTCGCGGGCGGCGGCCCAGTCCGCCCAGTCGCTCAGGGCGTGCTTCCCGGCGGCTTCCGTGCCCCGCAGCAGCCGGGGACCGTAGCGGGCGGGGTCGATCACACCGTCGAGGACCACCCGGTCGGTGCGGCCGGGGAACATCGTGGTGTACACCTCGCCGAGGTAACTGCCGTACGAGTAGCCGAGATAGGAGATCCGGCGCTCGCCCAGCGCGGCCCGGATGACATCCATGTCGCGGGCGGTGTCGCGGGTGCTGGCGTACGGCACCAGGTCGCCCGCGCGGGTGCGGCAGCGGCGGGCGAGGTCGGCGGAGAAGGATGTCATGCGATCGAAGTCGGCACGGTCCTTGCCCGCCCCGCGGATCATGCTGCCGGTCGGCCATCCGCAGTCCAGCGTGGTGCTGCGGCCCACGAAGCGGGGATCCACCCCCACCACGTCGTACCGGCCGCCGACGTCCTTCATCGCCTTGCGCACCCACGGCGGATCACCGATGGTCTGCCCGCCGGGACCGCCGCTGTTGAGCACGAGCGCGCCGATGCGGTGCGCGGGGTCGGTGGCCCGGATCCGGGAGAGCGCGACGGTGATCGTCCGGCCGTCGGGGTGTGTGTAGTCCAACGGCACGGTGACTTCGGTGCATTGGGCGCCCGCCTGCTCCAGTTCCTTGCCGGTCTCGTCGTCCGGGCCGAGCAGACAGCTCTTCCAGGTGAGGTGCTGGTGGTGGTAGCGGGCCAGGGGATCGGCGGGTGCCGCCGAGGCGGCGGGGGCGGCGGGGGCGGCGCTCAGGGTGAGCGCTCCGGCCAGGCACAGCGCGGCCACCGGACCGGTCCGTGCCATGAGCCCGCGTAAGCGGTGGCCACGGCGCAGGTCGCCCGCGAGGGAGGTGGTCATGCGGTTGTCCTTCCATTGGGGGAGCCTTCGTCGCAGAAGGCCTTGTCCACGACGTCGAGGAAGTCCAGTTCGGCCTGGAGCGTCGCGGGTATCTCGTTCAGTGCCACGGCGACGCTGCGTCCACCCGGTCCCTCGGCCACCAGCGCCCGGTGCCCGCCCGGTACCGTCCCGGCATGCCCCCACCAGGCGCCGCCGCAGGACAGCGGGGTCGTGATCAGACCGAGTCCGTAGCGCGCACCGGGCCAGAGCCGGTCGGGGTCGGCGGCCACCGTGCGCCGCATCTCGGCGAGTTGGGCCGCCGGCAGCAGCCGCCCGCCGAACAGCGCGGTGGCGAACCGTGTCAGGTCCTCCGGGGTGGACACCAGGGCACCGCCGACGTCCCCGAAGGTCATGTTCCAGTCGGTGCCGTCGACCCGGTGGCCCGCGGCGTCCGTGAAGTAGCTCTGGGAATGGGGGCCTTGGATCCGGGGGTCGTCGCCGGGCCAGTAGGTGTCGCGCAGCCCGAGCGGCACGATGACGCGCCGGGTGATCTCCGCCTCGGGCGAGTGCCCGGTGACCGCCCGGACGATCAGCCCGGCGACGACGTAGTTGGTGGTCGCGTAGTGCCAGGACTGCTCCGGATGCGGCAACCGGAGCGCAGCGGCTATGAGTTCGCGCGGCTCGAAGTGGCGACGGCGCAGCGCTTCCGGGTTCGCCCACTCGGGTGCTTCGAGGTAGTCGGGCAGACCGCTGGTGTGCTGGAGGAGCCGGCGGACGGTGATCCGGCGGCCGTCGTAGCCATGTCCCTGGATCAGGCCGGGCAGATAGCGCTCGACCGGGGCGTCCAGGGACAGCCGGTGCTCGGCGGCGAGCTGCAGGACCACGGTGGCGGTGAACGTCTTGGTGATGCTGCCGATCCGCAGCCGGTCCGTGGTGTTCGTACGGCGGCCGGTGCGCAGGTCGGCCACCCCGTCCGTGACGGACCAGCGCGCGCAACCCGGCGCTGCGGCACGCCCGTCGACGAGGACCGCGGCTCCGGCGATCCGGTCCGCGGTGACCAGCCGGTGCACCGACCGCCGTACCGCCTCGTGCGTGCCGCACGCCCGGGACGTGTCCGGTGCCCGGGCGGCGGCCAGGGGCGCGGCGAGCAGGACCAAGGTGACGGCCCCGGCCACGAGCGCGGTACCTCTGCGAAGCGCGGGTGAAAGTAAAGGAATTGCCATGCGCACCACGGTAGAGATCACCCACGACACGATCACTCCGGCTGGCAGCCGGACCGGTACGGGGGCCAGCACCAGCGCGCGAGCGGGGGCAGACCGGAAGCCCCTCGGTCGGCTATCCCACGGTGAGCGCCTTGCCGTACACCGTGGAACTGCGTCGCACCGTCATCCCGATCCGCTCGTACAGCGCCAGCGCTCCCGTGTCCGAATGCGTCCACAGGACACAACTGCGCCTGCCCTGGAGGTAGAAGGCGCGGAACGCCTCGCGCAGCAGCAGCCGCGCGATACCCCGGTTGCGCTGATCGCGGCGGACGGCGACCCGCTCGACGTACCCCTCACCCCCGTCCACGTACCCCTCGCCGCCGTCCAGGCCCCCCGCGTCCAGCGACAGCACCGCACCGACCAGCCGATCGCCCTCGAAGGCGAGCGGTGACGCCGACGGGGCGAACGTCGCCCGCCCGACCGTGAGCCGCGCCCACTCGGCGTACGGCTTGCGCCGCTGCTGCCACTCGTCGAACGCGTCCTCGGTGAGCCGGTACGCGGACTCCTCGTCGCCCGCGCGAAACGCCCGCACCGTGATCCCCGCGGGCGGCTCCGGAACCTCCGGTTCGCCGGGCAGCGGCATCTCCAGCAGCCACTCGGTGACCACCCTGACGTACCCGCCCGAGCGCAGCAGTGCCGCGGCCGCGAGATCGCTGTCGGAGACCGTCTGGGACAACCGGTCGCCGCCCAGCTCCCGGGCCCGCGCCTCGGACCAGGCGAGCAGGGCGGTGCCGAGCCCCCGACCGCGGTGCTCTGGATGCACATGGACGGTGGCCCGCCGCCCCCGCACCCAGCCCCATGCGGCCGGATCCCCTGCGGGACCGGTGACCAGCACCGTGTCACACGCCGCAGCGGCCCCGGCCATGCCGAGATCGGCCGCGATGCGATCGGCGTCGGTCGCGGCCAGGCCGTGCAGCGCGCGCTCGCCCGCGCCGACCAGGCGGTGCACCGCGTCGGTGTCGGCGGTGGTGGCGGGGCGGACTCGATAGCCGGCCGGCCATGCTCCTGCGGAAGGATCAGCCATGGATGAACCCTGCACCGGGGCACCCCACCGGAAACAGGGAGAAGGCCCCCGGCCGGCGCTGACACCGGCCGGGGGCCTCTTCATGCCCGGTCGGGTGCGTCAGCCGTCGTTCTCCGACGACGGGATGTACGCGCCCGGGACGTCGTTCGGCGCGTACAGCTTCTTCTCACCGGGGTAGGGCTTGGCCCAGTTGTGGGTCTGGTACCACGTGTAGTGGTTCATCTAGTGGTTCATCTGGGCCGGGTTGGCGTAGTCGGGCACCGCGTTCGGCCCGGTCAGGTGCTGCTCGGACTTCCAGCTGTCCCACCGCGCCGCGAGCGGCTTCTCGGTCGTCGGCGACATCGCGCAGACCGACCTCGGTGAGCACCTCCCCGATCCCCGCCGTGCGCGCGTCGCGCCCGCGCAGTGCGGCCAGCGCGGCCGGGTTCTGCCGGGCGGTCGACGAGGGGTACAGGCCGGGCCCGTCGACGAATCCGGCCACTCCGTCAACGGCCGAAAGAGCGCGCCCGACCGGCACACCGAGGATCTCCAGAGTGCCCCCGTCGGCGGCGGCGAGCCCCAGCAGCAGGCCGAGCAACGTCGTCTTACCCCTTCGGGACCGCAAGGACCGTGGGCGTGCGCCGAAGGACCCTGACAGGGAGGTGAGTTGAACGTTCCGGGAACGAGGGACAACAGGTGCTCGACACATCGCGCGCCCTTCGCACCCGGCCCGATCCGGACCGCGTGACACCCCCGCCCTCACCCGCGCGTGCGCGTCCGGCGCCTCCCGTGCCCCACGGGTGGGGGCGCCGCAGCGGTCACCCCAGAGCGCGTTCCGCCCGGCAGGGGGCCCGTGCCGCGATGCCCGGCCGGCGGCGCGCGCGGTCCGGGCACACAGCCTGGCCGGGTACCCTGCTCCCCCCACCGCGCAGGCCGTCGTATTGCCGAACCATGACCGGACACCGGCGTACAGGTGGCGTCGGCCAGGCCCTACACTCACTTGGTAGCCGCAAGCAACGGAATGTGAGTGATGATCGGCACAGAGAGCCGCAGAGGCCATGAGGGCGCCGTACGGACGGATGCCGTGCGGGCGGACGACGCACGTACGGACGACGCACCGTCCGCCGGGGCGGCGTACACCGCGACCGCGATCGCCGACGCGGTGGGCGCCGAGGCCGCGGTGATCGCGGAGACCGTGGGTGCCGAGGCTCCGGCGATCGCGGAGACCATGGGCGCCGAGGCCGCCGCGTCGGGCCTGGGCGCCGAGATGGTCCGCCTCATGCGGCTCTTCGCCGCCTGGACCCAGCGCGCCGGATTCGAGTGCGGGGCCGCCGACCGTGTGCTGCTCGCCCGGCTGGTGACCTGCGGCCGGTGCCGCGCGACCGATCTCGCGGCGGACGTCTTCCTCGACCTGTCGACGGTCAGCAGGCAGGTGCGCTCGCTGGTGGACCGCGGCCTGGTGGAACGCCACCCGGACCCGGAGGACCGGCGCGGCTCGCTGCTCAGCGCGACCGAGGCCGGTCGCGCCGCGTACCAGAGCGCCGTACACCGCCGCGAGGCGGAGCTGACCCGACTCCTCGAACCGTGGCCGGTCGAGGACCGCACCCTTCTCACCCGTCTGCTGAAGCGCCTCAACGACGACCTGGTGGACAGCACGTATACGAGCCTCGGAACCGGGCAGCACCCGGTGGGCGAGGCGAGGCAAGGAGATCTGCACGCATGACCATGTCCGCGTCCCCGGCCCGCGGGGGAACAACAGCGATATCCGCGTCGCCGCCGCCACCGGCCGGCCGGCTGACGCACCGCCAGATCATGACGATCCTCAGCGGTCTCATGCTGGGCATGTTCCTCGCCGCCCTCGACCAGACCATCGTCAGCACCTCGATCCGCACCATCGCGGACGATCTGCACGGACTCAGCGCGCAGGCGTGGGTCACCACCGCCTACCTGATCACGTCGACCATCAGCACCCCGCTGTACGGCAAGCTCTCCGACCTCTACGGCCGCAAACCCTTCTTCCTCGCGGCCATCACGATCTTCATCGCCGGCTCGGCGGCCTGCTCCTTCGCCACCTCGATGAACGAGCTGTCGGCCTTCCGCGCCTTCCAGGGCATCGGCGCCGGCGGTCTGATGTCGCTGGCGCTCGCGATCATCGGTGACATCGTGCCGCCCCGCGAGCGCGCCCGGTACCAGGGCTACATGCTCGCCATGTTCGGCTCCTCCAGCGTCCTCGGCCCGCTGATCGGCGGCTTCCTTGCCGGTCGCAGCAGCATCCTGGCCATCGCGGGCTGGCGCTGGGTGTTCCTCGTCAACGTCCCGGTCGGCATCATCGCGCTCTTCGTCGTCGCCAAGGTGCTGAACCTTCCGCACACCCGGCGCGAGCACCGCATCGACTGGTGGGGCGCGCTCACCATCGCCATCGGCGTGGTGCCGCTGCTGCTGGTGGCCGAGCAGGGTCAGACCTGGGGCTGGACCTCCACCAATTCGTACGTCTGCTACGCCGTCGGCGTGGTCGGCCTGATCGCCTGGGTCTTCGTGGAGCGGGCGATGGGCGACGAGGCGCTGATCCCGATGCGCCTGTTCCGCAGCTCCGTGTTCAGCAAGATGAGCCTGCTGTCCGTGCTCATCGGTATGGGCATGTTCGGCGGGATGATGATGGTCCCGCTGTACCTCCAGATCGTGAAGGGCGTCAGCCCCACCAAGTCCGGCCTGCTGATGCTGCCGCTGATGGTGGGCATGATCGCCGGCACCATGGTGGTCGGCCGCATCATCTCCAAGACCGGCAAGTACAAGATCTTCCCGATCATCGGCACGGTGCTGCTGGTCGCCGCCATGCTGCTGTTCCACTACCGGGTCCAGTGGGACAGCCCGCTGCCGGAGACCATGGCCTACATGGCGCTGTTCGGCCTCGGCCTCAGCGGCTGTATGCAGATCCTGACCCTGGCCGTGCAGAACTCCGTCGAGCCCAAGGACATGGGCGTCGCCACCGCGTCGGCCACCTTCTTCCGGCAGATGGGCGGCACCGCCGGTACGGCGATCTTCCTGTCCGTGCTGTTCAGCACCGTCGGCGACAAGATCAGCTCCGCGTTCCGGTCGGCCGCCCAGACGCCCGCGTTCCAGGCCGCCCTGCACGACCCCGCCGTGCGCGCCGACCCGGCGAACGCGCCCGTGCTGGACATGCTCAAGCACCCCGCGGCGAGCGGCGGCGGCTCGGGCGTGCTGGACGACTCCTCCTTCATCCAGCAGCTCGACCCGCGGCTGGCCCAGCCCTTCAAGGAGGGCTTCACCGACGCCATGCACGTGGTGTTCCTGTGCGCCGCGGCCATCATGGTGCTCGGCTTCCTGGTCGCGGTGTGGACCAAGGAGGTGCCGCTGCGCAAGGTCTCCGGCCTGGAGGCCCGCGCCGCCGAGGCGAACGGCACCCAGGCCGAGGCCGCCGATGTGAAGGACGCCCAGGTGAACGCCGTGGCGGCCGACAGCGGCCAGGCGCCCGCCGTCCCGCTCGTCGAGGACGCTCCGGTGGCCGTGGAATCCGGGCCCGCCACGGGGCGGCTCGTGCGCGGTCGGGTCCTCGACGGCGCGGACGCCCCGGTTCCGCAGGCGGCGGTCACCCTGATCGACGTCCGCGGCCGGCAGCTCGACCGCGCGGTCAGCGGTGTGGACGGCACCTACACGGTGTCGGTGCCCGGCGCCGGCACCTATGTGCTGATCGGCGCCGCCGGTGCCCGTCAGCCGCAGGCCGTCACCGTGCTGGTCGGCGACGAGCCGGTGGTCTGCGATCTCGTCCTCGGCGGCAGCAGCGCCGCGCTCGCCGGCTCCGTCCGGGACGCGGCCCAGGGCAACCCGCTGCCGGGCGCCCTGCTGGTCGCGACCGACCTGCGCGGTGAGGTCGTGACCTCCACGACCTCCGCCGCCGACGGTGGCTTCTCGCTGGCGGACCTGGTCCCGGGCAGCTACACCCTCGCCGTGAACGCGCCGGGTTACCGTCCGGCCGCCGTCCCCGTCGAGGTCGCCCCGGGTGCGGCCGAGCCCTGCGAGATCCGTCTCGAAGCCGGTGCCCAGCTGCACGGCGTCATCAGCGCCGCCACCGGCGGGCCGCTCGGCGATGCCAAGGTGACGCTGCTGGACGCGGCCGGCAATGTGCTCGGCACCGCGACCACCGGCGCCGACGGTGCCTACGGGTTCACCGACCTCGACCTCGGTGAGTACACCGTCATCGCCAGCGGGTACGCCCCGGTCGCCACCTCCGTCCGCGTGGACGCGGGCGGCACCACGGACTTCGACCTCGAACTGTCCCACGAGGACACCGCCAAGTAGCGAGTGCGAAGCACCCACAGGGGAGTCCGACCAGGGCCCGCGATCCACCGGATCGCGGGCCCTGCCGTCATGCGCGGGCCCCTCGCAGGGACCGGCGCCTCGAAGGGGGCAGCCGCCCGGTCAGTCCGCGTCGTCCGGCGGCAGGCTCGGCACATCGGCCCGGAAGAGGCTGATCAGCAGTCCGTACGGTGCCCCGTGCGCGGGGTCCGCCGGATGCGGACCCTCGGCCAGCGCACGCACCCGCTCCTCCAGGGCGTGCGCTTCGGCGTCGCTGAGCCAGAGATGGCGCAGCACCGTGTCCGACGCCTGTCCCGGCTCGCTCGGCACCATCTCGTCGAGTGCGGCCCTGATCAGGAACTCGGCCCCGCCGGTACCCTCCGGATCCATCGTGAAGGTGCGGCTGACCAGCGCGAAGTACTGCTCGGTGCCGCCGCGCACCTGACGGGTCTCGGCGAGCCGCACGAGCCCGGCCTCGCGCAGCACCCGTACGTGGTAGCCGATGGTGCCCTTGCTCATCCCGAGCGCACCGGCGAGCTGGCGCAGCGTCGCGGGGCGCTGGCGCAGCAGATTGACCATGCGATGCCGTATCGGGTGCCCGAGGGCTTTGAACTGCGCGGTCGAGTGCAGCACCAGATGGCCCTGCTCGTCGTAGCTGTTCTCGGGGGCGTCGTCGGGTGGCTGTTGCGCTGCCATGAGGGGAAGTGTCTATGAAACTAAATGCTTTTGACAACTTCGCCGCGGGGGCCGCAGAATCCTGCGTCAAGGAAGTGGCGACAAATCTCGCCACTTAACCGGATGGCCGTCACCAAGGAGTTCCATGCCCCTGTCCACAGCCCATGTCGCCACCGCGCGCTCCGCCCGCTACATCAAGCAACTCGTCTCCCACATGGACCACAAAGCCACTGCCACACTCACCCCCGACGGTCGCGGCACCATCACGGTCACCGCCGGCACCTGCACGCTCACGCCCACCCCGGACCGGCTTGAGCTGACCGCCAGTGCGCCCGGCGAGGAGCGACTGGCCCGGGTCGAGGACGTGATCGCCCGCCATCTGGTGCGCTTCGCCGCCCAGGAGCGGATCACGGTCGAGTGGACGGCTCCGCTGTACGGCGGCGACCTGGACCCGACCCACCCCCTCGTCGGCGAGTACCTGCTCGCCCATCACACTCCGGCAGACGACATCCTCGGGGAACTGGCCCTCGCCACCCGTGAGGCCGCCGGCGACGCCGCGCATATGCAGGTCTCCGCCGACGAGGGCGCCCTGCTCACCATGCTGACCCGGCTGACGGGCGCTCGTCTCGCCGTCGAGGTCGGCGTCTTCACCGGTTACTCGTCCCTGTGCATCGCCCGCGGCCTGGCCGCCGGTGGACGGCTGCTGGCCTGCGACGTCAGCGAGGAGTGGGCGGCGATCGGGCGGCCGTACTGGGAACGCGCGGGCGTCGCCGATCGGATCGACCTGCGTATCGCCCCGGCGCTGGAGACGCTGCGCGCGCTGGCTCCCGAACCGGTCGTCGACATCGCCTTCATCGACGCGGACAAGGAGAACTACCCGTTCTACTACGAGGAGTTGGTGTCCCGGCTGCGTCCCGGTGGCCTGGTGGTGCTGGACAACGTCTTCCTCGGCGGGCGGGTCCTCGACCCGGCGTACCGGGAGGATCGCTATGTGACGATGCGGCGGCTCAATGATCTGATCGCAGCGGACGAGCGGGTGGATTCGGTGATGCTGCCGGTGCGGGACGGGGTGACGGTCGCGCGGCGGCGTTGAGGTGGAGCGGGCGGGTGCCGCTGTCACCCGTTGGTGTGGGCGGTGATCCAGGCGGCCAGGGGCTGATCGTCGGCGGTGGCCGGTCCGCCCGTGTCCTCGGTGGGGCTGGGTGGCAGGTCAGGGGCGCAGGAGAGGGGGGTGGCGGAGAGCTGGAGGTGGGTGAGGTAGCCGTAGGGGCCCTCGTCGGCGGAGGGGCCGAGGATCAGAGCGTGGGTGGGGGTGCGCCAGACGCGGTGCGTCAGCGCCGGACCGTGGGCCGTGGTGTGCGCGGAGCGCAGGGTCCGCTCCGGGGCCGTGCCGAGCACCTCGGTGACCGCCCCCGCCGCCTGCGCGAGGACGGCCTCGCAGTCCTGATCGGTGGCGGGCCGTGTGCCGCGCCAGCCGGGCAGCTGCTCCCACCCCTCCATGTACCCGTTCAGCCAGGTGCCGTTGACCATTCTCTCGTCGTCCGGGTCCACGGGGTACATCTCCCCGAAGACGAGGAAGGCGCGCGCCTTCAGCTCTCCGAACGGGCTGAAGACATCGCTGCACAGCACATGCCCGTGCCCGGTGCGGAACGACTCGCACACCAGGTCCTCCCACTGCCAGCCGCGCCGCCGCAGCTCCGCCTCGACGGCGGCGTCGTCGTCCTCGTCCACGGGGAGCGCGTACGGCAGGGCGACCAGTTCGGCGACGGCCTCCGCGGTCAACGGCCGGTGGGCGAGGGCGTGTACGGGTATCGGCATGGCGATCACCCTAGAGTGCCGGGCAGTTGGTTCCGTGACCGGCACGGGCCGTCCGTGAGGGGCCGCTTGAGGTTCGCGAGGACGACGGCTCAGTGTGCCGCTTGACTTAGAGAGCACTCCAATTCGTAGCGTTCCGGGCATGAGTACTGCACAGCACAAGATCGGGTCCGGATTCGGCGCCACCAGCACCGCCGACGAGGTTCTGGAGGGCATCGACCTCAGCGGCAAACTCGCCCTGGTCACCGGGGGCTACTCGGGGATCGGGCTGGAGACCACACGCGCGCTCGTCAAGGCCGGCGCCCGGGTCGTCGTACCGGCGCGTCGCCCGGAGACCGCGGAGCAGGCGCTGGCCGGGCTGGCCGGTGTCGAGGTGGACGAGCTGGATCTCGGGGACCTGGAGAGCGTGCGCCGGTTCGCGGAACGGTTCCTCGCCTCCGGGCGCGGCCTGGACATCGTGATCGACAGCGCCGGGATCATGGCCTGCCCCGAGACGCGGGTGGGCGACGGCTGGGAGGCGCAGTTCGCCACCAACCACCTCGGCCACTTCGCCCTCGTCAACCGGCTGTGGCCCGCGATCGCGCCGGGCGGCGCCCGGGTCGTCTCCGTGTCCTCGCTCGGCCACCACACCTCCGGCATCCGCTGGGACGACATCCACTGGCGGCAGGGCTACGACAAGTGGGAGGCGTACGGCCAGGCCAAGACCGCCAACGTCCTGTTCGCCGTCCAGCTCGACAAGCTCGGCCGCGATGCCGGGGTCCGCGCCTTCGCCCTGCACCCCGGGGGCATCCTCACGCCGCTCCAACGGCACCTGGCCCAGGAGGAGATGGTCGAGCGCGGCTGGATCGACGAGCACGGCAACCTGCTCCACCCCGAGGTGTTCAAGACCCCGCAGCAGGGCGCGGCCACCCAGGTCTGGGCGGCGACCTCCCCGCAGCTCGACGGTCTCGGCGGCCTCTACCTGGAGGACTGCGACATCGCCGGGCCCGCCCCGGACACCGGCGAGCGCGAAGGCGTCAAGGACTGGGCGATCGACCCGGAGCAGGCGGCCCGGCTGTGGACCCTGTCGGCCGAGCTGACCGGGGTGGACGCGTTCGCGTCCTGACCGGCACCGGCCGGCCCGCACGGTCGGCGGGGCGCGGCGTCCGCCGCCGCCACCCGTCCGGCACACCGGACCCGCGCCGCCTCCGCGCCGCGCGCTCCCGCGTGCGCCGTTGACGTGCGGACCCGCTGAAGTTGAACGCGGGCGCCGATGTCGTCCTCGGGCGGGTGCACCTGGGGATCTCGGGTGCGGGACGTCGGCGGCGGGGCCCACCTTGCCGTGGGCGAACTGGGCGAACTGGGCGCCAGGGCGGGCAGAGCCGTCGAGGATGTCGGTCAGGGCGCCGGGCACGCCGTGGAGGGCGGCGGGCGCGGCGCCGGGCGGGTGGTGGAGGACGTCTCCGGCCGGGGCGCCCCCGGCCGGGAGTACCGTGACGTCCTCGTCGCCTACCGCCTCGCGGCCCGTCTTCTCTCGTCTACCACCGGTACCAACGCCCCCGGCGGCCACCGCTCCCGGAGGGCCGGACGACGAAGCCCAGCAGCCACAGCACGAGCACGATCACCGCGATCCACCACAGCGCCTGGAGTGCGAAACCCGCGCCGAAGAGGATCAGGGCCAGAAGGAGAACCAGAATCAGGGGAACCATCGCTATCAACCTCCTGGCCACCGAATGCCCTTGCTTCGTTTCCGCAAGCACACAAGAGACCGGTTACTTCCACGGAACGAAGGGAAAGGACACACGTTCGGATGGTTTGCTCTCCGTCCTCTCGGCCGACGTGCCCCCGTGGCCTCACCATCTGCTCGGGCCGCGCACGCGGTCCGGGTGAGGATGGAGGCAGATCGATGAGCGCGACGCGACGTTCGATGCTGGGCGCGGCCATGGCCGCGCCATTACTGGCCCACTTCACGGGTGCGGCGTCCGCCGCCACCGCCGCGCCAGGCACCCTGGGCACGGTCTCCGACGGCTGGGTCGAGGTCCGCTGGACCGCGCAGGCGCAGGCGCTGCTCGACCGCTTCCAGGCGGTGGTGGAGGCGGTGGCCCCGGCGCAGTCGGTCAAGGACGCCCAGGGCGGAGCGATCCGGTTCCCGGTACGGTCCGGGCAGGGCGACCCATCACTGGCGGACCCCCGGCAGGCCCATGGTGACGGCCTGCTCGACGGCGGGGTCCAGATCCGCACTCCGGACGGAACCGTACAGGTGACCGACCTGGGCGGCGCCCTCCAGGACGGACTGGCGTCCGGCAAGGCACTGGCCAACGGAGTCGAGGTCGGGCATCCCGCGGTGGTCCGGCCGGGCTGGGACAAGGCGGTGCTGCGCACGGAGAGCGTCCCGCTGGGCAGGCCGATGAAGGTCCGGGTCACCGATGTACCGCTGCGGCCCACACCGGAGGTGGTGGAGGCGTTCACCAGCACTTTCGGTGCGGCCGGCCTCACCACGGACACCGTGCTGGGGTACATGACCGCCGAGGGCGTCTACACCCCGCCGAAGGCGTGACCGGTCGTCCGGGACAGGTGTCCGTACGACCTGAGGGCATCCGTTCAACCCGCCCGGACCGGCGTCTCACCGTCGGCCTGGGCGGGCACACCGGCGCTGCTGCCCCTGTCACCGTCCCCGCCGTAGCGCCGCTCGCGTGCCGTGTAGGCGGTGACGGCGTCGCGCAGCCGGGTCAGGTCGTACTCGGGCCAGGGAGCGGGGTCGAAGTACAGCTCGGCGTAGGCGAGTTGCCAGGGAAGGAAGTTGCTGATCCGCTGTTCGCCCGAGGTGCGCACCAGGAGGTCGACGTCGGGCAGCTCGGGCACGTACAGATGCCGGGCGAGATCGGCGGGGCCGATGTCCTCGGGGCGGATCGTGCCCGCCACCGCCTCGGCGGCCAACGCGCGGGCGGCGGCGGTCAGTTCGTCCCGGCCGCCGTAGTCCACGCAGACGGTGAGCATGAGTACGTCGTTGTGGCAGGTCATGCTCTCCACCAGCGCGATCGAGGACGCCAGCGAGGGATCGATCCGGTCGCGCCGCCCGCACCAGCGCACCTGCACCCCGAGACCGTGCAGCCATCGCGCGCCCCGGGTGATCCCGTCCGCGAGGGCGTCGAAGAGGGCGGCCAACTCCCCTTGCGGGCGGTCCCAGTTCTCCGTGGAGAAGGCGTAGACGCTGAGGTGCCGGATGCCCAGCCGCAGCGCCGCGTTGACCAGCCGCAGGGCCGCGCGTTCGCCCGCGTGATGCCCCTGCGAGGCCGGCAGACCGCGGGCCTGGGCCCAGCGCCGGTTGCCGTCCATGATCACCGCGAGATGGCCGGGCACGGTCCCGGGAACCGGCCGGGCCCGGCGGCGGCGCGCCCCGTCGCCCAGGCTCAGCGGCTCGATGCCGTCCGTCAGTACCTCGGACCGCAGCAGGGCGACCTCGTCGTAGTGCAGCTGCGCGCCGAGCAGGAGGGCGTGGACGAACGGCCGGTACGGCGCCCCGACCATGCCGGTGACCGGGACCGCCTCGTCCAACAGGGCGCGCCAGTGCCCGAGTTGGACCTCGATGAACGCGTCCAGCCGCTCCCGAAGCGCCTCGTCCCGCAGATCACCGGTGTCCAGTCCGAACCGGCGCAGGTCGGCTCTGGGCAGATAGCAGCGGCCCGCCGCCAGATCGGCCGGCAGATCCTCGAACAGGTCACCCATCTGACACGCCTCGGCCAGCACCGACACCAGCCGCAGGGCCTCCGTCCCCTGCGGCTGAACCAGGGCGGCCCACAGCTCGGCCGTGGCCCCCGAACATCCGCGCAGATAGCGCCGCAGATCGCCGAAGGACTCGTACACCGGCGGGGCCGCGCAGTCGGCCCGGATCGCCGCCAGGTGCTCCTCGATCAGCGTCCGGTCGAGCTTCCGCCCGCGCACGGTGTCCACGAACGCCCGCCGTACCGGGTCCACGCTGTGCCCGGACCGCAGATCGGCCAGGGTGCCGGCCTCCCAGCGGGCGAATCGCCGCTCGCGCTCCCCGGGCGGCCCTTCGTCGGCGATCCGGTCCGTCCGCACCACCCAGCCGGCGATGGCGTGGACGAACGGACGGACCTCCACGGGCAACAGGGTGCCGATCAACGTCCACAGCCGGGGCACGAACCGCCGCACCTCCGCCTCGCACTCCTCGTACGCCGCACCCAGCTCCGCCGAACCCCCGAACACCGGGGCCGCCCCCACACCTTCGTCCCCCACACCTTCGTCCCTCACCATGCCGACCCTCCCCATCCGGCCCCCGCGACCGGCGGCCTCCGCCACGGCTAACGACCCCCGGGCCGCATACGGTGCGCTCAACCGCGCGCGGCCGCCTCGGCAGCCCGGCAGGCGGCGCAGATGACCTGGGCCCCGTGGCCGTACCGGTGGGTGAGCCCCTGGCAGCGCGGGCAGTACCCGACCTGGTCCGGCGCACAGCCCAGCAGATGCGCGGCGGCGGCCCGGTCCGTGACGGGGTCGATGCGTCGCGGCTTCTCCTCCATGGACGCGAATGTACGACTGCCGCAGGGGCCCGGCATCTGCGGCGCCGGGCCCCTTGCAGGTGACCGGGCGGCGGGGCCGGGGTCAGTTCTCCGGCAGTGACGCGAGGGCGGCCATCCGCCGCAGGCGTCGGAAGTACTCGATCTCCTCGGCCTCGGTGAGCAGGGGGAGAACCTGGTCCAGGTCCAGGACGCACCGGTCGGCGATCTTCAGGCGCCGCGTGTCGGGGGAGCCGTCGCGGTCGAGCCAGGAGGAGACGCATCCGGCGATGCTCGCGTCGAGCAGCACCATGTCGACACCGGCCCGCTCGGCGCCCCGTAGGCCGGGTGGGAAAGGCGCGGCCATGTGGGCCTGCCACAGGCGGGTCAGAGTGGTTCGGTGATCGCGCGTCTCAGGCATCCGGTCGGCTTCCCCTCAGGTCGTCCGCGACCAGTGAGAACAGGACCAGATCGACCCGTCCGTCATGCACGAACCCGGCGTTGCGCAGGATGCCCTCCTGGTGGAAGCCGGCCGCGAGGGCGGTCTTCCGGGAGGCGGTGTTGGCGGTGGCGGCGCGGAGTTCGAGGCGTTCGAAGCGGTGGTCGGTCAGCGCCCAGTGGGCCAGGGCGCGGGTCGCCTCGGCGGCGATGCCGTGGCCGCGGGCCCAGGGGGAGACCCAGTAGCCGACCTCGCTCGTCAGCCCCCGCCAGTCGGTCTTCTTCAGCCCGACGGTTCCCGTCAGTCGCCCGGTGCGGGTGTCGGTGACGGCGAAGTGGATGCCGTCACCGGACTCGCGCAGGGCGTGGGAGACGGATGTGCACCAGGCGGTGGCGGCGTCCAGGGTGTAGGGGCGGGGGAGCGGAAGCCAGTGCTGGGTGAGCGTGTCGCAGCAACTCGCCCGGGTGTCCTGGGCGTCGGCGGCCGTGAACGGGCGCAGGACCAGACGGTCCGTGCGCAGCACTGTCTCCGGGAACATCCGGCCGTCCGTCCGTGCGTGATCATTTGGCGCGCCCGAATGTAACAGGCCCGCCGCGTGAGCGCGGCGGCCCCTCAGTGCTCGTGGGCCCCGGAGCCCCGCGTCCCCGTGGCGTGCACCGTGAACGCCGCCGTACGGACCTTCCCCTCGTGCTGGAAGTCGAAGAACAGCCGGTACGCGCCCGCGGTGGGCGTGGTCACCATGAAGGACACCTCCGGGCCCGGCTTCGTCGTACCGTCGCCCGGTTCGCCGGACGGGTGCACGTGCAGGTAGGCGAGGTCCCCGGAGCGCAGGGCGACGAGGTGGCCGTAGGCGCCCAGGTACGGCTGGAGGTCGCCGACCGGGTGGCCGTCCTTGGTCACGGTGACGGTCAGTGTGGAGGGCCTGCCCGCGACGGGCGTGCCGGCGAGGCGCACCTCGTAGCCGTCGACCTTCGCGGTCGTGTTGTGTGCGGGCGCCTCGACCGGCTCGTGGTGACCGGCGACCGAGAGGTCGGCGCCCAGTGTCAGCGAGTCCGCGCCCTTGGGCGTGAAGTCGGCGAAGACGCGGTAGTCGCCGGCGCGGGGCAGGTCCACGGGCGTGCTCCAGGTGCCGTCGGCGGCACGGGTCGGATGCAGATGGCGGTAGACCGTCAGATCGCGGGAGGCCACGATGAAGTGAAGCTCCTTGCCGTGCTGTTCCTCGTAGTCGGTGACCTTGCGCCCGGTGTCGTCCCGCACGATGGAGAAGCTCAGGTCCGCCCTCTTGCCCGCCGGCACCTGTGAGGTGTTCAGCGCGAGGGTGTAGCCGTCCTTGGAGATCTCCAGTCCGCCGGGCGCGGCGTCATGACGCATGCCCGGCATCGCGCTCGTGCCGTTCATGCCGGGCATGGACGCCATGCCGTCGGGTCCGCCGGTCGTCCCGTGGTGCACGGTGTGGCCGCCCTTCTGCTGCGGGGTGATGGTGCCCACGGCGTTGCCGACCCCGTAGGCGGTGCCGAAGGTCGCGGCGAGCGCGGCGGCGAAAACGGTGATCCGCAATGCGGTGTTCATGGCCAACTCCTCGTCCTTCTCGGTCGCTCGGTGTGCGGCCGACCGTGCGCTCACCATACCCCTGGGGGGTATGAAGTCAAACTGTATCCAGGCTTGCGCCGGATACGGGTGGGGGGTATACATGAACCCGTTCGAAGATACCCCAAGGGGGTATTGAAGGTGTCGGGTCCGGCCGCCCGGCCCGCCCACGTCGGGGCGGGGCCCAGCCCGCCCGCTGTGCCCCGCCCCGGCTCTGTACGTCCACCAGCTCCGAGGAGCAGAGACATGACCACCACCACGCCCGGCGCGGCCGAGGTCGAACTCGCCATCGGCGGCATGACCTGCGCCTCGTGCGCCGCCCGGATCGAGAAGAAGCTCAACCGCATGGACGGTGTCGAGGCCACCGTCAACTACGCCACCGAGAAGGCCAAGGTCACCTTCGGCGCGGACATCGAGGTCGCCGACCTGATCGCCACCGTCGAGGCCACCGGCTACACCGCGCGCGAACCCGAGCCGCCCCGCGCCGAACCGGGAACCGGCGGCGGGGCCGCCGCGGCCGAGACCGACGAACTGCGGCCGCTGCGCGAGCGGTTGACCACGGCCGTCGTCCTCGCCGTGCCCGTCATCGCGATGGCCATGATCCCGGCCCTCCAGTTCGACAACTGGCAGTGGCTGTCCCTGACGCTGGCCGCGCCGGTGGTCACCTACTCCGCGTGGCCGTTCCACAAGGCCGCCTGGACCAACGCCCGGCACGGCGCCGCCACCATGGACACCCTGATCTCGGTGGGTACTTCGGCGGCCTTCCTGTGGTCCCTGTGGGCGCTGTTCTTCGGTACCGCCGGCATGCCCGGCATGCGGCACGCGTTCGAGCTGACCATCGCCCGCAGCGACGGCGCCGGGAACATCTATCTGGAGGCCGCCGCCGGGGTCACCGCCTTCATCCTGGCCGGGCGCTACTTCGAGGCCCGCTCCAAGCGCAAGGCGGGCGCCGCCCTGAAGGCGCTGCTCGAACTGGGCGCCAAGGAGGTCACCGTGCTGCGCGGCGGCCGCGAGGAACTCGTGCCCGTCGACCGGCTGAAGGCAGGCGACCGCTTCCTGGTCCGCCCCGGCGAGAAGATCGCCACCGACGGCACCGTGGTCGAGGGCTCGTCCGCCGTGGACGCCTCCATGCTCACCGGCGAGTCCGTACCGGTCGAGGTCGGGGTCGGCGACGGCGTCACCGGTGCCACCCTGAACGCGGGCGGCCGCCTCGTCGTCGAGGCCACCCGGGTCGGCGCCGACACCCAACTCGCCCGGATGGCCAAGCTCGTGGAGGACGCGCAGAACGGCAAGGCCGCGGCCCAGCGGCTCGCCGACAAGATCTCGGCGGTCTTCGTCCCCGTGGTCATCGCCCTGGCCGTCGCCACGCTGGGCTTCTGGCTCGGCAACGGCGCCGGAATCACCGAGGCGTTCACCGCGGCCGTCGCCGTACTCATCATCGCCTGCCCCTGCGCCCTCGGCCTCGCCACGCCCACCGCGCTCATGGTCGGCACCGGCCGCGGCGCCCAGCTCGGCATCCTCATCAAGGGTCCCGAGGTCCTGGAGACCACCCGCAAGGTCGACACCATCGTCCTGGACAAGACCGGCACCGTCACCACCGGCCGGATGACCCTGCTCGCCGTGCACACCGCCGACGGCACGTCCGAGACTGAGGTGCTGCGGCTGGCCGGCGCCCTGGAGCACGCCTCCGAGCACCCCATCGCGCAGGCCGTCGCCTCCGGCGCCGCCGCCCGCGTGGGCACCCTGCCCGCCCCCGAGGACTTCGCCAACATCGCCGGTCTCGGCGTCCAGGGCATCGTGGACGGACACGCGGTGCTCGTCGGGCGCGAGAAGCTGCTCGCCGAGTGGGCGATCACACTGCCCGAGAAGCTCGCGCACACCAAGGCACGGGCCGAGGCGGCCGGTCGTACGGCCATCACCGTGGCCTGGGACGGCGAGGCCCGCGCGGTGCTGGAGGTCGCCGACGCCATCAAGGAGACCAGCCCGGAGGCCATCCGCAGGCTGCGCGGGCTGGGTCTGACGCCCATCCTGCTGACCGGTGACAACCGGGCGGTCGCCGAGGCGGTCGCCGCGGAGGTCGGGATCGCGCCCGAGCACGTCTTCGCCGAGGTGCTGCCGCAGGACAAGGTCGACGTCGTCAAACGCCTTCAGGACGAGGGCCGTTCGGTGGCCATGGTCGGCGACGGCGTCAACGACGCGGCCGCGCTCGCCCAGGCCGACCTCGGCCTCGCGATGGGCACGGGCACGGACGCGGCCATCGAGGCCGGTGACCTGACCCTCGTACGGGGAGACCTCAGGGTCGCGGCGGACGCGATCCGGCTGTCCCGCAAGACGCTGGGCACCATCCGGTCCAACCTCTTCTGGGCCTTCGCCTACAACGTCGCGGCGCTGCCGCTCGCGGCCAGTGGGCTGCTCAACCCGATGATCGCCGGCGCCGCCATGGCCTTCTCCTCGGTCTTCGTGGTCGGCAACAGCCTCCGGCTGCGCGGCTTCACGCCCGCGGACCGCTGAGGCGCGGACCAGGACAGGGAGGCCGCCGTGGCCCACCAGGACGACATCGTCAGACGGTTGCGCCGCATCGAAGGCCAGGTCCGTGGCCTACAGCGCATGGTCGAGGAGGGCGCCTACTGCATCGACGTCCTCACCCAGGTCGCCGCCACCAACGCCGCGCTTCAGTCCTGCGCGCTGGCCCTGCTGGACGAGCACCTCAACTCCTGTGTCACGGAGGCCATCGTGGAAGGCGGCGAGCAGGCCAGAACCAAGGTCAGCGAGGCCTCCTCCGCCATCGCCCGGCTCGTACGAGCCTGATGGCCGGCCTTCGTGGCGAAGGGCCCCGGACGGATCGCTCCGCCCGGGGCCCCCGTGTCTCACCCTCTCCCCGGCCCCGCGCACTCGGCGCGCAGCCGCAGGCCGAGACTCAGACACAGGCCGAACACCTGGCGCAGCAGCACCAGTTCGGCCTCACCGAGACGCGCTCCGCAGAGCCTGGCGCACCCGGTTCGCGGACCCCCGACGACAAGCTGCCTGCTGAAGGACACCATGGCTCGACCATACCCCCACCCCGTATATGGGTGCGGCCGGTGATGTCGTATCCGGAAGGCTTGTCCTACGATGTGAAGCGCCTCGGTGACGGGCGGCGGAGGGGAACAGGTGCGACGGCTCGGTGGTCTGGAAGCCGAAATCATGGACCGTCTCTGGAACTGGGGACGGCCCGCCACGGTCCGGGAGGTCGTCGACGACATCAACCGGATCCGGCCGGTCGCCTATACGACGGTCATGACGGTCGCGGACATCCTGCACCGCAAGGGCATGCTCCGGCGCGAGAAGGCCGGGCGCGCCTGGCTGTACGAGGCGCTGCGCAGCCGCGAGGAGTACACCGCGAGCCTGATGCAGGAGGCCCTCGGCAGCACCGAGGACCGGCAGGCCGCGCTCCAGCGCTTCGTGGAGCACATGTCGCCCGAGGACGTGTCCGTCCTGGAGGCCGCCCTGCGTGCCTCGGGGCACCGGCCCGCGGGCGAGGCGCCACCGGAGAGACCGTTGTGAGCCAACTCCTCCACCGCACCGGGGAGTTCCTTCTGCGGTTCCATCACGTCCTGCCGCCGCTGATGCTGGCCGTCGCGGCCGGGGTGATCCTGCCGCGGTACCTCGTGCGCAGCTCCTGGGCGCACCGGGCGCCGCGGCTCACGCTCGGATTATGGGGACTGCTGGTGCTGGTACTCACCGCGTCCCTGTCCCTCGCGGTCCTGCAACTCTTCTTCCCGGTCGCCGAGGGCCACCACTTCCCGGAGGCCGCCGGAGGCTGCTTCCTCACCAGCGGCGGACGCTGTGTCGCCGTCATGCTCAGCGGCCTGGAGCGGCCCAGCGCCCGCGCATGGGCGGGGCTCGCCGCGGCCGTCTGCCCCCCGCTCGCCCTCGCCCTGGCCTTCGGGCGGCAGGTGTTCGACTTCCGGCGCCGACGGGCCCGGCACGCCGAACTCCTCGGCATGGTGGGGAGCTGGCGATCCGAACTGCGGGCCACGGTGCTGCCGCACACCACGCCCGCCGTCTACTGCCTGCCCGGACGCGCACCCCAGGTGGTGGTCAGCGAGGGCGCCGTGCACGCCCTGACCGGAGAACAGCTCACGGCCGCGCTGGAACACGAACGCGCGCACATCGCGGGCCGCCACCACCTTCTCGCGGCCGCCGCCTCGGCCTTCGGGGCGCTCTCCCGGCGGCTGCCGCTGGCCCGGTCCGTCCGCGACGAAGTGCCGCTGTTGCTCGAAATGGCTGCCGACGACCGGGCGTTGCGCCGCTGCTCGCGCCGGGCGCTGGCCGTCGCCCTGTACGCGGTCGCGGCCGGACAGGCACCGCACGCGGCCCTCGCGGCGGGCGGCTCGTCGGCGCTGCTGCGGATGCGGCGCATCCTTCAACCCCCCACCGAGCGCCCCACGGTGCTGGGTGTCGCCCTGCTCGTCCTCGCCCTGACGGTCGGCCTGCCCGGACTGGCGGCGGTGTGCTGCTCGGTCCCGGGCCCCGGCATCTGACCGGGGCGAAGGACCGCCCCCTGGAGGTTCTGCCCTGATGAGCGTGGACGTACGGTCCGCCGTGGCCATGGACGCCGCCCCGATCTCGCAGCTGCTCGCCGCCGTGATACGGCACAGCTGGACGGGTGTGCTCGCGGCCGACGAGGTGGCCCGGCTGGTGGGGACGAACTGCTCACTGCCCCGTATCGCCGCCGAGACGGGGATACCGGGCGGCGCGCCCGGCTGGCTCGGCTGGCTGGTGGTGGCGGAGCCCGACGGGCGGGTCGTCGGCGCCGCGGCCGGCGGTGTCCCCGGCGCCGGGCAGGGCGAGATCTACGCCCTGTGCACCGCACCCGATCGCCGTCGCCGCGGCATCGGCAGCGCGCTGCTGGCCGCGCTCACCGAGCGCATGCGCCCCCAGCGGGCGCGGACCCAACGGGTCACCCTGCAGAGCGACGACGACCCCGCGCGGTCCTTCTTCACGGCCCATGGATTCACCGGCGGAGGGCTCAGGCCGGTGCGGATCGTGTGAGTCCCGCGGTCGCTCGGCGCGACGGCCCTGGCGTACCCACGCGTTGGCGTGAACGCGCATACCTCCTGGCTGGACCGCTGCGGGCGCTCCCGGACACGATGGTCGGGCGGCGCGGCACCCTGCGGCACGGGGCCCGCCCGGACGGCCGGGAGCGGCCGAGGCCACCTGGAGGAGCGATGCACACACAGACCGGCACACCGGTGCGGCCCGCGCCCGCACCGGCCTCGGCGTCCCGAACGGCAACCGCCACCGCGACCGCCACGGGAGCCGCCACCGCCACCGCGCTCCGCCCCGACCGGCTGCCCGGCCTCGAATGCCTCGCCCCGCTCACGGACGATGACGTATGGCTCCAGGACGCCCTGCTCGGCCCGTTCAGCGACGACATCCTGGAGTACCTGGCGCTGGCCAGGACCACCGGCGGCCCGGTGCTCGACCTCGGCGCGGGCGCCGGGCGGCTCGCCGTGCCCCTCGCGCGCCAAGGGTTCACGGTGGACGCGGTCGACCGGGACCGGAGCAGCCTGCACCGGCTGCTCGACCGGTCACGCGGCCTCGGCCCCCGGGTGCGCGACCGGATCACCGCGACCCCCGCCGACATGCTCCGCCTGCGCCTGCACCGGCCCTACCAACTCGCCCTGATGGCCGGGTCGATGATCGCCGCCGTCCCCCCGTGGTCCCGCCCCCGCCTGCTGCGGGAGATCGCCGGGCACCTCGGACCGCGCGGCGCGCTCGCCTTCGACTACACCGCACACGATGCCCTGGGGCTGGCCGAACACCCGCACCGCGTCTGGTCGTTCGAGGTGCCGCGGTTCGACGGGATCACGGAATGGGCCGTGGCGCGGCAGGACTTCGACCCGGTGGCCATGCGCGAGCGCATCGCCTACGTCATCGAGCGCTCGGAGCCGGCGAGCGGCCGCGCCGCGCTGGTGACGACCGACAAATGGATCGTCAACTCCCTTGATCTGCACCGGGATCTGCGCGCCGCCGGGCTGCGTGTCGCCGACGAGCGGCAGTACCGGCTCGACGAGTGGACGCGAAGCGTGCTGCTGGTATGCCGCGCTGACACGTGACGAGCATCACATTACTAAGCAGCATCGGAGATCTATGGCCTCCTCTGTGACAAGGTGTGATGGGAGAGCTTCGCGCAATCACAAGGGGGGCCGCGTCGCGGTGATCAATGGCAGTGGCGGTGCAGGGACGCAATCCACTGATCTGGCTCTCACTCTCTACCGGCATCTGCGAGCACGGGGGGCGTCGAGCCTGCACGGAGTCGCGTGCGACATGGGCCTGTCGGAGGACGACCTCACGCGATGTCGCGAGGAACTGATCGACCTCGGCCTGGTCGTCCGAACCGGTCAACTGCACGCCAGCCGCCTGGAACCCGACGCGGCGGACGACGCGGAGACCGATGTCGTCACGGTCATCGCCCCCGAGATCGCCTTACTGCGGCTGCTGGAGCGCGAGCGCACCCGGTTGCGCAACCATCTGGAGCAGGCCGACCGGGCGCACCACACGCTGAAGACGCTCGCCGGCAACTTCCTGCGCACGGAGACGCTGGCGCAGACGGTCGGTGTGGAGATCGAGATCCTCTCCGACTACCGCCGCATCCAGCAGGTGCTGGAGGACATCACGGTGACCGTCCAGGGCAACCTCGCCTCGATGCATCCGATCGCCCGGGGCCGGGAGATCCCCGAGCGGGCCCTCGACCGGGACCGGCGGCAGATCGAGAAGGGCGTCCAGGTCCGCTCCATTTTCAGCCAGCGGCTGACCTCGGTGCCCGAGGACGCTGAGCATCTGCGGATGAAGGCGAAGCTGGGCGTCCAGGTGCGGCTGTCGCCCGTCGTCCCGATGAACATGATCATCGCGGACGAGCAGTTCGCGATCCTCCCGGTCGACCCGGAGGACGGCTCGGCCGGCGCCATCCTCGCCCATGGCTCCGCGATCGTGCGCTCCTACCAGACACTGTTCGAGCACTGCTGGCACACCGCGACGCCGTACGGGGAGCAGGTGCTGCCCGCGCGGGGCGGGGACGGGCTCTCGGAACAGCAGCGGGCGGCGCTGCGCATGCTGGCCTCGGGGATGAAGGACGAGAAGGTCGCGCGCAGCCTCGGCGTCTCGCTGCGCACGGTGAGCCGGATGATCTCCGAGCTGATGCAGGAGCTGGGCGCGTCCAGCCGTTTCGAGCTGGGAGTGCGGGCCGCCCGGCTCGGCTGGCTCGACTGAACACCGCCGCCCGGCGCGGGGGCTTTCTCGGCCATCGCCGCCTGCGCGCCCCGCGCACCCGGTGAACCAAGAGGTACGATGCATTCAAACTTTTGGTCTCACCAGATGGCGGGAAGATGGCACGCGAAGCGGTGGCTCAGGGGCGCGAGGCGGCGATCCAGCAACTCCGCGATGCGGGGCTGCGGGTCACCAGTCCGCGCCTGGAAGTGCTCCAGGTGCTCGCCTCGGGCGATCATCTCGATGTCGAGGGCCTGACGGCCGCGGCCCGTGAACGGCTGGGCACCCTCACTTCCCAGGCCGTCTATGAAATGCTGCGGCATTTTCTGGAAGCGGGTCTGGCGACGAAATTCGAGCGCCCTGGCTGGCCGGCCGTCTTCGAAATCGCGGGACCGCGGCACCAGCATGCGCTGTGTGTGCATTGCGGGCGAGTGGAAAACGTCGTGCACAGTGCACCGACCCTGCCGCGAAAAGATCTGCCGGACTGGGAACTGAACGACGCGGATATTGTTTTCAAGGGGCTGTGCCCCGACTGTCGTTCCGTGGTTTCCGCGGCCGGATGACGGACGGGGCCGGGGAGATGGTCGCCCATCCCTCCCGGCCCTGGGAAAAGTGCCGCGTCAGACCGCCGCGGGTGCCGCCGGCCAGTTGTTGTCCGCCGGCGCGGGAGTGGCGGGCCAGTTGTTGTCCGCCGGAACGGCGCTGGCCGAGGGCCAGTTGTTGTCGTCGGGCGTGGCGTCGGCGGCCGGCCAGTTGTTGTCCGCGGGAGTGACCGTGGCGGAAAGGGGCCAGTTGTTGTCCGCCGGGGTGGGGCTGGGGGTGGTCGGCCAGTTGTTGTCGGCCACCGAGTGGTGCGCGGAGTGCGTTCCCGTGACGGTGGCCGCGACCGCACCTCCCGCCACGGCGGTACAGACGAGGGCGGCCAGGGCGAACTGGCGGGCGGTGGTGCGGAAACCGGCGGTGCGGGAAGACGCGGACACTTTTCCTCCAGGAAGTGATCGATGGTTTTCGTCTTCGGGCCCGTGCCGCCGGGCTTGTTCCGAAGACATTTCTATAATCGCCCTCCTTGGACCCGGAGTCCATGTTTCCTCAAGTCGTGGACCTGCCATGGCGCGGATATGACAGCGCCGGGACGGGTGGTGCCAAATGGAATCACCACAAGGAGCTTCATCCGGCCAATCGAAGAAATCAGGCCGGACATCCTTTTTGGGTGAGCCAGCACCTTTGGTCCGCTCAAATAAAATGCTAGGCTGGCACCGCGGCCCTTTTGTACCTCCGGGAGGAAGCGGCCGCCGGGGCAGGGGCGTGCCGCCGCTCCTGCCCCACCTCGGACGCCCGCTCCCGCAGCGCACGGGTGTAACTGCCCAGTGTGCCGCGGGCCGTCGACCGCCAGTCCATTCCGCGCGCGTGATCCGCGGCGGCGCGGCCCATGCCCGCCGCATGTGCGGGGTGTTGTGCGAACCAGTGCAGGGCGCCCGCGTAGTCGTCCGGGTGGTGTCCCCGTACGAGGATTCCGGTCACCCCGTCCCGCACGGCGGCCGGCAGTCCGCCGACCGCCGCGGCCAGCACCGGCGTGCCGCACGCCTGCGCCTCCAGCGCCACCAGCCCGAACGACTCGCTGCGTGACGGCATCACCAGCACATCCGCGGCCCGGTACCAGTCGGCCAACTCCTGCTGAGGGGCGGCGGGCCGGCAGCGCACCACATCCAGCAGGCCGAGCCGCGCGCACAGTTCCCGCAGCTCGCCCGGCGCCCGCGTCCCCGCTCCGCTGAGACCGCCGATGACGGGCACCAGCAACCGCCCGCGCAGCCAGGGCGATCGGCGCAGCAGCGCGGCGATCGACCGGACCAGTATGTCGGGGCCCTTGAGGGGCTGGATGCGCCCGGCGAACAGCGGCACGAAGGCGTCCTGCGGCAGCCCGAGCCGGACCCGTGCCGCCCGCCGTCCGTCCGCCGGGTGGAAGATCCGCACATCGATCCCGGGCGCCACCACATCGGTGCATCCGGCGCCCACCCCGTACAGCTCCCGCAACGCCCGTGCCTCCGCCGCGGTGTTGGCGATGAGCCGGTCGGCGGAAGCGGCGAGTGCCGTCTCGCCGTGGACGCGCGGGCCGGGTTCGGGGCGGTCGCCCGGGGCGAGCGAGGCGTTCTTCACCCGGGCCAGGGTGTGCATCGTATGCACCAGCGGGATGTTCCGGCGCTCGGCGACGAGCGTGCCGGCCTGTCCCGCGAGCCAGTAGTGGGAGTGCAGCACGTCATAGTGGTCGCGGGCGGTCGCCGCGAGCAGGGCACGGGCGAAGTCCGGCACCAGCTCCGGCATGGTCTCCTTCGGCAACGGGCGGCGCGGACCGGCCGGCAGATGCAGGACGTCGACACCGGGGGCGAGTTCGACGCGGGGCGGGTGGCCCTCGCCCAGGCAGCGGGTGAACAGGTCGACCCGGGCCCCCTCGCGGGCGAGGGCGCGGGACAGCTCGACCATGTAGACGTTCATGCCACCCGCGTCACCCGTGCCGGGCTGGTGCAGGGGCGAGGTGTGGACACTGAGCATGGCGATGCGCAAGGACACGGGAGGGACTCCTTCGCTGACGGATCCGCAAACTGCTGTGCCCACCCGCTCCGCGCCGGGAGGGGTGGGCACCAGGTCTCCCGCGGGCGCGGGAGCAGTGGGTCAGAAGCCGAACACCGGGCCGGACGGCGGGGCCAGCCGCGTCCCGGCAGACAGCGGGGCGAGCGCCTCGGGGGTCAACGGACCGCCGGGCGCCATGTCCAGCGCCTGGGCCAGCCGGGTCGCGCCCTCCGGCATCACCGGCCAGGCCCAGGAGGTGAGCGCCGCCGCGACCGCCAACTGCGCCGCCAGCGCGGGCAGATGACGCCCCGCACCGGACGGCCGGTGCCGCTCGAAGCCGTTCACATGCCCGAAGTCCGCGGTGCAGCGCACCACTTCGTCCAGTACGGCGACCACACGCCGGGGGTCGTACGCCTCGGGCCCGTACGCCTCGCGCAGATCCTCGGCGGCCCTGCGCAGCCGGTGGCGCAGCGCCTCCCAGCCCTCGCCACCGGGCTCCGCGTCCGGCACCCGGCCCGCACTGTCCTCCCGCACGGCGGCGAACAGCCCGCTCAGCCAGCTGTTCCAGGTGCCGTCCAGGAGTGCGCGGGTGCGCTCCAGGTCCGCGCGCCCGATCCCGTCGGCCGCACCCTGCGGCCGGGCCGTCAGGACATGGCGGCGCACGGTGTCCGCCCCGAACTCCGTGAGCAGGTCCAGCGCCCACAGCGGGGAACCGCCGTCCCGCTCCTCGGCGCCGATGCCGAACGTCTCGTTGACATGGAACTCCTGGGGCAGCTTCAGACCGAGCGCGACCAGGATCGCGGGCAGCAGGACCACATGACAGAAGGTGTGCCCGAACCCGCTGAAATGCAGGGCCCGTTCGGGTAAGGGCTGCTTGTCGTGGCCGTAGCCGAACAGCTGCAGCGCGGCGGACTCGAAGCAGGAGTCGACGCGGTGCCCGGCGAAGCCGTCCACGGGAACCGGCACGCCCCACTCGCCCGGACGGCCCACGGGAATGTCGGGCAGCCCGTCTTCGAGAAGGCTCTCGCACAGCACCGCGAGCCGCGGCGGCAGCCCCGCGCCGCGCCAGTGGTCCGCGAGCAGCTCACGCATCGGCTCCAGCGGCAGGTACAGGCGCCGGGAGCGGCGCGGGCGGCCCGGCGCACCGCACCGTACACACAGCGGATCGACCAGCTCACCGTCGTTGGGCCGGGCGCACTCCTGGCACGGCCCGCCCTCGCCGCGCGCCCCGCAGTGCCCGCACGAGCCGGTGACGTACGCGCCGTGCAGCCAGCTCCGGCAGGACTCGCAGTAGTGCGCGAGCCGGGTGCGGGGCACGATGACGTCCTGCGCGTACAGGTCGAGGAAGAGTTCCTGGAGCCACCGCCGGTAGCCCCGGTCGCGGGCCGGCCGCACCACATGGTCGAAGCGGACGCCCGCGCGCAGCCAGTCGGCGGTGATCGCCGCCCGGAAGCCCTCCGCCACCTCCTCCGGCTTGCGCCCGCCCCGCGCCGCGCGCAGCTCCACGGACTCGGCGTGATCGGCGGTGCCCGAGGTGAACAGCACGGGGCGGCCGTCGGCGCGCAGGGAGCGGCTGAGGACGTCGGCGGCGACATACGGTCCGGCGAGGTGCCCGATGTGCAGTTCGCCGTCACTGGCAAGAGGGGTGGCGGTGATCCAGAGAGGGCTGCTCATGGCCGAGCTCCTTGGCGGTGGGGGAGCGCTGCTGAGCCCGCGAGCGTCAGCGGGGCTCGGGGTGGCGCTCCGGGGGCTTCCTCCACAGTGACAGAAGCGAAGGGCGCCAACCGCGGTCCGGACGCTGCGCGTTCACGCCGTGACGTGGATGCGCCAGGTGATCATGCCGCGAGATCAGCCGACACCCGAAGGCCCTGGACGACATCGGTCCACAACTCGTGCACGCCGAGCGCCCACAGGGCCAGCGCGTCCTGGTCGGAGGGCCGTTCGGCGTGCCGGGCGAACAGCGCCTGCACCCGGTCGGCACGCAGCTGCCCGGTGCGCCGCAGCCGCGCGGGCGAGAGCAGCTCGCGCAGGGTCCACAGCAGCGGCCCGTCGGCGGCGAGCATCGCGGACAGGGGCAGGGTGAAGGGCTGTTTGGGCCGCCGCAGCGTGGCGGCCGGGAGCAGCCCGCGCCCGGCCTCGTACAACGCCCTTTTCCCGGTGCGCAGTTCGGCGGGCAGCCGACGGGCCAGGGCCACCATGTCCGGCTGGCAGAACGGCATCCGCGCCTCCACCGCCCACGCCATGCTCAGATGGTCCATGCGCCGCAGGTGGTACGCGGGCAGTCGGCGATGTGTCTCGAACCGCTGGAGCGCTCCGGCCCGTTCGGTGCCGCAGGCGCGCAGCTCGGCCGTGACCCGGTCGGCCGCGGAGCCGTGCTCGGCGATGAACGCCCGGTACTCGGGGGTGTAGAGCCACTCCCGCAGCAGCCGGGGCGCGGCCGCCAGCGCATCGGCGTAGGCCGCCGTCCAGTCGGCCCCGGCGGGCGCGGCCAGGGCGGCGCGGATCCGGTCGTAGCCGCCGAAGAGTTCGTCCGCGCCGTCCCCGGTGAGCGCAGCGGTGAACCCGGCCTCGCGCACGGCCCGGAAGAGCGCGTAGGTGCTGACGGTGATGGGATCGGCGTTGGGCTGGCCCAGATGGCGCACCGTGCGGGTCAGCAGCGAGGGCAACTCGGCGGGATGCAGGGCGACATGGTGATGACGGGTGCGGGCGCGTCTGGCGACGGCCTTCGCATGGGTGTGCTCGGCGCCGGGCCAGCGGCCGCGGTAGCCGAGGTGGAAGGTGTGCAGCGGCTCGATGCGCTCGGCGGCGAGCGCGGTCACCAGGCCGGAGTCCAGGCCGCCGCTGGTCAGGGCGCACAGCGGCAGATCGACGTCGGCGAGCCGGTGCACCTCGCGGCGCAGGGTCTCCAGCACGTCCGCGGCCGACGGCGCCCCCTCGGCGCGGGGCGCCGAGGCGCGCGGTCCGCAGCGCAGCATCCGCAGCCCCTCGCCGCCACGGGCCACCGCGACGCTCCCGGGCGGCAGGACGCGGATGTCGCGCAGGGCGGTCTCCGTGCCGAAGAGCGTCCTGGTGGACAGGACGGTGTCGAGGGTGTCCTCGCGCGGCGCGGCGGGCACTCCGTCGAACGCGAGCAGCGCCGGGATCTCGGAGGCGAACCGCAGGGCACCGCGCGGGCCCTGGTGGTAGTGCAGCGGTTTCATGCCCATCCCGTCGACCGCCAGCACGAGCCGGGGCCGGCGCTCGCGCAGGTCCAGGACGGCGATCGCGAACATCCCGTCCAGCCGGTCGGCGAACACGGGGCCGAACTCCGCATAGAGGGCGGGCAGCAGAGAGCCGTCGCAGCGGTCCGGGAACCGGTGGCCGCGACCGGTCAACTGTCCGCGCAGCTCCTGGTGGTTGTAGATCTCACCGTTCAGTACGGCCAGCACGCCCGGTGCCGTCGGCAGGGTGAAGGGCTGGGCGCCGCCCGCCGGGTCGGTCACGGCGAGCCGGTCGCAGCCGAGGGACCAGCCGCGGCCGGTGCGCAGCCCGCGGTCGTCCGGCCCCCCGTGCCGTTGCCGGGCCGACACCGTGGCCAGCTCCGCGCCGGTGGCCGCGACCGCGAAGGAGCCGAAGATCCTGCACATGCTGGTGGCCTCCGAGACATGGTTCCAACCTGGTTTTGGGAAACCAAAATATCGGGGGAGTACCAATTATTGGTCTGGCGCGTTGATGTCATGGCGTCGATGCGCCACCGGACCCGCCTTGTCCGGCCGGTGGGCCGCCCAACAGGGTTGACGCCATGGAAGAGTTCAGGGCCGAGCCCCCAGAGCGCGGCGCGCCGGAGAGTCTTCTCGTCGTGGCCGCCCACCCGGACGACATCGAATTCTGCGTCAGCGGCACGGTGATGCGCTGGATCGCCGACGGCACCCGCGTGACGTACTGCATCGTGACCGACGGCGACGCCGGCGGCTACGACGAACGGCTGCCCCGCCAGGCCATGGCCGATCTGCGCCGCGCCGAACAGGTCCACTCGGCCAAGCTCAGCGGGGTGCACGACGTGCGCTTCCTCGGCTACCGGGACAGCTTCGTGGAACCGAGCGCCGAGCTGCGCCGCGATCTGTGCCGGGTGATCCGCCAGGTCCGGCCGCAGCGCGCGATCGTCCCCAGCCCGGAGATCAACTGGAAACGGGTCGCGGATCTGCACCCGGACCACCGGGCGGTCGGGGACGCGGCGCTGCGGGCCGTCTATCCGGAAGCGCGCAACCCCTTCGCACACCCGGAACTGCTGAAGAGCGAGGGCCTCGACCCCTGGATCGTGCCCGAGCTGTGGCTGATGACCGGGCCGACCCCCGACGCGTACATCGACGTCACCACGGTCTTCGAACGCAAGGTCGAGGCGCTGCGCATCCACACCTCGCAGACGGCCCACTTCGACGACCTCGCCGGGCTGCTGCGCGACTGGCTCGCCGAACACGCCGATGCGGGCGGTCTGCCCCCGGGCCGACTCGCGGAGGCGTTCCAGATCGTCAGGACCCGATGAGACCCGGCGTCAGAGCGAGCCGCTCACCGGTAGATGCACAGCTCCTTCTCCGTGGCACCCGACAGCTCATAGCGGGTGCCGACGAGCGGGCGGCCGGTGTAGATCCGGATCAGCGTCGGCAGGTCGCCGTGGAACTCGGCGAGGGGGCGTTCCGCGCAGGGGTTCCCCAGGGGTAACGGCAGCGACAGGTCGGGCAGATACGCGCGCACTGCGGGCGTTCCGCGCCGGCGGCTGGTCGCCGTGAGCAGGGGGAGGGCATGCGCCGCGCTCTCCCCGGCGTACGCCCCCAGCTCTCCGAACGCCTCGCGCACATCACCGGCGTGCACCCATTCGCCCAGCGCGACGGCGTCCAGCCGGTCGTCGTCCTGCCGGGCGATGACCGGGCCGGCCATCAGGAGCCCCTGTTCCAGCTCGTCCAGTACGCGCTCCAGCGGCCAGTCCTCGCGCTCCCTCACATCCTTGGCGTTCGTCTCGGGCAGGAACACGCCCTTCTCCAGACGGCCCTCGACGATGCGGATCAGCGCGGCGCCGCAGTGCGCGAGGACCTGCCGCACCGTCCAGCCGGGACAGGCGGTGCGCAGCTCGAACCGCTCCCGCGGGGCCGCGCGCAGCAGCGGCATCAGCGCGTCCCGCTCCGTACGGAGCAGCCGGCCGGGGAGGCCGGGGTCCCGGCCCGTCGCCGCGAACGGGTTGTGCTCGGACATCTCTCTCGGCTCCGCGTGCTCAGTAGCGGTAGTGGTCCGGCTTGTACGGACCCTCGACCTCGACGCCGATGTACGCGGCCTGCTGCGGGCGCAGCGTCGTCAGCTTGACGCCGAGGGAGTCCAGGTGGAGGCGGGCGACCTTCTCGTCCAGGTGCTTGGGCAGCACGTACACACCGGTCGGGTACTCGTCGGGCTTGGTGAACAGCTCGATCTGGGCCAGCGTCTGGTCCGCGAACGAGTTCGACATCACGAACGACGGGTGGCCCGTGGCGTTGCCCAGGTTCAGCAGACGGCCCTCGGACAGCACGATGAGCACCTTGCCGTCCGCGAACGTCCACGTGTGGACCTGCGGCTTCACCTCGTCCTTGACGATGCCCGGGATCTTCGCCAGGCCGGCCATGTCGATCTCGTTGTCGAAGTGACCGATGTTGCCCACGATCGCCTGGTGCTTCATCCGGGCCATGTCGGAGGCCATGATGATGTC